>NZ_VFNC01000001.1:1213498-1820247 GCF_006715395.1 Streptomyces sp. SLBN-31
TCTCGCCGGGCGTGAAGTTCACCGACTCCGAGCTGATCGGCGTACCGAAGATCCTGGTCGCCGGCCGTCGCGCCGCCGACGGTGTGCTGGAGCTGAAGGACCGCAGGACCGGTGAGCGCGAGGAGCTGACGGTGGACGAGGCGATCGCCCGCCTCACCGCGTAAAGGAGCTGCTCAGGAACGCTTCGGGGCGCCTGGATGCAGGCGCCGACAGCGACGGCCGTCACACTGACGGCCGTCGCCGGAGCGTTCGCGCCGATCGGCAGCGGACAAGCGGCCCTGCGAGCCGGTCCGCGCTACAGCCACCCGGCGAACTCGAGCAACAGCTCCGCGTCCTTCGGGCGTCCCACCCGAAGGGCCCGCACCCCCGACTCCACGGCCCGGAACAACGTCCACCCCCGCAACCGCTCCTGGTCCACGTCCAGCGACTCCGCGAGCCGCTTCACCCGCCGCCGGGTCGTCGCCGCCCCCGACGGCGAGGCGATCAGGTCCTCCACCCGGTCCCGCACGAGCCGCGCCAGATCGAACGCGCACTCGCCGACCACCGGATCGGGTCCCACGGCCAGCCAGGGCATCCGCTCACCCGCGAGGACCTTGCTCTGCCGGAACGTGCCGTGCAGCAGCCGCCGCTCGGGCGAGGAGTCCAGCAGCTCCGCACGCGCCGTGAGCGCCGCGTCCACGAGCGGTACGACCTCCGCGCCCGCACTCGCCCGCATGGCCGCCGCCTGCCGCTCGGTCCGCTCGGCGACGCTTTCGAAGGCGTGGCCGTCCGGCGGCTCCACCCACAGCCGTCGCAAGGTGCCCGCCGCCTCCAGCAGCGCCTTCGCCTCGGGCAGCGACCGCACCGACACATCGGGGTGCAGCCGTTCCAGCAGCAGCACACCCTCCTGCGGGGACTCCTCGACGAGCTGCACGGCACCCGCCCCGCCCCAGCGCGCCAACGCCGCCCGCTCCGCCTCCGGCCGGAACCGCGGCGGAGCCAGCTTGAGCACGGCCGGGCTGCCGTCGGAGTGCCGGACCAGCACCACCAGGCTGCTGCGCCCGCCGGGCACCTGCACCCGCTCCACGGTCAACTCGCGTAGCGCGACGGCCCGCTGTGCCGCCTCGGGCAGCCTCTCCAGCCAGTCGTCACCGTCCGGTGCCGTCTCGCCGAGCGCCCTCACCAGACGCTGCGGCGGTTCGAATGCCATGCGCGAGTCGTTCCCTTCGCTGCCGGTCAAGCCGAGGGCGTCGGTGAGGCGGACGTGGTGGCCGCCCGCTCCGCGAGCCCAGGGAAGGCTACGCTCTCCCCGCTCCAGCGCACGGCCCGCACCGCCGCCTCCCGCAGGGCCCGCGCGGCCGCGTCGCGCCGCGTGCCGCCGGTGGCCCGCACCACGTCGGAGTACACGTCGGCCACCCGGTCCTCCAGCTCGGCGGCCAGCCGCACGGCCGCGGCCGAGTCCGGCACCGGGAACGGCAGCGCGTACCCGGCCGCCGCGGCCACCGGCGTGCCGCCGAGGGCCCGGATGTCGCGGACCAGCGCGTCGCGCCGGGCACGGTGGGCGTCGTACGCCGCCCTGGCCTCCGTACGACGGCTCTCGCCGATCCGGCCGCCGACCACGCCGTAGCCGTACACGGCGGCGTGCTCGGCGGACAGCGCCGCCTGCAGGGCCTTCAGGGTCTGCTGCTCGCTCACCGGGCACCCTCCGCCAGCAGATAGGCGTGCACCGCGCCGGCCGCCGCGACCGAGGCCATCAGCCGCGCCAGCTCACCGGGTACCTCCAGCAGGGCGGCCGTCCGCCTGTCGGCGAGGGCCCGTTCGGCGGCGGCGAGGCCGGTGAGGGCGTCCTTCTCGTCCGCCGGCGGGGAAGCCGAGGCGGAGACGGAAGCCGAAGGGGGCGCCGTGGGGGAAGCCTTTTCCCCGGCCTTGCGCACCCCGCCGAACGCCTCCGTGTGCCGGACCACCTCCGCCCGCAACGGCGCCAGGTGCTCCGCCAGCCCCGGGAACGCGGCGATCGCGGCGTCGTAGCGCTCCACCAGCCCGGCGCTGTCCCGCGCCGCACGCGCGCGTGCCTTCTCGGCGACCGACGGGCTGCCGCCGGTGCTCCCGGAGTCCCCGGGGCCGCTCGAGCAGCCCGCCAGCAGGGCGGCACCGGCGGCCGAGGCGAGCAGGGATCTTCTGCGTGTCCCCGAGGGGATGCGCGACGGTGGGGGGTACGGCACGGCTGACGTCCTCGGGGGGCTCGTACGAACACACGGGCGGGAGACCGGCCCGCCGTGATCACCGTACCCGCGTCCCCGTCCGGTGCCGCTCATCGGCACCGCCCGTGCGCACTGGACGGCAACACCCCTTGCGACCGGATACCCTTTGACCAGACACGCGACCCATCCCACAACAGCACACGCGGCCGAGGAGTCACCCGGATGAGCACCACCCAGAGCGAGAGGCTGCGAGAGCTCCTGGAACCGCTCGTCACCTCCCAGGGCCTGGATCTCGAAGAGATCGCGGTGGACTCCGTCGGACGCAAGCGGGTGCTGCGCGTCGTCGTCGACTCCGACACCGGGGCGGACCTGGACCAGATCGCCGATGTGAGCCGCGCGCTCTCGGCGAAGCTCGACGAGACCGACGCGATGGGCGAGGGAGAGTACACCCTCGAGGTCGGCACCCCCGGCGCGGAGCGCCTGCTCAGGGAGCACCGCCACTACGTGCGTGCCGTGGGCCGCCTGGTGAAGTTCCAGCCCGCCGAGGGCGGGGAACTGGTCGCCAGGATCCTGAAGGTGGACGACGAGGGCCTCGACCTCGAAGTGCCCGGCGTCAAGGGCCGCAAGGCCACCAGCCGCAGACTCGCCTTCTCCGAAATCGACCGGGCGCGCGTGCAGGTCGAGTTCAACCGCAAGGAAGACGACAAGAACACCGAGAAGGAAGAGGAGGCGTAGCCGTGGACATCGACATGAGTGCCCTGCGGGGCTTGGTACGGGAGAAGGAGATCTCCTTCGACCTGTTGGTCGAGGCGATCGAGTCGGCCCTCCTCATCGCCTACCACCGCACGGAGGGAAGCCACCGCCACGCGCGCGTGAAGCTCGACCGTGAGTCCGGTCACGTGGTCGTGTGGGCGAAGGAAGACCCCGAGGACCTCGAGGAGGGCCAGGAGCCCCGCGAGTTCGACGACACCCCGTCCGACTTCGGCCGTATCGCCGCCACCACCGCCAAGCAGGTCATCCTGCAGCGGCTGCGCGACGCCGAGGACGACGCGACGCTCGGCGAGTACGCCGGCCGCGAGGGCGACATCGTCACCGGCGTGGTCCAGCAGGGCCGCGACCCGAAGAACGTGCTCGTGGACATCGGCAAGCTCGAGGCCATCCTGCCGGTGCAGGAGCAGGTGCCGGGCGAGACCTACCCGCACGGCATGCGGCTGCGCTCGTACGTCGTACGGGTGGCCAAGGGCGTCCGCGGTCCGTCCGTGACCCTTTCGCGCACGCACCCCAACCTGGTGAAGAAGCTCTTCGCCCTGGAGGTGCCGGAGATCGCCGACGGGTCGGTCGAGATCGCCGCGATCGCCCGTGAGGCGGGTCACCGCACCAAGATCGCCGTACGGTCCACCCGTTCGGGCCTGAACGCCAAGGGCGCCTGCATCGGTCCCATGGGCGGACGTGTGCGCAATGTCATGGGCGAGCTGAACGGTGAGAAGATCGATATCGTCGACTGGTCGGACGACCCGGCCGAGATGGTCGCGAACGCGCTCTCGCCGGCCCGGGTCTCCAAGGTGGAGGTCGTCGACCTCGCCGCCCGCTCCGCGCGCGTGACGGTGCCGGACTACCAGCTGTCGCTGGCGATCGGCAAGGAGGGCCAGAACGCCCGCCTCGCCGCCCGTCTGACCGGCTGGCGGATCGACATCCGCCCCGACACGGAGCAGACCGGGGAATAGATCCAAGCCGCACGTCGCTTGGATCACGACAACAACCGTTCGATTCCTCACCCAGAGGGGTGAGGTCGGTACGGGGAGGTAGACTTAGCAGTGTCTGGCCGGACGCACGCCCGAGTATGCCCTGAACGCACCTGTGTGGGCTGCCGGGAACGAGCGGCCAAGCCGGACCTGTTGCGGATCGTGGCGATCAAGGACGAGTGTGTCCCTGATCCTCGCGGTACGCTGCCCGGCCGGGGTGCGTATGTACACCCCGCGCTGGTCTGTCTCGACCAGGCGGTACGCCGCCGGGCGTTCACGCGGGCGTTGCGCGCCCCGGGAGCGCTCGACACAAAGGCGTTGCGCCACTACGTCGAACAGTCAGAGAGTTGCTGAGCAGGCAACACCGCAAGGAGAGTCGTACGGAACCCCCGTGCGGCCCTGGTACCCCGCGAGTTGGAAGTAGGTCGAGATTGCGATGAGCACTCGATGAGCACGCGATGAGTACGCCCATGAAGTAGCGACGGTCCGGACGCACCCGGACCTAAAAGGAGCGAAGTGGCTAAGGTCCGGGTATACGAACTCGCCAAGGAGTTCGGGGTTGAGAGCAAGGTCGTCATGGCCAAGCTCCAGGAACTCGGTGAATTCGTCCGTTCGGCGTCTTCGACCATCGAAGCGCCCGTCGTCCGTAAACTGACGGACGCCCTCCAGCAGGGCAACGGAGGCGGCAAGTCCGCCCCCGCACGCAAGGCCGCCCCGGCTCGTCCGGCGGCCCCCTCTCCCGCGCAGGCAGCCCGTCCGGCCGCCCCGCGTCCGCCGGCCCCCAAGCCGGCCGCCGCCGAGAGGCCCGCGGCTCCCGCCGCGCCGGCCGCTCCCGGCCCCCGTCCCACCCCGGGCCCGAAGCCCGCGCCGCGGCCCGCCCCGGCGTCCCCGGCTCCGACGACGCCCGAGTTCACGGCCCCGCCGGCGGCTCCGGCCGCTCCGGCCCAGGGTTCCGGTTCCGGCCCGCGTCCCGGCGCTCCGCGTCCGGGTGCCCAGGCTCCCCGTCCGGGCGCCCCGCGTCCGGGTGGTCCCGGTCAGGGCGGCCAGGGCCGCGGTGACCGCGGCGACCGTCCCGGCGCCCCGCGTCCGGGTGGCCAGGCGCCGCGTCCCGGCGCCCGTCCGGCCGGTCCCCGTCCGGGCAACAACCCCTTCACCTCCGGCGGCTCCACCGGCATGGCGCGCCCGCAGGCGCCCCGTCCGGGCGGTGCCCCGCGTCCCGGCGGCCCGGGTGGCCCCGGTGCTCCCGGCGGCGCCCCGCGGCCGCAGGGTCAGGGCGGTCCGCGTCCCCAGGGCGCCGCGGGCGGTCCCCGTCCGCAGTCTCCGGGCGGTCCGCGTCCCACCCCGGGCGGCATGCCCCGTCCGCAGGGCGGTCCCCGTCCCGGCGGCGGCCCCGGCGGCCCGCGTCCCAACCCCGGCATGATGCCGCAGCGTCCCGCTGCCGGCCCCCGCCCCGGTGGCGGCGGTCCCGGCGGTCGTGGTCCCGGCGGCGGCGGTCGCCCCGGTGGCGGCGGCGGTCGTCCGGGCGGCGGCGGCTTCGCCGGTCGTCCCGGCGGCGGTGGCGGCGGCTTCGCCGGTCGTCCCGGCGGTCCCGGTGGCGGTGGCGGCGGTTTCGCCGGGCGTCCCGGTGGTCCCGGTGCGGGCGGCGGCGGTCGTCCCGGCTTCGGCGGTCGTCCCGGTGGTCCGGGCGGTCGTGGTGGCACGCAGGGCGCCTTCGGTCGTCCCGGCGGTCCCGCGCGCCGTGGCCGCAAGTCGAAGCGGCAGCGGCGCCAGGAGTACGAGGCCATGCAGGCCCCGTCGGTCGGCGGCGTGATGCTGCCTCGCGGCAACGGCGAGTCCATTCGCCTGTCGCGCGGTGCCTCCCTCACCGACTTCGCGGAGAAGATCAACGCCAACCCGGCGTCGCTCGTCGCGGTGATGATGAACCTCGGCGAGATGGTCACGGCCACGCAGTCCGTCTCCGACGAGACGCTGCAGCTCCTCGCCGACGAGATGAACTACACGGTTCAGATCGTCAGCCCCGAGGAGGAGGACCGCGAGCTGCTCGAGTCCTTCGACATCGAGTTCGGCGAGGACGAGGGCGACGAGGAGGACCTGGTGGTCCGTCCGCCGGTCGTCACCGTCATGGGTCACGTCGACCACGGTAAGACCCGACTGCTCGACGCCATCCGCAAGACGAACGTCATCGCGGGCGAGGCCGGCGGCATCACCCAGCACATCGGTGCCTACCAGGTCGCCACCCAGGTCAACGACGAAGAGCGCAAGATCACCTTCATCGACACCCCGGGTCACGAGGCGTTCACCGCCATGCGTGCCCGTGGTGCGAAGTCGACCGACATCGCGATCCTGGTCGTCGCGGCCAACGACGGCGTCATGCCGCAGACGGTCGAGGCGCTCAACCACGCCAAGGCGGCCGACGTCCCGATCGTCGTCGCGGTCAACAAGATCGACGTCGAGGGCGCCGACCCGACCAAGGTGCGCGGTCAGCTCACCGAGTACGGGCTGGTGGCCGAGGAGTACGGCGGCGACACGATGTTCGTCGACATCTCCGCCAAGCAGGGTCTGCACATCGACTCCCTGCTGGAGGCCGTGATCCTCACGGCCGACGCCTCGCTCGACCTGCGGGCCAACCCGAACCAGGACGCGCAGGGCATCAGCATCGAGTCCCGTCTCGACCGCGGCCGCGGTGCCGTGGCGACGGTCCTCGTCCAGCGAGGCACCCTGCGGGTCGGCGACACGATGGTCGTGGGCGACGCCTACGGCCGCGTGCGGGCCATGCTCGACGACAACGGCAACAACGTCGCCGAGGCCGGACCCGCGACGCCGGTCCAGGTCCTGGGCCTGACCAACGTCCCGGGCGCGGGCGACAACTTCCTGGTGGTCGACGAGGACCGTACGGCCCGTCAGATCGCCGAGAAGCGCGCCGCCCGTGAGCGCAACGCCGCGTTCGCCAAGCGCACGCGCCGTGTCTCCCTCGAGGACCTGGACAAGGTGCTCAAGGCCGGCGAGGTCCAGCAGCTCAACCTCATCATCAAGGGTGACGCTTCCGGTTCCGTCGAGGCGCTCGAGTCGTCCCTGCTCCAGCTGGACGTCGGCGAAGAGGTCGACATCCGCGTCCTGCACCGCGGCGTCGGTGCGGTCACGGAGTCGGACATCGACCTGGCGATGGGCTCGGACGCCATCGTGATCGGCTTCAACGTCCGCGCGGCCGGCCGCGCGGCGCAGATGGCCGAGCGCGAGGGCGTGGACGTCCGGTACTACTCGGTCATCTACCAGGCGATCGAGGAGATCGAGGCGGCCCTCAAGGGCATGCTCAAGCCGGAGTACGAGGAGGTCGAGCTCGGCACGGCGGAGATCCGCGAGGTCTTCCGTTCCTCCAAGCTGGGCAACATCGCGGGTGTGCTCATCCGCTCCGGCGAGGTCCGCCGCAACACCAAGGCGCGCCTCATCCGCGACGGCAAGGTCATCGCGGAGAACCTCAACATCGAGGGTCTGCGTCGCTTCAAGGACGACGTCACCGAGATCCGCGAAGGGTTCGAGGGCGGTATCAACCTCGGCAACTTCAACGACATCAAGGTCGACGACGTCATCGCGACGTACGAGATGCGCGAGAAGCCGCGCGGCTGATCCAGCACGCGGTCGGGGCCGGTCGGCGGGGAAGTTCCCTCAAGGAATTTCCGTCGATCGGCCCCGGCCGTTGCGTGTACGGTTCCCGTATCGGCGTCGAAGCGTGGCGCCCGTACCCCGAACCGGCGGGACATCCGGACACACATGTATGTGGGGACTCTGTCCTTCGACCTGCTCCTCGGTGACGTCCGCTCGCTGAAGGAGAAACGCTCTCTCGTCCGTCCGATCGTGGCCGAGCTCCAGCGCAAGTACGCGGTGAGCGCGGCGGAGACGGGCAACCAGAACCTCCACCGCAGGGCCGAGATCGGGCTGGCGGTGGTCTCCGGGGACACGGGACACCTCAGCGACGTACTCGACCGCTGCGAGCGGCTGGTCGCGGCGCGGCCCGAGGTGGAACTGCTCTCGGTTCGACGCAGGCTCCACAGCGACGAAGACTGAAGCAAGCAGCAAGAAGTTACTAAGGAGACGGACCAGTGGCCGACAACGCGCGTGCCAAGAGGCTGGCGGACCTCATCCGAGAGGTGGTGGCCCAGAAGCTGCAGCGCGGGATCAAGGACCCGCGGCTCGGCTCCCACGTCACCATCACGGACACCCGTGTCACCGGGGACCTGCGGGAGGCGACCGTCTTCTACACCGTCTACGGCGACGACGAGGAGCGGGCCGCCGCGGCCGCCGGTCTGGAGAGCGCCAAGGGCGTGCTCCGCTCCGCGGTCGGCGCGGCGGCCGGCGTGAAGTTCACGCCGACGCTGGCCTTCGTGGCCGACGCCCTGCCGGACAACGCCCGCACCATCGAGGACCTCCTCGACAAGGCGCGCCAGTCCGACGCGAAGGTGCGCGAGGTCTCGGCGGGTGCCGCCTACGCCGGTGAGGCGGACCCGTACAAGAAGCCGGGTGAGGACGAGGACGACACCGCCGAATGACGCAGAAGACCATCACGCCCGACGGGCTTGTCATCGTCGACAAGCCGTCGGGCTTCACTTCGCACGACGTCGTCGCCAAGATGCGCGGCATCGCGAAGACGCGCCGCGTCGGACACGCGGGCACCCTCGACCCCATGGCGACGGGCGTGCTCGTGCTGGGCGTGGAGAAGGCGACCAAGCTGCTGGGCCATCTGGCGCTCACCGAGAAGGAGTACCTGGGCACGATCCGCCTCGGGCAGACGACGGTCACCGACGACGCGGAGGGCGGGATCACGGGGTCGCAAGACGCCTCGAAGGTCGCCCGGGACGCGATCGACGCCGGGATCGCCAAGCTCACCGGCGAGATCATGCAGGTGCCGTCCAAGGTCAGCGCCATCAAGATCGACGGCGTGCGGTCGTACAAGCGGGCCCGTGAGGGCGAGGAGTTCGAGATTCCCGCCCGCCCGGTCACCGTCTCCTCCTTCGCGGTGTACGACGTCCGGGACGCGGTCGCCGAGGACGGCACCCCCGTCGTCGACCTGGTCGTCTCGGTCGTCTGCTCCTCCGGCACCTACATCCGGGCGCTCGCCCGCGACCTGGGTGCCGACCTCGGCGTCGGCGGCCACCTGACCGCCCTGCGCCGCACCCGTGTCGGCCCGTACAAGCTGGACGCGGCGAGGACGCTGGAGCAGCTCCAGCAGGAGCTCACCGTCATGCCCATCGCCGAGGCGGCCGCGGCCGCCTTCCCCCGCTGGGACGTCGACGCCAAGCGGGCCCGCCTGCTGACGAACGGCGTACGCCTCGACATGCCCGACGAGTACGCGTCGGCGGGAACGGTCGCCGTCTTCGACCCCGAGGGCCGCTTCCTCGCGCTCGTGGAGGCGCACAGGGGCAAGGCCAAGAGCCTGGCCGTCTTCGGCTGACCGGGGAGACCGGGAGACCGGGAGACCGGGAGACCGGGAGACCGGGAGTCTGCCCGTGGAGCGGCGATCACGGGGTTGTGCCGCCGCTCCACGGTCCCCCCTCGGTTCCCCCACCCCTAGGGTGTATCCACCGACCCGCCACTGTTCACCCGTGCGGGCGGGCGCTCGGAGTGAAGCGGGGGAGCGGAAGGGGGCGCGTTCACCACGCCATCTGTCCCGCCGATCACCGCACGCCTACCGTCGAAGTCAGGGCACGGATGTACGGCGCAGGTGTACGGCGGGAGGTTCGCCATGGCGGCAGGGGGCCCGCGGGGCGGAGGCGTAGGCCGGGCGACGGCGAACGGGCCGACGGCTCCCGGAACACCGCGGGACGAGCCCGCCGAGGACGTTCTCGTCCGCATCCACGACCTCGCCGGGCGCCCCCGCGGCATCGGCTTCGTGGCCGACCACCACGGCACGGTGATCACAAGCCACGAGGCGGTCGACGGACTGCCCAGGCTGGTGCTGCGCGCCGACGGCGACCGCAGCTGCCTGGTCACCGCGGAGGCCGTGACGGCGCTGCCGGACCTGGACCTGGCCCTCGTACGCACCGAGGGTCTCGGCGTGGAGCCGCTGCCGGTCACCACCCGCGACCGCGTCGAGACCGGCACCTACGTGCGGCTGGCGGCCGGCTGCTGGCGCGAGGCGCGCGTCCTGGCCGCGACCTCCGTCACCTACGCGGCGACAGACCGCTTCCGCGCCCTCGGCGACGCCCTGGAACTCGCCATCGGCACGGCAGGGCAGGACGCGCTGCGGCTCGGCGGCGGCGCGGCCGGCGGCCCGGTGCTCGACGCCGGCACCGGCGCGGTCGTCGGCGTCCTCGGCACGGCCCTGCAGAACGGCCACCGCGCCACCGGCTTCGCCGTCCCCCTGCGCCCGGCACCGCCCGGGCCCCTGGCCGACCTCCTCGCCGCGAACACGGCCACGGTCCCCGCCTACGGAGCCGACCTCAACCTCGCCGGGGTCCTGGAACTGACGGCCACCTCGGTGGCGCAGGACGGGCCGCCGGGGACGCTCGGCCACGTCCGGGAGACGGCGGTGGTGTCGCCGGTCGAACGCGTCGAGACGGTACGGCAGTTCACCCGCTTCACCCGGGCGGACGCCCCGACCGCCGTACTGGGCCTGGTCGGCGCACCGGGCAGCGGCCGTACGACGGAACTCGCCGCCCTCGCCGCCCGGCGCAACCGCGGCACCGAACCGGCCCCCACGCTGTGGCTGCGCGGCGCCGACCTGCGGGACGACGACACATCGGTCGCGGACGCCGCACGCCGGGCGCTGACCCGCGCCGCACGCATCGTCGCCGCATCCCGGTCCGCCGCCGTGCCGGACCTCGGCGACCTCGGCCCGGAACGCCTGGCCCGCATCGCCGACGCCGCCGGCCGCCCCCTGCTGCTCCTCCTCGACGGCCCCGAGGAAATGCCCCCGATCCTGGCCCACCGCCTGCCGCAGTGGACGGAGGGCACGGCAGCCTGGCTGCGGACCACGGGCGCACGCCTGGTGGTGGCATGCCGACAGGAGTACTGGGAACGGGCCGGCGCGGACTTCCCACGGGAGCTGCTGTACGACCCGAGTGGGTGGGCGGACCCGGCTGCGGGCGGCGCAGGGTCCCGGGGAGCGACGGGTCCGGCCGGGTCTTCGGGAGTGGCCGGTTCGGCTGTTGGGGGCGGCGCTTCGGGAGTGGCCGGTTCGGCTGTTGGGGGCGGCGGGCGTTCGGACGTGGGCGGTGCGGGGCGTGGTGGCGTCGAGTCCTGGGACGCGGGGGAGCCGCCCTGTGTGCGGCTCGGGGATCTTCGGGAGGGCGAGGCCCGTACGGCCCGCGGACTCTATCGCGTGCCCGAGGGCACCCTCGTGGGGGCGGACGCCCGGCATCCCCTCGCCCTCCGGCTGCTCTCCGAGGTTCTCGCCGCCCTGCCCGACGGCCCCGGCGCCCGCGTGGACCGCGACGACGTCTTCTCCGCCCACCTCGACCTCATGTGCCTGCGCATCGCCGTCCGGCTGGCCGCCGGAAACGGCCTGCGCGGCACGGCCGTACGCCGTCTCGCGGCCAAGGTCTGCGGACAGGTCCACGAGGCCGCCCGGCGCAGCCTGGGCCCCGGCCAGGGCGAGCTGGACCGGGCGGCGTTCGAGGAGACCTTCCCCTGGGGCCAGGCCCCGGCACGGCTCGGCGGCGGCACCGGCTGGGCCTCCGCCGTCCTCACCGAAGGCCTCCTCGTCCCCGCCGGCACCGGCTACCGCTTCGCCCACGAGGAGTTCGCCGACTGGATCCAGGGCATGCACCTCGACCTGGACGAGGCCCTGCGCGCGCTGGTCCACCGCCCGGCCACCCCCGCCCACCCCGTCCCCGTGCCGCACCACCGCATCGGCCCCGTCGTACAGGCCCTGCTCATGCTGGCCCGGGACCACGGCACCCGCCGACTCGCCCTCCGCCTCGAGGAGTTGGCCCGCGCCCTGCGCGACGATCCGGACTCCTGGTGGGCCGCCCGTCTGCTCACCGAGACCCTGCTGCGGGTACCGGACGCGACGCCGTATCTCGGCGTACTGCGACAACTGGCCGACAATCCCATGGCATCGACGAGCACCGGGCGGGGTGCCCTCGGCCCCGCCTTCTGGACCGACCTGCCCCTCCCCGCGCCCGAACGCCTCGACCTCCTGCGCCGGCTCCTGCCCGCCGACGGCCCCCCGCAGGACCCGGCGGCGGCCCCCGCACCCCGCTTCCTCGACGCCGCCTCCCGTCTCCTCGCCGCCGGCCCCACCGTCGTACAACCGCTCCTCACCCGCTGGTTCGACGACGACCGGCCGCTCCCGGCGACCCCGCACGCGACCGTCGCGAAGGCCGCGCAGGCGCTGCTGCACACCCATCGGCACCTCGCCCTGGACGACCTGACCGAGGTGCTCGTCGACTGCGCGCACCGGCGGGCCGACGAACTGCTCGCGGTGCTCGCCGAGGACGAGCCGTCGGCCGTCTGCCGGGCCGTCGGCCGTTGGACACACGACGAGCGGCCGGCCCGGCGGGTGGCGGCGGTCGCGTACGGGCTGCGGGCCGCGCCCCACGTCCGTACGGAGGCCGATCGCGAACTGCTGCGCCACGCGGCCCTCGCCCTGCTCGCCCGCCCCACCGACGCCACCCTGCACGGCGGCGCGCTCGCCCTTCTCGTACGCGACCCCCGCACGCGCGCCCGCCATCTCCCGCAGGCGCTGGGGCACTTCGCGGCCGGTGACCCGCACTTCCCGCC
Organism: Streptomyces sp. SLBN-31; assembly: GCF_006715395.1. Classification (NCBI taxonomy): domain Bacteria; kingdom Bacillati; phylum Actinomycetota; class Actinomycetes; order Kitasatosporales; family Streptomycetaceae; genus Streptomyces; species Streptomyces sp. SLBN-31. Next base: position 1,226,139 of record NZ_VFNC01000001.1, read on the forward strand.
GAGCGCCCTGGTCGCCGCCCTGACCACGCATCCGGAACAGGTCCTGGACGCCTTCCGCCGGCGGCTGCGCGGGCGTGGTGACGCCGCAGACGCGCTGCGCACGCTCGCCGACGTCACCACGCCCCCGCTGGCCCGCCGCGTCGCCGTCCTGGTCCGCGAGGCCGTCGAGCGGCGTCCGGAGACCGCGGACGACGTCGCCGCGTACGTCGACCGGCGCCTGGACCAGGGGCCCGAGGCGCGCGCCGTACTGCTGCCGCTGGTCACCGGCCTCCTCGACGGCGGCCCGGAGGAGGTACGGGCCGCGCTCGCCGCCGTACTCGTCGCGCCGGGCACCCCCGCCTCCCGCCCGCTGCGCCGCGAGCTCCTCGACTTCCTCCTCGCCCACGAACACGCCCCGGCCGTCCTGGACGCCCTGCTGCGCGCCACCGCCCGCTCCGACGGCGAAGAGGTCCGCGAGCTCGTCCACCGCACCGGCCTGCTGCTCGTCCGCACCCCGGACGGCGCGGCCCGCTTCGACCGCGGCCTGGTGGACCTGGGCCGCCAGGTGCCCGGCTTCGCGGCCCGGATGGCCGGGTGGCTCAACGACACCCCGCAGGCCTGGGCGGCGGTGGTGGGCCCCAGCACCCGCCGGATGATCGAGAACCTGGCGGGCGTCCGCGTCCCCGCCTGAACCGCTCCCACCACGTGCGTCGGGTCACAGCCCCCATGCCGATGCAGGCGAGGTCGGCCCGGCATGGCACCCTTAGACCTGCGTAAGAGGTCGGTACACACGGACACGGGTTCGAGGAGCGGTCACAGTGCAGCGCTGGCGTGGCTTGGAGGACATCCCCGAGGACTGGGGGCGCAGCGTCGTCACCATCGGTTCCTACGACGGGGTGCACCGCGGGCACCAGCTGATCATCCGGCATGCCGTGGACCGCGCCCGCGAGCTGGGCGTCCCCTCCGTCGTCGTCACCTTCGACCCGCACCCCAGCGAGGTCGTCCGACCCGGCAGCCACCCGCCCCTGCTCGCAGCCCACCACCGCCGCGCGGAGCTGATGGCGGACCTGGGCGTGGACGCGGTCCTGATCCTGCCCTTCACCAAGGAGTTCTCGAAGCTGTCGCCGGCCGACTTCGTCGTCAAGGTCCTGGTCGACAAGCTGCACGCCAAGGCGGTCGTCGAGGGCCCCAACTTCCGCTTCGGCCACAAGGCCGCCGGAAACGTCGAGTTCCTCGTCGAGCAGGGCCGGGTGTACGACTTCGAGGTCGAGGTCGTCGACCTGTACGTCACCGGCGAGGCGGGCGGCGGCGAGCCGTTCTCCTCCACCCTCACCCGGCGGCTGATCGCCGAGGGCGACGTCCAGGGCGCCGCCGAGATCCTCGGCCGGCCGCACCGCGTGGAGGGCGTCGTCGTCCGCGGCGCGCAGCGGGGCCGGGAACTCGGCTTCCCGACCGCCAACGTCGAGACGCTGCCCCACACCGCCGTACCCGCCGACGGCGTCTACGCCGGCTGGCTGCACGTGAACGGCGAGGCGATGCCGGCCGCGATCTCCGTCGGCACGAACCCGCAGTTCGACGGCACGGAGCGCACGGTGGAGGCGTACGCGATCGACCGCGTCGGGCTCGACCTGTACGGGCTGCACGTGGCGGTGGACTTCCTGGCCTTCGTGCGCGGGCAGGCGAAGTTCGAGTCCCTCGAGGGTCTGCTGGAGCAGATGGCCGAGGACGTGAAGCGCTGCCGCGAGCTGGTGGCCGCCGCCGAGCAGCCGTAGCCGCGGCCCTTGTTACGACGGCCCTTGTCAAGACGGCCCCTGTTACGACGACGAAGGGCGGCCGGTGCCTCAAGGCACCGGCCGCCCTTCGTCGTCGTAGGGACTACTGCTGCGTCCAGCCCGGCGGTACGGCACCGGGCTGACCCTGCTGCGGGTCCTGCGGCGGCGGCGCCGGCTGCTGCTGCTGCCAGCCCTGGCCCGGTGCGGGTTGCTGCGGGGGCTGACCCCAGCCCTGACCCGGCTGGGGCTGCCCGGGCTGTCCGTAGAGCTCCTGCTGGGGGTGCTGGGGGTGCTGCTGCGGGGCCGGGTAGCCCTGCTGCGGCTGCTGGTACTGCATGTTGGGGTTGCCGAAGCCCTGCTGCGTACGGGCGATGTCCTCGGCGATCAGCGCCGCGAGGTCGAAGTAGGCCTCGCGGGTCTTGGGCCGCATCATGTCGAGGTCGACCTCGGCGCCCGCCGCGAGGTGCTCGTCGAAGGGGATCACGACGACACCGCGGCAGCGTGTCTCGAAGTGCGCGACGATGTCCTCCACCTTGATCATCTTGCCGGTCTCGCGGACACCGGAGATGACGGTGACCGACCGCTGGACGAGGTCGGCGAAGCCGTTCGCCGACAGCCAGTCGAGCGTGGTCGAGGCGCTGCTCGCGCCGTCCACCGACGGGGTGGAGATGATGATCAGCTGGTCGGCCAGGTCGAGGACCCCGCGCATCGCGCTGTAGAGCAGACCGGTACCCGAGTCGGTGAGGATGATCGGGTACTGCTTGCCCAGCACGTCCAGCGCGGACCGGTAGTCCTGGTCGTTGAACGTCGTGGAGACCGCGGGGTCCACGTCGTTGGCGATGATCTCCAGACCCGAGGGCGCCTGCGAGGTGAAGCGGCGGATGTCCATGTAGCTGTTGAGCTGCGGGATCGCCTGCACCAGGTCACGGATGGTGGCTCCCGTCTCGCGCCGCACCCGGCGGCCGAGGGTGCCGGCGTCCGGGTTGGCGTCGATCGCCAGGATCTTGTCCTGCCGCTCGGTGGCGAGCGTCGCGCCCAACGACATGGTCGTCGTGGTCTTGCCGACACCGCCCTTGAGGCTGATGACCGCGATCCGGTAGCAGGACATCACCGGCGTACGGATCAGCCCGAGCTTCCGCTCCCGCTCGGCCTGCTCCTTCTTGGCACCGAGCTTGAAGCGCGACGGGCCCTGATTGTTCTTGCGGGCCTTCGGCTGGTTGCGCAGCAGCCGGTCCGAGGAGAGCTCGACGGCGGCGTTGTAGCCGAGCGGCGTGCCGGGCGCGGCCTGCTGCTGCGGGGGCGCACCGGGACCGGCCTGCGGACCCGGAGGAGCGGTCCAGCCGCCCTGGGCGGCCGGGGCGCCCTGGTTGCCGTAGGGGGTGGGGGGCTGCTGCTGGGCCTGCGGCTGGGGTTGGGGTTGGGCGGGGGGCTGCGGCGCGGGCGGCTGCGGGTGCTGGGCCTGGTCGGGCTGGGGGTATCCGTAGCCGGCGGGGGGCTGGGGCTGTGTGGGGGGTTGCGGCTGAGGCTGAGGCTGCGGCTGCTGGTGGGGCGGGTAGCCGTAGCCGGGCTGCGGAGGCTGGACGGGCTGGCCCGGCTGGCCGGGGGTTTGGGGGTAGCCGTATCCGGCGGCCGGGGGCGGCCCGGGGTGGGGCTGCGGCTGGGCCGGGTGGGGCTGGGGGGACTGGGGCGCCTGCGGTGCGTGGGGTGCCTGGGGTGTCTGGGGATAGCCGTAGCCGGCCTGCTGCGGGTGCGGGGGCTGCGGGGGCTGGGGCGCCTGCCGGGGGTCGACCGGTGCGGGCTGGCCGGGGTGCGCGGCCACCGGGCCGAAACCGCCCTGCGCGGGCGGCTGTTGGGCGGGCTGGCCGAACTGGCCGGGCTGGCCGGGGGCCTGGGGGTAGCCGTATCCGGCCGGGGGCTGGGGCCGGCCCGGCGGCTGGCCCTGCTGGGGCTGGGCGTGCTGGACGGGCGGCTGTCCCGGATGCGGCTGTCCCGGCTGGGGTGCCTGCTGCGGATAGCCGTAGGGGCCCGCCTGCGGGTCCGGGTGGCCGGGCTGCTGCGCGGCGGCGGCCTGGGCCGGGTCCGCGGGGACGAAGCCCTGTGGCAGCGGCGGCAGTCCGGGGGCACCCTGCGGCGGTACGGGGGGCTGCCCGGCCGGGTGGGTGGCCTGCGGCGGCTCGGCCGGCACCTGGGCGGAGGGCGCGGGGGGCGCGGACGCCGGCTCCGGCTCGGCGTCCGGCTGCGCGGGGGAGCCGGCGCCGGAAGTGTCCTGGGCGGACTCGTCGTCCTGGGCGGTGGTCGGGGAGTGCGGCTCGCTCTCGTCTACGGAGGTCTCCTCCGGCTCCTCGTCGTCGCCCCCGCCGAAGAGGCGGGCCGCCTCTTCGGCGGCGGCGACGTGGTTGAGCTCCGGCTCCTCGGGCTCCTCGGGCTGCTCGGGGTGCTCGGGGGTGGCCGTCGGGACGCCGGCCGCCGGGGTGGCCGTGGTGGGCGCGCTCGACGGGGTCTCCTCGTCGACCGGGCGCAGCACGGGGAAGCCGGGCGCGGCGGAGGGCTGGGCGGGCGCCTGCTGCGGGGTCGCGGGCGGGGCGGCGGCCGCCTGCTGCTGGGGTGCGGCGGGCTGCTGGGCCGGGGCCTGCTGCTGGGGAGCGGGTGTCGGCGCGGGCGCGGGCGCGGGGGCGGGCGGCGTGGCTGCCGGTGCGACGGGCTGGGCGGGCGGCTGCGCGGGGGGCTGCGCCTGGGGTGCGCCGAAGCCGCCGGACGTGTCCTGGCCCGGCTGCGGTGCGGCGGCCGTCGGCTGCTGCGGGTAGCCGTACCCGCCGGGCGCCGCGGGTGCGGTGCCCGGAGCTGCCTGCTGCGGGTAGCCGTAGCCCTCCGGAGCCGCGCCCTGCGCCGGTGCGGGCGGCGCCGGGGCCGGAGCCTGGGGCGCGGCGGGCGTCTGCGGCGCGGTGCCCGGAGGCCCGGTGGGCGATCCGATGGGCGGACCGGTCGGCGGTGGTGGTGAGTTCTGGCCGGAGTCCTGCTGTCCATCGCCCGTGCCACCGGTGCTCTGTGCGTACCAGGCGGGAGGCGTGTAGACGATTTCGAACTCGCCGGTGAGATCCACCTCGTGATCGTCCCCGTCCGAGGAAGGGCTCCCGCCGTTGTACTCGGACCGATCCCTGTTCACTGCTTGCCTCCTGGTCAGCCACTGCTGCTGAGCTGGTCGTCGTCGCGGCCGGGCGGACCGAGTGGCGAGTCCCACGCGACTGCGATCGTCACCGCACCACCAGAAGCCTAATCACTCGCTTGGCGGGACGGAAAAGCCCCCATGGGCCCGGACGCCCAAGCACAGCAGGACCGGACGGCCGAGCCCCGCGGGCCCCGGACGGCCGAGCCCCGCGGGCTCGGACGGCCCCGGACGGCGAAGTTCCGCGTGCAGGGGCGGACGAGCCTCGCGGGCGCGGACGGAGGGTCCTGACGAACCGCTCCCGGGGACCGTACGAAATGCCCCGTGGGCGCGGCTCGTTCGAGCACCGCCCCCGCGCCCACGGACGACGACACGTCAGTCCATACGGCGGGCCACGCCGAGCAGCCCCGTCTCCGCGTCGGTGGGTTCGGTCATGACGAACTTCTGATGCTTGCGAGTGCACCACATGGCGACGCCGTCGTGAAGGGTCGGCAGGTGCTGGAGTTGCTCCTCGGGAATGCCCAACGTGTCGCGCACGACCTCCGTCTCGAACGGCGAGATGCGCTGAACACCGACGAGATGGGCCTGGGCCAGCCAGCGCGGCGCGTGCTCGCTGACGAAGGGCAGCACCGTCACAACGGCCTGCCACGGCACGGACGTCACCCGTCCGCGCGGCGGACGAATGCCGCAGTCCCGGATCAACACCACAGGACTGGACACCGACGGTCCCTGCGCGGGCACCCGGCCCACCGGATACACCGTCACGCACTGCTGGCCGCCGCCCGCCGCCTGCGCCAACTGCTGCCAGGCCTGCGGGCGTCCGGTCTCGACACCCACGCGCGCGCCCGTCGCGGCGGCGCGCAGCGCCAGCACCTGGGCGAGCCACAGACCGCCCACGAGGACGACGTCGAACGGGGTCGGCCGGGACAGGCCGAGCACGGCCGGCTGCCCCTCCGCGTCGGCGCCGATGAGCACACCGTCGTCACCGATCGGCATGCTGATCGCCGCGAGCTCCTCGGCGGCGACGACATGACGGTTGCGGCGCGGCCCGCGCAGCCCAAACCCCGGGCTGGCGATGCGCCGTTGCTGCTGCGGGGGCTCGGGCTGCCGGATGATCGGGATCATGCCGGTGTCGGTGGGCGAGGCCACGTGGGCGGGCGTACGGCCGGCGGCGCGGCCCTGCTGTCCCTGAGTCATCGCCGGAGTGGGCTGGGACATCAGTAGGTACCTCCGAGCGGCAGAGTCGCGAGGGCCCCGGGCACCTGCTCCCGGTCGAGACGGACGAGACCGACCTTGGCGGTGCTCGCGGCCCGCTCCAACTCCCGTCCCACCTGGCCGAGTTCGTCGTCGCCGCGGGCGGTCACCCGAATGTGTCCGGCGAGCGAGACACCGCGGTTGCCGGCCTTGCTCAGGGTCATGCTGAACGTCGTGGCGAGCACCGGCAGCGAGGTGAGCCGCGTGACCAGCTCGGGCAGCGACACCCCGCCGTTGCCCAACTGCGGCCAGCGGGACACCCAGTAGGTGGTGTGCCAGCGGTCGTCGACCCGCCAGGTCTTCACCGCCTCGACCGTACGGCGCTGGCTCCGCCCGTCCTGGGCGGCGTGCTGCTGGCTGGCGCGCGGGTTGAGGCAGCTGGACGTCGCCAACGCCTGCACCAGCTCGGTCTCGTCGAGGATGGTCGCCTTGAAGCCGGCGCCGGCCAGCCGGCTCGACAGCTGGTCGGCCACCCGCAGCAGCGCCCTCTGCGCCCCGGGAACACCGTCCCCGCGCGCCTGCACCGCCTCCGGGCACAGCTCGGGATCGAGCTTGAGGGCGACCCAGGTCAGGCGCAGTGCGGGCGAACCGACTTGGGCCTGCAGGGGGCCGTACGACCGTGCGGCGAGCGACTGTTGGGGCAGGTGCGGGGCGGGCGCCGGCTGGGTGTGCTGCACGACCTGCGCGGAGGCGAGCCGGATGCCGTCGACCTCCAGGGCGTCCTGGACGAGTTTCAGCGGCAGTTGACGGTGGGCCGCCGCGGGGCGCAGCGGTTCGTCGGCGGGCTGCACGAACAGGACGGCCGTCAGGAAGGTCCCGTCGCCGATCATGCCGATCTGGCGGTTGTCACGGGAGACGAAGGCGTACGTCCGCAGGGCGGGGTCGCACTCCACGACCGGGGCCAGCATCGCCTCCGTGCCGGGCGGCACGGGCAGCTTGGCGTCGCGGCGGCGCTGCCGGAGGGCGCGCGTGGTCTCGTACCACTCGGGCAGGGGCCGTCGGGCCCGGCGCAGGACCGCCAGGAGCAGCAGCAGGACGGCCACCACGCCGGCCGGCACCAGCAGCCAGGACACGTCGGCGGCCCATGCGGCGAGCAGGACGGCCGCCGCGAGTTCCACCAGGATGAGCTGTTGCAGTCGTACCGGCCCCAGGCCGCCCGGCCGGGGCAGCGTGCGCGGCGACGCGGCGGCGGGCGGGGCAGCCGTCGTACGTCTGTCGCCCGGGCCCCCTTGTGGCTGCTGTGCGCGGCGTCCGCGCCGAGTGCTCGTAGCGCTGCTCATCCCCCGGGACATCCCTTTCGCGAATTCAGTGGCCGCTCGCTGGGCCCACGACAACCATGTGGGCGGCTCACGGTACCCGTTGCGCGACGGCGGGCGACACACGGGACACCGAAACCCCAGGTGGCCACCCTGTCACGGACCCGCCCCGCGTGGTGGAGCGCTGTGGTGAAGCTCTGTGAAGATGCGGGGTCGGCCGAACACCTGGTGAACCGTCCTCGCGCGGCGCAGGGCATAGTAGGTGCCTGCGCGGCCGAAGGTGCCCCAGCCGCTTCGCGTCGGCGATCGGACGTCACAGACGCGATCGAGCGGTCCGGGCACTGCGTACGCGGCTCGGGCACTGTGGTCACTGCGTGCAGTGCGGGTGCTGTGGGCACTGCGAACAGTGCTTGCGGCCCGGACACTGTTGGCACTGCGGACAGTGGGTGCAGTGCGGGCACTTCGGACGGGATCGAGCAGTACGAAACGGGAGAAACGGGGACCATGGCAAAGCGTCAGGACGAGCTCGCCGCCTACAACTTCGCTCGCAAGCGCACCGTCGCGGCCTTCCTCGCGCCGTCGCCGGGCGGCTCGGAGGAAGGCGCCCCGCGTCCGGTCCGCACGGTGACGCCCAGCCTGGCGCTCGGGATCGTCCTGGTGGTGGGGTTCATCGCCTGGGGCGTGATCAAGCCGACGGCACCGCAGGGCTGGGACACTCCCGGGCAGTACATCATCGTCGACAGCGACTCCACGACGCGCTACGTCGTCCTCAACGACGAGACGTCGAGCGGCAAGAAGGTCCCGACGCTGCACCCCGTCCTCAACTACGCTTCCGCCAAACTCCTGTTGGACAAGGGCAAGGGCAGCGTCCTGGAGGTCTCCGGCAAGGAGATCGACAAGAGCGACATCGCGCACGGTGCCACCCTCGGCATCCCGTACGCCCCCGACCGGCTGCCCTCCGCGAGCGACGCGGAGAAGACGAAGACGTGGGCGGTGTGCGAGCGCCCCGCGCAGGGCTCGGGCAGTACCGAGGACGGCAACATCGACCGCGCCGTGTTCGTCATGGACGCCGCGGACGCCAAGTCCCTGAACGGCACGGGCAAGGTGGGCCCCGGCCAGGCCCTGTACGTCAAGGACCCCAGGACCGACCGGGAGTACCTGGTCGACGGCAAGGGCAACCTCTTCTGGCTCGGCGGCCCCGCGGTCGCCGACGCCGCCACCATGCAGCAGTTGCGCTCCGCCGTCATCGGCAGCACGGCCAAGGCGCAGCCGGTGAGCCAGGAATGGCTGCGCACCCTCAACCCGCGCGGCGTCATCTCCTTCCCGAAGGTCCCCGGCGCCGGCGCCACGACCTCCGTCAAGGGACTGCCCAGCGGGACGAGCACGGTGGGCCAGGTCCTGGAGGCGCCGGACGCGCAGGGCATGCAGTACTACGTCGTCCTCAAGGACAAGGTCGCCGTCGTCACGCCCTTCGTGGCGCAGTTGTTGATGCAGTCGCCGCAGGCCCAGAACACCAGCCCCACCAAGGTCTCCTCCGGCATGATCATCCAGGCCAACGGCGGCCCCGCGGACCCCTTCTACGGCGACCAGGGCTGGCCCCAGTCCGTCCCGCGGCAGGCCAACCCCGCGACCACGGCGACGGGCGAGACCCGCACCACCTCGTGCAGCGTCTACGACGGCACCATCGGCGCGGACAAGAAGCCGCGGCTGGCGGCATGGGCCGGGACGACGTACCCGAAGAAGGTCATCGCCGACTCGCTGAGCGCCTACGTCTCCTCGGGCTCCGGCCTGCTGTTCCAGGAGGTCACCGGCGCGGCGGGCGGAGGCGGCGCCTGGTACCTGCTGACCGACACGGGTCTGCGCTACTCGCTGCCGTCGAACAACGACAGTACGGCGAAGGGGACTTCGGCCTCCTCCACGTCCACGTCCGGACAGCCGAGCGAGACGGACAAGGCGCGTACCCGTCTCGGCTACGAGGACGTCTCCAGGCCGGCGATCGTGCCGCAGACCTGGGCGAAGTTCATCCCGAAGGGACCCACGCTGGACACGGGCGGCGCGAAGCAGGAACAGAGCCAGTGACCTGCGGGCCGCGGTCGGCGAGGCCCGAGCACGTTCCTCTCGGCGGCCAACGGACGTATCAGGAAGCGCACTTGAGGGTAAGACGGCACATGGGTCACGAGTGCGTCGCTCAAGTGTGTGAGCCGTGTAACTGATTGGTCCTGTCAGTGGATGAGTGACAGGCTGACGATAGAGTGTTTGCAGCGCTCAACGGTGCGAAGCTTCTCCGGGCACCTGGCAGGTTTCCCGGAGCCGACAACATGAACGACGACATGGGGGAAGGTTCATCATGGCCGGCCAGTTCCGGGTAACAGAGGACGAACTCACCAAGCTCTCCGGTGACATCAACACCGTCAACGGCCAGCTGCAGGGCGAGATCCGCCGTCTCAACGGCGTCATCGAGCAGATCGCCGGCGGCTGGAAAGGCCAGGCGGCCACGTCCTACCACCAGCTGCAGGAGCGCTGGAACGCGGACGCGAAGAAGATGAGCGACATTCTCAACGACATCAAGGAAGCCGTGGACTCCACGCGGAGCAACTACTCCGCGTCCGAGGACCAGCAGAACTCCGAGATCAGCAAGATCATGTCGGACTTCGGCTGATCCAGCGGCCTTCGGAGGCCTGGGCCTCCGATCGGAATCTCCCCGGATCAGAACTCCACGTCTTCCACCACTCTTCCTGAAAGGGAACTGACGATGTCGATCCTCGTCAATTACGCAACGATCACCAACGCGTCCACCGACGTCCGCACCACGGCCGGCCGCATCAAGCAGCAGCTCGAGGACCTCGAGGCCTCGGTCAAGCGCGTCGCCGCCACCTGGGAGGGCGAGGCGCAGGAGGGCTACCAGCGCAAGCAGCGCGAGTGGGACCAGACCGCCCAGGACCTGCACTCCACCCTGCTGAAGATCTCCACCGCCCTGCAGAACGCGGCCGACAACTACCAGGCCACCGAGAAGAGCAACGCCGCGACCTGGGGCTGAGCCCGTCGGCGACCCGAGGGACCTGAGGGACCTGAGATGAAGAGAATCGGCCCAGCCGACGCCACGGCGTCCGCTGGGCCGAGCTCTGCTCCGGGTCCGTGCCCGACATGTGCGGGGCGATACACAGCAAATCCCGCACATCTTCACACTCGTCAGCAGTACGTCTCGGACGTCGAGGAAGCCCTGGGGGCCTGGACAATGAGGGGCCTGAACGTGAAGGGCCGCAGAGCCCGTTCGCGTAGCCACACCGGCCGTGACGGCCGCGGCACCGGAACCCGCGCGGCGCAGCGGGTCCTCGGCGTGCTCGCGGCCGCGGGGGTCTGCCTGGCGTCGACGCCGCCGGCGCTGGCTTCCGACGGTTCGCCGGGAGGCCGCCCCGCCCCCGCCCCCGGCCACGCGGACTTCGGACTGGCGGCGAGCGGGGAGTGCGTCTTCGGGGGCGGCGTCATCAAGTCCACGCCGTGGTCGCTGCAGCGGGTGCTGCTGGACCAGCTGTGGGGCCAGGCGAAGGGCAAGGGCGTGACGGTCGCCGTGATCGACACCGGCGTCGACAGCTCCAACCGCCAGCTGACCGACGCGATGGCCTCCGGCAGCAAGTCCTTCGTCGGCGGCTCCGGCACCCAGGACCTGGAGGGTCACGGCACACGCGTGGCGGGCATCATCGCGGCCCGCCCGATGCAGGGCACCGGGTTCGAGGGGATCGCGCCCGAGGCCAAGATCCTGTCCCTCCGCTACACCGGCGGAGAGAACAAGCAGGGCGACTCGGGAACCATGGCCGACGCGATCCGCGCAGCGGTCGCCAAGGGCGTGGACATCATCAACATCTCGTCGGACACCGCGAACAAGAAGGACGACCCGACGCTGCGCAGCGCCGTGACGGCCGCCGTGAACGCGGGCGCCCTCATCATCGCGGCCGCCGGCAACGACGGAGCCGACGGCAAGTCCGCGGACACGTACCCGGCTTCGTACGACGGCGTCCTGGCCGTCGCGGCCTCCGACCGCAACGACGAGCGCGCCTACTTCTCCCAGTCCGGCGACTTCGTGGACGTGGCGGCCCCCGGCGTCGACATGGTCTCGACGGTCCCGAAGGGCGGCCAGTGCACGGCCGACGGCACGAGCTTCGCGGCGCCGTACGTGGCGGGCGTGGCGGCCCTGCTGAAGGAGAAGCACCCGACCTGGAAGGCGGCCCAGATCGCCACCCGGATCGAGCAGACGGCCCAACGGCCGGGCCGGGGACCCAACCAGTTCACCGGTTGGGGCGTCGTCGACCCGGTGGCCGCCCTGTCGGACACCTCCACCCCGGCCACGTCCCCGACCCCCGACCCGCCCGTGAAGGCCGGCACCGGCGGAGTCGTCCCCATGGCGGTGACCATGGGCGAGAGCGAGGCCGAAAAGGAACGGCGAACGGCCATCTACGTACTGGGAACGGGGTTCGCCCTGGTACTGGTGGTGGCGGGGAGCGGGGTGGCTGTGCGGGACTGGCGGAGCCGACGGACCGGACGGGCCGGCCGATGAGGTCGGCACCGAACGGTGCTGAGAACTTGAATAACAGGGGAGAGGACAACGGGGTATGAGTAACGGAATGCGAGTCGATCTGAGCGCACTGGATGAGGTCATCCGGAAGCTCAACGGCCTCCTCTCGGACATGGACAAGGCCAACACCAAGGCCAAGTACGAGACGGACATCCCGAGCAGTGCGTTCGGCAGTGAGAAGTTCCTTGAGTCCAACGAACTTCACTCGGCCCACCAGAAGCAGAAGACCAGGATCGAGAACATGATCAGGGACCTGCACAAGCTGATCGATGACTTCGGCACCAGCACCTCGAAGGTCAGGGACAAGTACAGCAACCAGGAGCACGCGAACGCACAGGGCGTCAGCGCGACTCCCAAGGGTGGGTCCGCCTACTAGGCGGTTCGGCGACCGGTCACTGACGGAGGGGATGGACGAAAATGTACGGCTACGGCTACACGCCTACCGAAGAGCAGATCAAGGCTCAGCAGGAAGCACAGAAGCAGCGGATCAAGGACAAGCACGACGAGAAGCTCGAGAAACTGCCCGACGGGGGTATGGGAGGGCCGGACCGCAGCAAGCTCGACACCCACTTCATGAAAATGGGTATCCCCGAGCTGCGCTCCCTGATCCTGGACGCGGACCCCAACCGCATCTACGAGGTCAGCCAGCACTGGAAGTCCGTCCACAACATCCTGTCCGGCGGCGACGGTGACGGCAAGACCGGCGGTGTGGACTCGGTCTCCTCCAAGGACAGCGTCGCGGGCATGATGCAGAGCGCCGTGGAGAACGTCCTCGAGCACTGGGAGGGCGACGCGGCCGAGGCCTTCCGCAAGAAGGCCAACGAAATCATGGGGAACGTCCGCAACGCGGCCGCGTGGGCCAACCACTACGGCGAAACCATGCACGCCGTCCAGAACGACCTGCGCAACTCCATGAGCAAGATGCGGGACGTCAACGAGCCCTCCGGCTGGGACCGGGCCTGGGACAAACTCACGGACGACAACCGCAGCGACGAGCAGCTCCTCGCCGACATCAACAAGGGCGTAAGCACGGACGCCGCCCGCCAGGCCAACGCTGATTCCTTGTCCAAGGGGAAGGAGGAGCAGTTGAAGGGGGTGGCGATTATGGAGCAGTTGGGGGTTAATTACAAGGCGTACTCGGGAATCGGAATTCGGGACGATAATCCGAAGGATCCCTTCCAGCCCCCGAACCCTCAAACGCCGATGCCGACACCCATTTCTGTGCCCTCTGCTGGTGGGTCGGCGCCAAGCAGCGGACGAACCACAACGAAACCGTGGAGTGCGGGCCCGACGACGAGTATCAAGCCGACACCGACGGTTCCGCGTGACCAGGGCATCGCTGGCGGTTCGCAGCTTCCGACGGTGCCGACGGCCAAGACGAATGTGGACAGCATCTCGCCGGGCTTGAGTGGCCCTGGCCCCAGTACGGGCGTTGGTGGACCCAGCGTCGGAGGCACGGGCCTCGGCAATCTCGGCACCGGTGGATCAGTGAGCCCCGGCATCCTGGCTGCTGGCGAAGCCAGCGGCCTCGCGGGCGGTGCTGCCCGCGGTGGCATCGGAGCCATGGGCGGTCGCGGTGGCCTTTCCGGCGGCGGCGCCGCAGCAGGCCGCGGTGTCGGTGGCCGAGCGGGTATGGGCGGCATGGGCGGTGGCGCCGGAGCCGGGGCGGCCGGTCGAGGCGGCGCTGGCGCCGGCGGCCGCGGAGCACTCGCGAGGGCCCGTGGCGGTGTCGTCGGCGGTGCAAAGGGCGTCGGTAAAGGTGCCGGCGGCGGTGCAGGCTTGCACGGAAGTCGAGGTGGAACGCAGGCAGGTGCCGGCGGAGCCGGTGGCAAGGGCCGCAAGTCCAAGAAGGAGAACAGCCAGGGCGACCGTCCCGACTACCTGGTCGAGGACGAAGAGACCTGGATCTCAGAAGAGGACCGCAACCGCAACGTTCCGCGGACCATCGAGTAAGCAGGAAGCGGGCCTGACGTAAGGTCGTCGTCGGCCCATTTGTCGGGCTGGTGACTCCAGCCGCAGCTGAGTGAGGAGCAGGGAGTTGGGTTTCAAGGGAGTCTGGTCCACGACTGGTGTCGTGGCATTGACGGGAGCCTTGCTCCTCACTGCGGCCCCAATTGCGTCTGCGGATCAAGTCCGGGACGCTCAGTGGCCGTTGACCGTATACGGCGCAGAAAAGGTTTGGGAAACTTCCCAAGGTGCGGGTGTCACGGTTGCTGTAGTCGACACGGGAGTTGATTCCCGCCAGCCGGATCTGACGGGACAAGTGCTGGCGGGTAAGGACTTCACTGGATCAGGAGATCCTCACAAGGACAGTGTCGGACACGGAACTGCCATGGCTAGCCTCATCGCTGGTCACGGACACGGAGCAAATGCCTCTGCAGGCGTGATGGGTCTCGCTCCAAAAGCGAAAATTCTTCCAGTTCGCGTAGATATTGCCAAGAACACGGGTAATACGGCTAGTTGGGTCGCTGGAGTTCGCTATGCAGTGGACCAGGGCGCATCGGTCATCAATCTGTCGCTTGACGATTCTTCCGCCTACCCTGGCTCGAAGGCTGCCGAGGCGATCAAATATGCGCAATCACACAATGCAGTAGTTGTCGCGGCCGCAGGAAACGACGGAGGGACGGTTAACTACCCGGCCGCTCTCCCAGGTGTGGTGGCAGTTTCCGCAGTGGATCAGAACCTCGCCGCCTGGTCCAAATCGAACACAGGTAACGTCACCGTTGCCGCGCCCGGAGTGGAAGTCGCCCAGGCTGACCCAACTACGAAAAGCGGTTACGCGGTGGCTAACGGAACCTCTGGTTCCACGGCCTACGTCTCCGCCATCGTCGCCCTCCTCCGCTCGAAGTACCCCGACCTCACCGCAGGCCAGATCATCAACCGTCTGGTGAAGTCGGCGTCGTTCCTGAACAACACCGGCAAGAAGGCCCCGGACAAGGAACTCGGCTACGGCATCGCTCGCCCCGGTTCGGCGCTGACGATGGACATCCCGAAGGGCCCCAAGGAGGGCCCCCTCGCCCAGGCCTCGCCGTCCACCTCCACGCAGTCCGGCTCGGCTTCCGGCAATGAAAGCCCGAACCAGGCGGCCAAGAAGGACAAGTCGTCCTCCAGCGGCATCCTCCTGATCGCCGGCATCGCAGCAGCCGTAATCATCCTCGGCGTCGTCTTCGCGGTGATCCGCAGCCGCCGAAACCGCGGCAGCGGCGGTCCCGGCTCCGGCCCAGGCGGCGGTATGCCCCCGCATGGCACCGGCTACCCGCCCCAGCCCCCCACGGGCTACCAGCAGTACCCCAACACGCCTCCCAACCAGGGCTACCCCGCCCCTCCGGGACAGTCCCCGCAATACCCCAACCCGTACGCCCAGCAGCCTCCGCACCAGGGGCAGTAGCGCCCTCGGCACCGGTTCGATGGGTACCCCTGGACCAACTCGGCTTGTTAAGGGAAGTGGCGTATCCATTGAAGCGCTCGCACCTGCTTCAGAGGGCGCCACTCCTCCGACATGTCGGCATGAAGCCAGGACGGTACGAGGTCTACGGCATCGAAAGTGCAGGGACTGAGAACACGAAGGAAGCTCTATCAATGGGCGCAGTAGCTCTTCTCGTCGGCGTCATCGGCCTGCTAGCTGTGATCGCCGTCGTGACTGTCTTGGTTTTCACCCGCAGCCGTCGGAATACGCACCACGGTGCCCCCGTCAACGATGCCTATCCCAACAGTGCCTATCCGGCGCAACAACTCATGCCTCCCACCGCCAACCAGGCATACGGGTACCCCGCTGCTCCGGTACCGGCTCCGCAGAACCCAAATCCCTATGCCCAGCAGCCCCAGTATCGGGATCAATAGTTTCGTACAGGGCGACTCTCCCTTATACCCTCGCAACGCTTCAGAAGGTTGTGACCGTGCGCCGTGCCGCCGTCACCGGCGGCACGGACGCATCCCCCTAGAACTCGTTGCCGAATATGGCGGCGTCGGTGCAGCGAGGGATACCGGAATGGCGAGCGGCCGCCGTGCAGCAGCGCACCTCAAGGTGTGGATCCTGCTTGACTCGCACGGCGTGATGATCCGGTACGGCATGAAAGAGAGCGTGTGGTGAGGCAACCCGAACTGATGCCGCTCGCGCCGCCCGCTCCATCCCTTCCCCGTCCCGGAATTCTGGGACGAGCATTCGGCGTCCTGTTCTTCCTCATCGCCGTCGTGATCTTCGGCATCGGCATCTTCAACGCAGCCAACGCCGCCGGCGTCATCGGTACTCACGGCACGCTGACCGTGAAGAACTGCTGGGTCGAGCGGGGCACGCGTCACTCGCGCGGGCACACGGTGTGTGGAGGGACCTTCCGGTCCGACGACGGCAATGTCGTCGATGAGGACGCCAGTATCAGCGCCGCGGTGCCGCCGGGCAGCAAGGTCTCCGTGCAGCGGGCCGCCGACTGGTACGTGCGGACCGGCTTCGGCGAGGCGGCCCGGTGGATCGCGATGTTCTTTCTCGGCTGGCTGGTGCTGGCGTTCGGTATGGCGTTCGCCGTCACGGGCATGTTCCCGCGCGACGCCGCGCAGGTCGGCATGATCACTCGGGAGATCTCGGACGCCCGGGTGGGGACAGTGCGCAAGTGGATCGTCCGCGGAAGTCTCGCCGGGACGGCCATCTGCCTTCTCCTGACGCCATTCACCGGCTCATGAGCTGAGAGAGGCTAGACGGCAGGGTTGTCATAAGCTCTTCCGGGCTCGGGAAACTCCTTCAGCACGAGACTGAGGCCGCCAACAGCGAGACCACCGGCGACAGTCGCCTCGTCGATCGCATCCTGTGCGGCGCTGTACGCCTCCGTCGCGCGCCCCCACGTCCTCACCATCTCGGCCATTTCGAGAATGGCGGCGCCATAGCCGGCGAAGAGGCCCACGCCCGTCTCCACCAGCGCCGTGCCCGCCGTCAACTCGATCTCCAGGAGGAGCGCCTGGTCCGCCAGTTGCTCCAGTACACCCTTGATCAGCTCTGCGCCTCTCGCGATCGCGCGGCCGATGTCCATGTACGCGGTCTGGAGGTCCCGCAAGTGCCCGTCCAGGCAGTCGATCTTCTTCGCCAACTCGTCGAAGTAGACATAGGCGGAGTCGGCCGCGTTGCCGTTCCAGCCGGCGTCCAGCTCCCTGTTGCCGCAGCGCAGGTTCGTGGCGAGGTCCTTGGCGAAGCGGCCCGTGTTGCGCCACATCTCGGCGCATTTCACGTACGACTCCCAGTCACCGGTGAACCACGAGATCGCCTGCTCCAAGGGGTTCGAACCGAAGGTGAACTCGATGACCCCCAGCACCCACTCGCTGGGGCTGAGGAAGTCGCTCACCGTCTCGACGCTGTCGCCGATGACCCCCTGGGAGAACTCCTCGGGCTTGCCGGGTCCTTTGAGGTGGTCGACGGGTTGAACGGTGTCCGTGAAACTCATGGGAGGTCGGTTCTCCGTGCGGGCTAGCGCTTGCTCGGCGGGTAGGTGGCGTCCAACCGGGATGCCTGGGCGCGGTCGGTCGTCCGGTAGTACGCCGCGGACTTCGACAACTCCTCGGCGCTGGCGGACAGAAGGGTGTGCAGGCGGGAGAGTACGTTCTTGACCCCGTCCATCGCCTGTGAGTGCAGTCCGATGGCGTAGAGGAACAGGCCCTGGCCGTGGAGCGCGTCCATGCCGCCGTATTTCGCGATGTACTCCCGCGCATGGTGCACATCGTCGACTGCGCGCCCCACCTGACGGCTGTACCCGTCAAGGTCGTCGGGCCTGACCTGGAAGGACACGTCCCACCTCACATCCTGTGCACTGTCCGTAATCGGTCGGCTACTCTAGCGCGTCTCGGAACCCCTTCGACGAGGAGCAATGCGCATGGAACGGCCCGAGGTTGGAGACGAAGAGTTCCTCGACATCGCGAAAGACCCCGCTCGGGCACGGGCGTTGCGCAAGTCGTTGCAGCGGCTCGCCGGCAGCGGGGACGAAACGGTGCGGGAAATGGCCCGCGAAGTGCTCGCCGGCCGGATCGGGTTGCGTCAGGCGGCGCGGAACGTGGCGTACAGGGAGGCGCTGAGTGAGAGGGCCAGGGCGGGCATGCACGCCTGCGACCGGATGAGTGCCGCGGAGCGGCACGCCGCCGAGGTCGAGGGGCGGCGGCAACTGGACGAGTGCCAGTCGGAGATCGACCGCGAGCTGGCCGAATGGCAGGCCGAGCGCAGGAGGGGCCGTAAGGCTGGGGAGGCGCCACATCAGTCGCGGGGCTGGCGACTGTAGGGACGAGCGCGTGTGGCATCGCCCGTACGAGTGAAGCCCAGCGCGCCAACAACTGTGAGCCCCAAGCACGTTTTGGCCAGAGGTCCGCAAATTGCGCGTCAGCGCCTGGCTCCGAGTGCACAGACCCGTTCCGACCGAGGAGCGGGATGAGCGGGCAGTTCGGGGTGAACCCCGCCACGCTGAGGGAGTCAGCGGGCAAGTCCCACAGGGAAGCGACGGGGCTCGCTAAGCCGATCGAGGGGTTCGCGGCGATTGGCCGAGATCGGTAAGGCGTTCGGCCTGCTCGGTGTCTGCGACGGCGCTGCGGAGAGGTACGGGCAGCAGCTGAGCCACACGGTCTAAGGAGCTGGGTGGGACACGCTCACCAACGCCGACGCGGGTGCCGTCGGCAGCGCCCAAAACCACGGCGTCAACCTGGAACAGCATGGCAGCCTCGGCGGCGAGAATCTGAGCGAGCGCGGGAGACTCGCGGACGGCGCCTTCAAGAACACCGTGGGCACCAACCTCAGCAAGCGTATACGTCGCCTGTTCAGGTATCGGGTCCGATCTGCGGGACTGTTGAAGGACGAGAACGACGAGTGACAGTACCGAACGCCGTCGACCTTGCCGCCGTGTGGACGCCAAACCCGGACCACCCCTACTCCTGGGCCAAGTTCTTCGGCCTGCTGGCCGTGGTGCTTGAGTCCGTGATCGCGCTCGTCGGAGTGAACGCGGTACGCAGCACATGGCGCGGCCTCGATCCGGGGCGTCGCTGTGAGCAACTGCGACCGCTCGCCTTGACGGCCGGCGTCTTCGTCGCCTTCGGTGCGGTGTTGGTGGGCTTCGGGGTGTGGCTGTTCTAGGCCCCAACTCTCTCCAGGCCCCGCTCTTTCTAGGTCTCCCGGATCTGCCGCTACACGAAGAACGCGACCAGCAAGCTGATGGCGAGTCCCAGCACGCCCACCCCGACCAACGTCAGGCAGGTTCGGAACAGCCCCTGGCTCTCACCCTCCCCGTACGGGAACCCTGTGACAGCGATGAAGACTCCGGTCGCGAGTGCGATCAGCGCGCCGAAGCCCCACGCGCATCCCAGTGCGATGGCGTAGACCCAGCCCCGGTCCAGCTGATAGTTGGTGTCGCCGCTGCGGCGGGCGCCGAGGACGTGGCCCTTCTGGTAGAGCGCGTCGCTCTTCAGCTCGGCGTTGAGGTCCCTCGCCGAGCCGTTGTCGGCCGTGAAGGTGCCGTAGCACCACCTGGTCTTCGTCCTCTTCCGCGAACTGCTCGACGAGCCGCGGTACTTGTAGTCCACCGTGCACGTCTCGACCGTGAGTTTGCCCGGCGTGGACGTCGCGTAGCGGACGGGGCCGAGGTAGGCACCCAGGCCCAGGAGGACGACGCCCACGAGGATCAGGCCGGCGCCGATGAGGCGGGCGAGGCCGGTTCGGTCTTCCCGGGCGGCGGTGTCCGGCGTGGCGTTCCCATGTACTTGGGTCATTGAGAGGCCCTCAAAACTCAGAACTCGAGGATCAGAACTTGAGTATCAGAACTTGAGTATCAGAACTCACAGATCATCACTCAGAGTTCAGATACTCGGAATTGCAACTCGGAATCAGGAATCAGACTGCCAGTGCACATGCGAGCGCCGTCACCGCTCCGACGATGAATACGCCGCCCAGCGCGTAACCCGTCACATTGCCGCCCGGGAGTCGCTGCCAGGAAGCCGCCAGGCTCGGGCCGTTGCGGGTGCCGAAGCCGGTGAGGAGGCATAGGGCGCCGAATGTCAGCAAGGAGAGGCAGAAGGCGAGAATCGCGATGTCTTTGCCAGGCGCCCGGTCCTCCGGAAGTGTGAACGTGCCGTCCGCCTGTACGACGTCGATTTTCGACCCGTTTTCCAGGCGGGACGAGGTTTCCACGGTCACGTCTTCGTACGCGGCGCCACCCTTGTGTGCCGTCCAGGTCCCCGTGCAGCCGAACTTGAGTTCCGTTGTCCGTCGACGGGTCCCGTAATGGGGTTTCGTGTGCACTTCGCATGAAGAAACGGTGAGGGTTCCGTCCGTACCCTCACCGGCGAGTTCGCTGCGAAGTTCTGGAACGGTCACCGCCGCGATGACCGCGGCCAGCAGGATCAGTCCCAGGCCGAGGAGTCTTCCTGTCCACAGGGCCCGTGTGCTGGCGTAACTCTGCTGTGTGGTCACCACTGTTGACGTTCCCCCGGGAAACTTGACGATCTCTTGACCAGCGGGTTCGCTGGGCCGTGCGGGAGGAGTCTAAGGTATCGGTCTGTCGTCCAATATGAACTGCAGCAAAGGGAGTCCGGGGGAGAACGTGGGATTCGACACCTTTGACGTCGACACGACGGTACTCAAGAAGCAAGGTCAGAATTTCACAGAGCTCGGGAGCGATTTCTCCAAAGCCTCCAAGAAGCTTCAGGACGATCTCGACGGTCTGGGTGAGCCGTGGGACGACGCCGACTTCGGAGAGCTCTTCGGTCAGGTCTACACGCCGATTCGCGACGGCCTCTTCACCTCGATGGACAGTCTCGCGAAGCGGCTCGCGCAGATCGGCCACAACCTTGAAGACATGGCCGTCAATTATGATGCCTCGGACGCGTCGAACAGTGGTCAGCTGAGCGCGATCATCGGCGAAGTCGGCAATCTATAAGAATTCAAATAAATAACGGGGCTATCAGTATGGCGCTCACACTCCCCAGCGAGCTCGTCTGGGTGCTCGACCTCCTCGGCTACTCCTGGCCCGAGGCCGACGAAGACGCACTGCACCAAGTCGCCGAGACCTGGCGGGATTTCGGCAAGACACTCGAAGAGATCCAGGCGGCCGGCGAGGGTTACGCCCGTACCGTCGTCGCCGGCAACGCCGGAACGGCTGTCGACGGCTTCAGCAAGGCCTGGGGCGCGTACACCGGCTCGGGCGGCGATGACAGGTATCTCCCCGACGCGCAGCTCGCGTGCGAAGTGATCGCCCTCGCCTTCGACGCGGCGGCGATCGCGGTGCTCACCGCGAAACTGGCCGTGATCGCCCAACTCATCGCGCTCGCAGTGGAGATCATCGCGGCGCAGGCGTCCGCCCCCTTCACCCTCGGTCTCTCCGAGGTCGGCGCGCTCGGCGCCACCCAGGCCACCCGCGTGATCGTCCGCGAGCTGCTGAACAAGCTCAAGCAGGAGGTCATGCAGGCGATCACCAAAGCCATGGAGCACGCCACCATGGACGCCCTGAAGAAGATCGCCAAGGAGCAGTTGGAGAAGGTCACCAAGGAGAAGGTCAAGCAGTTCGCCAAGGACAAGATCAAGGAAGAGGCCAAGAAGTTCGTCCAGGAGAAGGTCGTCGACGCTGCGAAGGAGAAGGCCAAGGACGCCGCCATCGGCATGGCGCAGAACATCGGCCAGCAGAGCATCGAGACCTACTTCGACGAGCGCTCGGGTATCGACTTCGGTGAGACGGCGGGCGTCGCCAAGGACGCGGCCGGCGAGTACGTCGACGGCCTCAAGAACGAGGTCACGGGCGGCGAAGGCTCCACCGTCGCCGGCTACACGGACGTACAGGGGCACGTGGACGGTGCCGTCGACGCCGCCACCGAGAAGGTCACCGGGGCGGCCGGCAACCGAGTGCAGCACGGCGTCGACGCACTGAGCGGCCACAGCGGCCACAGCGGTCACGGCGGCGACAGCGGCGACAGTGGCCAGGGTGGCGGGACGACCGACAGGGCCGAGTCAGCCTCCTCCTCCGGCACCGCCGCCACGCCGGCCTCCGACGCCGAACGGCCGGTCGCGGCGACCGCCTCCGCCTCGCGCTCCGGCTCCGCGCCCAGCGGTGGCGGCGCCCAGGACTGGGCGCGCAGCGAGTTCGGGTGACCTCCCGCGTGCATCGCCGCCCCCGATCGTCACCATCAGCACGCAGCAGAGAGGACGTGGCCCGCCCATGACCGCGGACCGGGAGATCCAGGACGAGGAACTGATGGGCGTCGCCCAGGACCCCGAACAGGCCCTGCGGCTGCGCCGTTCCCTGCGCACCATCGCCGGCGCGACCTCGCTCGACCCGGCCCTGCGCGACATGGCGCAGTCGGTGCTGACCGGGAACGTCGACGTCAAGGGCGCCTTCCAGGACCCTCGTTACACCGAGGCCGTCTACCAGCGCCTGCACGAGATGCGCAGGGCCGCCGAGAACCAGACGTACGCGGAACAGCAGCAGTCCAAGGCGCAGTTCGGGGCGTGGGACGCACGGCAGCAGGCCGAACTGGACCGCGAGCGCGCGGAGCGGGACGCCCCCGTGCATGGCTCGGGTGGGGGCCGGGGCGGGCGGACGGCTCGGCACTGAGGCCGGAAGACTCCGCGGTGCCCTTCGCAAGTCGGGCGGGCCAGGCCTCTGACCCAAGGTACTCCGGCTCGTCCGGCCAAGCCCCGGTCCCAGGCCCTGGCTTGCCCCGCCGAGCCCCTCGTCGGCTAATCTGTGCGCCTGGAACTCATGAGTGAGCAGGTGCAACGGGGGTTGTGTGATGGCTTTTGGGGTTGTTTTGCCGTGCCCTGAAGGAGACTTGAGCGCCGGGCCGGGACGAGGCCGCCGTGGCTTCTGACTTCTCCCGCCTGATGAAGCAGGACTTCTCCGACCTGGAAGCGGCGGCCAAGGCCTGGCGCGGCCTGTCGACGACCATGGACACCCTCACCGACCGCCACCGCCGGCAGGTCACCGGCCCCCTGCACGCTTCCTGGAAGGGCGACGACGCCGACGCGGCCCTGTTCTACCTGGAGGACGTCGAGTCGCGGATCGGTGTCGTCGAGACCGAGGCGATGGCCGTCGCCGAGGTACTGGACACCACCAAGTCCTGGATGGAAGCGGCCCAGACCGATCTGCGCAACACGGTGCGGCGAGCGGAGGCCGACCACTTCGAGGTCGACGCGTACGGGACGATCACCGACCCGACGACCGCCGGCCTGCCCCATCAGGACCCCGACGCACGGCAGATCATCGCCGACCGTGGAACCCTGATGGGCCAGTACCGCGCCGACATCGACGCCGCCCTGGCCGACGCCCGCAAGGCCAGCGACGACGGGGCCAGGGCCCTCGCCGAGCTCGACGGCGACATCCTCACCGACCCGACCAGCCATGACGCGTCGGCGGAGTCCGCGCAGGACGTCAAGAACGCCATGAAGGCCATCGGCGTACAGGGCCCGCAGATCCCCGAGGACGACCCGAAGGCCGCCGCCGAGTGGTGGAAGGCCCTCAGCCCCGAGGAACGCCAGACCTATACCACGCTCTATCCGAAGGAGGTCGGCGCGACCGACGGTCTGCCCTCGGACGTACGCGACGACGCCAACCGCACCGCCCTCACACAGGAGTTGAACCTCATCCAGGAGGGCAACTGGGACGAGGGCTTCCCCGGCGACACCGACGAGACGGTCAACCGGCGCCTGAACAACCTCGAAGTGCTCAACGACCAGTTGGAGAAGGCCGACGGCGCGCCCAAGGGCAAGGAGTTGTACCTGCTCGGCTACGACTCCAAGGACGACGGGCGGGCCATTGTCGCCATGGGCAACCCCGACACCGCCGCCCACACCGGAATCCTGGTACCGGGCACCAACACCAACATGGACGCCGTACCCGGCCAGATCACCCGCATCGGCAAACTCCAGTCGTCGGCGGAGCAGCAGTCCGACGGCGAGAGCGTCGCGATGATCACCTGGCTCGGCTACGACGCCCCCGAGGCGTCCATGACCGACTTCGACAGCGTCGGCGGAACCGGGCGGGCCGAGGACGGCGCCCCCGACCTGCGGCAGTTCGTGGCGGGCACGCACGCCGCGCACGACGGTTCGCCCAGTCACACCACCGTCATCGGGCACAGTTACGGCTCCACCGTCGTCGGCGCGGCCGCCTCCGGAGGCCCCGGCCTGGGTGCGGACGACGTGATGGTGGTCGGCAGCCCGGGCATGACCGTGGACCACGCGAGCGACCTGCAGATGGACCCCGAACACGTGTGGATCGGCGGTGCGAAGGACGACGCCGTCATCAACCACGCCTCGGACCTCACCCTCGGCCGGGACCCGATGCTCGCGGACTTCGGAGGCAACAACTTCGAGGTCGACACCCACGGCCACAGCGGCTACTGGGACGACGGCAGCGACTCCCTCGCCAACCAGGGGGCCGTCATCGCCGGCAAGCAGCCCACCGAGGTGCCGAAGGAAGGCAGCGACGTGCCACCGGAGGCCCAGATCGTCCCCGGTCTGTGACGCCGTAAGCCTGCCGCAGTCCCTGCCCGTTCCCGACTGGAGGCCGAATGCCCCCGACCACGGACCCCCGCACCGACCCGAACGCCCCACTGCCCCGCGTGGACCGGAAAGCCGCAGCGAAGTGGGCCGAGGAGTACACCACTTACCTGGCCCGGCTCACCGGCGTCGCGCTCGACCCGTCGACGGCCAGAGCCAACTTCGAGCCCTGCCTGGGCAGAAACGACGAGATCGCCACCGACGGCCGCTACAGCCTCTTCTACTACGTCAACTCGCCCGCGCCCGTCACGGAACACACCCGCGTCGTGCGCACGCTCCGGCACGAACTGCCCCAGCAGGGCTACGAGGTCACCGCGTACCGGGAGTTCGAGAACGCCTACGCCTCCGCGGTGTTCCGGGCCCGCGACACCAGGAGCTCCTACCTGGTCACCGCGGACACGGTCGGTTCCGGCAGGACCAGGCCCCAGCGCCTCTCCTTCGCCGTACGCACGCCCTGCCTGCTCCCGCCCGGCGTCGAGCAACAGCGGTTCTGAGTCCGCAGTGTTCAACCCCCCGACAGGAACGCCGAGGTCCAGGCTGATGTACCCAGTGGCTCGTGGCACGAGGGCGGTCGGCCGCGCGACGGTCGCGGTCTCCTTCGCCCTGCTCCTGGTGGCCGGTTGTACGGCCTCCGACGACACGTCCCCGAAGGCCGTGAACAGTCCGCTGCCCCGGAAGGCGCGGGAGGACGCCCTGCGGTGGGCGAAGGACACCACCGCCCGCATGGCCCGACTCACCGGCGCCGAACTGCTCCCCGACACAGCCAAGGCGGTCTACGAGGGCTGCGTCGGCGAGAACGACGAGGTCGCGGACGACGGCCGCTACACCCTCTTCTACTACGTCTACTCGCCCGCCTCCGCGACGGAGCACACCAGCATGGTCCGCAAGCTCCGCAGCCAACTCCCCGGTCAGGGCTACGAGGTGACCTCGTACCGGGAGTTCAAGAGTGCCTATGCGTCCGCGGTGTTCCGGGCCCGGAACAAGAAGAACGACTACCGGGTGGAGGCGGAGACGGTCGGCTCCGGCAAGACGAAGCCGCAGCGCTTCTCCTTCGCCGTACGGACCCCGTGCCTGCTGCCGCCGGGCGCCGAACAACAGCGGTTCTGAACTCCCGCCCGTCCCCCGAGATCCCGAGAGGAAGCCGACGTGTCCCAGGGCACCAACGTCGACCCCGCCGAGCTCCGCGCCTCCGCCGGGGCGTGTGACGGCATAGCGCGCACCATGAAGCCCCCCGCCGACAAGGCCGTCAAGGAGGCCGACACGGCCGGCGGCTCCCTCACCGGCTGGTCGATGGGCCCGGCCCTGACGCAACTCGCCACGAGTTGGAAGCCAGCCCTCGACGGCCTGCACGCCCGTATCCAGGCCGGCGGCGACAACCTCAGGTCCTCCGCCGACGGCCACGAGTGGAACGACGAGCGGGTCTCCCAGGACTTCGAGCACACCGGCACGGACACCGCGGCACAGGCCACGCCCGGTGTCATGCCCGCCGTACTGCGCCCGAGCGAGAGTCATCCCGTCACTCACGACAGTTCCACCCCGCCCGACCCGCGGACCTCTTACGGCACCAACATGCCGACGTACGACGAGCCCATCACGACCGGCCCGGCGCCCGCCACGAACGACTTCGGCTGACGATCGGACGGCGGCTCAGGGAGCCCCGCCACTTGGCACGGAGAACCACAGCTGCGGAACCTGGTGTTGGACGGACGTGACCACCGTGTCCCGTGAACTCTCCGGAAGAAACAGGCGGTACCGCAGTCGGGGAAGTTCGGGACGGAGCGGTTCCTCGTCCCGGACCAGCGGTCCGAGGACCGGATCGGCCTGCTGGACAGGTGACTTGGGGTAGAGCTCGAGGGAGCAGATCTGGATGTTGCGTCGCCGCCCCGTCCTGGACCAGTACAGTCCGACGCCGGCAAGATCCTGCCAAGGGATGACGCCCTCTGCGTCGCCGTTGTTGACCCACAGACCGGACGCATCGACGGTCACGGTGGAACGCCGGGCCGACCAGCCGGCGAGGAAGCTGCTGATGCCGACGAAACCCATCAGCAGCCCGATGAGGATTCCTCCGAACCCTGCGGGATCCGGTGTTCTCTCGCCAAGGCCGGCGACCGCCCCGGTGCCGCCGGACAGTGTGACGGCGCCGAGCGCGGTGAGCACGATGCCGCGGGGCAGCACCCGGCGCGCGGCTTGTCGGCCCGTGTGGATGACGGTGGCGGTGGGGGAGGGGGAGAGGTGACCGGGGTGTGACATGTGGGGGAGCGTAGTGACCGGGGGAGAGCGCCGCTTCCGTCAGCGGCCCGGTCCGGGGCCCGACGAGACGCTATGCCGGACCGCGCTTGTTGCCGATGAGGTGGGCGATGCCCCATGCGGCCGCCGCGGCGGCCAAGAGGCCGAGGAGGTGCAGCCAGTCCACCCCGCCGCTCCCGCTGCTGCCGTGCCACCAGGCCTTGGCCGGGAAGAAGGGATCGTTCTCCAGCAGGTCCCGGAGTGTCTGTACCGAGCTGCTGTTGACGACGATGAACGGAATAGCGTTGGCATAGCCGAAGAAGGCCCCCAGCGCGGCGACGACGGCACCGCCGACCTTGGCCCCGCTGCTGCGGTGCCCCACCTTGCCGACCAGAGCGCCGACGAGCGCTCCGTTGAGGAGGGCGTGGGCGAAGTACAGAACCCGTACGGTGCTGTCCGACTGGTCCTTGTACGTGGCCATGATGAGGCCGCTGTAGAGCAGCGAGACGATGAGGGAGAGCAGCAGCCCGAGCAGGACCGCGCCCACGGGGTTGCCACTCGCCGTCGACCGTTGCTGCCCGAAGGGCGTGGGCTGGAACGGCGGGGCGGGCTGCATCGGATACCCCGGCTGCCCCGGGAAGGCCTGCGGTCCGCCGTACACAGGAGGCTGGCCGGGAACGGGCGCGGGCCCCGCATGCATTGGCGGTTGTTGCGGGGCGGTCGGCGGTCCGAACCCCTGGGATGGCTGCTGCGGCGCCGGCGGGGCGGGCTGGGCGTACGGGTTCGCGGGGTACTGCGGAGCCTGCGGCGGCTGCGGGGGTTGTTGCGGCGGCTGGAACGGCGGCTGGCTCATGATTCCCCGTGAAGTCAGATCGAGTTGGCTGGTAGAAGCAGCAAATTATCAGCGAGATCAGGAGGGGGCCGTCGGAGGCGGAGCGGGCTGCGTGAAGGGTGGGGAACTGACGGGCTTCAGAGGGGGAGGGCACCCTTGAAGCGAGTGTTGGTCACGCCCGGGTGGGTGGTGGCGAGCCAGCCGTGGCCGTGGGTGTGCCTCGCGAGTTGTGGCCCCGGGGCCACCGAAAGGTTGTCCGCTGCCGTCTCGGCGTCGGGAACACCCTCGGCGTACATCTCGGCCTCGTCCTCGTCCGCGTTCTCCTTGTACCAGGCTTCGAAGGGCAGGGGGGTGCCTTCGAACTCGGGTTCGGCGTACGTCCCGTACCTCCTCACCACATCACCGTCGCGGGCCACGTACCAGCAATGAGAGGAGTGATACGGGTCGAGGACGTAGAAGTGCGCTTCCCCGCAGTGTTCACTCAGTTCCCTGGCCAGCAGAAAACCGTCGAGTTCGTCCAGGAAAGAATTCCCCCAGAGCATGCGCCAGCTCTTGACCGGGCCTTCTGAGCGCCAGTTCTCGAACTCCGGGGTGATGAAGACGCGGTAGGCCCGGTGCTTCTCGCCGTTGGTGTCCTGGAACTCCAGGGAGTCGGCGGCCTGAGTGGCGGCGGCCACCCCCATGACGCTGGTGGCCGGCCGGACGTCGTGCAGGCCGAGCGCGGCTACGGCGTCGTCGAGCCGGTCGGCCGGGAAGGCCAGCCAACGGCCCCCCTCCGAGGGGGTTTCCACGGGACGTTCGTCGAGGATCTTGATCCGTACGAGGCGTTCCACGGCACGCCGGTCGATCTCGTCGAGGGCGTCCGCGCCGCCCAGTTCGACCAGCATCTCCAGGGCGCTGCCACGTAGCGGACCGGGACCCTCACGGCGAATCTCACGAAGGCGCGGGAGCACCTCGTCGCCCATGCGCCCGATGACGAACTGGACGCTTCGCCTCGGGCTTCTCGAGCTCCTGTCCAGCGTGTGCGGCAGGAGCTGGTCGACGGCGGCAGGCCCGAGTGCGACCAGGGCGTCCTGGGCGGCACTGCACACTGCATGATCTCTGGCCGAGAGATCCCCGACGAGGGTCTGAATCGTGTCCCGCATGACGTGTCGGCCTGTTCCTCTGTCCGGAAGAGTTCGTAGAGCCCCTCAGCGCCTGGGAGCCTGCTCGAACCTGCGCGGACGCCGACGGACAGAAGCTGATCGTTCCAGCACTCTGTCGTCGAACGCGAGCGGACGCCTGAGCAGGCTCGACCGAGCCTGCTCAGGCGTCGGTTGCCGCGGCATCAGGCGGTTCTTCCATGGCCCAAGGGGGGAGTTCCCCGAGGCTCGCCAGCATCTGGCGCTCACACAGGGTGAGTTGGGGGCGATCAAGCGGGCGGCGGAGAGGTCCCGCGACCGCTGCAAGCAAGGCACCGGGGGTGACGAGCGATGTCGGCGAGGCTTGGAGCGCCAGGACGTCGGTCAGAGCGGTCGCTGCGTTGAAGGAGCCGGTTGCCGTGCGGGACAGCCGGCTGACGTAGCGGTGGAGCAGACGGTCGGCGAGGTTGGGGCGCTGGCCCCTGGTGGTGGAGAAGTGGATGTCCGTTCCCACCGCGAGGGCCCAGGCAGTGTCTGTACGTCGGCCGATGGCGCGCTGGGCCCGCCGGGCGAAGCCGACGCCCAGCCCGGTCGAAAGGGCGCCGCGCAGGGCGAGGGCGCCTTGTGCCGCTACGGACATGCCGTGCCCGTAGATCGGGTTGAAGGCAGCTGCCGAGTCGCCGAGGACGACAAGACCGTCGGGCCAGGTCGAGAGCCGTTCGAAGTACAAGCGGCGGTTGGCGGTGCTGTGGGTGACCTTGACATCGGTGAGCGGCTCGGCTGCTTTGAGCAGGTCGGCCACGATGGGGTGCCGCAGCGTGCGGGCGAAGGGCTCGAAGGCTTCGGCGTCGCTGGTCGGGTGTCTGCCTGGAGCGCCCATCACGCTGACGTGCCAGCGGTCGTCTTCGATCGGCAGGATGGCGCCGGAGTTGGCGGGCCGGGGCAGCCTCGGGTCGGCTTGCACGGCGACGACGGGCCAGTCGCGGGTGGGCACGGGGGCGCGGTAGAAGCGGCTGGCGTAGACGAGACCTGAGTCGATGCGGTCCTCCCGCAGGCCGCTGATGCCCAATTCCGTCAGCCACTGAGGGGTCCGAGAGGCGCGGCCGGAAGTATCGATGATCAGCTCGGCGCGCAGTTCCGATTCAGTGCCGTCGGAGTTGCGTACGCGCACCCCGGTGATGCGGTTGCGGCTCCCGAGCAGGCCGACGGCCTTGGTGTGTGACCGGGCGCTGACGCGCGCGTGCTTGAGGACTTGCGCGCGGACGACGGAGTCGGTCAGGTCACGGCTGGCGGTGATCAGGGAGTGCGTGGCGCGGGTCCAGCGCCGGTACCACCCCTCCGGGGCGTACACGAGCATGTTCGTGGTCACGGGTATGCGATGGGCGCCCGCGGCGAGAAGCAGATCGATGCTGCCGGGCAGAAGGTCTTCGATGGCCTCGATGCCGCCGGTCTGCAGGAGGTGGATGTGGACGGCCTGCGGAACGCCGGTACGCGGCTCGGGGCCGTCCGGTAATTCGTGGGCGTCGATGATCTCGACGGAGCCGACGAGGTCCGCGACGGCGGCCGCGGCGAGCATCCCGGCCATGCTGCCGCCGATGACGACGACATGGGGGGCCGGGCGGTGCGGTAAGTCACTCAAGGTGGGCTGCTTTCTGCGGTGATGTGTAGGGCTTATGTGGGTTTCGTACGTGAACCAGGAAAGAGCATCAGCACCGCGTTCCCGATCGCTGCGGCAAGGGCGCCGGTGACCGACCGCCTCACGCGCATCCGCCATGTGCGCCAACTCATGCCGCTTGAGCGGGCCCTCCGGGCGCGAGGCAGGTGATGACCATTGGGCGTCATGGGCAGTGCGTTCAAGGTCACGTCGCCCCGGTCCGTGTCAGGGGTGCGCGTTCGTGACCTGTGGCTCGGCTGTCAGCCGTCTAAGCCGAAGGAGCGTGACAAACGGTTCAGATACTCGACACGGATGTTTCGTCCGGATCTGCAGAGTCGGCTACCTGGTTTCCCATGAATCCAGATCCCCGTCGAAGACCTGCTCCCAATGATCGGCGTCTTCGGTCACCGGATCGATATGCTCCGCCCATTCACGAAGGCTGTGGCGAGCATCCCTTCGTTCTTCCGGTGTGTTGAAGTCGCTTATCAGGAATTCATGGTAGAGACGGAGGATGGTGCAGAACTGCTGGAGGCTTGTAGCGAGCGTAACGGAAGAGTAACCGGTGCTGTAATCCTGGACGACAGCACCTGAGTCACCATCGAGAAGAATGTTGCCCCCGGTCCATTCTCCCAGGTGATAGAAGGGGCCTATGCCTTCCGCTGGGCCCGATTCCACCGGCCATGGCACAGCGGTCAACCCCGTCTCGTCGAGATCGATCGTGCGAACGAAGGGAATTTGTTTCGTCAACTTGGGGAAACCCACGGTGGTCAGGAAAAGTCGACTTCCCGTATGGCCCAGGTCGTTTGGGAGCCTGCTTTCAGGCAGTCGACGGCAGGTTCCCTTACCGAATGTCGCCTCGAGCCATGACTGCGCGGGAGCGTCTCCCTCCAGCGCTTCCGAGGGGCAGTTCCACACACCCGTCTTGGTGAGGGGGCTCACGAACGGAGCCGGGAGGCCCGGGAGGTGCGGCTGTCGTCCGGGTTCGGTAGACACCTCTATGACGAATGGACCAGACGGGCCGGTGACGAGCCACTGTGAATCCGACAGCTCCTTGGACCTGAAAGGACGGAATGCATTTTGGCGACCGTCAAAAATGTGCCGGATGGGTGGGCCGGTCTTCTCGATGTGCCACGTATGGCTTTCCCTCAGAAGTGGAAGCAGTCTCTCGGACGTGAAGGCCATTGCCGTCGGGTCTTCTGACCAGCCGCCCATTGGTGCCTGGAACTTCCCGAAGACCCCGAAGGGCCGGCATTCGGTCCACATCGTCAGCCAAGGAAGTTCATTTCCTGCCCTGACGGCCATAGCCCGGGCCAGGTCCACCTCGCCTCGGCTGAGGGCGCAGTGATGCAACCAGGCCACCCACTCCTCATGGGGCGCGGCGGCGAGACCCAGTCCCTCCAAGTAATGAATGTCAACTGCGATTCTGTGCTGAGGGACACCCTGAGGCCAGGCGGCGGCCATTCCTCGCAACAGTCCCGTGGTGTCGAGACACGGCAGTACGTTGCCGTCGTTGAGTACTTCTTCCATACGGCCGGCGTGAAAGGCGTGGAGAGCGACTGTTTGCGCAGCGTACCGACCGAAGGAATCGGTCGAGATGCTGGACCATGACTCGTGTGTCCTGAGCACTCCCAGGAGAGATTCGAGCAGTGCCCCGTGGTCGACTTCGTTGAATCGCCTTATGCGATGACGATCGGACTCTGCGGTGAACCCGGCGGCTCTTTCGTTCTCCTCGCCGTCGAGGACATCGACGGTGATCAAGACGTCGGCAAGGATTTCCAGAAGCTCTTCCAGTTCGTCGACTGCCACCTGAATTCCGAGGCAACGACACAGACCTGCCCAGACGGGCAGCGAGATGGTGCGGAGCTCCGCTGCGGCCAGCGCGCGCAGCGCCGGATGCAGCTCGGTCAGCCTCGCCAACTCCGAGACTCGACCGCCGTCATCTTCCTCACTCCCGGACGGGGACACAAGCACAAGATCGTTTTTTGCGGGAGCGAGGACCCATGGCCTGTCCGCTGATCGTTCCACAACGAACTGCACCGAAGGGCGCGCGAGGCGTTTGAGCGTTCGGGTCACCTGCTGCGTGATCCTGCTAGCCTCGTCCGACGTCACGAACTGGTCGGCCCATTGGACATTTGCGAGAAGGGCGACGCCCCCACCGCGAATATGCTGGGCACCAGAGACAAGTGATGACGCGTCGGGTACACCCCAGGTTGACAGCAGATGGCGTGCGACATCGTCTGCGGTCATGCCTCGACAGTCGACATAGACAGCCTGAGGAATTCGGGCCGACAGTTCAAGCAGCAGCCGCGTCTTACCGACTCCTGACTGCCCGCGAACGGCCAGGGTTTCGTACAAGCGATTCGGCTCCGCCAGCCAGGCCTCGACACGTTCAATCGCCTGTTCGGGTGTCAGCTCCACTTGATCCTCAATCGTCGCTTCAGCGCCTTGCGTGGTGGCAACTACTCAACGTAGCCGCAGAGTTTCCGACTCATCCTCCTGCCGCCGTCGGTGCCACGGTATTCATCCAAACGCGCAACCACTCGCCACGGTACTTGACCATCTGCTCGTCGGTGATCGCCTTTACGCGTTCCCGCTCGGCATTGTCAAGAGCCCTTCCTTCCTTGATCGCTTCGCGCCTTTCGGTGGCACTTGCGTACTCGCCCGCCTCCGCAGCGGCCTGATAGCCCATCGCGCCCTTGCGGTAACCGATGCCGTACGAGATGCGTAGATCGCTTTTCGGTGGATTCTTCTGCACTTCCTCAGGACGGTTCTCACGCGCCGTCTTCGTCCGCGCGCGGGGCGCATCCGGGTCGCGCTCCATATCGTGACTGAGGTAGTCCGAGCAGTTCGCTCCACCCGTTCCCGTTCTGTCGCCACACGGCTCGAACTCGGTAAACAGAGCTACCGCTTTGAATCGGCCAGGAGCCTGAGCTTCCACATTCCGCATCCATTCACCTAGATGCGGTTCTGAATGATCGTGGTGGTAGCGGTCGCTGCCGGGGATCGAAGAATCGATGACGTACCTGACTACCACCTTGCCGTCTACGTTTTCGTGCACCTCCAAGACGGCATAATTCTTGCCGGACATGTCCGGCCGCATGTCGCCGTCCTTCCGCTGCTTCCAAAGTGCTTCAAACTCATTGTCCTTCTTGGCCTTGTCGGCCGGATCCGAGCTCTCAGCCTCATGGGTGACAGCGTAATCGCGGGCAAGTGCATCCGGGGGAGATTTGTCGGCATCTTCCTTCATGCGTCGAACCTCGTGGTTCTCATGCATGGATACACCCGGAAGGGGGTTGATGTCGTTGGTGACGCCCTTGGGCCGTCGCCGTCCAGGGTCGCCTTGTACGGGACTGTTACCCGCCGCGTGCGCTTCGTGGAAGGTGTTGCTTATTCGTGCGATCCCCGCCACGACAGCCATTTTCTGTTCGCTGCTGAGTTCCTCGAATCCCTTGCCGAGGATCTCGTTGAGTCGCGACTGGGTTATGTTTCCGTTTCTGGCTTCTTCGACAGCGCGGGCCAGTGAACCGTCCGAGGCCCATCGATGGGCGTTGTCAAGGACGGGGCCGAGGTCTATTTGAGATACCTCGTGAGTCTGCCGCAGAACCCTTTGTGAGTTCTCCAGCGGCATTTCGACATGGGTGTGGTCAGCTTGTTGTACTTGATCAAACGGGGCAGATCCGCGGACTTCTTCCGGGTCGAACCGTGACGGGCTGACACCAGCGGGTTCTGCCGGTGTTGGGCGTGCGGAATCCGTGAGTGGCGTTGCCTGGCGGTCCGTGCGGTGGCCGGCGGTCGGTTCGGTCGACGCCGCGACCCCTCGGTGCTGATCCGTTGCGTGGGGGGCCGACGTGCGTGCTGTCGACGCGGGAGGGTCATGCGGGGCCTGTTGCCGAGGAACAGAGGCCTGCGTAGGTGCATCCGGGTTCCCAGGGCCGTTCGTCACGGTTTCGGCAGGGGGCGTGCCTCTCGCTGGTGCGCTGTTGTCGGCAACGTCGGGTGTCGTGTGGGTCAGCCGTTCCGGGCCCTCGGAGGAGTCGGACCGTGTCTGGCTCTCCGTCGTCGAGGCGGGTCGGCGGGACTCCTCCGCGGAGTGGGTCGACCCGTCACTCCCTGAGCGATGGTCGGCGGTGCTTGACGACTCGGCCGGGGATGGGTGGCCGTCCTCCGACAGGGCTTCATGGGGCCGGCGCTGATCACTGCTGCCAGTGTCGAGGGGCGAGTGAGGGCCTTGCGAGCTTCCCTCGGAGGGCCTTTCCCGCCCATCAGGCGTGTGGTCCGGTACAGACGGGTCGTTGTTGTCGCTCTGAGACGGCGCGTTGTCGTGGTCGGGCTCGTCGTGCGTCCGGTCCCCGCCGGTGTGCTCCGGAGACGCCGTCCTGTCCGAGCTCGTCGGTGATGTCCTTGCATCGGTCGGCGATGACTGCGCGGAAGCTTCCCCGTCCGACCTGTCGGAGGCCACGGAAGCCTTCGGCTCGTGGTGGTCGCCTCCCGAGTCGGCGGTGTCGCCCGCCTTCTGGGCGTCGCCAGATGCCCCGTCCTGTGGCGTCTGGTTGTTCTCCGACTGGCCATCGTCGCCGGAGTTCTCCGGCTGGGACGTTTCGCCGTTCGGGTTCTGCGAACTGCTCTGGTTCTGGGAGTTGGTCTGGCCCTGGGACGCGTTCGTGGGGGGCTGGCTGGTGTCGATCGGGTTGCGGTTGGCGTCCAGGGGGATGTGCCAGACGTGGGTGGCCTGGTCGATGTGGAGGGGCTGGGTGCTGACCTGGCCGCTCTGGGTGTCGATCCAGACGATCTTGCCGTTGTGGTTGACGACGTTGAAGGCGTGGCCGCCGCCGCCCGGCCAGTCGACCTGGACGATGGCCGCCGAGCCGGGGCCCGCCTGCTGGAGCGTGTTGGCGATGTTGTTCGCCGTGTTGGGGTCACCGCCGGGGCCCGCGTAGGTGTGCGCCGCGCCGGTCCAGCGGATCTGGTTGTCGTTGGCGTTGTCCTCGGGGGACCAGAGGTCCGGCTTGCCGTTCGCGTCGGTGTCGAGCGTTCGCGGCGCCGAAACCTGGGGGTTGCCGTACCAGGTCTCGAGGAACGAACGGGAGCAGTCGGCGCAGTTGTTGCTTCGGCCGGGGACGTTGACGCCGCCGTCGTTCTGGAGCTGCGACCAGTTGCCGTCGAAGGGGTCCGGGTAGCGCTGCGGGGTGCCGTCCTCGTTGCGCGGTACGGCGTCCGACAGGGCCTGCTGGTCGGCCGGGTCCGGGTCGGTCAGGCCGCCCGGGTAATGGTCCAGGTCGGAGCGGATGTCCTGCAGGCTGTCCTGGTTGGGGTGGTTCGGTGACGTGGTGTCGCCCGGCGTGGCTTGCGGCGAGCCCGGTGCGTGCGGGGCGGCGGGGCCGGCCGCGTGGTTCTGCGCAGCCGACGTGCCCGGGGTGCGGATCGGCGTGTGCACCGGGACCGGCGTCACTTGGTTCTGGTGCTGTTGATGCTGGGGGTTGTTCGACTGGGACGCCGGTTGCTGTGGGGAGGCGGGGGTATTGGGGGTGTTGCCCGCCGGCTGCTGGGGGCGGTTGGGGGTGGTGCCCGTACCGGTGTCGGAACCCTGTTGGTTCTGGCGGCCCGGCGTGGAGGTCGGGCCGCCCTGCGCCGTGGGGCTGTCGGTACGGCCACCCGGTGTCGACGAGTTCGACGGGTTCGAGGCGTTCGGCGAACTCTGGGACGCCGAGGAGTTCGGAGTGCCGTTGCTCGACGGTGACGTCCGGTCCGATCCGGATCCGGTCGAGGAGGACGGCGTCGACGTGGAGTTGCCGGTGGACGGCGACGTGGCCCGGGGGGAAGACGACGAGCCCTGGTTCGACGTGTTCGTGTTCGTAGAGGTGGAGCTCGGCGTGGTGGTACGCGTGCTGCCCGTCGGGTCTGCGCCGGTGCGAGGGGTGGTGCGGTCTCCCGGTGCCGAGTTCGCAGGGTTAGTACGAGAAGTCGTCCCGTCGCCGGGGGTGTTACGGGACGTCGTCCCATCGCTCGGCGTCGACGTACGGGGCGTCGTCCCGTCGCCCGGCCTGGTCCCCGGCGTGGTGCTCCGCGGTGCCGTGCCGTCGCCCGGCGTCGTGCTCCCCGGCGTGCGCTGGCTCGGTATTCGCCCGTCCGGCGTGCTGCCCGGCGTACGGCCGTCCGGCGTGCTGCCGGGCGTACGTCCGTCCCCCGCACTGGAAACCCGAAGTCCGGCCCCTCCGCCGGAAGCCCGCCCGTCAGCTGTCGCCGATGCGGACGCCGTCGGCGTCGGAGTGCTCCGCGGTGCCGTCGTCGACGTAGGACTCGGTGTCGAAGCCGGCCCCGACCCGGTCGCGGTGGGCGTACCCGACGCGCTTGCCGAAGTCGTCCTCGCCGCACCCGAGTTGGGCGTCGGGCTGCTCGGGCTTGAACCCGACGACGCCGTGCTGCCGGACGAACTGCCGGTGTGCGGCGAGCCGCCACCACCCACGCTGCCGCCCGTCGACGGCGCCACGGGAGACGTGGGCATCGACGAGCCGCCATCGGGCCGGCCGCCGCCGGCCGACGGGTCGCTCGACGTCGGCGTGGACGTGGGTGCCGCGTTGGTGTGCGTCGGAGCGCTGGCGGCCAGGCTGTCGACGTTGGTGCTGATGCCGCCGCCGTGTCCGCCGGTCGACGGCGTCGCGGACGTCCCCCCGGACGACGCGGAGGCGGCCACGGTGTGCGGCGTCGGCGACGACAGACCGGACACGGACGAGCCGCCGCCGGCGTGGGAGGAGCCGGAGACGCTCGGGCCGTCGGACGAGCCCCCGGAGTCCGAACCGCCGGACGAAGAGCTGCTCGGCGAGGGATCGTCGAAGTCGGACAGCGTCGGCCCCGCGTGGGACACCGTCGGCCGCGCGGCCCCGGAGTCCGCCCCGGACCCCGCATCCGCACCGGACCCGGAGTCCGACCCCGATCCCGAGTCGGAGCCCGGCCCCGAACCTACGTCCGGCGCACCTATGTTGTTGCCGCCGGTGTCGGCGGATATCCCGCCGCCGATGTTCGCACCGGAGTCGTGGCCCGCACGCGTCGACGCCGAAGAGTCCGAGCCGTCCGAATGGGACCCGGAACCGGACGAGGAGTCCGAGCCGCCGTCGCTGCCCGAACCACCGGAGCTGTCAGAGCCGTTGGACCCTTCAGATCCCTCAGATCCCTCAGACCCGCTGGACCCCTCGGAACCCTCCGGCGAGTGCGAACCACCCTCCCCGTCCCCGGAACTCCCGTGCCCGTCGATACGGCTGTCGATCGCGTGGTGCGCCCGGTGTCCGGCCTTCTCGCCGAGGCTGTCGCGCACGCCCTCGGCGAGGGTCTGCGGGGTCTGCTTGATGGCGTCCCAGCCGGCGTTGGCGCCCTGCTTGGCGGTCGTGGCGAGGTCGTAGCCCTCCTGGGCGCCGAAGCCGACGTTCACCGTCTGGCGGACCAGGTCGGTGATGATCGCCTCGATCGCCGAGATCGCGGGCTCCTTCATCGCCTCGACGATCGCCTCGATCAACGCCTCCTTCAGCTCCTTGAGGAGCCGGCGCACGATCAGCCGCGCGGCCTGGGTCGCACCCAGCGCGCCGACCTCGGACAGGCCGAAGGTGAACGGCGCGGCGGCCTGCGCCGCGGCGATCTCGATGGCGAGGGCGATGAGCTGGGCGATGACCGCCCACTTCGCGAACTCGACGATGTAGGCGCAGGCCTCCAGCACGGTCGCGATGATGTACGCGGCCTGCGCGGCGTTCGCGAGGTAACCGTCGCCCCCGCTGTCGAACTTCGCGTACGTCTTGGTGAACGCGTCGATCGACTCACCGGCGTTGTGGGCCACGACCTGGCGGGCGCTGGTGTTCGCCGCGGTGTGAAGTTCGGTGACGTCGTCACCGAACTTCCGCCAGATGTTGGCGCACTCCTTGAGCTTGTCCTCGTTCGCCGTCGGCCAGTCGTAGCCGAGCATCTCGAGAACCCATTCGAGCTCGCTCGGCAGCATCATCGCCACAGCAGAAAGCACCCCCGTCAGCCGATACGGCCGTACAACTCCCTCATCGGTCAAGGGGAATCACACAGAAGTACAGCCGTTCGCAAAGCTTACGGAATCACCCGCGAGCAACTTCAGAGGGTTGCCGTCACAAATCCGTTGCAGGTCCTGTGCAGGTCTGGTGCAGACAGCGCCCTCGGTGCCCGCACGGTGGACAGGTCAGACCTTCGTGAAGCACAGGGTGTAGTCCAGCTGGTGACTCTGGTGGACCTGGATGCCGTAGGCGTACTTGGAGTCGCACTTCTGGTCGGGGCCGAGCAGCTTGTCGGCCGTCTTGTACTCGGCCTCGGAGGAGCCGCAGTCGACGATCGTCGGCAGCGGTTCGCCCTGCGGGTCCTTGACCTTGACGCAGTCGCCGATGTTCGGGTCGTGTGTCGCGTCCTTGGAGGCCTGCGCGGACGCCGCGGCCTCAGCCTTGGCCTTTCCGCCGTCGGGGTCGGTGTTGTAGTCGTAGACGTACCAGGCCAGTGCGCCGAAGACCGCGATCACGACGGCCGCCGACTTCACGACCCGCAACGGCCCGCCCGGCCGGGGGCGTTGCGGCCCTTGCGGTGCCTGAGGGCCCTGCGGCTGTCCGTAGGGCCCCTGCTGCTGTTGCGGATAGCCGTACGGCGCCTGCGGCTGCTGCGGGTACCCGTACGGCTGTTGAGGCTGGCCATATGGCTGCTGCGGCTGCCCGTAGGGCGGTTGGTTCTGGTACTGCGGCGGAGGCGTCGACATGCCGGAAGATCCCCGTGGTTGACAAGAAAGGTGACCGGCGCAGGCTATACACCCAGGTCAGCCGAGTCCCAATTGACCCCGCACACACACCTGCACGGTCAGGGGAGCCGTGGGCGAGCCAGGGCCCAGCATGACACCCGGCCGTGACGGGAGATACTTCTGGAGTCCGAGAGACGAGGGCCAGCGAGGAGAAGCGGCATGACCAGGCGACCCGAGAACTCACCCACCCCGGAGGGCACTTCGCCGGAGCGGGGTGTGCTGGACGAGGCGCTCGAACCGGAGCAGATACGTTCGCTGAACTCCGCCCTGCGTCAACTGTCCAAGAACGACGGCGTCGACAAGGATCTGCAGGACGCGGCGAAGAAGCTGCTCTCGGGCCGTCTCGCGCTGCGCGACGCGATGGACGACCCCGGTATCGCCCGCGCCCTGGGCAGCGGCATGTCGTCCCTGCGCGGTCAGTGGGAGTCACTGTCGGAGGAGGAGCGCGACCAGGTCAGGCACGGCGAGCCGCTGGACGGCGAGCACCCGTCCGGCGATCCGTCCGAGCCCGGGAAGCCGGAGACCGAGGGGCGTCCCTCGCGCTTCGCGAAGAAGAACCAGGGCCGGCACAGCGGCGGATTCTCGCTGTACTGAGCACCCGCCACGCGGATCGGGTCAGCCGTGCTGCCGGCGGTACAGGTCGATGGCCGCCTGGGTCGGGTAGTTGGGCACAGTGACGGTCTCGCCGGTCTCCTTGGAGACCACGATCTTGCTGCCGCCGGGCGGAGCCGGCTGAGGCCGTCCGGCGGCGTCCGTGACCGGCGGGAACACCGCGTAGACCAGGTAGCCGATGTCGAACTCCTCGACGCGCAGCTCGGCGCGAGAGCCGTCGGGCAGCCTGGGCTCGGCGAAGCGGCTGCGGACGATGTCGAGGGCCTGTTCGGGGGTGGTCGGCGGGGCCGGGTTGTCCGAAGTCACAGAAGGTCTCCCTGAGTCTGACTCGTTGAGTGCGAATTTCGCGGCCGGTCAGAACAGCCCGTGCCACATCTGCTCGACGATCAGCGACCACCACGTCTCGGCGTTCGCCAGCGCGGACGCGTCCAAGGCGACCAACTGCTCCTGTAGGCCCGCCACTTCAGCGCCCGCCGCGATCGGGTCCAGGCCCCGCATCCGCTGCCGTACCGTCGCGAGCAGCGCGAGGGAGCGGGCGAAGGCGGCGGCCGAGACGTTGACGTAGCGGCACTCCGCCGTGACCGGGTCCACGGCCCACAGCGCGCCGAGGCCGTCCGGCTCCGTCGTACCGGGCAGGCATTGCACGGCGATGACCGCGAGCCCGTCGAAGCCGATCCGGGACAGGTGCGCCAGGGCGCCGATCTTCTCCTCGCCTGCCGCGCTCTGCCGCTCGCGCAGGTTCGTCGCGACGTCGGTGAAGAGGCCGCCGAGCGGCGGGTTGTCGGCCCGGTCCGCAGTGAAGAAGAGCGGGACGTCCGCCGGGAGCCCCGCCCAGGTGAGCGTGGACTTGGTGGTCTCCGGCAGCGGGCTGTCCGCGATGTCATCGGCGGCGTAGCGCCGTACGCCGGTCTCGCCGAAGACCTCGACGAGATGGTGGCCGAGGGCCACGTCGCGCATCGGTTCCGCGGGCGTCACCTGGTTCGGAACGGGGAGACGGTGCGGGCGGGGCGGCGGCGTCTGGCCCGCCACCTGGTGCAGCATCTCGACCTGCTGGATCAGCGCCTGGACGCCCTCGGCGCGCTCCTCGGGACGCGATCCGTAGGTCTGCGCGCAGGAGAGCTCTGCGTTCGGGAAGCGGTTCAGCAGCTCGGACGTGTAACCGCCGGGGAGCAGGCTGGGCCGCAGATCCGTGTGGACGGCGAGGACGCTGTCGGCGGGCACGTTCATCCGGCGCAGCTCCGCGTAGGCCTGGTATTCGGCCGGGGGCAGGCCGGGTCCGGAGTTGCGGAAGAGGGTGGTCTCCTCGCCGTTCGCCGGGTCGACGTAGGTGAAGACGGCGGTGTTGCCGGGGCCGGTGACCGGACGGGCTCCCTGGGCCGCGGCCGTGCCCTGTGCCGTCGCCTGCTCCTGGCTGTTCAAGGGGAGGCTCCTTCGGGTGACTGGTCGAATGTCGGGAACGGTGTGCCGTTACGAGGCTATCGCCGGGTCGGCCGAGCGAATCCGCAGGGCCTTCGCCCCGCGCTCCGTCGCGACGAGCAGGATGCCGTCGGGGGAGAGGTCGGCGGCGGTGAAGGGAGTGTCGGAGATCAGCGCGGCCACCACCTCCTCGCTCCCCCGGTCCCAGACGCGCAGGTAGTCGGCGCCCCGGCTCAGGCCCAGCGGTGCGCCGGCCCGCTCCTCCTCGGAGGGACGCAGGACATGTGCGGGATCGACGTCACCGAGATCCTCCCCGCTCACGAGGCCCCGCACCAGCACCGCCGAACCGGCCCCGCCCGCGTCCTCGCCGACCGGTCGTGCCCCCGGCGTCCCCGCGGGCACGACCAGGACGGCCACCGGGACGGCCGGTCCCTCGGGCCGGGGCGCGCTGCCGACCGTGACGGCGTCGACGCCGCCGACCGGCAGGCTCCACAGCGTCCGCCAGGGCAGGTCGAGGCCCAGTCGGCCGTGGACGGCGTCGGCGTACTCGGGCAGGCCGTCCTCCACGAACGCCGTCTCCAGCAGGGCGGCGCGCAGCACGACCTCCGCCTGCGTACGGGTGAGCAGAGGTGCCGTGCGCAAGTACGTACGGGCCGGTGCGCCGAGTTCTCCGGGCGGGACCGCTTCGACGGCGGCTCGCAGCGACACCGGGTCGGCATGGACGAACAACCCGGGGTCGGTGAGGAGTTGGGGCAGCAGGCCCGCTTCCAGGGTGTGCCCCGCGATGTGGTCGCGGACGTACGGGTCGGCCTTGCTCCAGTCCTGCTCGGGCACGGCCTCCAGCAGCGCCATGGCGACCTGGGTCTGGGCGGCTCGGACGTTGGGCAGACCGGCGCGGACCTCGTCGCCGACGGCGGGGTGGAACAGCCGCAGCAGTGTGCGCCCGCCGTCCTCCGCCCGCTCCTCCGGCTGCACGAACGGCCCAACGAGCAGCATCCCGTCGGCGAAGGCCTGGCTCATGTCCTGCCCGGCGATCGCGCTCGCCAGCCGCGGCCACAGCTGGACCGGGATGCCGTCGGCCTCGGCCAGGGCGAGCGGCGCCAGCAGCATCCGCAGCGTCCGCGGGTCGGCACCGAGCCGGCGGGCGTGCAGGTCCAGGGCCTCGCCCACCGAGGTCGGCAGGTGACGCTCGTCGGCCGGGTCGTAGCCCTCGGGTGCCATCAGGGCGCAGTTGACCGCGAGTTGGACGACCAGCGGGCTGGTTCCGGCCCGACTGCCGATAGCCGCTCCCAGGGCGAGCCGGACGGCGGGATCGACGGTGAAGGGCAGCTCGGGGGCCCCGAACTCCGGGTCGAGCGCAGCCTGGGCGTGCAGCACGAGGCCCTCGGGGTCGGCCCACTCCGGCTCGTCGAGATCGACGACCTGCACCGAGCCGGCCGGCAGACTCCCGGCCAGTTCGGCGGCCAGCGGCCTGGGCACCTCGGCCAGCAGACGGACCGTCTCGGTGGCGGCCAGGGGCGCGAGCACCTCCCGTACGAGCCGTGCGGGCTCGTCCGCGGCCCGCACCGGACCCGCCCGGTCGACGTCCGGGACGACGACGGTCACCGGCTCGGCGCGCGCGGCCAGCTCGGCGTAGACGCCCTCGGTGCTGGTGGCGTTCAGTTCGTAATGCTCGGCGAGCAGCCAGAGGACCTGGGCCGCGGTGAGCCCGTCGGGGGCCGGTACCGCGGGGGCCGGCAGTTCCGGCGGCACCGTCGAGGGGTCCATGTCCTCCAGCGGGAGCCGCTTTCGGTAGTCCGGGTCGCACAGCATCAGGAACCCGGTGATCAGCCGGGAACGCCCGCTGCCGGAGTCGCCGGTCAGCACGACCACACGGGGAGCGCCGGGCGCGGCCGCACGCCATGCGGTGAGCGCACGCAGCGCGGCGACCCGACCGCCTATGTGAGGGTGCGGTGCGTAGTCCTCGGTCACCCCGGTCATGCTTCCCCGTCCTCCGCTGTCACGGATGCCTCTTCACCAGACATGCCGTGTCCGTACGGCATGCGAGTCGATCTTAGGCACCGAGCGCGGGGACGGTCGCGGCCTACTCGGCCGCCACACCACCATCGCCCGCCGAGTCCAGATCGAACTCCCCGTCCCGCGCCCCCAGCACGAACGCCCGCCACTCCGCCTCGGTGTACCGCAGGACCGTGTCGTGGTCGAGGGACGACCGCATCGCCACCGCGCCTCCGGGGAGGTAGGCGATCTCGACCCGCTCCTCGTGCTCCTCGGTGCCGGGCGCGCTGTGCCACTCGGCGTCCGAGATGTCGAGTGCGTACAGCTCGTCCCGCTCCCGTTCCTTGCGCGCCTTGATCTGCTCTTCCGTCTCGGCCATGCTGCGGGGCCCTCTTCCTCACGCGCGAACGAAGTACGCGGCTCACCCTACTGGCGGGTGCCGCGCGTCCGCCCGCGGATCAGGCGTTTTCCACCTTCGTGAAGGTGCCCTGCGCGGCTCCGGGCGGAAGCTTCACCTGGCCGTCGTACTCGGATGTCGTCTTCTGCCAGATGTCGACCTGGTCGGCCTCGTTCTGTTCGTGGGCCACGCCCATCTTGGTGAAGGCGAGGCCCATGCCCGCGAGACGCTCCGCGAGGCTGCCCATCGACTGGTACATGCCGTCGCGCAGGCCCTCGTAGACGACGCCGAACTTCTCGCCGATGTCGTCGTCGCCCCACGGCGGCTTCTGACCCTGCTCCTGCGCGCTCAGCCCGTTCTGCAGGGCGGTCACGGCCTTCGAGAAGTTCTGGCCGACCGTGAACATGTTGAAGCCCTCGGTCTTGAGGACCTGGGGATCGGAATCCATGTAGTCCGACGACACAACTGCCCCCCCGTGGCTCGTCTTTTCTCTTGCAACGTCACCATAGCGGCCCTCACTGACACAAGGGGGCGGCACCCGTGCGGGTACCGCCCCCTGTGCCAGTGAGCCGAGGCTCAGAACCGCGCCGGCAGCCAGCCCGTCTGGATGAGCTGCCCACCGCGTCGCCGGGTGTGGAAGTACCCTCGCCCGGGCGGCAGTTGCGAGGCGGTGATGCTGCCGAGCAGCTGGCCCTCCGAGCGGTCGCCGGAGAGCACGACGCCCTGGGCGCCGAGCTCGCGCATCCGCTGCATCACCGGCTCGTACAGCGACCGGCTCGCACCGCCCGAGGACCGCGCGATGATGACGCGCAGTCCGATGTCACGGGCGAACGGCAGGTACTCCAGGAGCGGTGCCAGCGGGTTCACACCGGTCGCGACCAGGTCGTAGTCGTCGACGATGACGAAAGCGTCCGGGCTGCTGTACCAGCTGCGGTTGCGCAGCTGCTCGGGCGTGACGTCCGGGCCCGGCATACGGCGGTGCATCGAGCCGGCGAGACCCTCCAGCGTCTCCGTCAGTGCGGGCGCCGAGGCGCAGTACCGCGACAGGTGCGAGTCGGGCACGCCCTCCAGGTGGGCGCGCCGGTAGTCACCCATGACGATCTTCGCCCGGTCCGGCGTGTAGCGCTCGGTGATCTGCTTGACGAGCATCCGCAGCAGCG
Source organism: Streptomyces sp. SLBN-31 (assembly GCF_006715395.1). NCBI lineage: Bacteria > Bacillati > Actinomycetota > Actinomycetes > Kitasatosporales > Streptomycetaceae > Streptomyces > Streptomyces sp. SLBN-31. The sequence goes on from NZ_VFNC01000001.1 coordinate 1,270,836, forward strand.
CCGACTTACCGGACTCGCTCTCACCGAACACGATGAACAGCGGGTCGGTCTCGAAGTCGACGAACACCGGCGACAGCGAGGACTCGTCGATGCCGATGGCGACACCGCGGTCCGGGTGCTCGAAGCCCTTGGGCAGCCGGTCCGCGGCCAGCATGGTCGGCAGCAGCCGGACGGCCGGGGCGTGGTTGCCCTGCCAGTTGTCGTTGACGCCGCGGATGAGGATCTGCGTCGCCTCGGACAGGTCCTCGGTCGAGGAGGAGCCGTCGACGCGGGGGAGCGCCGTCATGAAGTGCAGCTTGTCCTGCGTCAGACCGCGGCCCGGAATGCCGGCGGGCACGTTCTGCGCGACCTTGCGGTCGATCTCCGACTCGGTCGGGTCGCCGAGCCGCAGCTCGATGCGGTTCTGCAGCATGTCCTTGAGCGCGGGCCGCACCTCGGTGTAGCGGGACGCGGTCAGCACGACGTGCACACCGAAGCCGAGGCCGCGCGTGGCGATCTCGGTGACCGTGGACTCCAGCAGCTCGTAGTCCGTCTTGAAGGTCGCCCAGCCGTCGATGACGAGGAAGACGTCACCCCAGGGCTGGTCCGGCAGCTGACCGGCGGCCCGCCGCTGACGGTAGGTCTGGACGGAGTCGACGTTGTTGGTGCGGAAGTACTCCTCGCGCGCGTTGAGGATGCCCTCGACCTCGCTGACCGTACGGCGCACCTTCTCGGCGTCCAGCCGGTTCGCGACGCCGCCGACGTGCGCCAGCTCCTCCATCGCGATCAGACCGCCACCACCGAAGTCCAGGCAGTAGAACTGCACTTCGGCCGGCGTGTGGGTGAGGGAGAACGACGCGATGAGCGAGCGCAGCAGCGTCGACTTGCCGGACTGCGGGCCGCCGACGAACAGACCGTGGCCGGCGCCGCCGGAGAAGTCCCGGTACAGCACGTCGCGGCGCTGCTCGAACGGCTTGTCCACCAGGCCGACCGGCACGTTCAGCCGGCCGAGCGCCGTGTAGTCGGGCGCGGTCAGGCCGCGGTCCTGGGTGACGGCCAGCTGCGGCAGCAGCTGCTCCAGCGAGGGCGCCTCGTCCAGCGGGGGCAGCCACACCTGGTGGGCGGGCGGCCCCTGGTTGACCATCTTGCCGACGATGACGTCCAGGACGGTGTCGGCGAGCGCGTCGTCGACGCGGTCGTCGGCCTCCGGCTCCTCGACCACCGGCTGCGGCGGCAGCGCCACGTGCTCGGCCGTGAACAGGGCGGGCCGCAGCTGCGTCGAGCGGTGCACCCGGGAGGGGCCCTCGCCGTGGTACGCGCCCGAGACGTACGCCGCCTTGAAGCGGACCATGGTGTCGGTGTCGTAGCGCAGGTAACCGGAACCGGGGATCGACGGCAGGTGGTAGGCGTCCGGGACGCCGATCGCCGTGCGGGACTCGGCGGCGGAGAAGGTGCGCAGACCGATCCGGTACGACAGATAGGTGTCCAGGCCGCGCAGCTTGCCCTCCTCCAGACGCTGCGAGGCCAGCAGCAGGTGCACACCCAGCGAACGGCCGATACGGCCGATCTGGATGAACATGTCGATGAAGTCCGGCTTGGCGGTGAGGAGTTCGGAGAACTCGTCGAGCACGATCACCAGCGACGCCATCGGTTCGAGGGCGGCGCCGGCGGCCCGGGCCTTCTCGTAGTCGTGCAGGTTGGCGTAGTTGCCCGCGGTACGCAGCAGTTCCTGGCGGCGCTGCATCTCACCGGTGATCGCGTCCCGCATGCGGTCGACGAGGGTCAGGTCGTCGGCGAGGTTGGTGATGACGGCCGCGGTGTGCGGCATGTCCGCCATACCGGCGAAGGTCGCACCGCCCTTGAAGTCCGCGAGGATGAAGTTCAGCGTCTCCGAGGAGTGCGTCACCGCGAGGCCGAGCACCAGCGTGCGCAGCAGCTCCGACTTGCCGGAACCGGTGGCGCCGACGCACAGGCCGTGCGGGCCCATGCCCTCCTGGGAGGCCTCCTTGAGGTCCAGCATGACCGGCTCGCCGTTCTCGCCGACACCGATCGGCACGCGCAGCCGCTCATGCAGCGTGCGCGGCCGCCAGGTGCGCGAGACGTCGACGGAACCGGCGTCGCCGATGCCCATCAGGTCGGTGAAGTCCAGGTTGGACAGCAGCGGTTCGCCCTCCTCGGCCGAACCGACCCGGAAGGGCGCGAGCTGCCGGGCCAGGGACTCGGCCTGCTCGGGGCTGAGGATGTCCGGTCTGCCGGTGTACGCCGACTCGTGGCCGACGAACAGGCGCATCCGCTCCGGCTTCACGAAGATCGTGAGGCCGGCCCGCAGCTCCTCCTCCAGCTCGCCCGGCGCGATCTCCAGGAAGGTGACGCCCTGCAGCCCCTCGGCGCTGGCGAGTTCGGAGTCCGGGGGCACCGTGCCGCCGTCGAGGATCACGATCAGGTGCGGCTGGTCGTAGACCGGGTTGGCGTCCCGGTTCCAACGGGGACGGTCGTCCAACTGGTCTGCCAGCGCCTCCTCCAGCTCACCGAGGTCGTCGAAGAGCAGCCGGGCCGAGCCCGCGCCGTCCTTGGCCTTCGGGTGCTGGCTGTGCGGCAGCCACTTGATCCAGTCCCAGTCGGCCGCCGAGGAGGGATGCGCCACCACCGCGACCATCAGGTCCTCGGGCGAGTGGAGCGTCGCCAACTGGGCCAGCGTGGCACGGGCGTTGGCGTACACCGTGTCCGTCTCGCCGCACACCGTCACGTGGTAGAAGGCGCGCAACGACACCGAGACGGGCAGGTCGTTGAGCGAGCCGTGCGCGTCGAGGAACGCCTTCATGGCCGCCGCCGTCAGCGGCTCCAGCTCCTCCTTGGGTGCCGTGTCCGGCGCGACGAGCGGGGTGTTGAGCTGCTGCACGCCGCGGCCGATCCGTACGGACGCGAAGTCCGCGTCGGTCGGCCGCCGTTCCCACAGCCGCTTGCCGTCGGCGGCGACCGCCCACAGCTGGTCCGGCTCGGGGTGCTGGAACAACTGGCTGCGCCGCTGCAGTTCGGCGGTCTTGTGCACGTCCTTGCGGACCTGCTCCAGATAGCGGAAGTAGTCACGCCGGTCCTGCGCCATCCCCGCGCCGCCGCCCTGACGGGACTTGGCGTACTGGGCGATGGCCATGGCCAGCGTGGAGGCCAGCATCAGGCCGCCGACCACCCTCATGTACGAGGGCAGGTTGGGCATGAAGAAGAAGCCGACGGAACCCAGCATGCCCATCATGGGCAGCAGGTTCATCAGCATGCTCTCGTCGCCCTCGCGGGGCAGCTCGGGTGGCGTCTCGAGCCTCACCTCGCCCTCGGGCACGGCCGGGGGCACTGTCCGCGGTGGTCGTTTGATGATGACGACGCTCACCGATGCACTCATCCTTCGCGATTGATACGTCCTGGCACCGACGCCCCCGTGTACCGCGACGTTCTTGTTCGCGCAGGCGTCGTTCGCGTAGGCGACGATCCTACTGATGGCGGAGATGGCCGAGGGAGCCAGGCGCATGGAGATGCGGCGCAGGTCCTGGGAGGAATGGGGGAGGCAGGGCCTGTCGTGGGTGCGACAACGGATATGGTGGCGCTCCGCGTCGTACGAGCGACGCGAGGACGCGTTCTTCCACACGCGCCGAGCAGTCGTCTAGCAGTTGTCTAGCAGGGGGATCACCAGGTGAGCACGGGGACTTCGACAGGTTTCTGCCGAATCACCATCGCAGCGCCGGACAGTCGGGTCGATGTGGCGCTGCCCGAGGACCTTCCGATCCAGGACCTCTTCCCTGAGATCGTCCGGCTCTCCGGCCTGGTCCAGTCGGACACGAGTCTCGCCGGCTACCACCTTGTGACGCGCGAGGGCCAGGTTCTCGACGCGAGCCGGTCGTTGCTGGAGCACCGCGTCCGCGACGGCGAGGTGCTGTTGCTGCGCACGTTCGCCGACTCGCTGCCGCCGGCCGTGCACGACGACGTGGTCGACGCGATCGCCACCGCGGTCAAGCAGGACACCCGCAGCTGGAACGACAACCTGATGCGGGTCGCCGGACTGGTCGCCGGGTCGCTGCTGCTGGTCATGCTCGGCTTCGTCTTCTGGTTCGCCGACCCGGTCCGGCACGACATGCACGGCCTGCAGGGCATCCTCGCCGGCGTCACCGCCCTCGCCCTGACGGCCATGGCCGGCGTCCGCGCGCGGGTGTACGACGACCGTGGTTCGGCCGTCGCGCTCGGCATCTCGGCGCTGCCGCACGCGCTCATCGCGGGCTCCGGCGTCATCTCGCAGGACGCGCAAGAGGGACCGGGCCGGATCCAGTTCCTCGTCGGCTGTGTCGCCGTACTGCTCTTCTCCGTCGTACTGATCATGCTGCTGCCGCAGGGCGACGCCCCGTTCGTGGCCGCCGCGCTGGCCTCCGCGATCGGCACGCTCGCCGTGTTCGCCGGCGTGCTCACCGACGCCGCGCCGCGCGAGATCGCCGCCGGCACCGCCGTGGTCGCCCTGGCCGTCGTCGGGTTCCTGCCCGGCTGGTCGGCCCGGTTCGCCAAGCTGCCGATCGGCTTCCGCAACCCCGAGGACCTGGCCCGCGCCCGGCGCGAGGGCCGCGAGGGTGACCTCGAGGCCGTCGACGTCCAGCGCATCGTCGCGCAGACCAGCCGCGGGCACGAGCTGCTGCTCGGCCTGGTGGGCGGCTGCGCTGCGGTCGTCGTCGGCGCCGGCGGCGCGGTGCTCGGCTTCAGCGACAGCGGCTGGGCCCAGCTGCTCGCCCTGTGCACCGGCCTCGCCGCGATGCTGCGGGCCCGCCTGTTCCGCTACACCGCCCAGGTCACCTGCCTTTTCGTGGCCGGTGTCGTCACGCTGGCCCTGCTGGTCCTCGGCCTCGCGATCTCGCCGCCGGCCGGCGTCATCATGGATCTGCTCCAGGGCAACTCCGGCCCGGTCAACGTACGGACCCTGTGGCTCGGCGCCTCGGTCGCGGTGGGTGTGCTGCTGCTGATCGCGATCGCGCTGATCGTCCCGCAGAAGGGGCTGTCCCCGTTCTGGGGCCGCATGCTCGACCTCGCGGACTCGCTGGTGCTGCTGTCGCTGGTGCCGGTCTGCCTGGCCGTCCTCGACGTCTACGGCAAGGTCCGCGGCGGCGTCTAGCCGACAGCCGTACCGCCCCACGCTCCGCTCCCGGAGCGTGGGGCGTTTCCATGTCCGCCGGACCGGAATCCGAACCGCCGTCGAAGAAACGCTCCGCCACCCCAAGGCCGTCATACGAAAGGGATCCCCGCGTGAGCTTCGGCCCGCCGCCATCGATGTACACGCCCCCCGCCCCGCCCGCACAGCCCCCCGCTCCGAAGCGCCGCGCCAAGTGGCCCGTGGCCCTGCTCGCGCTCGTCCTGGTCGCGGCCCTCGGCACGGGCGGCTGGCTCCTTTGGGGCACCGGCACGGGCGGTACGAAGACCTCGGGCGCGACGACCGCCGCACAGGGCCCCCTCGACGTGCGGGAGACGGTCGAGAAGAAGCCCGCGAATCCAACCGGAAAGATGGCCTTCCGCTTCTCCGTGGACGACATGAGCCCCGGCGAGCACTACGAACTGCCCGGCATGTGGGCCACCGACAGGATCCTCGCCAAGGGCATCAACAAGACGGTCGTCGGCCTGCGCATCGGCGACGACGCCTCTCCCGGCGACGAGAAGTGGAAGCTCCCCCTCGACGGTCCGATCTGCGGCTACACCCGCCACGTCACCGGCGACCACCGCACGGCCGTCCTCTTCCGGGCGAACGACCGCGGCAACGCCTTCTGCAACCACGTGGCCTTCTTCGACCTCGACGACGGCCGTGAGATCTGGGACGCCGACTTCCCCGTCTCCCAGCTCGGCGACGGCCACGGCATGGCGACCGGCGGCGACGAGCAGGACACCCCGAGCGTGACCCTGGTCCACGGCACGGTCGTGGTGACCTGGGGCGGCGGCACGGACGCGTACAGCATGAAGGACGGCACGCGCGCGTGGGAGACGACGGCGACCGGCCCCTGCCAGGACATGGGCGCCGCCGGCGGAGGCGCGCTGCTGGTGCGCGAGCAGTGCTGGAACGACAAGGCACCCGCCGACTCGACGGACGCCACCACCTACAAGGCGCGCAAGGTGGACCCGAAGACCGGCCGGACGCTGTGGACGTACTCCGCCGCAAAGGGCGTCCGCGACCTGAACATCCCCTCCGCCGAACCGCCCGTCCTCGCCGTCCAGGCCGGCGAGATCGGCATCTCCGAGATGCTCTCCCTCGACGGCGAGGGCAGGACCCGGGCCGTGATCCGCCTGCAGAACGGCACCTACGTGGGCGAGTGCTCGTACGACGACTACCTGTCCACCGAGGACTGCCCGACCATCGCCGTCGGCGCGGGCCAGGTCTTCCTGCGCAGCAGGGACTCGGGCGAGCTGACCAACTCCAACTGGATCATCGGCTTCGACCTGGCGAACGGGAAGACCACCAGAAAGTTCGAGTCCGGCCCCGGCTCGCTGCTCTACCCCGTACGGTTGAGCGGCGACCGACTCCTCGCCGTCCGCGTGACCGACCAGCACGTCATGCCCACGGGACTGGTCGCCCTCGACCCGAGGACCGGTACGGAGACCCCCTACCTCTACTTCGACCTCCCCCAGGAGGCCGACTTCATGACGACGACCGAGTACAACGACATCGTCGTCCAGGACGGCCGTATCTTCTTCGGCGTCAAGAAGGTCGACGGACCGGCCAAGGGGCAGCCACGATGGGTCTACCTCGTCCTCGGAGTCGAGAGCATGGCGGTGCGATAGGACCGCGGTGAGAGCCGCCCCGGCCGCCTGGTACGCTGTGTGACGGCCGTTTGTGTACGCGTCCCCGGTTCGTCCGGAGACTGCGCCCAGCGGATCCCCGCCTCCCGAGTCACGGAAGCTCCCCTGAGAAGCAGACCAGGGGCACTCGGCGGCAACCACAGACCAATGAGGAGTACGCGTGTCGCTCGACGCCGCTACGAAGAAGCAGATCATCACCGAGTTCGGCCAGAAGGAGGGCGACACCGGCTCCCCCGAGGTCCAGGTCGCCATGCTCTCGCGCCGCATCTCGGACCTGACCGAGCACCTCAAGACCCACAAGCACGACCACCACTCCCGTCGTGGCCTGCTGATCCTGGTCGGTCAGCGCCGTCGCCTGCTGCAGTACCTGGCGAAGAAGGACATCCAGCGCTTCCGTACGCTGGTCGACCGCCTCGGCATCCGCCGCGGTGCGGCGGGCGCCAAGTAGTACGCCATGAAGGGAGCGGTTCCCGAAACGATCGGGGATCGCTCCCTTTGCCGTAGGTACGGAAACCTTTGCCGTACATGCGGAAACGTGCGCAGTGTCACACCCACTTTGTAGGGTGGTAGCACATCGCAGTACCGCACACGCGGTACGCACGAGGAGAAGTGCACCTCGCCGCCGCCGGTCCTCGGTAGTGGCCCCCGGGCGATGCGAACCCCGGGTGCTTCGATCGAAGACCGGCCCGCACCAGAAGGAGCGCTTCTCCGCTCACGTCCCACCGCCACACGGGCAGACGGGACAAAAGACGAAAAGTAACGGAGAAAACGCTAGTGGAGAACGAGACCCACTACGCCGAAGCCGTCATCGACAACGGCTCCTTCGGCACCCGCACCATCCGCTTCGAGACGGGCCGCCTGGCCAAGCAGGCCGCCGGCTCCGCCGTGGCCTACCTGGACGACGACACCATGGTGCTGTCGGCCACCACCGCCTCCAAGAACCCCAAGGACCAGCTCGACTTCTTCCCGCTGACGGTGGACGTCGAGGAGCGGATGTACGCCGCCGGCAAGATCCCCGGCAGCTTCTTCCGCCGTGAGGGCCGTCCCTCCGAGGACGCCATCCTCACCTGCCGTCTGATCGACCGCCCGCTGCGCCCGTCCTTCAAGAAGGGCCTGCGCAACGAGATCCAGGTCGTCTGCACGATCATGGCCCTCAACCCCGACCACCTGTACGACGTCGTGGCGATCAACGCCGCCTCCGCGTCCACGCAGCTGGCCGGTCTGCCCTTCTCCGGCCCGATCGGCGGTGTCCGCGTCGCGCTGATCAACGGCCAGTGGGTGGCCTTCCCGACGCACACCGAGCTCGAGGACGCCGTCTTCGACATGGTCGTCGCGGGCCGCACGCTGGAGGACGGCGACGTCGCGATCATGATGGTCGAGGCCGAGGCCACCGAGAAGACCATCCAGCTGGTCAAGGGCGGCGCCGAGGCCCCCACCGAGGAGGTCGTCGCCGCCGGTCTCGAGGCCGCGAAGCCCTTCATCAAGGTGCTGTGCAAGGCGCAGTCCGACCTCGCCGCCAAGGCCGCCAAGCCGGTCGGCGAGTTCCCGATCTTCCTGGACTACCAGGACGACGTCCTCGAGGCCCTCACCGCCGCCGTCAAGCCGGAGCTCGCCTCCGCGCTGACCATCGCCGGCAAGCAGGAGCGCGAGGCCGAGCTGGACCGCGTCAAGGCGCTCGCCGCCGAGAAGCTCCTGCCGGAGTTCGAGGGCCGCGAGAAGGAGATCTCCGCCGCGTACCGCTCGCTGACCAAGACCCTGGTCCGTGAGCGCGTCATCAAGGAGAAGAAGCGCATCGACGGCCGCGGTGTCACCGACATCCGCACCCTGGCCGCCGAGGTCGAGGCCATCCCGCGCGTGCACGGCTCCGCGGTGTTCGAGCGTGGCGAGACCCAGATCCTGGGCGTCACCACCCTGAACATGCTCCGCATGGAGCAGCAGCTGGACACCCTCTCCCCGGTGACCCGCAAGCGCTACATGCACAACTACAACTTCCCGCCGTACTCCACCGGCGAGACCGGCCGCGTCGGCTCCCCGAAGCGCCGCGAGATCGGCCACGGCGCCCTCGCCGAGCGCGCCCTCGTCCCGGTCCTGCCGACGCGCGAGGAGTTCCCCTACGCGATCCGCCAGGTCTCCGAGGCGCTGAGCTCCAACGGCTCGACGTCCATGGGCTCGGTCTGCGCCTCCACCATGTCGCTGCTGAACGCCGGTGTGCCGCTGAAGGCCCCCGTCGCCGGTATCGCCATGGGCCTGATCTCCCAGGAGATCGAGGGCGAGACGCACTACGTCACCCTCACCGACATCCTCGGTGCGGAGGACGCCTTCGGCGACATGGACTTCAAGGTCGCCGGTACGAAGGAGTTCGTCACCGCGCTCCAGCTGGACACCAAGCTGGACGGCATCCCGGCCTCGGTCCTGGCCGCCGCCCTGAAGCAGGCCCGTGACGCCCGCCTCCACATCCTCGACGTGATGATGGAAGCGATCGACACGCCGGACGAGATGTCCCCCAACGCCCCGCGGATCATCACCGTGAAGATCCCAGTGGACAAGATCGGCGAGGTCATCGGCCCCAAGGGCAAGATGATCAACCAGATCCAGGAGGACACCGGCGCGGACATCACCATCGAGGACGACGGCACCATCTACATCGGTGCGGTCGACGGCCCGTCCGCCGAAGCCGCCCGTACGACGATCAACAGCATCGCCAACCCGACGATGCCCGAGGTCGGCGAGCGCTACCTGGGTACGGTCGTGAAGACGACCACCTTCGGCGCGTTCGTGTCGCTGCTCCCGGGCAAGGACGGTCTGCTGCACATCTCGCAGATCCGCAAGCTCGCCGGCGGCAAGCGCGTGGAGAACGTCGAGGACGTACTCGGAGTGGGCGCCAAGGTCCAGGTCGAGATCGCCGAGATCGACTCCCGCGGCAAGCTCTCCCTCGTCCCCGTGATCGAGGGCGAAGAGGACGCGGAGACGAAGGACGACACCGACAAGTGACGTCGAGCAGCGCCACGGCGACGGCCCGCACCTCTTCGGAGGCGCGGGCCGTCGCCCGTACCCAAACCCTGATCAAGGGCGAGAACGGCATCGGCACGGTCCGCAAGACCACCCTCCCGGGCGGCCTGCGCATCGTCACCGAGACCCTGCCCTCGGTCCGCTCCGCGACCTTCGGCATCTGGGCGCACGTGGGCTCCCGCGACGAGACGCCGTCCCTGAACGGCGCCACGCACTACCTTGAGCACCTCCTGTTCAAGGGGACGCAGCGCCGGTCGGCCCTGGACATCTCCGCCGCCCTCGACGCGGTCGGCGGCGAGATGAACGCGTTCACGGCGAAGGAGTACACGTGCTACTACGCGCGCGTGCTCGACGCCGACCTGCCGCTGGCCATAGACGTCGTCTGCGACATGCTGACCGGCTCCCTGATCCGCGAGGAGGACGTCAACGTCGAGCGCGGCGCGATCCTCGAAGAGATCGCCATGACCGAGGACGACCCGGGCGACTGCGTGCACGACCTGTTCGCGCACACGATGTTCGGAGACAACCCCCTCGGCCGCCCGGTCCTCGGCACGGTCGACACGGTCAATGCCCTCACCGCCGACCGCATCCGCCGCTTCTACAAGAAGCACTACGACCCGACCCACCTCGTGGTGGCTGCCGCCGGCAACATCGACCACAACAGGGTCGTACGACAGGTCCGGGCCGCCTTCGAGAAGGCCGGCGCCTTCAGGAACGCGGACGCCACCCCCATCGCCCCGCGCGACGGACGGCGCGCCCTGCGCACCGCGGGCCGCGTCGAACTGCTCGGCCGCAAGACGGAGCAGGCCCACGTGGTCCTGGGCATGCCGGGTCTGGCCCGCACCGACGACCGCCGCTGGGCGCTGGGTGTGCTGAACACGGCGCTGGGCGGCGGCATGTCCTCCCGGCTGTTCCAGGAGGTCCGCGAGAAGCGCGGCCTGGCCTACAGCGTGTACTCGTACACCTCGGGCTTCGCCGACTGCGGCCTGTTCGGCGTCTACGCCGGCTGCCGGCCCTCGCAGGTCCACGACGTGCTGAAGATCTGCCGCGACGAGCTCGACCACGTCGCCGAGCACGGTCTGTCCGACGAGGAGATCGGCCGGGCCATCGGCCAGCTGCGCGGTTCGACCGTCCTGGGCCTGGAGGACACGGGCGCGCTGATGAACCGCATCGGCAAGAGCGAGCTGTGCTGGGGGGAGCAGATGTCGGTCGACGACATGCTGGCCCGGATAGCGTCGGTGACCCCGGACGACGTGCGCTCGGTCGCCCGCGACATCCTGGGACAGCGGCCGTCGCTGTCGGTCATCGGCCCGCTCAAGGACAAGCAGGCGTCCCGGCTGCAAGAGGCCGTGGCCTGACATCCGTCTTCGGTAACTGCGTGAGGAAGCAAAAGAGATGAGCAAGCTGCGCGTGGCGGTCCTCGGTGCCAAGGGCCGGATCGGTTCGGAGGCGGTACGGGCCGTCGAGGCGGCCGAGGACCTGGAGCTGGTCGCCGCCCTCGGCCGGGGCGACAAGCTGGAGACCCTCGCCGAGACCGGCGCCCAGGTCGCCGTGGAACTGACCACCCCGGACTCGGTCATGGCCAACCTCGAGTACTGCGTGGGCCACGGCATCCACGCGGTGGTCGGCACCACGGGCTGGACCGACGAGCGCCTCGCGCAGCTGAAGAGCTGGCTCACCGCCTCCCCGGAGACGGGCGTCCTCATCGCGCCCAACTTCTCCATCGGGGCCGTACTGAACATGAAGTTCGCGCAGATCGCGGCGCCGTACTTCGAGTCCGTCGAGGTCGTCGAGCTGCACCACCCCAAGAAGGTCGACGCGCCCTCGGGCACCGCCACCCGCACCGCCCAGCTCATTGCCGAGGCCCGCGCGCAGGCCGGCACGGCCCCCGCGCCGGACGCCACCGAGACCGCGCTGGAGGGCGCGCGCGGTGCCGACGTCGACGGGATTCCGGTCCACTCGGTCCGCCTGCGCGGACTGCTCGCCCACCAGGAGGTCCTGCTGGGCGGCGAGGGCGAGACCCTGACGATCCGTCACGACTCCCTGCACCACAGCAGCTTCATGCCCGGCATCCTGCTCGGCGTCCGCCGCGTGGTGACCACTCCCGGCCTGACCTTCGGCCTGGAACACTTCCTCGATCTGAACTGAGCCCCTGACGTCATGCGCGCGAAGATCTCCTACCTCATAACGGCCGCCGTCCTGGTCTTCTACTTCGTCCTGGTCGGCAGCCGCGGCGTCATGCTCATCCAGGCCGGCACGGCCGTGACCGTCACCTTCGGCGTCGCGGTGCTGATCCTGCCGGTGATCGGTCTGTGGTTTCTGTGGAAGAACACCCGCTTCGTCCGCAGGGCCAACGCCCTCGCCGCCGAGCTCGACGCCGAAGGCGGCCTGCCCGTCGACGAGTTGAGGCGCACGCCGGGCGGCCGGATCGACCGTGACTCGGCCGACGAGGTCTTCGCCAAGCGCAAGGCGGAGACGGAGGCGGCCCCGGACGACTGGCGCAGCTGGTTCCGCCTCGCCGTCGCCTACCACGACGCCCGCGACACCCCGCGGGCCCGCAAGGCGATGCAACGGGCGATCGCCCTGCACGACGGCAGGACGATCGAGGCATAGGGCCTGTCGTTTGGATCAGGTCGGCTGCAGGGGGCGGTGCGTTGCGGCAGATGTGCGTGCCAGGGCCCGCGACGCCGAGCTGATCCAAACGACAGGCCCTGGACCCGTTCATGCCGAAGGGGCCGGTCCGCAGCGCGTGCGGACCGGCCCCTTCGGCGTACGTGTGCCGGGGTCAGCCCCGCCGGTGCTCCGCCGCCCAGGCCTCAATGGTGTCCGCGGCCCGGTCGAAGGAGCCCGCCCGGGCCAGGAAGTCCGCGTTGTGCGAGGTCATCAGCGGATGGTCCTGAGCGTTGCCCTCCGCGCGTACGAGGATCAGCGCCTGCCCCTGCACCGTGCGCGGCAGCCCCAGCCAGCGCACCGGCTGCTGCACCGTCCGCACGGCGGCGACCTGCCCCCAGGGCGTCGTACGCGTGCCGAAGTAGCGGACGAGGCGCAGGCCGCGCGGGCTCACCCACACACCCATGCGCAGCAGCCGCAGCGCGCCGACGATGACGAGCACCGCGACGCCGAGGATCACTCCGGCCTCGGACACCGAGCCCGTGAGGCCGATGAGGACCGCCGCGAACAGCACGAAGGAGGCGAGCAGGAGACAGAGCGCCGCCGTGCCGACGCGCAACGGCCCGGGGCGGTACGGGCGCCGCCAGCGGTCACGGTCCTCGAAGGGCAGCGCGACGTCGTCGGCGGTCTCGAAAGCACGGTCGGCCGTCAGGAAGGGCAGGGGCACGGCTGGTCCTCACTCGCTCCATGCGTGGGCTGTGCCCGGTGAGGCTATCCGCCTGTGTCTCCGCTCACCACCTTCGGGGGTCCGGATGGAGTCAGCGCCCCTGGGACGCCTGTGACTGCTGAGTCGACGTGGAGCTGTTCACGGACAGGGCCGGCATCCCGAGGACCAGCGAGCCCACCAGTCCGGCGACGATGGTCAGCCCGAGCAGCCAGCGTCCGGCCATCTGACCGGCGGACGCCCGTTGCCGGGGCGGGGGAGTGACGTTGCTGCGGAACCTGTCGGCCTCGGCGACGAAGGCGAACGGAACGGGTTCGCGCCGACGGAACATGAGGGTGCGCCTCCTTCTGGACACGGCTGCGGGTGTCGAACGGGTGACTGTCGTCTACACAGACGGTCGAGTGCCCCAAAGGGTGCCCGCTTTCGCCGAATTCACAGAAATTCGCCGACGTATGTCGCGAAAAGGTGGCCGGGGCGCTCCCCGCACGGTCGCGGGGAGCGCCCCGGCCACCTCGGATGCGCTCGAAGGGAAGGGGAGAAGGGTCAGACCTTCCGCCAGCCCGGGACCCAGGCTCCGTCCTCGACGGTGTAGTCACCGAAGAGCGCCGGGGCTTCCTTCATCATCAGCTCGCCCACCTTGCCGAAGATGAGACGGATCTCCTCCTCCGCCCCGGCCGCAGTACGGTTCTCGATCACATGGCGCAGGGTGCGCACGTTCGCGCTCCAGACCAGACCGGTGCCCAGCCCCTCGGGCGCGAAGCGCCGCATGAAGGAGGTCTTCGCCTTCTTCTCGGAGAAGGGCACCCCCTCCTCGTCCAGCCCGAAGTGGTCCGCCATCCAGCGCTGGAAGGCCTCCATCTCCTTCAGGAGCCCGGTGGCGCGGGACATCAGCTCCGCGTCCTGCTGCGCCCACTCGGGGAACCAGAACGGCAGGTCGTCCAGCCGCACGAAGCGCAGCGACTCCTGGGACACCGCCACACCCGCCCGGTGGCGCACCAGTTCATGGGTGGCCACCCGGCTGACGTTGTGCAGGATGAAGTTGAACGTGACGTGCTCCAGGACCGAACCGTGGGCGCTGGCCAGGATGTTCTGCAGGTACTTCTCCTGGTCCGCGCGGATGCGCGTCACGTTGGGGTTGAGGCCGGGCTCCCAGGAGCGGTAGCAGATGCGGCCGGCGAACTCCGCGAGGTTCTGTGCGTCGTCCAGCTCACCGCGGTCGATGCGCTCCAGCCACTTCTCCCCACCGACATCCTTGAGGTACGCCGCGATCTCGTCGTAGTCGAGGGCGGGGCGACCAATGAGATGCACCTGTGGTTCGACCGCGTGCATGTGATCACTCCAGTTCAAAAACGGGGCAGAGAGGGGGAATCCTCCCACGCTGGCACCCCCGCTTCTGGCGGCGGGCCGGGCAGCGGTCGGGCCGCTAGGGGATGGGGTCTCATCGTAGGCACACGCACAGGTCGCCCCCCGTGGTGGGACATCTGTACGGATCGCGGTCAGAGGTGTCCGTATTGCGGCTTTTGGAGAAGTTCATCTAGCCTGATCAAACGGACCCGGTACTGCTTGAACCCCCGAGCGGGCAGTACCGGGCTCCGCATTTGTCCTGACTTATCCCGCACCCCAAGGGCAGACCTCACATTGAGCACCGAGTAGCGTGTTCCCCATGGCTCCGACCTCGACTCCGCAGACCCCCTTCGGGCGGGTCCTCACCGCCATGGTCACGCCCTTCACGGCGGACGGCGCACTCGACCTCGACGGCGCGCAGCGGCTCGCCGCTCACCTGGTGGACGCAGGCAACGACGGCCTGATCATCAACGGCACCACCGGCGAGTCCCCCACCACCAGCGACGCGGAGAAATCGGACCTCGTACGGGCGGTCCTCGAGGCCGTCGGCGACCGGGCCCACGTGGTCGCGGGCGTCGGCACCAACGACACCCACCACAGCATCGAGCTGGCCCGCGAGGCCCAGCGCGTCGGAGCCCACGGCCTCCTGGTCGTCACCCCGTACTACAACAAGCCCCCGCAGGAGGGCCTCTACCGGCACTTCACGGCCGTCGCCGACGCCGCCGAGCTGCCGGTCATGCTCTACGACATCCCGGGCCGCAGCGGGGTCCCGATCAACACCGAGACGCTCGTCCGTCTCGCCGAGCACCCGCGCGTCGTAGCCAACAAGGACGCCAAGGGCGACCTCGGCCGCGCCAGCTGGGCCATCGCGCGCTCCGGCCTCGCCTGGTACTCCGGCGACGACATGCTGAACCTCCCGCTGCTCTCCGTGGGCGCGGTCGGCTTCGTCTCGGTCGTCGGCCACGTCGTCACCCCCGACCTGCGCGCCCTCGTGGACGCCTTCGTCTCGGGCGACGTACAGAAGGCCACCGAGATCCACCAGAAGCTGCTCCCCGTCTACACGGGCATGTTCCGCACCCAGGGCGTCATGACGACGAAGGCCGCGCTCACCCTCCAGGGCCTCCCGGCCGGCCCCCTGCGCGCACCGATGGTCGAGTGCACGCCGGAAGAGATCGAGCAGCTCAAGATCGATCTTGCCGCGGGCGGGGTACAGCTCTAACACCAGACTTGGCACCACCGGGCTTCACAACTGAACAGGCAGGGCCGCCGCGCGCCTGCACCCCACAACGACAACTGCTACACGCACGAACGTCATGCGCGCCACGTGCCTACCGGTACGTGGCGCGCATGGTGAGGAGAGTCTTTTGAGTCATCCGCATCCTGAACTCGGCCTGCCCCCGTCGCTCCCCGAGGGTGGCCTACGGGTCACCCCGCTCGGCGGCCTCGGCGAGATCGGCCGGAACATGACGGTCTTCGAGTACGGCGGCCGCCTGCTGATCGTCGACTGCGGAGTGCTCTTCCCCGAGGAGGAGCAGCCCGGAATCGACCTGATCCTGCCGGACTTCTCGTCCGTCCGGGACCGCCTCGACGACATCGAGGGCATCGTCCTCACCCACGGCCACGAGGACCACATCGGCGGTGTCCCCTTCCTCCTCCGGGAGAAGCCGGACATCCCGCTGATCGGCTCCAAGCTGACCCTCGCGCTCATCGAGGCCAAGCTCCAGGAGCACCGCATCCGCCCCTACACCCTGGAGGTGGCGGAGGGGAACCGCGAACGCGTCGGCCCCTTCGACTGCGAGTTCATCGCGGTCAACCACTCCATCCCGGACGCCCTCGCGGTCGCCATCCGCACCCCGGCCGGCATGGTCGTGCACACCGGCGACTTCAAGATGGACCAGCTCCCGTTGGACAACCGCCTCACGGACCTGCACGCGTTCGCGCGCCTGAGCGAGGAGGGCATCGACCTCCTCCTCTCGGACTCCACGAACGCCGAGGTCCCGGGCTTCACCCCGCACGAGCGGGACATCTCCAACGTCCTGCGCCAGGTCTTCGCGAGCGCCCGCAAGCGGATCATCGTGGCGAGCTTCGCCAGCCACGTCCACCGCATCCAGCAGATCCTGGACGCGGCCCATGAGTACGGCCGCAGGGTCGCCTTCGTCGGCCGCTCCATGGTCCGCAACATGGGCATCGCGCGGGACCTCGGCTATCTGAAGGTCCCGCCGGGCCTGGTGGTCGACGTCAAGACGCTCGACGACCTCCCGGACAGCGAAGTGGTCCTGGTCTGCACGGGCTCGCAGGGCGAACCGATGGCGGCCCTGTCCCGGATGGCCAACCGCGACCACCAGATCCGGATCGTCGACGGCGACACGGTGATCCTCGCCTCCTCGCTGATCCCGGGCAACGAGAACGCGGTCTACCGCGTGATCAACGGCCTGACCCGCTGGGGCGCCAACGTCGTCCACAAGGGCAACGCCAAGGTGCACGTCTCGGGCCACGCGTCCGCCGGCGAGCTCCTGTACTTCTACAACATCTGCCGCCCGAAGAACCTGATGCCGGTGCACGGCGAATGGCGCCACCTGAGGGCCAACGCCGAGCTGGGCGCGCTGACCGGCGTCCCCCACGACCGGATCGTCATCGCCGAGGACGGCGTCGTCGTCGACCTCGTCGAGGGCAAGGCCAAGATCTCGGGCAAGGTCCAGGCGGGTTACGTCTACGTCGACGGCCTGTCCGTCGGTGACGTGGGCGAGCCGGCCCTGAAGGACCGGAAGATCCTGGGCGACGAGGGCATCATCTCGGTCTTCGTCGTCGTGGACTCCTCCACCGGCAAGATCACGGGCGGTCCGCACATCCAGGCCCGGGGCTCGGGAATCGAGGACTCCGCCTTCGGCGCGGTGATCCCCAAGATCGCCGAAGTCCTCGAACGCTCGGCCCAGGACGGCGTCGTGGAGCCGCACCAGCTGCAGCAACTCATCCGCCGGACCCTCGGCAAGTGGGTCTCCGACACGTATCGCCGCAGGCCGATGATCCTGCCGGTCGTGGTGGAGGTCTGACACCTCGTCCGTGTGAACTGGGAGCGGGGCACCTCGATTTGCATCCGGGCGCCTCGCTCCAGTACGTTTACGGCTCCGCCAGCAAGGGAACCCGGACGCTTCGTGTGCCGGAGCAGACCCGGAGGGGCGGGAAAACCGACTCAGAACTTCTGATAAAGTCGGATCCGCCGGAAAGGAAACCGCGAAACAAAAGCGGGAACCTGGAAAGCACCGAGGAAATCGGATCGGAAAAAGATCTGATAGAGTCGGAAACGCAAGACCGAAGGGAAGCGCCCGGAGGAAAGCCCGAGAGGGTGAGTACAAAGGAAGCGACCGTTCCTTGAGAACTCAACAGCGTGCCAAAAGTCAACGCCAGATATGTTGATACCCCGACACCGGGATTTCCTGGTGGCGAGGTTCCTTTGAAGAAAACACAGCGAGGACGCTGTGAACGGTCGGGCTCATTCCGCCTGACTGTTCCGCTCTCGTGGTGTTCATCCCGACTTACGGGAAAACATTCACGGAGAGTTTGATCCTGGCTCAGGACGAACGCTGGCGGCGTGCTTAACACATGCAAGTCGAACGATGAACCACTTCGGTGGGGATTAGTGGCGAACGGGTGAGTAACACGTGGGCAATCTGCCCTTCACTCTGGGACAAGCCCTGGAAACGGGGTCTAATACCGGATAACACTCTCGCAGGCATCTGTGAGGGTTAAAAGCTCCGGCGGTGAAGGATGAGCCCGCGGCCTATCAGCTTGTTGGTGAGGTAATGGCTCACCAAGGCGACGACGGGTAGCCGGCCTGAGAGGGCGACCGGCCACACTGGGACTGAGACACGGCCCAGACTCCTACGGGAGGCAGCAGTGGGGAATATTGCACAATGGGCGAAAGCCTGATGCAGCGACGCCGCGTGAGGGATGACGGCCTTCGGGTTGTAAACCTCTTTCAGCAGGGAAGAAGCGAAAGTGACGGTACCTGCAGAAGAAGCGCCGGCTAACTACGTGCCAGCAGCCGCGGTAATACGTAGGGCGCAAGCGTTGTCCGGAATTATTGGGCGTAAAGAGCTCGTAGGCGGCTTGTCACGTCGATTGTGAAAGCCCGAGGCTTAACCTCGGGTCTGCAGTCGATACGGGCTAGCTAGAGTGTGGTAGGGGAGATCGGAATTCCTGGTGTAGCGGTGAAATGCGCAGATATCAGGAGGAACACCGGTGGCGAAGGCGGATCTCTGGGCCATTACTGACGCTGAGGAGCGAAAGCGTGGGGAGCGAACAGGATTAGATACCCTGGTAGTCCACGCCGTAAACGGTGGGAACTAGGTGTTGGCGACATTCCACGTCGTCGGTGCCGCAGCTAACGCATTAAGTTCCCCGCCTGGGGAGTACGGCCGCAAGGCTAAAACTCAAAGGAATTGACGGGGGCCCGCACAAGCGGCGGAGCATGTGGCTTAATTCGACGCAACGCGAAGAACCTTACCAAGGCTTGACATACACCGGAAAGCATTAGAGATAGTGCCCCCCTTGTGGTCGGTGTACAGGTGGTGCATGGCTGTCGTCAGCTCGTGTCGTGAGATGTTGGGTTAAGTCCCGCAACGAGCGCAACCCTTGTTCTGTGTTGCCAGCATGCCCTTCGGGGTGATGGGGACTCACAGGAGACCGCCGGGGTCAACTCGGAGGAAGGTGGGGACGACGTCAAGTCATCATGCCCCTTATGTCTTGGGCTGCACACGTGCTACAATGGCCGGTACAATGAGCTGCGATACCGTGAGGTGGAGCGAATCTCAAAAAGCCGGTCTCAGTTCGGATTGGGGTCTGCAACTCGACCCCATGAAGTCGGAGTCGCTAGTAATCGCAGATCAGCATTGCTGCGGTGAATACGTTCCCGGGCCTTGTACACACCGCCCGTCACGTCACGAAAGTCGGTAACACCCGAAGCCGGTGGCCCAACCCCTTGTGGGAGGGAGCTGTCGAAGGTGGGACTGGCGATTGGGACGAAGTCGTAACAAGGTAGCCGTACCGGAAGGTGCGGCTGGATCACCTCCTTTCTAAGGAGCACTTCTTACCGAGCTCGCTCGGTCAGAGGCCAGAACATCAGCGAACGCCTGATGCTGGTTGCTCATGGGTGGAACGTTGACTACTCGGCCGGGTTTCTGGGTCGGAGGCTGCTAGTACTGCTCGCAAGAGCGTGAAACGCATGATCTCCGGACGGTTGCCGGCCGGGCACGCTGTTGGGTGTCTGAGGGAATGGTTTTCCTCAGTCGCCGGCCCCAGTGAACTTGTTCTTCGGAGCAGGGTGATGGGTGGCTGGTCGTTGTTTGAGAACTGCACAGTGGACGCGAGCATCTGTGGCCAAGTTTTTAAGGGCGCACGGTGGATGCCTTGGCACCAGGAACCGATGAAGGACGTGGGAGGCCACGATAGGCCCCGGGGAGTCGTCAACCAGGCTTTGATCCGGGGGTGTCCGAATGGGGAAACCCGGCAGTCGTCATGGGCTGTCACCCTTGCCTGAACACATAGGGCAAGTGGAGGGAACGCGGGGAAGTGAAACATCTCAGTACCCGCAGGAAGAGAAAACAACCGTGATTCCGGGAGTAGTGGCGAGCGAAACCGGATGAGGCCAAACCGTATGCGTGTGAGACCCGGCAGGGGTTGCGCATGCGGGGTTGTGGGATCTCTCTTCTGTTGTCTGCCGGCAACAGGACGAGTCAGAAACCGTTGATGTAGGCGAAGGACATGCGAAAGGTCCGGCGTAGAGGGTAAGACCCCCGTAGTCGAAACGTCAGCGGCTCGTTTGAGAGACACCCAAGTAGCACGGGGCCCGAGAAATCCCGTGTGAATCTGGCGGGACCACCCGCTAAGCCTAAATATTCCCTGGTGACCGATAGCGGATAGTACCGTGAGGGAATGGTGAAAAGTACCGCGGGAGCGGAGTGAAATAGTACCTGAAACCGTGTGCCTACAAGCCGTGGGAGCGTCGGAATGAAGACTTGTCTTCATTCTCGTGACTGCGTGCCTTTTGAAGAATGAGCCTGCGAGTTTGCGGTGTGTTGCGAGGTTAACCCGGGTGGGGAAGCCGTAGCGAAAGCGAGTCCGAACAGGGCGATTTTAGTAGCACGCTCAAGACCCGAAGCGGAGTGATCTAGCCATGGGCAGGTTGAAGCGGAGGTAAGACTTCGTGGAGGACCGAACCCACCAGGGTTGAAAACCTGGGGGATGACCTGTGGTTAGGGGTGAAAGGCCAATCAAACTCCGTGATAGCTGGTTCTCCCCGAAATGCATTTAGGTGCAGCGTCGTGTGTTTCTTGCCGGAGGTAGAGCACTGGATAGGCGATGGGCCCTACCGGGTTACTGACCTTAGCCAAACTCCGAATGCCGGTAAGTGAGAGCGCGGCAGTGAGACTGTGGGGGATAAGCTCCATGGTCGAGAGGGAAACAGCCCAGAGCATCGACTAAGGCCCCTAAGCGTACGCTAAGTGGGAAAGGATGTGGAGTCGCAGAGACAACCAGGAGGTTGGCTTAGAAGCAGCCACCCTTGAAAGAGTGCGTAATAGCTCACTGGTCTAGTGATTCCGCGCCGACAATGTAGCGGGGCTCAAGCGTACCGCCGAAGTCGTGTCATTGCAGCCATACTCCCAACGGAGGCTGTGATGGGTAGGGGAGCGTCGTCTGCCGGGTGAAGCAGCCGCGTAAGCGAGTTGTGGACGGTTGACGAGTGAGAATGCAGGCATGAGTAGCGATTCACACGTGGGAAACGTGTGCGCCGATTGACTAAGGGTTCCTGGGTCAAGCTGATCTGCCCAGGGTAAGTCGGGACCTAAGGCGAGGCCGACAGGCGTAGTCGATGGATAACCGGTTGATATTCCGGTACCCGCTGTGAAGCGTCAAACATTGAATCCAGTGATGCTAAGCCCGTGAAGCCGCCGGCTGAGTCTTCGGACGAGGTCGGAGTGGTGGAGCCGGTGACCCGAGCTGGTAGTAGGTGAGTGATGGGGTGACGCAGGAAGGTAGTCCATCCCGGGCGGTGGTTGTCCCGGGGTAAGGGTGTAGGACGAGTGGTAGGTAAATCCGCCGCTCATGTGTCTGAGACCTGATGCCGAGCCGATTGTGGTGAAGTGGATGATCCTATGCTGTCGAGAAAAGCCTCTAGCGAGTTTCATGGCGGCCCGTACCCTAAACCGACTCAGGTGGTCAGGTAGAGAATACCGAGGCGTTCGGGTGAACTATGGTTAAGGAACTCGGCAAAATGCCCCCGTAACTTCGGGAGAAGGGGGGCCACGCTTGGTGAGAGGACTTGCTCCTCGAGCTGGGGGTGGCCGCAGAGACCAGCGAGAAGCGACTGTTTACTAAAAACACAGGTCCGTGCGAAGCCGTAAGGCGATGTATACGGACTGACGCCTGCCCGGTGCTGGAACGTTAAGGGGACCGGTTAGTCACATTTCGGTGTGGCGAAGCTGAGAACTTAAGCGCCAGTAAACGGCGGTGGTAACTATAACCATCCTAAGGTAGCGAAATTCCTTGTCGGGTAAGTTCCGACCTGCACGAATGGCGTAACGACTTCTCGACTGTCTCAACCATAGGCCCGGTGAAATTGCACTACGAGTAAAGATGCTCGTTTCGCGCAGCAGGACGGAAAGACCCCGGGACCTTTACTACAGTTTGATATTGGTGTTCGGTTCGGCTTGTGTAGGATAGCTGGGAGACTGTGAACTCTGGACGCCAGTTCAGGGGGAGTCGTCGTTGAAATACCAGTCTGGTCGTGCTGGATGTCTAACCTGGGTCCGTGATCCGGATCAGGGACAGTGTCTGATGGGTAGTTTAACTGGGGCGGTTGCCTCCTAAAGAGTAACGGAGGCGCCCAAAGGTTCCCTCAGCCTGGTTGGCAATCAGGTGTTGAGTGTAAGTGCACAAGGGAGCTTGACTGTGAGACCGACGGGTCGAGCAGGGACGAAAGTCGGGACTAGTGATCCGGCGGTGGCTTGTGGAAGCGCCGTCGCTCAACGGATAAAAGGTACCCCGGGGATAACAGGCTGATCTTCCCCAAGAGTCCATATCGACGGGATGGTTTGGCACCTCGATGTCGGCTCGTCGCATCCTGGGGCTGGAGTCGGTCCCAAGGGTTGGGCTGTTCGCCCATTAAAGCGGTACGCGAGCTGGGTTTAGAACGTCGTGAGACAGTTCGGTCCCTATCCGCTGTGCGCGTAGGAGTCTTGAGAAGGGCTGTCCCTAGTACGAGAGGACCGGGACGGACGAACCTCTGGTGTGCCAGTTGTTCTGCCAAGGGCATGGCTGGTTGGCTACGTTCGGGAGGGATAACCGCTGAAAGCATCTAAGCGGGAAGCCTGCTTCGAGATGAGGACTCCCACCCACTTGATGGGGTAAGGCTCCCAGTAGACGACTGGGTTGATAGGCCGGATCTGGAAGCACGGTAACGTGTGGAGGTGACCGGTACTAATAGGCCGAGGGCTTGTCCTCAGTTGCTCGCGTCCACTGTGTTAGTTCTGAGGCAACGACCGTGTTTTTTCCGGTCTAACTTCATAGTGTTTCGGTGGTTATAGCGTGAGGGAAACGCCCGGTTACATTCCGAACCCGGAAGCTAAGCCTTACAGCGCCGATGGTACTGCAGGGGGGACCCTGTGGGAGAGTAGGACGCCGCCGAACAACCATTCAGGGTTGGTCCCGGAACTTAGGTTCCGGGACCAACCCTTTTTTGTTTTACGTCACTTGGAGTTCACGTTGCGCAACGAGCATCCACAGCATGGGTACTGCTGCAATGCTCAGGGCGGCCGGTGTCGGACTCGGTGACGAGGTCGTCGTGCCGGCCTTCGGGAACGTCGAGGCCGCCGAGGCCGTTGCCATGGCCGGAGCGCTGCCGGTGTTCGCCGACATAGATCCCGTCACCTACTGTCTTGACGCATCCGCCGTGGAGGCGGCGACAACTCCGCGTACCGCGGCCGTCGTTGTCGTACATCGCTTCGGACGACCCGCTGACATCACGCGGTTTCACGCCATCGGTCAGCGGCACGGCCTTCTGGTGCTGGAGCAGGGCGAGTCCGAGGCGCCGTACGACGAGATCGCGCAGCGCCGGGAGCGGGCCGCCTACCTCGACGTCAAGTTGCGGGGTCTTCGCACGCCCGACGGCGGTGACGGACACACCTACGAGCAGTACGTCGTGCGGGTGCCGGGAAACGGGCGACCGGACCGGGACGCCTTCGCGCGGGCCTTGCGGGCGCGCGGAGTTGAGTGCCGGGTGCCGGTGAAGACGCCGGTGCACCGGCTGCCGGAATTCCGGCGGTGCGTGCCCTTGCCGGAGACCGAGCGGGCCGCGGACGAGACCCTCGCGCTGCCCGTGGACGCCGCGCTGACGAAGCGGGACATGCAGCGCGTCGCGGGTGCGTGCAACGCCCTGGGCGGGCTGCTCCAGCCGGCCTTCTGAGCGAGGTTGGGAGCACGCGAGTGTTCGGGGTATGATCTATTTCGTTGCCGCGGGGGAAGCTCCGAGAAGGCGACAGGCCCCCTTAGCTCAGTCGGCAGAGCGTCTCCATGGTAAGGAGAAGGTCAACGGTTCGATTCCGTTAGGGGGCTCCGACAAAAGAACCCCCGCCCTTTCGGGCGGGGGTTCTTTTGCGTTCAGTCCTTGTGGAGGCCCGGGACCCGCATCGCCAGGATCGCCATGTCGTCGGACGGGGCGTCCGACGCGAAGCGCTCGACGGCGCGCATGATGCGCGCGGCGACCGCGCCCGCCGTCAGTCCCGTGCAGGTCGTGAGGACGTCGGTGAGCCCGTCGTCGCCCAGCATGCGCGTGCCCTCGCGGCGCTCCGTGACGCCGTCCGTGACGCAGAGCAGGACGTCACCGGGGTCGAGGGTGACCGTCTCCTCGTACAGATCGAGGTCCTCCATGACACCCAGCAGCGGCTGCGGCTCGGCGGCCGGTTCGACAGTGCCGTCCTGGCGCAGGCGGAGCGGCAGGGGGTGGCCGGCGCAGACCACCTTCAGCTCCGCGCTGCCGTCCTCCTGGGGGCGCAGCTCGCCGTAGAGCAGGGTCAGGAAGCGGCTGCGGGCTCCCTCGTCGAGGATCGCCGAGTTCAGGCGCTCCAGGACTGCCGGGCCGCTCAGGCCCTCTCTGGCGAGCAGCCGCAGGGCGTGGCGGGCCAGGCCTGTGACGGCCGCCGCGTTGGGGCCCGTACCGCAGACGTCGCCGATGGCGAAGCCGTAGGCGCCGTCGCTGATCGGGAACAGGTCGTAGAAGTCGCCGCCGACCTCGTTGCCCTCGCCGGCCGCGCGGTAGATGACCTCGACCTCGACGCCGTCGATCTCTGGGAGCTCGGGCGGCAGGAGGCTGCGCTGGAGGGACTGGCTGATGGCCGTGCGCTCCGAGTACAGGCGGGCGTTGTCCAGGGCCAGGGCGGCCCGTCGGCTCAAGTCCTCGGCCAGTTCCAGGATTTCCTGGCGGAAGTGTTCGTCGGTGGGCTTGCCGAGCGTCAGCATGCCGATGACGCGGTTGCGGGCCACCAGCGGCAGGACGACCGTCTCGCCGCCCACGGCGGACGCCGTGGCGAGCGTGGGGCCGATCCCGGAGGCGACCTGGCGGGTCGGGCCGCCGGACAGGCCGAGGCTGCGCATGGAGCTGCGCAGGGCCGCCTGGTGGGCGACCTCGCCGGGGGCGGACCAGACGCGTGCGCCGGGGGTCGGGACCGGGTCCGGCGGGGGGATCTTCGAGAGCAACGACTTGATGCCGTCGATGAGTTCCTCGTCCTCGTGCAGGACGTACGACAGGTACGGCTCGGACGCCTGGTCCGCGATCGTGTACACGGCGCACCAGGTGGCCAGCGTGGGAACCGTCATCTGGGCCATCAGCGCCAGGGTCTGGTCGCGGTCCAGGGTGCCGGCCAGCAGGTCGGAGGCCTCCACCAGGAAGCTGAGCGAGCCCCTGCGCAGCCGCTCCAGCTCGCCCAGGCGCGCCGACTCGACGGCCAGTGCGATGCGGTCGGCCGCGAACTGCAGGCGCAGGGCCTCCTCGTTCGAGTATCTGCCGGGGGACTCGGCGGCGACGCCCAGAGAGCCGGTCAGGCGGCCCTCGACCTTCAGGGGGACCGTGACGACCGAGCGCATGCCCGTGCCGCTCAGCAGCGGTACGGCGCCCGGGACGGCCGCCAGGTCGTCGTGGACGGCCGGCATGCGGGCCGAGCCGTAGCGGCCGGGGCCGGCTTCGACGGGCACGCGCGCGAAGCGCTGCCGGGCCGAGGGCAGGCCGGTCGACGCGCGGACCTCGAGCTCCGTCTCGTCGTCGGTCGCGAGGAGCAGGAAGGCCGAGTCGGCGTCGAGCATGTCGCGGGCGCGCTCGACCGTGCGCTGCAGGAGGCCGTCGAGGTCGTCCGGGGCGGGGGAGCCGATGAACACCTCGAAGGGGTCGGTGCTCTGGCCCTCGGCGTTGGTGACGGAGTCGGAGGCGGGGCCGCGCAGTGGCGTCTGCAGGACGGCCCGTTCGTGGTCGCGGACGAGGAGGCAGACCGTGGAGGGTTCGCCGCCCGTGTCGCGTACGCGGAGGTGGGAAGCGTAGACCGGGGTGACCCGGCCGTTGGCGCCCCTTATGCCGTAGCTGCCCTCCCAGCGGGAGAGCTGGAGTGCTTCCGCGATGCCCGTGCTGGTGCCAGGGGTGTGCGGCCAGGCCGCGAGATCGGTGAGGGGCTTTCCGATCACCTGTTCGGCCGGGTAGCCGAAGAGCTCCTCCGCGTCCTCGTTCCACGACGTGATGGAGCCGGTGCGGTCGATCTGGACGACCGCCACCCGGACTCTGCCGTCGGCGAGCGGGAGCAGATCGGCGGGGAGCGAGGGGCCCGCCGCGCGCGTGCCCACGGCGCGCTCGGGGAGGGCGAGCTGGAACCAGACCTGCTTGTGGGTGGGCGTGTAATCCACACCCCAGCGGCCGGCCAGCGCCGCGCAGAGCTGGAGTCCGCGGCCGCCCTCGCGGTCGGGGCTGCCCATGTTGACCGGGGAGCCCTGGAGGGGGATCTCGCGTTCCGGGTAGCGGTCGGCGACCTCGATCCGTACGCCTTCGTCGGTGCGCAGGCACAGGACGTCGGCGGAGGTGCCGGCGTGCACCACCGCGTTGGTCACCAGCTCGCTGGTGAGGACGACGGCGTCGTCGACGATGTCGGCGAAGCCCCAGCCCTGCAAGGTGTCGCGGACGAAGGAGCGGGCGGTCGCTACGGATCGCCCGACGGGCTCGAAGCTGGCGGCCGCGCGCGCGGTGATCACAGAACTCCTCGGCCTGTTGTCGACGTGCAGGGCTCCGTGGCCGACCGGCTCGCCCCGCTGATGCGGCATGCGCGTGCCCGTCGGCCGGTCCGGGGGCTGTCCCCCGGGGATCAGTCCGGTGGTCATGTGTCCGGCCGTCCCTCCGATGCCCGCTCGTTCCTCGTACCACCGCCCAGGCCGGACGGACCGGCGCGGCTGGACAGCCGCATGCAAGGTTACTTACCTTCGACGGCCGTGCGGATGCCGGTCTGCAGTCTTTCCGCCCAGAGGGTGTGCGGACGATGTGCGAAGCTGCCGAACTGTTATGGCCGGGTTCGGCCGGGGTGAAACACTGGGCAAGCTTCTTGTGAAGGTCCGGGCAGGCCGAGTGACTTCTGTATGCAGCGGGCAGCAGCCCGAGGTGCGGCCTGGTATATCCGGCAGGAATACGCAGCAGTAACGGGTACCGCGAGCAGTAGTGGCGGAGCACAGCAGTAACGGTCGACCCCTGCGGGAGGGACACAGTGGAGTCTGGCGCAGCGACGCGGGGCACTAAGACGCGCGCGAAAGGCGGACAGTCCGGACAGTCCCTGGACAACCAGCGCACACCACGCGGTGGCACCACCGCGGTGGACACGGCGGCCATGAACCGACTGCTGGCGGCCCTCGTGGCGATGCGCGACGGAAACTTCCGGAAACGGCTGACCGTCTCCGGCGACGGTGTGATGTCGGAGATCGCCGCCGTCTTCAACGAGGTGGCCGACCGCAATCTGCATCTGACGGGCGAGCTGTCCCGGGTACGGCGCATGGTGGGCCGCGAGGGCAAGCTCACCGAGCGTCTGGAGACGGGTGCGTACGAGGGCTCCTGGGCGGCCGCCATCGAGGCCTCGAACGCCCTCGTGGACGATCTCGTACGGCCCGTCTCCGAGGTCGGCCGGGTGCTGTCCGCGGTCGCCGAGGGCGATCTGTCGCCCCGGATGGAGCTGCGGACGCAGGCGCCGGACGGGACGGGGCATCCGCTGCGCGGAGAGTTCCTGAAGGTCGGACGGACGGTGAACAACCTCGTCGACCAGCTGTCGACGTTCACCGACGAGGTCACGCGCGTGGCCAGCGAGGTGGGCACCGAGGGCAAGCTGGGCGGCCAGGCACGCGTGCGTGGCATGTCGGGTTCGTGGAAGGACCTCACGGACTCCGTCAACACGATGGCGTACCGGCTGACGGCCCAGGTACGGGACATCGCCCTGGTGACGACGGCGGTGGCCAAGGGCGATCTGTCACGCAAGGTGACCGTTCACGTCGCCGGCGAGATGCTGGAGCTGAAGAACACCGTCAACACGATGGTGGACCAGCTGTCGTCGTTCTCCTCCGAGGTGACCCGCGTCGCGCGCGAGGTGGGCACGGAGGGCGAGCTCGGCGGCCAGGCGCAGGTGCCCGGTGTGGCCGGCGTGTGGAAGGACCTCACCGATTCGGTGAACCTCATGGCCGGCAACCTCACGGCCCAGGTGCGCGGTATCTCCCAGGTCACCACCGCGGTCGCCAACGGCGACCTGTCGCAGAAGGTGACCGTCTCGGCGCGCGGCGAGGTCGCGCAGCTCGCGGACACGATCAACCAGATGACCGAGACGCTGCGGATCTTCGCGGACGAGGTCACGCGCGTGGCCAACGAGGTCGGTGCCGCGGGACAGCTGGGCGGGCAGGCGAACGTTCCCGGCGCGGCCGGCACCTGGAAGGACCTCACCGACTCCGTCAACACGGTCTTCCGCAACCTCACCATCCAGGTGCGGGACATCGCCGCGGTGACGACGGCCGTGGCCAACGGTGACCTGTCGCAGAAGGTCACCGTCAACGTCGCCGGCGAGATGCTGGAGCTGAAGAACACCGTCAACGGGATGGTGGACCAGCTGCAGTCCTTCGGTTCCGAGGTCACGCGCGTGGCCCGCGAGGTCGGTGTCGAGGGTGAGCTGGGCGGCCAGGCGCAGGTGCCGGGCGCGGCCGGCACCTGGAAGGACCTGACCGACTCGGTCAACACCGCGTTCCGCAACCTCACCGGCCAGGTGCGCAACATCGCCCAGGTCACGACGGCCGTGGCCAACGGCGACCTCTCCCAGAAGGTCACCGTGGACGTCTCCGGCGAGATGCTCCAGCTGAAGAACACCGTGAACACGATGGTGGACCAGCTGTCGTCCTTCGCCGACCAGGTGACGCGGATGGCCCGGGACGTGGGCACGGAGGGCCGCCTGGGCGGTCAGGCGGTCGTACCGGGCGTGTCCGGTACATGGAAGGAACTCACCGACTCCGTCAACTTCATGGCGGGCAACCTGACCTCGCAGGTGCGGCAGATCGCCTACGTGACCACGGCGGTGGCCCAGGGCGACCTCTCGCAGAAGATCGACGTCGACGCGCGCGGGGAGATCCTGGAGCTGAAGAACACCATCAACACGATGGTCGACCAGCTCTCCGGGTTCGCCGAGCAGGTGACCCGGGTGGCCCGTGAGGTGGGCACCGAGGGCCGTCTCGGGGGGCAGGCGCAGGTGCCCGGCGTGGCCGGCGTGTGGCGGGACCTGACCGACTCCGTGAACGGCATGGCGGGCAACCTGACCGCCCAGGTGCGCAACATCGCCCAGGTCGCCACCGCGGTGGCCCGCGGTGACCTCTCCCAGAAGATCACCGTGGACGCGCGCGGGGAGATCCTGGAGCTGAAGAACACCCTGAACACGATGGTCGACCAGCTGTCGTCGTTCGCGGAGGAGGTCACCAGGGTCGCCCGCGAGGTGGGTACGGAGGGCCAGCTCGGCGGTCAGGCCGAGGTGCAGGGCGTCTCCGGCACCTGGAAGGACCTCACCCAGTCGGTGAACTTCATGGCGAACAACCTGACCATCCAGGTGCGCCAGATCGCCGAGGTCACGACCGCGGTCGCCAAGGGCGACCTGTCCAAGAAGATCACCGTCGACGCCAAGGGCGAGATCCTCGAACTCGTCACGACCGTCAACACGATGGTCGACCAGCTGTCCTCCTTCGCCGAGCAGGTGACCCGGGTGGCCCGTGAGGTGGGCACCGAGGGCATCCTGGGCGGCCAGGCGCACGTGCCGGGGGTCACGGGCATCTGGAAGGACCTCAGCGGCAACGTGAACCTCATGGCCAAGAACCTGACCATGCAGGTGCGCAACATCTCCCAGGTGGCCAACGCGGTCGCCAACGGCGACCTGACCCGGACCGTGACGATCGAGGCGCGCGGCGAGGTGGCGCAGCTCGCCGACACCTTCAACACCATGGTGAAGACGCTGAGCTCGTTCGCCGACCAGGTCACCAAGGTGGCCCGCGAGGTGGGCACGGACGGCATCCTCGGCGGCCAGGCGCACGTACCGGGCGTGGCCGGCACGTGGAAGGACCTGACCGAGTCCGTGAACCAGATGGCGTCCAACCTGACCGGTCAGGTGCGCAACATCGCCATGGTCACCACGGCCATCGCCAAGGGCGACCTGACCAAGAAGATCGACATCGACGCCCGGGGCGAGATCCTGGAGCTGAAGACGACGATCAACACGATGGTCGACCAGCTGTCGTCGTTCGCGGAGGAGGTCACCCGGGTCGCCCGTGAGGTGGGCACCGAGGGCCAGCTGGGCGGTCAGGCACGCGTGCGTGACGTCGACGGCACCTGGCGCGACCTCACCGAGTCGGTGAACGAGATGGCCGGGAACCTCACCCGGCAGGTGCGTGCCATCGCGCGCGTGGCCACCGCGGTGACCCGGGGCGACCTGAACCTGAAGATCGACGTCGACGCGTCCGGCGAGATCCAGGAACTGCAGGACTACATCAACAAGATGATCGCCAACCTGCGCGACACCACGATCGCCAACAAGGAGCAGGACTGGCTCAAGGGCAACCTGGCCCGTATCTCCGCGCTGATGCAGGGCCGCCGCGACCTGCAGGACGTCGCCTCGCTGATCATGAGCGAGCTGACGCCGGTGGTCTCCGCCCAGCACGGCGCGTTCTTCCTGACGATGCCGCTCATGGACGGCAAGGACCTGAGCGCCGACGCCGAGGACCAGTACGAGCTGCGGATGCTCGGCTCGTACGGCTACTCGATGGGCTCCATGCCGACGTCGTTCCGGCCCGGCGAGGCGCTGATCGGGACGGCCGCCCAGGAGAAGCGCACGATCCTGGTGGAGAACGCGCCCAGCGGCTACCTGAAGATCTCCTCCGGCCTCGGCGAGGCACCGCCGGCGCAGGTGATCGTCCTGCCGGTGCTGTTCGAGGGGAAGGTGCTCGGCGTCATCGAGCTGGCCTCCTTCACGCCGTTCACGCAGATCCAGAAGGACTTCCTCAACCAGATCGCCGAGATGATCGCGACCAGCGTCAACACCATCTCGGTCAACACCAAGACCGAGCAGCTGCTGAAGCAGTCCCAGGAGCTGACCGAGCAACTGCGGGAGCGGTCGGCGGAGTTGGAGAACCGGCAGAAGGCGCTGCAGGCGTCCAACGCCGAACTGGAGGAGAAGGCCGAGCTGCTGGCCCAGCAGAACCGCGACATCGAGGTGAAGAACACCGAGATCGAGGAGGCTCGGCAGGTCCTGGAGGAGCGCGCCGAGCAGCTCGCGGTCTCGATGCGCTACAAGAGCGAGTTCCTGGCCAACATGTCGCACGAGCTGCGGACGCCGCTGAACTCGCTGCTGATCCTGGCCAAGTTGCTCGCCGACAACGCGGACGCCAACCTCACGCCGAAGCAGGTCGAGTTCGCCGAGACCATCCACGGGGCCGGCTCGGACCTGCTGCAGCTGATCAACGACATCCTGGACCTGTCGAAGGTCGAGGCGGGCAAGATGGACGTCTCCCCGACGCGCATCGCGCTCGTCCAGCTCGTCGACTACGTGGAGGCCACCTTCCGGCCGCTGACCGCGGAGAAGGGCCTGGACCTGTCCGTACGGGTCTCGCCGGAGCTGCCGGCCACCCTGCACACCGACGAGCAGCGGTTGCTCCAGGTGCTGCGGAACCTGCTGTCGAACGCCGTGAAGTTCACCGATTCCGGCTCCGTGGAGCTGGTGATCCGGCCGGCCGGATCGGACGTGCCCATGGCGATCCGGGAGCAGCTGCTGGAGACCGGCTCGCTCAGCGACCCGGACGCCGGCCTGATCGCCTTCTCGGTGACCGACACCGGTATCGGCATCGCGGCCAGCAAGATGCGGGTGATCTTCGAGGCGTTCAAGCAGGCCGACGGCACCACCAGCCGCAAGTACGGCGGTACGGGCCTGGGACTGTCGATCTCGCGGGAGATCGCCCAGCTGCTCGGTGGGGAGATCCACGCGCAGAGCGAACCGGGGCGCGGTTCGACCTTCACGCTGTATTTGCCCCTGCACCCCAGCGAACTGCCGCCGCAGGGCTACCAGCAGCCCGTGGCGGCCCTCGGGGCGAGCGATCTGGTCGCCGCGTCGGACCTCTCCCAGCTCTCCGACGCGGAGATCGAGACGCCGGCCGAGGTGAAGTCGTACCAGCATGCCCAGAACGGTGCCGCGGCGCTGTTCAGGCGCCGCCGCAGGCACGCGCTCGACGCCGGCCAGAGTTCGCTGTCGCCGGAGCAGTGGCCGGCCGACGAGCAGTCCGCGCAGCCGCAGGTGCACCGGGGCATCCGCTTCGGCGGGCAGAAGGTGCTGATCGTCGACGACGACATCCGTAACGTGTTCGCGCTGACCAGTGTCCTGGAGCAGCACGGTCTGTCGGTGCTGTACGCGGAGAACGGCCGCGAGGGCATCGAGGTCCTGGAGCAGCACGACGACGTCGCTGTCGTCCTGATGGACATCATGATGCCCGAGATGGACGGGTACGCGACGACCACCGCGATTCGTCGGATGCCCCAGTTCGCGGGACTGCCGATCATCGCGCTGACGGCGAAGGCGATGAAGGGCGACCGGGAGAAGGCCATCGAGTCGGGCGCCTCCGACTACGTGACCAAGCCGGTCGACCCCGATCACCTGCTGACGGTGATGGAGCAGTGGATGCGGGGGGAGTGACGGGAATCATCGATGTTCACACGGAGTTGCTGACTCAGTGTGGCCGACGCCGTGTAGAAGTACGGGATTCGGGGAACCTTCTGGTCCCCCGGTCCGTTTCTGCTACGTGCACAGTGACATCACGGTGACAGGGTGTGGCGACAGGCGGGGTGCGGCTACGATGACCGGCACAAGGACGGGCGGCGAAACGGAGTCGTCCCCAGGGGCGGCGCCCGGTGCACATCCGGGGCGAGGAGGGCGGGCCATGGTGCAGAAGGCCAAGATCCTCCTGGTCGATGACCGGCCGGAGAATCTGCTGGCGCTGGAGGCCATCCTCTCCGCGCTCGATCAGACACTGGTGCGGGCATCGTCCGGGGAAGAAGCGCTCAAGGCACTGCTCACGGACGATTTCGCGGTCATTCTGCTTGACGTCCAGATGCCGGGCATGGACGGTTTCGAGACCGCTGCGCACATCAAGCGGCGGGAGCGGACCCGGGACATCCCGATCATCTTCCTCACCGCGATCAACCACGGCCCGCACCACACGTTCCGCGGTTACGCGGCGGGTGCGGTGGACTACATCTCCAAGCCGTTCGACCCGTGGGTGCTGCGCGCGAAGGTCTCGGTCTTCGTCGAGCTGTACATGAAGAACTGCCAGCTGCGGGAGCAGGCGGCGCTGCTGCGCCTGCAGTTGGAGGGCGGCGGAGGCAAGTCCGCGGTCGGTGACGCCAAGGAGCCGGCCGGCCTGCTCGCCGAGCTGTCGGCGCGGCTCGCGGCCGTCGAGGAGCAGGCCGAGGCGCTGTCCAAGCAGCTGGACGACGATTCGGCGGACGCGGCGGCGGTGGCCACCGCGGCTCATCTCGAACGCAAACTCACCGGTTTGCGGCGGGCGCTGGACGCGCTGGAGCCGGGTGCCGGGAACACCTCCTCGGTGTCCTCGCAGAACTGACGCTCCCACGAGGCGCAGTTGCGCATGAGGACGCGTCAGTTCCGCGCACCGTCAAGGGCGACACGAACGGGTGAAGCAGTGGGCACACGTGTCCGTCGTCGACTCCACCGGTAATCTCACACCTATGGCCTCACGTCCCTCCGCTGCCAAGAAGCAGCCCGCGAAGAAGGCGGCGGCTCCGGCGAAGAAGGCCGCCGCGAAGAGGGCCCCCGCGAAGAAGGCGCCCGCCAGGAAGGCCGCGGCGAAGAAGGCCGCGCCGCCGCCCAGGCCGGCGCCGAGCCCGACCGGGGGTATCTACCGGCTGGTGCGCGCGCTGTGGCTGGGCGTCGCGCACGCCGTCGGCGCCGTTTTTCGGGGTATAGGGAACGGAGCGAAGAACCTCGACCCCGCACACCGCAAGGACGGCGTGGCTCTCCTCCTCCTCGGCATCGCCCTGATCGTCGCCGCCGGCACCTGGGCCGACCTGCGCGGTCCCGTCGGCGACCTCGTCGAGATCCTGGTGACCGGCTCCTTCGGCCGCCTCGACCTGCTGGTGCCGATACTGCTGGCAGTCATCGCCGCGCGCTTCATCCGCCACCCCGAGAAGCCCGAGGCCAACGGCCGCATCGTCATCGGCCTGTCCGCGCTCGCCATCGGCGTGCTCGGCCAGGTCCACATCGCCTGCGGCTCGCCCGCCCGCAGCGACGGCATGCAGGCCATAAGGGACGCGGGCGGCCTGATCGGCTGGGCGGCGGCCACCCCGCTGACGTACACCATGGGCGAGGTGCTCGCCGTACCGCTGCTCGTGCTGATCACGGTCTTCGGTCTGCTCGTCGTCACCGCCACCCCGGTCAACGCCATCCCGCAGCGGCTGCGAATGCTCGGGGTGCGGCTCGGGATCGTCCACGACCCGTACGTGGGCGAACCCACCGAGGAGGACCAGCGCTACGACGAGCAGTGGCGCGAGGCGATTCCCGCCCGTACGCGCCGGCGTGGATCCGCCGCCGAGCCGTACGACCCCGACAGCGCGGAGCAGGAGGCCCTCTCCCGGCGTCGCGGCCGCCCCAGGCGCTCCGCGGTGCCCCAGCCCGACATGGGCCGCCAGATGGACGCCGTGGACGTCGCAGCGGCCGCCGCGGCCGCGCTCGACGGTGCCGTCATGCACGGGATGCCGCCGTCGCCGGTCGTCGCCGACCTCACCCAGGGGGTGAGCGTGGGCGACCGCGAGGAGACGCTGCCCACGCCGACGCCGGTCCCGGCCGCGCGCCCCAAGCAGGAGAAGCTCAAGCAGGAGAAGCTGAAGGTCGAGGTCGCCGACCTCACCAAGCCCGCTCCGGAAGCGCCCGCCGAACTGCCCGCGCGCGCGGAGCAGCTCCAACTGTCCGGCGACATCACCTACGCGCTGCCCTCCCTCGACCTCCTCACGCGCGGCGGCCCCGGCAAGGCGCGCAGCGCCGCCAACGACGCCGTCGTCGCCTCCCTGACGAACGTCTTCACGGAGTTCAAGGTCGACGCCGCCGTCACCGGCTTCACGCGCGGTCCGACGGTGACCCGCTACGAGGTCGAGCTCGGCCCGGCCGTGAAGGTCGAGCGGATCACCGCGCTGACGAAGAACATCGCGTACGCCGTGGCCAGTCCGGACGTGCGGATCATCAGTCCGATCCCCGGCAAGTCCGCCGTCGGCATCGAGATCCCCAACACGGACCGCGAGATGGTCAACCTCGGCGACGTGCTGCGGCTCGCGGCGGCCGCCGAGGACGACCACCCGATGCTGGTCGCGCTCGGCAAGGACGTCGAGGGCGGCTATGTGATGGCCAACCTCGCGAAGATGCCGCACGTCCTGGTCGCCGGCGCCACCGGCTCCGGCAAGTCGTCGTGCATCAACTGCCTCATCACGTCGATCATGGTCCGCGCGACCCCCGAGGACGTGCGCATGGTCCTCGTCGACCCCAAGCGCGTGGAGCTGACCGCCTACGAGGGCATCCCGCACCTGATCACGCCGATCATCACCAACCCCAAGCGGGCCGCCGAGGCGCTCCAGTGGGTCGTACGCGAGATGGACCTGCGCTACGACGACCTGGCGGCGTACGGCTACCGGCACATCGACGACTTCAACGAGGCCGTCCGCAACGGCAAGGTCAAGCCCCCGGAGGGCAGCGAGCGCGAGCTCCAGCCGTACCCGTACCTGCTGGTGATCGTCGACGAGCTCGCCGACCTGATGATGGTCGCACCGCGCGACGTCGAGGACGCGATCGTGCGCATCACGCAGCTCGCGCGCGCGGCCGGTATCCACCTGGTCCTCGCCACGCAGCGGCCGTCGGTCGATGTCGTCACCGGTCTGATCAAGGCGAACGTGCCCTCGCGGCTCGCCTTCGCCACCTCCTCGCTCGCCGACTCCCGCGTCATCCTCGACCAGCCCGGCGCCGAGAAGCTCATCGGCAAGGGCGACGGCCTCTTCCTGCCGATGGGCGCCAGCAAGCCGACCCGTATGCAGGGCGCGTTCGTGACCGAGGAGGAGGTCGCGGCGATCGTCCAGCACTGCAAGGACCAGATGGCGCCCGTCTTCCGGGACGACGTCACCGTGGGGACGAAGCAGAAGAAGGAGATCGACGAGGAGATCGGCGACGACCTCGACCTGCTGTGCCAGGCGGCCGAGCTGGTGGTGTCCACCCAGTTCGGGTCGACGTCCATGCTCCAGCGCAAGCTGCGCGTCGGCTTCGCCAAGGCCGGGCGCCTGATGGACCTCATGGAGTCCAGGGGCATCGTCGGGCCGAGCGAGGGGTCGAAGGCTCGTGACGTTCTTGTGAAGGCTGACGACTTGGACGGAGTGCTCGCGGTGATCCGCGGGGAGGCTTGAGAAAGACCCCGAGCCGGTGCGCCACCGATGTCCGATCGTGACTCACCCGTAAGGGATCATTGAGCAACCCTTTCCCTTCGACGTACGTCAAGTTGAGGGAAGCGACAAACGCGTGCCCGACCATCGGCGTGTCCGGCCATACCGATGGGCTAACAAGCTCGACCGTCCGGTTGCCCCACCCTTTCGCACCCCCCATAGACTGAACCCCCAGCACAGGTGGCTAAAACGCTCGAAAGGCGCCCCCGTGTCCATCGGCAACTCCCCTGAAGACGAGCGTCCGTTCGAAGACGATCGCGAGCAAGCCCGCCTCTCCGTCGGCCGCGCCCTCAAACAGGCGCGCATCGACGCCGGGCTGACCGTCGACGACGTCAGCAACGCCACCCGGGTCCGCATCGCCATCGTGCACTCCATCGAGGCGGACGACTTCGCCCCCTGCGGCGGAGACGTCTACGCGCGCGGGCACATCCGGACCCTGGCCAAGGCCGTCCACCTCGATCCGGCGCCGCTG
This sequence comes from Streptomyces sp. SLBN-31, assembly GCF_006715395.1. NCBI lineage: Bacteria > Bacillati > Actinomycetota > Actinomycetes > Kitasatosporales > Streptomycetaceae > Streptomyces > Streptomyces sp. SLBN-31. The sequence goes on from NZ_VFNC01000001.1 coordinate 1,307,850, forward strand.
CTCGCGCAGTACGACGCCGATCACGGTGGCCGCCCCGCCCCGACCCCTGCGGCCCCGCTGTTCGAGGCGGAACGCATCCGCCCCGAGCGGCGCGGCCCGAACTGGACCGCGGCGATGGTCGCCGCGATCGTCGCCGTGGTCGGCTTCGTCGGGTTCACCGCGTTCAAGGGCGGCGACGACGGCGGCGCCAAGGCCCAGGTCGCCGAGGGATCGACGCCCACGCAGAGCAAGTCCCCCTCGGCGACACCGCACGACAAGAAGTCCGCCACCCCGAAGTCCGACCCCTCGGACAGCGCCATCGCCGCCGCGCCCCAGGACAAGGTGACCGTCCGCGTCACGGCCCCCGACGGAAAGAGCTGGATCTCCGCCAAGGACCACAACGGCCGGCTCCTGTTCGACGGGCTCCTCGCGCAGGGCGACTCCAAGACCTTCCAGGACAGCGAGAAGATCAACCTCGTCCTCGGCGACGCCGGAGCCATCCAGCTCTACGTCAACGGCAAGAAGATCGAGGACGACTTCCAGCCGGGCGCGGTGGAGCGCCTGACCTACACCAAGGGCGACCCCCAGGTCGGCTGACCGCAGACGAGCACCGAAGGGCCCGGCCGGGATCGGCCGGGCCCTTCGACGTGGACTGTCGGCGGGACAAAGTAGTCTTGAGCCCATGCCTGAACGCCGTACCGTCGCACTCGTCACCCTTGGCTGCGCCCGTAACGAGGTGGACTCGGAGGAGCTCGCAGGCCGCTTGGAGGCGGACGGCTGGGACCTCGTGGAGGACGCCGCGGACGCGGACGTCGCGGTCGTGAACACCTGTGGCTTCGTCGAGGCCGCCAAGAAGGACTCCGTCGACGCCCTCCTGGAGGCCAACGACCTCAAGGGCCACGGCAGAACCCAGGCCGTCGTGGCGGTGGGCTGCATGGCCGAGCGGTACGGCAAGGACCTCGCCGAGGCCCTCCCCGAGGCCGACGGCGTGCTCGGCTTCGACGACTACGCGGACATCTCCGACCGACTGCAGACCATCCTCAGCGGCGGCATCCACGCCGCCCACACCCCGCGCGACCGGCGCAAGCTGCTGCCGATCAGCCCCGCCGAGCGCCAGGACTCCGCGGCCGAGGTCGCGCTGCCCGGGCACGCGCCCGTGGACCTCCCGGAGGGCGTCGCGCCCGCCTCGGGCCCCCGGGCACCCCTGCGCCGCCGGCTGGACGGCTCCCCGGTCGCCTCCGTGAAGCTCGCCTCCGGCTGCGACCGGCGCTGCACCTTCTGCGCCATCCCGTCCTTCCGCGGCTCCTTCATCTCCCGCCGTCCGAGCGACGTGCTGAACGAGACGCGCTGGCTTGCCGAGCAGGGCGTCAAGGAGATCATGCTGGTCTCCGAGAACAACACCTCCTACGGCAAGGACCTGGGCGACATCCGCCTGCTGGAGTCCCTGCTGACCGAGCTGGCCGAGGTCGACGGCATCGAGCGCGTGCGCGTCAGCTACCTCCAGCCGGCCGAGATGCGCCCCGGGCTGATCGACGTCCTGACCTCCACCCCGAAGGTCGCCCCCTACTTCGACCTGTCCTTCCAGCACTCCGCGCCCGACGTGCTGCGCGCCATGCGCCGCTTCGGCGACACCGACCGCTTCCTGGAGTTGCTCGACACCATCCGGACCAAGGCCCCCCAGGCGGGCGTGCGCTCCAACTTCATCGTCGGCTTCCCGGGCGAGAGCGAGGCCGACCTGGCGGAGCTGGAGCGGTTCCTCAACGGCGCGCGCCTGGACGCCATCGGCGTCTTCGGCTACTCCGACGAGGAGGGCACCGAGGCGGCGACGTACGAGAACAAGCTGGACGAGGACGTCGTCGCCGAGCGGCTGGCCCACATCTCCCGGCTGGCCGAGGAACTGGTCTCGCAGCGGGCCGAGGAGCGTGTGGGTGAGACCGCGCACGTCCTCGTGGAGTCCGTGGACGAGGAGGGCGTGTACGGTCGCGGCGCGCACCAGGCGCCCGAGACGGACGGCCAGGTGCTGCTCACGAGCGGCGCGGGTCTGAGCGTCGGCCGTATCGTCGAGGCCAAGGTGGTCGGTACGGAAGGTGTCGACCTGGTGGCCGAGCCGCTCACGGGCTCGTTCGGGTGCAGTGAGGAGGAGGGCAGATGACCGGAGTCCCGGCATCGGCGGCGAACGGCTCCTCCAAGACGGGTCCCTCGCAGGCCGAGGCCAGCTCTTCCGAAGCGGAAGGCGGCACGAAGCCGCCGCGGGGCGCGAAGATCGCGGCCGCGGCCGTCAACCAGGCGAGCGTCTGGAACATCGCCAACCTGCTCACCATGCTCCGGCTGCTGCTGGTCCCCGCCTTCGTCGCGCTGATGCTCGCCGACGGCGGCTACGACCCGGCCTGGCGCTCGGTCGCCTGGGCCGCGTTCGCCGTCGCCATGATCACCGACCTGTTCGACGGCCACCTCGCCCGCACCTACAACCTCGTCACCGACTTCGGGAAGATCGCCGACCCCATCGCCGACAAGGCGATCATGGGGGCGGCGCTGATCTGCCTGTCCGGGCTGGGCGACCTGCCGTGGTGGGTGACGATCGTCATCCTCGGCCGGGAACTCGGGATCACGCTGCTGCGTTTCCTGGTCATCCGGTACGGCGTCATCCCGGCGAGCCGCGGCGGCAAGCTCAAGACGCTCACGCAGGGCGTGGCGGTCGGGATGTACATCCTGGCGCTGACGGGATGGCTGGCCACCCTGAGGTTCTGGGTGATGGGTGCGGCGGTCGTCCTGACGGTGGTGACCGGACTCGACTATGTGAGACAAGCCATTGTGCTGCGCAGGCAGGGAATCGCCGAGCGCAAGGCCGCGTTGGAGGGGACGGAAGGGTGAGTTCCCGGGCCGCTGACGTGGTGAGACTACTGACAGTGAGGGGCCAGACCCTCGCCGTCGCGGAGTCCCTCACCGGTGGGTTGGTCGCGGCGGAGATCACCGGCGTTCCCGGGGCCTCCAAGGCGTTCCGGGGTTCGGTGACGGCGTACGCCACCGAACTCAAGCACGAGCTGCTGGGTGTCGACGCCGGACTGCTGGACCGGCACGGAGCGGTGGATCCGCAGGTCGCGGCCCAGATGGCGGCCGGCGTGCGCAAGGCGCTCGGCGCCGACTGGGGCGTCGCGACGACCGGAGTCGCGGGCCCGGACCCGCAGGACGGCCAGCCCGTCGGAACGGTTTTCGTGGCCGTCGACGGGCCCTTCGGCCCTGGTTCCGGTTCTGCCTCTGGCGGAAAAGTAGAGGCCCTGCGGTTGAACGGCGACCGTGCGGAAATTCGTAGAGAGAGTGTACGGAGCGTACTCGCACTGCTCCTGACGGAGCTTGCGGGCGAACACAGTGGGAATGAGCGGACACAGGATACGGAACAGAACGGGGGGTTTTGATGTTTGCAGCCCTGAGTGAACACGACATCGCTCCCCGCACGGCCGCGGCGCAAGGCGGTACGGTGGGGCGTGAAGGATGCGGCTACGCGGTCCGAGGAGGGAGCCACCGATGATTCTGCTCCGTCGCCTACTGGGTGACGTGCTGCGTCGGCAGCGCCAACGCCAGGGCCGTACTCTGCGCGAAGTCTCCTCGTCCGCCCGAGTCTCACTCGGCTATCTCTCCGAGGTGGAGCGGGGGCAGAAGGAGGCTTCCTCCGAGCTGCTCGCCGCCATCTGCGACGCGCTGGACGTACGGATGTCCGAACTCATGCGGGAAGTGAGCGACGAACTCGCGCTCGCCGAGCTGGCCCAGTCCGCTGCGGCCGCCTCGCCGGCACCGGTTCGCCCGATGCTGGGTTCCGTTTCGGTGACCGGTGTGCCTCCGGAAAGGGTGACCATCAAGGCGCCCGCCGAGGCGGTGGACGTGGTCGCCGCGTGACGTTCACGCGGATGCGCGCTTGACCTGACGACGCACCACGAAGTGTGCGAGGCCCCGACCGGGGCTTCTCCGGATCATTCGGAGAGGCGCGGTGCGGGGCTTTCGTGCATGGTGGGGAGGCGGGGGACGGGACTCGGGGCCGCACACAGAATCGGAGTACACGGATGTACGTCGTGAAGAGCCCGTTGTCCGACACGGACCTGAAGAAGGTCTCCGAGGCCTTGCAGGGGGCGCTCGTCGATCTCCTCGACCTCTCCCTCGTCGCGAAACAGGTCCACTGGAACGTGGTCGGGCCGCGCTTCCGCTCCGTGCATCTGCAGCTCGACGAGGTCGTGGACAGCGCGCGGACCCACTCCGACACGGTGGCGGAACGCGCCTCCGCCCTGGGCGTGCCGCCCGACGGCCGGGCCGCGACGGTGGCCGCCGGCAGCGGTATCGGGGCGGTGTCCGACGGCTGGATCAAGGACACGGACGCGGTACGGACCCTCGTGGACGCGCTGGGTGCGGTGATCGTGAGGATGCGGGAGCGGGTGGCGGCCACCGGGGAGGCGGATCCCGTCAGCCAGGACATCCTGATCGGGATCACGGCGGATCTGGAGAAGCATCACTGGATGTTCCAGGCGGAGAACGGCTGAGCAGCCGACTTCCGCTCGGTGGGCTCTCGAGGGTGCGCCCTTTCTGGTGGTGAGCGGGTCGGATCAGCGTCGGGCTGGAGGTGGATCCATGGCACTGCCGACGGTGCGCCGGGGGGTGGCGCTCGGGCTCGGGGTGCTGTGGTGGTGTGCCGTGCTGCGGCTGGCACTGGCGCCTGGTGCCGGCGTGCTGGAGGGGGCGGTCGTGGCCGGAGGGTGGGGGGTGAGCCTGCTGCCGGTGCACTGCGTGCCCAAGGGGCGGGCCGCCGGCGCCTTGCGGGCGGGCCGGTGGCGAGCGGCCTGGCGGACCGCCCACGTCACCACGGCATCGCCACTCCGCCGTTCGGACGCAGGATTTGGCCCGTCATGAAGGCCGAGGCGTCCGAGGCGAGGTAGAGCACGGTGTGGGCGACGTCTCCTGGCTCACCGACCCGGCCCAGCGGCGACAGCCGTGCCATCAGCGTCTCCGTCCGCGCCTGTTCCGCGGCCTCGTGGCGCTCGGTCATGGGCGTGCGAGTCCAGCCAGGTGCGACCGCGTTGACGCGGATGCCCTGCCGTCCCACCTCGCTCGCCAGCGTCTTCGTCAGCTGGACGACGGCCGCCTTGGCGGCGCCGTAGCAGAGGAGGCCCGGGCGTCCGGTGTCGATGGCGCTGGAGGCCATGGTGATGATGCTGCCGGAGTTCTGCCCGGCCAGCATCGCGCGGGCCGCCTCCTGGCAGGCGTGGAGAACACCCTTGAAGTTGACGTTCAGGACGCGGTCGAGGTCCTCGTCCCGGGTCTCCAGCACGGGGCTGCTGTGCATGATCCCGGCGATCGCCGCCATCACGTGCAGCCGCTCGCAGGATGCGACGGCCTGGTGGAGCTGTTCGCGGTCGGTGACGTCGAGGTGGTGCGTGTGGGCCGTGCCGCCGGCGTCCTTGATCAGGGTCGCCGTCTCGTGCAGGCCCTGTGCGTCGAGGTCGGCACAGTGGACGGTGGCGCCGGCCTCGGCCAGCAGGACGGCCGAGGCGCGGCCGATGCCGCCGGCGGCGCCGGTGACGAATGCGGTGCGTCCGGTGAGGTCGTACGCCTTGACGGGCATGCAGGGACGGTACGAGCGTTTCTGACGGTCCGTCAACTAGATGTGCGGGGTGGGGTTCCGCGGTGGGTGCGGTGGCTCGGGATCGGGCCCGGCTGGCAGTTGGGGCACCAGTAGGTGGGGCGGTCACGGGAGCCGTCGCCCTGGTCGGCCACGCGGATGGACGTGCCGCAGCGCAGACAGGGACGGGGTGCGCGGCCGTACACGAACAGGGCCTGTCCGCCGCGGCCCGTGGTGGTGCGGACCGGGCGGTCGCGGTTGACCTCCAGGAGCCGCTTGGCCAGCTCCGGCAGCTTCGCCGCGCGCTCCGGGGGCAGGGCACCGACCGGGAGCCAGGGGGTGACACCGAGCAGGAAGCAGAGCTCGCACTTGTAGACATTGCCGATGCCGGCGAGGTTGCGCTGGTCCAGCAGGGCCTCGCCCAGGGCGCGGTCGGGATCGGCGAGGACGTTCGCGAGCGCCTGGTCGGGGTTCCAGTCCGGGCCCAGGAGGTCGGGGCCGAGGTGGCCCACGGCGCGGTCCTCTTCGGTGGTGCGCAGGAGTTCCAGTACGGGCAGGCGGTAGCCGACGGCCGTCTGGTCCGCGGTGCCCAGGATCACTCGGATCTGGTGGGAGGGGCCGCCGGTCCAGCGCCGGCCGTTCGCGTACACCTTCCAGGCGCCGTCCATCCGCAGGTGCGAGTGGAGTGTGAGGCCGCCCTCGATGCGGGTCAGGAGGTGCTTGCCGCGCGCGGTCACGTCCAGGACGGTCCGGCCCGTCAGGTCGGCCGTGGCGTACTTGGGCACGCGCAGGTCGCTGCGGGTCAGCGGCTTGCCCGCCAGGGCGGTGTGCAGGCGCTTGGCGGCCTGCCAGACGGTGTCTCCTTCGGGCATGGGTCCAGGGTTGCACGGGCTCGTGTCGTCGGCGGGGTCTGGCCGGGTGCGCCCTAGGCGCGGAGGCGCAGGCCCCGCGGGGTCGCGATGAAGCCCGCTCCTTCCAGGAGAGTGCCGATGGGGGACGTGAGGGCCTGGGCGTTGTTGATGCGCTCCACGGTGACTGTTCCCAGGGAGCCTGCCCGGGCCGCTGCGGCCAGGGCTTCGGCCGCCTCCTGCAGGCGGGGGTCGTCCGTGGCCTTGGCGTCCGGGTCGGCCGGCCAGGCGAGGAGGGACTTGCCGCCGCGCTCCATGTAGAGCGTCAGTTCGCCGTCGACGAGGACCACCAGGGAGCCCGCCTTGCGGCCGGGTTTGTGGCCCGCGCCGGTCGGGGGCTCCGGCCAGGGGAGGGCTGCGCCGTAGGCGTTCGCGGGGTCGGCGGCGGCCAGGACCACGGCCCGTGAGTCACGGCGCGGACGGCGGTTGGGGGCGGGGGAGCCGTACGAGGCGTAGGGCACGTACGAGGAGCCGCCGCCGCGCGGGCCGCCCGCACCGGGATCGGCGAAGTCCCGGGGGGAGACGTACTCGTCCCGGGAGGGGGTGAAGCCGTCGAGGTCGTCGGTGAAACCCTTGATCTCCGGGGCGGCGTCGTTCGGGGGCGGCCAGGTCATGTCGTCCATGGGCGGGTGGGGGAGGGCCTCGCCCCGGTCCCGTGCGTTGGAGACCGCGCGGAGGCGGTCCACCGCGCCGTCCATCGCGAACTGTGCCGCGCCGAGGCCTTCCACGACATAGCCGCGCCGGGCCTGGCCGCTCTCCTCGAACACGGACAGGATGCGGTACGTCGCCGAAAAGCCGCCTTCGACGCCCTCCGCGGCGACGGCGCCCCGGGTGACCACGCCGTGCCGGTCGAGGAGGGTGCGGGCGAGGGCGTGGGCGCGGACCGTGGGGTCGGGCTCCTGGGTGGGGAGCAGGGACCAGCGGCCGGCGACCGTGGGCGGACCCGTCCGGGACGCGGTGCGGGCGGCGGCGGTCAGGGAGCCGTAGCGGCCGCGCGGGACGGTGCGCTTGGCCCGGTGGGCCGTGGAACCCGCGGTGCGGCCCGAACCCAGCAGGGAGCGCATGGGGGTCAGCGTGTCGTTCGTCAGGCGCCCGGACCAGGCCAGGTCCCAGACGGCGTCGGCGAGTTGGGGATCGGTGGCCTCGGGGTGGGTCGTGGCGCGGACCTGGTCGGCGATCTGCCGGAAGAACAGGCCGTAGCCGCCGGAGAGGGCGTCCAGCACCGACTGGTGCAGCGCGGTCAGTTCCAGGGGGTGCGGCGGGGGCAGGAGGAGCGGGGCCGCGTCCGTCGTGTAGAGGGAGACCCAGCCGTCCTTGCCGGGAAGCGCGCCCGCGCCGGCCCAGACGATCTCTCCGGCGGCGGTGAGCTCGTCGAGCATCGCCGGGGTGTAGCCGGCGACGCGGGAGGGCAGCACCAGCTTCTCCAGGGCGGACGCGGGGACGGACGCGCCCTGCAGTTGCTCGATCGCCCGGACCAGTCCGTCGATGCCGCGCAGTGCGTGGCCCTTGCCGATGTGCTGCCACTGGGGGAGGAACTGGGCGAGCGCGGGGGGCGGCACCGGCTCCAGTTCGTGCCGCAGCGCCGCCAGGGAACGGCGGCGCAGGCGGCGCAGCACGGACGCGTCGCACCACTCCTGGCCGATGCCCGCGGGATGGAACTCCCCCTGTACGACACGGCCGTTCGCGGCCAGGCGCTGCAGCGCGCCTTCCGTGACCGCCACGCCCAGGCCGAAACGGGCCGCCGCCGTCGCCGACGTGAACGGGCCGTGGCTGCGGGCGTAGCGGGCGAGCAGGTCACCCAGCGGGTCCTTGACCGGCTCCATGAAGGCCTCGGGAACGCCGACGGGCAGCGCCGTGCCGAGTGCGTCGCGCAGCCGGCCGGCGTCCTCGATGGCCGCCCAGTGCTCGGTGCCGCCGATCCGGACCCGGATCGCGCGCCGGGCGGAGGCCAGCTCCTGGACCCAGTGCGGCTCCGCACCCCGCTCGGCCAGCTCCGCGTCGGTCAGCGGGCCGAGGATCCGCAGGACGTCGGCGATGCCTTCGGCGTCCTTGACGCGCCGGTCCTCGGTGAGCCACTGGAGCTCGCGCTCCAGCTCGGTCAGGACCTCGGCGTCGAGGAGTTCGCGCAGCTCCGCCTGGCCCAGCAGTTCGGCCAGCAGACGCGAGTCCAGGGAGAGGGCGGCGGCCCGGCGCTCGGCGAGGGGTGAGTCCCCCTCGTACAGGAACTGGGCGACGTACCCGAAGAGCAGGGAACGGGCGAAGGGGGAGGGCTCCGGGGTGGTGACCTCCACCAGACGCACCTTGCGGGCCTCGAGGTCGCCCATCAGCTCGACGAGTCCGGGCACGTCGAAGACGTCCTGAAGGCACTCGCGGACGGCTTCGAGGACGATCGGGAACGAGCCGAACTCGCTGGCCACTTCCAGCAGTTGCGCGGCTCGCTGGCGCTGCTGCCACAGCGGGGTGCGCTTGCCGGGGTTGCGGCGCGGGAGCAGCAGCGCGCGGGCGGCGCACTCGCGGAAACGGGACGCGAACAGGGCCGAGCCGCCGACCTGGTCGGTGACGATCTGGTCGACCTCGCCCTTGTCGAAGACGACGTCCGCCGCGCCCACGGGGGCCTGGTCGGCGTCGTACTCCGTGCCCGCCTTCATCGGCTCCCGGTCGAGCAGGTCCAGGCCCATGAGATCGGCGTCGGGCAGGCGCAGGACGATGCCGTCGTCGGCGTGCATGACCTGCGCGTCCATGCCGTAGCGCTCGGAGAGCTTGGCGCCGAGGGCGAGCGCCCACGGGGCGTGCACCTGGGCACCGAAGGGGGAGTGGACGACCACGCGCCAGTCGCCCAGCTCGTCCCGGAAACGTTCGACCACGATCGTGCGGTCGTCGGGGATGTGGCCGCAGGCCTCGCGCTGCTCGTCCAGGTAGGACAGGACGTTGTCCGCCGCCCAGGCGTCGAGTCCCGCCGTGAGGAGGCGCAGCCGGGCGTCGTCCTTGGGCAGGGAGCCGACCTCGCGCAGGAACTGGCCCAGCGCGCGGCCCAGTTCGAGCGGGCGGCCGAGCTGGTCGCCCTTCCAGAAGGGCAGGCGGCCGGGGACGCCCGGTGCGGGGGAGACCAGGACGCGGTCGCGGGTGATGTCCTCGATCCGCCACGAGCTGGTGCCGAGCGTGAACACGTCCCCGACCCGGGACTCGTAGACCATCTCCTCGTCGAGCTCGCCGACCCGGCCGCCGCCCTTCTTGGGGTCGGATCCGGCCAGGAAGACCCCGAAGAGGCCGCGGTCGGGGATGGTGCCGCCCGAGGTCACGGCGAGGCGCTGGGCGCCCGGGCGGCCGGTGATCGTGCCGGCCACGCGGTCCCACACCACGCGCGGGCGCAGCTCGGCGAACGCGTCGGACGGGTAGCGGCCCGCGAGCATGTCCAGGACCGCCGTGAACGCCGACTCGGGCAGGGACGCGAAGGGGGCCGCGCGGCGGACCGTGGCCAGGAGGTCGTCGACCTGCCAGGTGTCCAGGGCCGTCATGGCGACCAGCTGCTGGGCGAGGACGTCCAACGGGTTGGCGGGGACCCTCAGGGACTCGATGGAGCCGGTGCGCATCCGTTCGGTGACCACCGCCGCCTGGACCAGGTCACCGCGATACTTGGGGAAGACCACGCCGGTGCTGACCGCGCCGACCTGGTGGCCCGCGCGCCCGACGCGCTGCAGGCCGGAGGCGACCGAAGGCGGTGACTCGACCTGGACGACCAGGTCGACGGCGCCCATGTCGATGCCGAGTTCCAGACTGGACGTCGCCACCACCGCGGGGAGCCGGCCCGCCTTGAGGTCCTCCTCGACCAGGGCTCGCTGCTCCTTGGAGACCGAGCCGTGGTGGGCGCGCGCGATGACGGGCGGGGCGCCCTGGGCGGCCCCCGAGCCGCCCATGAGCTCGGCCGGGGCGTGGTGCTCGTCCAGGGGTTCGCCGGTGGCGCGCTCGTACGCGATCTCGTTGAGCCTGTTGCACAGGCGCTCCGCGAGGCGGCGGGAGTTGGCGAACACGATCGTGGAGCGGTGGGCCTGCACGAGGTCGGTGATCCGCTCCTCGACATGGGGCCAGATGGAGGGGCGCTCCGCGCCTTCCGAGCCGTCGGCGACCGGCGAGCCGCCCAGCTCGCCCAGGTCCTCCACCGGGACGACGACCGAGAGGTCGAACTCCTTGCCCGACTTCGGCTGGACGATCTCGACCTTGCGGCGCGGTGAGAGGTAGCGGGCCACCTCGTCCACCGGGCGGACAGTCGCCGACAGGCCGATGCGGCGGGCCGGTTTGGGCAGGAGCTCGTCCAGGCGCTCCAGGGAGAGCGCGAGGTGGGCGCCGCGCTTGGTGCCGGCCACCGCGTGCACCTCGTCGAGGATCACCGTCTCCACGCCGGTCAGCGCGTCGCGGGTCGACGACGTCAGCATCAGGAAGAGGGACTCCGGAGTGGTGATCAGGATGTCCGGGGGGCGGGTGGCCAGGGCGCGGCGCTCGGCGGCGGGGGTGTCGCCGGAGCGGATGCCCACCTTCACCTCGGGCTCGGGCAGGCCGAGGCGGACGGACTCGTGGCGGATGCCGGTGAGGGGGCTGCGGAGGTTGCGCTCCACGTCCACCGCGAGGGCTTTCAGCGGCGACACGTAAAGGACCCGGCAGCGCTTCCGCGGGTCGGCGGGCGGGGGTGTGGAGGCGAGCTGGTCCAGGGCGGCGAGGAAGGCGGCCAGGGTCTTGCCGGAGCCGGTGGGGGCCACCACCAGCACGTCCGAGCCCTCTGTGATGGCGTTCCACGCGCCCGCCTGGGCCGAGGTGGGCGCGGAGAAGGCCCCCGTGAACCAGCCGCGGGTCGCGGGGGAGAAGCCGTCGAGGGCCCGTTGTGCGTCGCTGACCATGCGTCCATCCTGCACCCGGCCACTGACAATACGGTTGACCTGCAGGTTTGGGGCGCGCGAGCGGGGGCTCCGGTGCGGCGGGACGGGCGGCGCGGGTGCGGCTCGGCGGGGGCGGACGGCAGTGCGGTGCCGCTCAGCGGGAGCGGACGGCAGTGCGGGTGCGGCTCGGCGGGGGCGGAGTGCGTGACGGAGAATCGGCGGTATGGCGGATTTCGGTGAGGAGGCGGCGCGGCACTGGCGGTACGCCGACCTGCCCGGCGTCGACCTGCTGCGGGCCAGGTACGTCCGCAAGACGTTCGTGCGCCACACCCACGAGCACTTCGTCATCGCGGCCATCGCCGACGGGGTCGAGGTCTTCCACCACCGCGGTGCCGACCAGTACGCGGGCGCGGGGGCCCTCGCGCTGGTGAATCCCGACACCTCGCACACGGGGCGGGCCGGGGTGCCCGAGGGATGGCGCTACGGGGCCGTGTACCCGTCGCCGGACGTCGTCTCCGAGATCGCGGCCGAGACCACCCTCATCCGCGGGACACCGGGGTTCGTCAGCCCCGTACTGGACGATCCGTACGCCGTACGGCTCGTCCACCAGGTCCTGCGGGCCGCCGACGAAGGCAACGCGCTGGCCGCCGACACCCTGCTGCGGGTCGCCGTGACCCGGCTGCTGCGGCTCAACGGCGGTCCACTGCCGCAGCGGGCCGTGCGGACGGCGGGGGCCCGGGTCGCCGCACGCGCGCGTGCCGTGCTGGAGGAGCGGATGGTGGAGCCTCCGACGCTGGAGACGCTGGCGGGTGATCTCGGGACCAGTCCGTTCGCCCTGCTGCGGTCCTTCCGGGACGCCTACGGGATGCCGCCCCACGCCTGGCTGACGGACGCCCGGGTACGGCGGGCGCGGCGGCTGCTCGACGGCGGGACGGCGCCCGCGGAGGCGGCCGTCGCCGTGGGGTTCACCGATCAGCCGCATCTCAACCGGCACTTTGCACGGATCGTCGGCGTGCCTCCGGGCGCCTACCAGCGGGAGCGCAAGAACGTACAAGACCCCCGGCCGCCGTCCCCGTAGCGTCCGGCACGTGGCAGAACAGACAGCTCTCGTGGACACAGGTGCCGACGGAGGAGGCAAGACGGACGCCGCCGTGGTCCGGGACGCCCTCGGAGTCGGCGTCGCCGTCGGACTGTCCGGGTTCGCCTTCGGGGTGACCTCGGCCGGCAGCGGGCTCACGCTCCTGCAGACCTGCGTGCTCAGCCTCCTGGTGTTCACCGGCGCGTCCCAGTTCGCGCTCGTCGGGGCGCTCGCGGCCGGAGGCAACCCGTTGACGGCGGCCGCCGGCGCGTTCTTCCTCGGTGTGCGCAACGCCTTCTACGGGCTGCGCCTGTCACAGGTGCTGGTGCTTCCGCGCCTGCTGCGGCCGTTCGCGGCGCAGTGGGTCATCGACGAGACCACCGCGGTCGCGCTCGCGCAGCCCACGCGGCGTGGCGCCCGCATCGGGTTCACCGTGACCGGGCTCAGCCTGTACCTGCTGTGGAACCTCACCACCCTGCTCGGCGCCCTGGGAGCCAAGGCCATCGGGGACACGGACGCGTGGGGGCTCGACGCCGCCGGGCCCGCCGTCTTCCTGGCCCTGCTCGCGCCGATGCTGAGGACCGCCACCGAGCGCGTCGTCGCCGGGCTCGCCGTCGTGCTGGGGCTCGGGCTGCTGCCCGTGCTGCCCGCCGGCGTGCCCGTCCTGGTGGCCGCGCTGGCCGCCCCGGGCGTCCTGCTCCTGCGGGGACGCCGCGAGGCCCGGTCGTCCGGTGACACCACGGGGGAGGACCGTTGAACACCTGGATCGCCATCGGCGTGACGGCTCTCGGCTGCTACGCCGTCAAGGTCGCCGGCCTGTTCGTCCCCGAGGGCGCCCTGCAGCGGCCGTTCGTCAGGCGGCTGGCCGCCCTGCTGCCGGTGGCTCTGCTGGCGGCGCTCACCGCCCAGCAGACCTTCGCCGACGGGCGCGCCCTGGTGCTGGACGCGCGCGTGGCCGGTGTTCTCGCTGCCGCCGTCGTGCTGGTCCTGCGCGCCCCCTTCCTGCTCGTGGTGGCCGCGGGTGTGGTGGTGACCGCCGGGGTGCGGGCCATGGGCTGGTGAAGGGACGCCGTCAGCCGATGGAGCGGCCGTACGCCCTGAGGGTGCGCAGGGCCTCGATCGTCACCTGGGGGCGCGCCTCCAGGGCGATACCCGGCGCCCACTGACGCCACCGGATCGGCCAGCCGCCGTCCTCCTGCTGACCGTCCGCGAGGAAGTCCAGGGAGCGCTCGATCTCGTCGTCGGTGAACCACGCGCGCGCGAGTGAGCTCGGCGTCTTCGCGTAGTCGTGCGGGAAGTGGTGTTCACCGGGGGCGTAGCCGGGCGCCACCGGATACGTGGCGAGGTCGTCCGGGTCCAGTGCGGCCAGCCGGTGTTCGCGCACCAGACGGCCCAGCCGGTCCGCGGCCGCCTCCGCGCGCGGGCGGTCGGGAGCCGAGTCCAGGAAGGCCACGGCGGCCTCGATCTCGTAGGGATGGGACTTCTCCAGCGAATCGATCGCGTGCCAGCAGAAGTCCGTGGCCCGGAACAGCCAGGCGTGCCACACCTCGTTGCGGTGCAGCAGGCCCACCACGGGTCCGGTGGCGAGCAGCTCGCTCGGCGGGTCGTCAACGATCGGCATGAAGGGGGCGCAGGGGTAACCGCGCTGGCTGGGATGGATGGCCGGCAGGGCGCCGTCCGCCGTCGAGACGGAGGTCAGGTAGCGGCACACCCGTTCCACGCGCTGGCCGCCGCAGCGCCCGATGGAGTCCAGGACGCGCAGCGCGTGCCCGGCGTGCAGCGGCTGGCTGACGGGGCCGCGCAGATCGGGCTCCAGGGCGTGGCCGTACCCGCCGTCCTCGTTGCGGTAGGCGTCCAGGGCGGTCTCGACCGGGTCGGCCCGGCCGTTCAGGAAGTGGTGCGCGAAGAGGCGCTGTTCCAGCACGCGCGCGGTGAGCCAGACGAAGTGCTCGGCGCGGAAGAGCGGGGAGCGCGCCGGGGGTGTGGCAGGGAGTCGGGAAGCTCCGGTTTCGGACATGCGACAGACCGTAGGGCGGAAAGCGGTCTCGGCAAGCGGTCACGTCTCAGGCCACCCCCAGGGGCGGGATACTGGAGGCATGCGGTTGACGGTCTTCTGGCAGCGGATGGCGGATCACTTCGGCCCGGGGTACGCCGACACCTTCGCGCGCGACCACGTGATGACGGAGCTGGGCGGGCGCACGGTGCACGAGGCACTGGACGCCGGCTGGGCCGCCAAGGACGTGTGGCGCGTGGTCTGCACGGTCATGGACGTTCCACGTGAGAGGCACTGATCGGGGCGGGCAGGTATGCGCGAGAAGCACTCATCGGGCGGGCTCGTTCCGCGCGAGATGTGCTGATCGGTCACGAAGATCGCAGGGCGGGGGATGATTGTCGTACCCGTGCGCGAGACTTGGTCCGTGGCACCCACTGACGAGACCGAGCCGCAGGCCTGGCATGCCTCCCCGTTCGGTACGACGCCGCCCGACCGCCTCCCGGCTGACGGCGCCGCCTCGGGCGCGCGCATGCCGCGCTGGCTGCCGCGCGCCGTGGTGCTGGTGCTGGCCCTCTATGCCGCCTTCCAACTGGGCACTTGGGCGTTCCACCAGCTCACCGGCCTGCTGATCAACATCCTCATCGCGTTCTTCCTGGCCCTCGCCATCGAACCCGCGGTGAGCTGGATGGCCGCGCGCGGCATGCGCAGGGGGCTGGCCACGGCACTCGTGTTCCTGGCCGTGATGATCGCGGCCGCGGGCTTCGTCACCCTGCTCGGCTCCATGCTGGCGGGCCAGATCATCAAGATCGTCGAGGATTTCCCGAACTACCTCGACTCGGTCATCAACTGGGTCAACGCGCACTTCCACACCCACCTGAAACGGGTGGACGTCCAGAAGGGCCTGCTCCGCTCCGACTGGCTGCGCAACTACGTGCAGCACAGTGCCACGGGCGTCCTCGACGTGTCCGCCCAGGTCCTCGGCGGACTCTTCCAGCTGCTCACGATCACGCTGTTCTCGTTCTACTTCGCCGCCGACGGGCCCCGCCTGCGCCGCACGATCTGCTCGGTGCTGCCGCCCGCCCGGCAGGCCGAGGTGCTGCGCGCCTGGGAGATCGCCGTCGACAAGACCGGCGGGTACCTGTACTCGCGCGGACTGATGGCGCTCATCTCCGGTATCGCGCACTACATACTGCTGCAGATCCTGGGCGTGCCGTACGCACCCGTGCTCGGCGTGTGGGTGGGCCTGGTCTCGCAGTTCATCCCGACCATCGGCACCTACCTCGCGGGCGCCCTGCCGATGCTGGTCGCGTTCACCGTCGATCCCTGGTACGCGCTGTGGGTGCTGGTCTTCGTCGTGGTCTACCAGCAGTTCGAGAACTACGTGCTGCAGCCCAAGCTGACCGCGAAGACCGTCGACATCCATCCCGCCGTCGCCTTCGGCTCGGTCATCGCCGGCACCGCGCTCCTCGGCGCCGTCGGCGCGCTGATCGCCATCCCGGCGGTCGCCACGCTGCAGGCGTTCCTCGGGGCGTACGTGAAGCGGTACGCGGTCACGGACGACCCCCGGGTGCACGGGCACCGGCGCGGAGGACCGGGGACGGGGCTCCTCACGCGCGCCAGACGGCTCTGGGAGCGACGGCCGGAAGACCCGCCGCTCGAGGACGAGCCTGAGGGCGAGCCCGAGGGCGGCTCTTCCCGACGGGGCTGAGTCAGCTCTCTCTGACGGGGCCGAGCGGGGTGTCGGCGGCGCTTGCGGCCCGCCCACGGCCGTCTCCGGCCCGCTGTACGACCGCGGACGTAGTCTCGGAGGTGCCGCGTGGTGCGCTTGACACCAAAATCGAACATCTATTCTTATGGAGGTTCCGGCGAGGCTCTCGACGGGTGATTCGATCTGTTTTCGACGGAGAAGTACCCGAGTTATCCACAGGCCGGACGGGCGTCGGGGCGCATTGTCAGTGGCAGGCGTTAGCGTCTTTGACGTGAAGCGATCGACTCAAGCAAATCGGGTGGAACCCATGGCAGGAACCGACCGCGAGAAGGCCCTGGACGCCGCGCTCGCACAGATTGAACGGCAGTTCGGCAAGGGCGCCGTGATGCGCCTCGGCGAGCGGCCGAACGAGCCCATCGAGGTCATCCCCACCGGGTCGACCGCGCTCGACGTCGCCCTCGGCGTCGGCGGCCTGCCGCGTGGCCGTGTGGTGGAGGTGTACGGACCGGAGTCCTCCGGTAAGACCACACTGACCCTGCACGCGGTGGCCAACGCGCAGAAGGCCGGCGGTCAGGTCGCCTTCGTCGACGCGGAGCACGCCCTCGACCCGGAGTACGCGAAGAAGCTCGGCGTCGACATCGACAACCTGATCCTCTCCCAGCCGGACAACGGCGAGCAGGCCCTGGAGATCGTGGACATGCTGGTCCGCTCCGGCGCCCTCGACCTCATCGTCATCGACTCCGTCGCCGCGCTCGTCCCGCGCGCGGAGATCGAGGGCGAGATGGGTGACAGCCACGTCGGTCTGCAGGCCCGTCTGATGAGCCAGGCCCTGCGGAAGATCACCAGCGCGCTCAACCAGTCCAAGACCACGGCCATCTTCATCAACCAGCTCCGCGAGAAGATCGGCGTGATGTTCGGCTCCCCGGAGACCACGACCGGTGGCCGGGCGCTGAAGTTCTACGCCTCGGTACGCATCGACATCCGTCGCATCGAGACCCTGAAGGACGGCACGGAGGCGGTCGGCAACCGCACCCGCTGCAAGGTCGTCAAGAACAAGGTGGCGCCGCCCTTCAAGCAGGCAGAGTTCGACATCCTCTACGGCCAGGGCATCAGCCGCGAGGGCGGCCTGATCGACATGGGCGTGGAGCACGGCTTCGTCCGCAAGGCCGGCGCCTGGTACACGTACGAGGGCGACCAGCTCGGCCAGGGCAAGGAGAACGCGCGCAACTTCCTGAAGGACAACCCCGACCTGGCCAACGAGATCGAGAAGAAGATCAAGGAGAAGCTCGGCGTGGGCGTGCGCCCGGAGGAGCCGACGGCCGAACCGGGTGCCGATGCCGCGGTCGGCGCTGCCCCGGACGATGCCGCGAAGACCGTGCCCGCACCGGCGGCCAAGGCGACCAAGGCCAAGGCTCCGGCCGCCAAGAGCTGATCCGTGACACGGCGAACCGACTGGGCGGAGTACACCTACCCCGACGCACCACGCGGTCGGGGTGGGAGGGACGACGGGGGTTTTGCCGGTCCGGGCGGCGAAGCGGACGGGGGAGAGACGCGGCAGGACGCGGACGGGGGACACGGCCGCGCCGGTGCGTACGGCACGGGGGCGTCGTACGACGAGGATCCGTTCGGCTCGGCCTCGGTCGACCAGGGTGGGTCCGGTTCGGGCGACGGAGGTTCGCGCCGTCGTGGCGGGCGGACCAGTGGTGCGGGCGGCTCCCGCGGGCGTCGCAGGCGGCGCGGCGGAGAGCCGTTCGGTGAGGACGGGGGCTCTTCCTCCTCGTCGAGGGCCGAGCGGGAGGAGCCGCCGGCGGACCCGGTGGAGCGGGCACGGGCGATCTGCCTGCGCCTGCTCACCGGGACCCCGCGCACGCGGAAACAGCTCGCGGACGCCCTGCGCAAGCGGGAGATCCCGGACGAGGCGGCCGAGGAGGTGCTGTCGCGGTTCGAGGAGGTCGGGCTGATCAACGACGGCGCGTTCGCGGACGCCTGGGTGGAGTCCCGGCACCACGGCCGCGGGCTTGCCCGGCGGGCCCTCGTTCAGGAGCTGCGCACCAAGGGCGTGGAGTCCGAGGTGATCGACGCGGCCGTCGCACAGCTCGACTCCGAACAGGAGGAGGAGACCGCGCGCCAACTCGTCGCCCGCAAGCTGCGCTCCACCCGCGGGCTCGACCGCGACAAGCGCCTCCGCCGCCTCGCGGGCATGCTCGCCCGCAAGGGATACCCCGAGGGCATGGCCCTGCGTGTGGTCCGGCAGGCGCTGGAGGAGGAGGGGGAGGACACGGAGTTGCTGGGAGACGAGGGGTACTGACAAGGGGGAGCGCCGGGAAAGGCCGATCACGTGGACGAATCGGCCGAGTGTCCTCCGCCCGACCGTCCGCTACGACGTCACCGGCAGCCCCGCCGCCCGCCATGCCTGGAAGCCTCCGATCAGATCGGTGGCCCGGAACAGGCCCAGCGAGTGCAAGGACGCGGCCGCGAGGCTCGACGCGTAACCCTCGTTGCAGATCACGATGACCCGCAGCTCGTGGCTTGTGGCCTCGGGGAGGCGGTGACTGCCCTGAGGGTCGAGCCGCCACTCCAGCTCGTTGCGCTCGACGACGAGCGCGCCGGGGATCAGGCCGTCCCGCTCCCGCAGGGCCGCGTACCGGATGTCGACCAGTACGGCCTCGCCCGCCCGCGCGGCGTCGTACGCCTCCTCGGGGCCGACCCGGTCGTAGCCCTCGCGTAGCCGCTCCAGCAACTCGTCGATGCCCACGGGGCGTTCGCCGGGGCCGCTCACTGCCAGTCCTCCGGGCGCTCGACCTGCTCCAGCCGCAGGACCTGGCCCACCCGGCTGTAGCGGCGGATCTGTGGCAGCGGCGGATAGTAGGCGTGCACGGAGATCGCGTGCAGATCGGTGGACTCGTTGAGGACCTCGTGCACGTGGTGCCGGCCGAAGGAGCGTCCCTTGCCCGCCGGCAGCCGGCGTTCGCGGTCCACGTCGTCGGCGAGTTCCAGGGTCCGCCAGCCGTCGGCGGGCAGGCGGACGGCGAGCGCGTTCTCCTTGAGCTCACCGGACGCGGTGACGAAGGCGCCGACGGACTCGGCGTGGTCGTGCCAGCCGGTGCCCGTGCCGGGCGGCCAGCCGATCAGCCAGGCCTCGCTGCCGCCGGGCCCCGCCAGGCGCACCCAGGTGCGGCCCTCGGGGTCGAGCGGGAGCGTGGCGATCAGCTCGGTGTCGGCGGCCGTACGCCGCACGAAGTCGAGGAGGTCGGCCTGCGTCGGCGCGGAGGACGCGGGCGCCGCGGAGGACGCGGAAGCCGTCGTAGGCACGGGGACAGAGGGGGAGACAGACACGAGGCACCGTCCTGAAGGGCGTTCGCGGGAAGCGCGCGGCGGCTCGAGAGCTCGAAAGCGGCGCGCGGAGAAGAAGAGGGACGCGATTCAGCAGGACGGACGACACACGCAGCCCGCGTAGCGGACGAGGTCCATATGGACCCTCCGCCACAGGCGCACACAGGTGTCGGTCATGGTCGGGAGTAGACCATGGAGGTGCGGACCGGTCAACTCACCGTCGCTATGTGGACCGCACAGTGACGGCGAACACGACCGTGCGCCCCCGAGGCCTCAACGCACGCCCGCGCTCGCGTCGACCTCCGGATGGCCAACTGGCCGCCGATCTGCCCCCACGCCCCCGCACCGACTCCAACCCACCCCCGCGCCGATCTCAGTACGCCCCCCCGCACCGTCGACCCCAACGCACCCCCGCGCCGACGCCAACACGCCCCCGCACCGACCCCAACGCACCCCTGCGCCGATCTCTCACCCCCGCGCCGACCTCAGTACGCCCCCCCGCGCCGCCGACGCCGACCCACCCCCGCGCCGACCTCAACGCGCCCCCGCCCCCGCCTCGGCTTCCGCCCCCGCCTTCGCGGGTCCTCCCAGCGTCGCCTCCGCCGCGGCGTACAGGTCGGCCGGGCGTACTCCGCCGAAGGCCGTGACCAAGTGGCCGTCGGGCCGGACGAGCAGGACGGTGTGCGCGGCGGCGCCCGGGTAGCTCTCGGCGACCAGCAACTCGGCCTGGTGCGGCAGGGCGGCCACGGCGGCCGCCAGCCGGGGCATGACGCCCGCGGTCACCCAGTGCTTGCGGTCCCACACACCCGTGCCCGGCGCGACGAGGACGACCAGCAGTGCCCCGCGTCCGAGCCGGTCCCGCAGCTGGACGAAGGTGCCGTCCTCCGCGGTGACCCGTACGTCGGTGACCGGCGCGCCGAACTCCGTCTCGACCGGCACCTCGCCCTCCAGGAGCCGGGGCGCCAGCGGCGAGCCGGTGTACGCCCCCGGCGCACCGAGCGCCCCGCGTCCCAGGTGGCCGTCGGTGAGCAGCGCGTCGGCACCCCGGGCCGAGCCGGGGACGTACACGCGCAGTCCGCCGCCGCCACGCAGCAGCGGCAGCACCTGGTCGGCGGCGCGCAGCCGGGCGGCGACGGCGCCGCGCCGCTCCGCCTGGTAGCTGTCGAGCAGGGTCTCGTGCGGCCCGTGGTGCCAGGCCAGGGCCAGCTTCCAGGCGAGGTTGTCGGCGTCCCTGAGCCCCTCGTCGAGCCCCTGTGTGCCGAGCGCGCCGAGCAGGTGCGCGGCGTCCCCGGCGAGGAAGACCCGGCCCGCCCGCCACCTGCGCGCCACCCGGTGGTGGACGGTGTGGACACCGGTGTCGAGGAGTTCGTACGGCGGTGTCGAGCCGTCCGTCCAGCCGGCCAGGGTCTCGCGGATGCGGGCCAGCAGCAGCTCGGGCGTCACCAGGTCCTTGCCCGGCGGCAGCAGCCAGTCCAGGCGCCACACCCCGTCCGGCAGCGGGCGCCCGGTGACCTCCCCGCCCGAGGGCCCGGACGTCCGCCACGGCGGCATCCGATGGAGCAACGCCCGACCGTCGAAGGGAAGTTCCGCGCGCAGCGCCGCCACGGCGTGTCGCTCCACCGCGGTGCGCCCCGGGAAGCGGATGTCCTGGAGCTTGCGCACGGTGGAGCGGACGCCGTCACAGCCGACGAGGTAACCGCCGCGCCACCACGTGCCCTTCGGGCCGCGAGTGTGGGCCGTCACGCCCGAGGGCTCCTGTTCGATGGTGTCGACACGGCTGTCGGTGACGATCTCGACGAGCCGCTCGCCCGCCAGGGACTCGCGCAGGGCGCCGGTCAGGACGTGCTGGGCGATGTGCAGGGGGGCGGGTTCGGTGTCGTCATCGAAAGTGATCTCGCGCATCACCTGCTTGCGCCGCAGTGACCGCCATCCGGTCCAGCGCGCGCCGGCCTCGTCGACCGGCAGTCCGGTCAGCCGCTGCATCAGGGCGGCGGTGTCCTCGCGCAGTACGACGGTGCGCGCCGGTCGCGGTTCGTCCTTGCCGGGGCCCTCGTCCAGTACGACGGAGGGCACCTCCTGACGGGCCAGCGCCAGGGCGAGCGTGAGCCCGACGGGCCCCGCTCCGACGATGATCACCGGGTCCACGGCGCGGCGCCCCCTGCCCGCGGTGATGTCCTGAGGGACGTATGTGAACAGAAAGTTGGAGCAGGGTGCACGATCACAGAACGTATGCAACCCATTGTCGTTGTTTGCGTCAAGTGACGGAGGCAGTGGCGATCATGCCACTGCCTCCATGTGGGTCAAGCCAATTGAGTGATCATCAGGTCATACCGAAGCGCCGGTCCCGAAGCCACCGCCGACCGCGGCGGGATTGACCTCCACCTGGTCCTCGGCGAGCACCGCCCCCGTGCTCCGCTTGCTGCGCCGCAGCCTGCCCTCGAGCCAGCTCGCGAAGCTGGTGAGGATGAAGTTCACGACGATGAAGATGATCGCCACGCCGACGAAGCTCTGGATGACGTTGGCGTAGTTGGCCGCGAACGTGCTGCGCGCGTTCAGCAGTTCGGTGTAGCCGATCATCACGCCGCCCAGCGCGGTGTCCTTCACGATGACGACGAGCTGGCTGACGATGGCCGGCAGCATGGCCGTGACCGCCTGCGGGAGCAGGATGCTGGTCATCGTCTGGCCCTTGCGCAGACCGATGGCGTACGCGGCCTCGGTCTGGCCCCTGGGCAGGGCGAGGATGCCCGCGCGGACCACCTCGGCGAGGACGGAGGCGTTGTAGAGCACCAGGCCGGTGACGACCGCGTACAGCGGCCGGGCCTCGGTGGTCACGTTCGTGGAGCGGGCGAAGAACTCGTTCGCGAAGAGCATCAGCAGCAGGACCGGGATCGAGCGGAAGAACTCGACCACGACGCCGGCCGGTCCGCGCACCCACCGGTGGTCGGACAGGCGTGCGATGCCGAAGAACGCGCCCAGCGGAAGGGCGATGACCATCGACAGCGCGGCGGCCTTCAAGGTGTTGCCGAGGCCCGGCAGCAGGTACGTCGTCCACGCCTCCGACGTGGTGAACGGCTGCCACAGGCTCCACTTCAGCTGGCCCTTGTCGTCCATCTTCTGCCAGATCCACCACAGCAGCAGGCCGAGCAGGACGAGGAAGACCACCGAGAGGACGACGTTGCGCCGCTTGGCCCGGGGGCCGGGGGCGTCGTAGAGAACGGACGTCATCGCTTCACCGCCAGTCGCTTGCCCAGCCAGCCCAGGATCAGGCCGGTGGGAAGGGTCAGTACGACGAAGCCGAGGGCGAAGACCGCGCCGATGAGCAGCGTCTGGGCCTCGTTCTCGATCATCGTCTTCATCAGGGCCGCGGCCTCGGCGACACCGATCGCGGCCGCCACCGTGGTGTTCTTGGTCAGCGCGATCAGGACGTTGGCCAGCGGGCCGATGACCGAACGGAACGCCTGCGGCAGCACGACGAGCCGGAGGGTCTGGCTGAAGCTCAGCCCGATGGCGCGGGCCGCTTCGGCCTGCCCCACGGGCACGGTGTTGATGCCCGACCGCACCGCCTCACAGACGAAGGCCGCGGTGTAGGCGACGAAACCGAGCACCGCCAGCCGGAAGCCCTGGATCTTGAAGTCGGTGGCGCCCATGGTCACACCGAAGATGTCGGCGAGACCGAGCGAGTTGAAGACGATGATGACCGTCAGGGGGATGTTCCGGACGATGTTGACGTAGGCGGTGCCGAACCCGCGCATCAGGGGGACCGGACTGACCCGCATCGCCGCCAGCACAGTGCCCCAGATCAGGGAGCCCAGGGCGGAGATGACGGTCAGTTTCACCGTCATCCAGAACGCCCCCAGGACGTCATAACCATGAAGAAAGTCGAACACGATCTCCCGCGCTTCCGGGTGTGTGGCGTACGAGGAGGGCGAGGCCCATTGCCGGGCGCGCCGCCGCCGTGATCGCGACGGGCGGCGGCGCGCCCAGGGTCCCTGCGGTGGCCGGGGGTCCGGGCCCGTGCCTTACTTGACGATCTGGCCGATCTTCGGCGCCGGCTCGTACTGGTACTGGGCCGGGCCGAAGTTCTTCTTGACGTCCTTCTCCCAGGTGCCGTCGCTGACCATGCTCTTGAGGGCGTCGTTGATCTTGTTGAGGGTGGCGGTGTCACCCTTCTTCACGCCGATGCCGTAGTTCTCGTTGCTGAGCTTGAGCCCGGCGAGCTTGAACTGGCCCTTGTACTTGTCCTGCGCCGCGTAGCCCGCGAGGATCGAGTCGTCCGTGGTCAGCGCGTCCACGGCACCGCTCTGGAGGCTGGCGACGCACTCCGAGTAGCCGCTGTTCTCCTTCAGGTTGGCCTTCGGAGCGATCGTCTTCTGGACGTTCTGCGCCGAGGTGGAGCCCGTCACGGAGCACAGCTTCTTGCCGTTGAGGTCCGTGCCCTTGGTGATGGTGGAGTCCTTCTTGACCAGCAGGTCCTGGTGGGCCAGGAAGTACGGGCCGGCGAAGTCCACCTTCTGCTTGCGCTCGTCGGTGATCGAGTACGTGGCCGCGATGAACTTGACGTCGCCGCGCTGCAGCGCGTTCTCACGGTCGGCGCTCTTGGTCTCGACCCACTGGATCTGGCTGGGCTTGTAGCCGAGCTTGCCCGCCACGTACGTCGCCACGTCCACGTCGAAGCCCGAGTAGGTGCCGTTGGGCTCCTTCAGGCCGAGGCCGGGCTGGTCGAACTTGATACCGATCTTGATCTTCTTGCCGCCGCCCCCGGAGGAACCGCCGTCGTCGTCGCTGGACCCACAAGCCGTGGCGGCCAGGGCGAGGGCGAGGACGGCGGCCGAGGCGGCGGTGACCTTGCGGAGCTTCATGATGAACATCCTTTGGCTGGTGAAGAGAGAAGGTGCCGTCGTGGGCGACAGGGGCGGCCGTCAGTGGTGCAGGATCTTCGACAGGAAGTCCTTGGCACGGTCGCTGCGCGGGTTGCTGAAGAACTGGTCGGGCGTGGCCTCCTCGACGATCCGGCCGTCGGCCATGAAGACCACGCGGTTCGCGGCCGATCGCGCGAAGCCCATCTCGTGCGTCACGACGATCATGGTCATGCCGTCGCGGGCGAGCTGCTGCATGACCTCGAGGACCTCGTTGATCATCTCGGGGTCGAGGGCCGAGGTCGGCTCGTCGAAGAGCATGACCTTCGGGTCCATGGCCAGGGCCCGCGCGATGGCGACGCGCTGCTGCTGGCCGCCGGAGAGCTGCGCGGGGTACTTGTCGGCCTGGGCGGCGACGCCGACCCGGTCGAGAAGGGTGCGGGCCCGTTCCTCGGCCTTCTTCTTGTCGGCCTTGCGGACCTTGATCTGGCCCAGCATCACGTTCTCGAGCACGGTCTTGTGCGCGAAGAGGTTGAAGGACTGGAACACCATGCCGACGTCCGCCCGCAGCCGGGCGAGCTCCTTGCCCTCCTGGGGCAGCGGCTTGCCGTCGATGGCGATCGTGCCGGAGTCGATGGTCTCCAGACGGTTGATGGTGCGGCACAGGGTGGACTTACCGGACCCCGAGGGCCCGATGACCACGACGACCTCGCCGCGGGCGATCGTCAGATCGATGTCCTGGAGTACGTGCAACGCGCCGAAATGCTTGTTGACGCTCTTCAGGACGACCAGTTCGCCGGTCGCGGCCACGTCCTGCTTGGCCACCGATACTTCGGTCATCGCTATCGGGCTCCGTCCTCCTCGGTTTCGGAGACAGTAATAACCCCGTTCCACCAGCGTCATTACATCTGAGGGGAATCTGAGCATCACGATCCGATAGCAATCGGACACGTGTCGTAGCACTTGCGAGCAGGGCGCATATCGGCCGGGTAACTAAAACCCGCCGCAACCGGAACCCACTTGACTGCGTCCTCGTCCATCAGCGTGACTGCCTTGATGCACACGCGCGTGGGCGCGCGTTCCTACCCATCCTGTTCGTACGGCCGATGAACCGAAGGGGGCCTGGATGAGGCTGCTCCTCGTCGAGGACGACAACCATGTCGCCGCCGCTCTCTCGGCGGTTCTGGCACGGCACGGCTTCGACGTCACGCACGCGCGCAGCGGCGAGGAGGCCCTCCAGGCACTGGTCCCGGAGGGCGCCGGCTTCGGTGTCGTCCTGCTCGACCTCGGCCTGCCCGACCAGGACGGCTACGAGGTGTGCGGCAAGATCCGCAAGCGCACCAGCACCCCGGTGATCATGGTCACCGCCCGCTCCGACGTCCGCTCCCGCATCCACGGCCTCAACCTCGGCGCCGACGACTACGTGGTCAAGCCGTACGACACCGGGGAACTGCTCGCCCGGATCCACGCCGTCAGCCGGCGCACCGTCCACGAGGACGCCGCCCACGGCGAGGACAGCACGCTGCGCCTCGGTGCCGTGCTCATCGAGCTGCCCACGCGCCAGGTCACCGTCGACGGTTCGGTCGTGCAGCTGACGCGCAAGGAGTTCGACCTGCTCGCCCTGCTCGCGCAGCGCCCCGGGGTCGTCTTCCGCCGTGAGCAGATCATCAGCGAGGTGTGGCGAACCAGTTGGGAGGGGACCGGACGCACCCTGGAGGTGCACGTCGCCTCCCTGCGCGCCAAGCTGCGCATGCCGGCCCTGATCGAGACCGTACGCGGCGTCGGCTACCGGCTCGTCGCCCCCTCCCCGTAGCGTGCACGGGTGCGTACCCGACTCCTCCCGCTGCTCATCGTCCTGATGGCGGCCGTGCTGCTCGCGCTCGGCATCCCGCTCGCCGTGAGCGTGGCCGCGGCACAGCAGCAGAAGGTGGTCGTCGACCGGATCGACGACACCGCGCGTTTCGCGGCCCTCGCCCAGTTCGTCACCGACGCCTGCAGCTCCACGCGGACGTCCACGGACGAACGCCTGGAGACCCTCGGCAGCGAACTCACCAGCTACTACGGCGTCTACGGCATCCGCGCCGGGGTGTTCTGCCGCACCGACATCCCCATGGCTAAGGCGCCGTCGGACTTCTTCCTGCCCAGCTCGGGCGAGGTGCGCGAGGCGTTCGACGAGGCGAAGCTCAGCCGCCGCAGCCACGACCCGAAACAGGTGTGGCCCTGGCAGCGCCACCGGCTCGTCGTCGCCTCACCGGTCATCCGGGACGGCGACGTCGTCGCGGTCGTCGTCACCGACTCGCCCACGGGACCGCTGCGTTCGCGCATCCTGCACGGCTGGCTGATCATCGGCGCCGGGGAGATCGCCGCGATGCTGCTGGCCGTCGGCGCCGCGCTGCGGCTGACCGGCTGGGTGCTCAGGCCCGTGCGGGTGCTCGACGCCACGACCCACGAGATCGCCAGCGGGCGGCTGAAGTCCCGTGTCGCGGCCGCCGGCGGGCCGCCGGAACTCAGGCGCTTGGCCCGGGCGTTCAACGAGATGGCGGACAACGTCGAGGACGTGCTGGAGCAGCAGCGCGCCTTTGTCGCCGACGCCTCGCACCAGCTGCGCAACCCGCTCTCGGCGCTGCTGCTGCGCATCGAACTGCTCGCGCTCGAACTGCCGGAGGACAACGAGGAGATCGCATCGGTCCGCACCGAGGGCAAGCGCCTGGCCGAGGTCCTCGACGACCTGCTCGACCTGGCCCTGGCCGAGCACACCGAGGCCGACCTGAGGGTCACCGACATCGGTGCGCTGACCGCCGAGCGCGTCGCCGCCTGGACACCGACCGCCGAGGCCAAGGGCGTACGACTGGTGGGCGACTGCCCGCCGACCACCGCCTGGGCCGACCCGGTCACCCTCTCCAGCGCCCTGGACGCGGTGATCGACAACGCGCTCAAGTTCACGCCGGAGGACGAGTGCGTCGAGGTGACGGTCGCCTCGAACGGCAGCACCTCGACCGTCGTCGTCAGCGACAACGGCCCCGGCCTGACCGACGAGGAACTCGCTCGGGTCGGCGACCGCTTCTGGCGCAGCGGCCGTCACCAGAACATCAAGGGTTCCGGCCTCGGCCTGTCCATCTCGCGCGCCCTGCTCGCGGCGGGCGGCGGCTCGATCTCGTACGGCCACCACGAGCCGCACGGGCTGACGGTGACGGTGTCGGTGCCGAGGAACGGCCCTACGGCTTGACCGAGCGGTAGTAGCGCTTGGCGCCCTCCTGCAACGGCAGCGGATCCGTGTAGATCGCGGTGCGCAGGTCGACGAGCTGCGCCGAGTGGACCCGCTTGCCGATGATGTCCCGGCTCCTGATCACGGTGCGGGTCACCCACTCGGTGAGCCGGGTGTCCACGTCCGTGCGTGTCACCAGGAGGTTGGCGACCGCGATGGTCGGCACGGCGATCCCGTTCTGGATGCTGGGGTAGGCCGACTCGGGCATGTTGGTGGCGCGGTAGTAGCGGGCCGCGCCGCCCTGGGCGTGCAGCTTGGCGACGAGATCGGCCTTGATCGGCACGAACCGGAAGGTGAGGCCGTCGGCCAGCTTCTCCAGGCCCCTGGTGGGGACTCCGCCCGACCAGAAGAAGGCGTCGATGTCGCCCTTCTTCAGCTTCCCGGGTCCGTCGTCGATGCCGTCGGCGAAGGGTGTGATGTCCTTGCGCGCGTCGATGCCGGCCGCCTTGAGCACCCGGTCGGCGATCAGTCGCACACCCGACCTCGTCGGCCCTACGGCCACTCGTTTGCCCCGCAGATCCGCGACGGACCGGATGTCCGAGTCACGCGGGACGACGAGCTGCACGTAGTCGTCGTACAGCCGTGCGACACCGCGCAGGTGACCGGCACCGGGGGCGTGGCCGAGTTCGTACGTCGCCACCGCGTCGGCCGCGGCGATCGTGAAGTCGGCACCGCCGTTCGCCACCCGCCTGACGTTCTCCTGCGATCCGTCGCTGGTCCGCAGCGTGACCGTCAGGTCGGGCATGTCCCGGCGGAACGCCCTGCGCAGGCGCTCGCCGTAGTCCTGGTAGACGCCCGCCTTCGTCCCGGTGCTGAACTTGATCGTCCCGCTCGGTGGATCCTCGCCCAGCGGCAGCAGCCACCACAGCAGCAGCCCGAGGACGACGAGGCCGGCGGCCGCGCCCTGCACGGCCCGACGCCTGCCGATCCGGTGGAACACGTTGGACATGCGGGCGATCCTGCCAGCCGGGACGCGATGCTGACCAGGGCGGAGTGCCACAGGGGACGGACGTGGCTGTCAGTGGCGATCGCTAAAGTCGCCGTATGAGCTCATCGCCCGCCGATCTGGTCCGCCAGTTCCACCTCGCCTTCGGCCTGGACGCCCGCACCACGCCCACCGAGGTGTCGCCCGCGCTGGCCGCCCACCGCGGCGAGCTGCTGGCCGAGGAGGCCGCGGAGGTCGCCGAGGTCTCGGTCGCCGGACCGCTCGACCGGCTCGCCCACGAACTGGCCGACGTGGTCTACGTGGCGTACGGCACGGCCCTGGTGCACGGCATCGACCTCGACGCGGTCATCGCCGAGATCCACCGGTCCAACATGACCAAGCTGGGCCCCGACGGCAGCGTGGCCCGCCGCGCCGACGGCAAGGTACTCAAGGGGGAGCACTACGAGGCGCCGGACGTGTCCGGGGTGCTGCGGCGGCAGGGGTGGATACCGGGCGGCGAGTGAGCCGTCCGGCATTCAGGACAGGGCGTCCCAGTCCCCGTCGAAACCTGCTGCGTCCAGGAACAGCAGCTCCGCCGCGTCGAGTGACGCCTCGCCCTGGCCGCCGGCTGCGGCCAGCGGCTGCTCGGCCCAGATGCACTTCCCGGTCGGCGTGTAGCGGGCGCCCCACCGCCCGGTCAGCGCCGCGATGAGCTGCAGCCCCCGGCCTCCCTCGTCGGTCTCCGTCGCGCGGCGGATGCGCGGCATCGTCTGGCTGCCGTCGTAGACCTCGCAGATCAGCTCGGCCCCGTACAGCAGACGCAGCCGGACCGGGCCCCTGGCGTGCCGGACGACGTTGCCCACGAGCTCGCTGACCAGGAGCTCCGTGGTGGGGACCAGGTCGTCCAGGTCCCAGGCGGCGAGCTGCTCGCGGACGTGCCGGCGGGCCAGGCCGGCCGCCCGCGGGTCCTGGGGCAGCGGCCAGGAGGCCATCCGGTCCGCCGGCAGGGCGTGCAGCCGGGCCACCAGGAACGCCGCGTCGTCGGCCGCCTGCTGTTCGGTGGGCAGCAGACCGGCCGTCAGCGTGTCGCACAGGCGCTCCAGGTCCACGGCCGTCCCGTCCCGGTGGGCCGTACCCAGCAGCCGGGCCAGTTCCGCCATGCCCTCGTCGATCTCCCGCTTGGCCGACTCGACCAGGCCGTCGGTGTACAGCACCAGGAGGCTACCCTCGGGCACGTCCAACTCGACCGTCTCGAAGGGCGGTTCGGCGGCCCCCAGCGGCGGATCGGCGTCCGGCTCGGGGAAGTGCACGGTGCCGTCGGGACGGACCAGGGCGGGCGGTGGATGCCCGGCGCGGGCCAGCGAGCAGCGCCCGGTGGTGGAGTCGTAGAGCGCGTACAGGCAGGTGGCGTACGACGCCTCGCCCATCCCGGCGACGATGTCGTTCAGGTGACCCAGGATCTCGCCCGGCGGCAGTTCCAGGTCCGCCAGGGTGTGTACGGCGGTGCGCAGCCGGCCCATGGTGGCCGCCTCCGGCAGCCCGTGCCCCATGACGTCGCCGACCACCAGCGCCACCTGCCCGCCGGACAGCGGGATGATGTCGTACCAGTCGCCGCCCACGTCGGCGCCCTGTCCGGCCGGGAGATAGCGGGCGGCGGCCGTGCACGCGGGCAGGTCGGGCAGCCCCTGGGGGAGCAGGCTGCGCTGGAGTTCGCGGGACCGGGTGTGCTCGGCGTCGTACAGCCGGGCCCGCTCCAGGGACTGCGCCACCAGGGCGCTGATCGTGGTCAGCAGCGCGCGTTCCTCGTCGGTGAGCCGCCGCGGCCGGTCGAAGGACAGGATGCACACGCCGAAGGTGTTCCCGGAGGCCGTCAGCGGCAGGAACGCCCAGGACTGCTTGCCGGCCCGGCCCGGCAGGTCGGCCATCGCCGGGTAGCGCGCGGCGAACTCCTCGGCGGAGGACATGAACAGCGGGGTGTCCGACTCGGCCGGGTCCCAGCCGGGGTCCATGGGTGACCGGAGGCGGCCGTCGACGGAATCGAGGAAGTCGTCGGGGTAGCCGACGGCACCCACGTGGTGGAGCCGGTCGCCCTCGATGACCTGCACCATGAGCCCCGTCGCGGCGAACGGCGGGAGCACGCGTCTGGCCACCGCGTCCACCACGTCCTGGGAGGTCGTCGCCTTGGCGAGTTCCGCGGTCAACTCGGCTATGCGAAGGGCACGTTCGGCCGCGGACCGCTCGGCGGACTGACGCTCCTCCGCCAGCCGGCGCTTCTCGGTGACGTCCTGGAAGTACAGGGTGCGCCCGTCCGGCCCGGGCACCACCCGCAGATGGAACCGCTGCCCGGTCTCGGGCAGGTGCACATCGAAGCCGGCCGGCTTCTCCTCGGCCGCGGCGCGCAGACAGCGGGCCTTGAGGCCGGGTATGCGCCGGACGGAGGGCAGGGCCCACAGCAGACGGCCGAACATCTGCTCCTCGGAGAAGCCCAGCAGCCGCTCTGCCTCCAGGTTGGCGAAGGTGATCCGCCACTGGTCGTCCACCGCGAGGAAGCCGTCGCTCATGTGCCGCAGGGCCCTGCTGAGCGCGTCCCGGGTCCGGCGCGACTCGTTGCTCTCCCAGCCCACGCCGATCATCCGCAGGGGCTCGCCGCGTTCGTCGTACGTCGCCCGGCCGCGCGCCTGGGTCCAGCCGTACGTGCCGTCCAGGCGCCGTATCCGGTACTCGGCCTCGTAGACCGTGCCGTCGGCGATCGCCCGTTGGGCGGCCGCCAGGGTGGGGGCCAGGTCGTCGGGGTGGACGACGCGCATCCAGCTCTCGATCCGGCCCGTGAAGTCGGCGGGCCGGGTGCCGTACAGCTCCAGGGCCGCCTCGTCCCAGACCAGGTCACCGGTGCGGATGTCCCAGTCCCACGAGCCGACCCGCACCTCCTTCAGGGCGTCCCGCAGGCGCTCTCCGGTCAGCCCGGACCGGTCGGGCCCGCTCGTCGGCGGAGCCTTGGCCATGCGGTCCTCGGCCCAGGCGACCACGGCCCGCAGGAACTCCCACTGCTCCGGCGTGGGCTCGCCCCGCTCACCGGTCAGGACGGTCAGGGCGCCGATCCCGCGCTGCCCGCTGAACAGGGGCAGGGCGGCGAGTCCCGTGCCCGGCCAAGCCCGCAGCGGCTCGAACTCCTCGGACTCCAGCGGCACCCACACACCGCTTCCCCGCCGCAGCGCGCGGGCCGGGGCCTGCGGACCCTCCTGGTCGACGATCTCCCACGGGCGGGTCAGGGCGGCAGGAAGGCCGACGGACGACACCAGACGCAGCGCGGACATCGGGCCGCGCAGATGGAAGACCCCGCCGAGCGCGCCCAGCTCACCCACCGTGTGCTGCAGCGCCAGCCGGAAGACCTCGCTCTCCGTGACTCCGGGAGCCACCGTGCCGAGGAGAGCGAGCCGCGCGTTCATGAGGGGAACTTATCGTTCCTGTTTTCGTCCGAAACCTCTTTCGGGGATTCCGGACGTATGACGGAATCGCCGGCGACGGCAACCGCCTGAACAACGCGACCGATGTGTCCGTATCTCCCATCAAGGGCCTCTCGCAACAGATTGGGACAAGCCCGGCGGATCGCGAGCGGCCCCGAAGGGGATGAGCCAAGTGGTGATCGCGAACAAGACCGCACGAACGGCATACCGCGCGACGGCGCTGGCGTTCTCCGCCGCCCTCCTGGTGGCCGCATGTTCCAGCGGCGGCGGAGGCGGCGGGAAGGCCTCGCAGAGCACCGGCGCGGCCAAGCCCGGCTCGGGGACGAAGGTGACGGTGACGGAGACCGAGTACGCCCTGAAGCTCTCCCGCAGCTCCTTCAGCCCGGGCACCTACACCTTCACCGCCGACAACGCGGGCGCGACCACGCACGCCCTGGAGGTGGACGGCCCCGGTGTCTCCGACGTGCGGACCAAGAACATCTCCAGCGGCCAGAACACGTCCGTGACGGTCACCCTGAAGAAGGGAACGTACGAGCTCTACTGCCCCGTGGACGGGCACCGGCAGCTCGGCATGAAGACGGACCTCAAGGTCGGCTGAGCGCGCCCCGGCCGGTGTGCTCCACAAGGGGCGGACGGGCGCCTCCGGGGACCGCCTACCCTTGACGCATGACCAGCAGCAGCGACCGGAGCCCGGCAGTGGACGTTCAGTCACCCAAGACCTACGAAGTGCGCACCTACGGGTGCCAGATGAACGTCCATGACTCCGAGCGGTTGTCCGGACTGCTGGAGGACGCCGGCTACGTGCGCGCCCCCGAGGGCTCCGACGGCGACGCCGACGTCGTGGTCTTCAACACCTGCGCGGTCCGGGAGAACGCCGACAACCGCCTGTACGGCAACCTCGGCCGCCTCGCGCCCAGGAAGGCGTCCCGTCCCGGCATGCAGATCGCGGTCGGCGGGTGTCTGGCGCAGAAGGACCGCGACACCATCGTGAAGAAGGCGCCCTGGGTGGACGTCGTCTTCGGCACGCACAACATCGGCAAGCTCCCGGTGCTGCTGGAACGCGCGCGCGTGCAGGAGGAGGCGCAGGTCGAGATCGCCGAGTCCCTGGAGGCGTTCCCCTCCACCCTGCCGACGCGGCGCGAGAGCGCGTACGCGGCGTGGGTGTCGATCTCCGTCGGCTGCAACAACACCTGCACCTTCTGCATCGTCCCGGCCCTGCGCGGCAAGGAGAAGGACCGCCGCCCCGGCGACATCCTCGCCGAGGTCGAGGCACTGGTCGCGGAAGGCGTCAGCGAGATCACCCTGCTCGGCCAGAACGTCAACGCCTACGGCTCCGACATCGGCGACCGCGAGGCCTTCAGCAAGCTGCTGCGGGCCTGCGGGAAGATCGACGGCCTGGAGCGGGTCCGCTTCACCTCCCCGCACCCGCGCGACTTCACGGACGACGTCATCGCCGCCATGGCCGAGACGCCGAACGTGATGCCGCAGCTGCACATGCCCCTGCAGTCCGGCTCGGACACCGTCCTGAAGGCGATGCGCCGCTCCTACCGCCAGGACCGCTACCTGGGGATCATCGAGAAGGTCCGCGCGGCCATCCCGCACGCGGCGATCACCACCGACATCATCGTGGGCTTCCCCGGCGAGACCGAGGAGGACTTCGAGCAGACCCTCCACGTGGTCCGCGAGGCCCGCTTCGCGCAGGCGTTCACCTTCCAGTACTCCAAGCGCCCCGGCACCCCCGCCGCGACCATGGAGAACCAGATCCCCAAGGAGGTCGTCCAGGCGCGCTACGAGCGTCTCGTCGCCCTCCAGGAGGACATCTCCTGGGAGGAGAACAAGAAGCAGGTCGGCCGCACCCTGGAGCTGATGGTCGCCGAGGGCGAGGGCCGCAAGGACGGCGCCACCCACCGCCTCTCCGGCCGCGCCCCCGACAACCGCCTGGTCCACTTCACCAAGCCCGACCAGGACGTCCGCCCCGGCGACGTCGTCACCGTCGAGATCACCTACGCCGCCCCGCACCACCTCCTCGCCGAGGGCGCCGTCCTCGACGTGCGCCGCACGCGCGCGGGTGACGCGTGGGAGAAGCGCAACGCCGCCGAGGCGGCCGAGCCGGCCGGTGTGATGCTGGGCCTGCCGAAGATCGGGGCGCCCGAGCCGCTGCCGGTGGCGTCGGGCAGCGGCTGCGGCTGCGACTGACATCGGCTCGGCCGACGCGGTCCGCCGGGACGACGAACGTCGCCGCCCCGGCGCTACCCTGCCGATCATGCTTGTCGCCGCCGCCATCTGCCCCTGCCCGCCCCTCCTCGTGCCGGAGGTGGCCGCGGGCGCCGCTCCGGAACTGGACCGCGCGCGTGCCGCGTGTGCGGACGCGCTCGGCGTGCTCGCCGCCGCCCGTCCCGATCTGCTGGTGGTGATCGGACCCGCCGAGCGCAGCGGGCGCGGTCCGCACCCCGAGGGCACGCCGGGTTCGTTCCGCGGCTTCGGCGTCGAGGTCGACGTACGGCTGGGCGAGCCGAAGGACGTGGAGCCCGGGCGCGAGCTTCCGCCCTCCCTCGCCGTCGCCGCGTGGCTGCTGGAGCGGACCGGCTGGTCCGACGCCCCGATCGAGGGGCTCGGCGTGGGGGAACCGCTCGCGGCCGACCGGTGCGTCGAAGCCGGACGGGAGATCGCTGCCCAGGCCGAGCGGGTGGCCCTGCTGGTGATGGGCGACGGCAGCGCCTGCCGCACGCTCAAGGCGCCCGGCTACCTCGACGAGCGCGCCGCGCCCTTCGACGCGGAGGTCGCGCGCGCGCTGGGCACGGCCGACGTGCCGGCGCTGGAGGCGCTCGACGCCGAACTGGCGTACGAGCTGAAGGCCTCGGGCCGGGCCCCCTGGCAGGTCCTCGCGGGCGCGGCCGAGGGCGCGGACCTCGCCGGAGCCCTGCTGTACGAGGACGCGCCGTACGGGGTGGGGTACGTGGTGGCGACCTGGTCATGACGGGGGCGACCCGGTCATGACGGTGGGGCGTGGCGCCGTGAGCCCGCCGGGTCGCCGGAAACGGCGGACGGCCGGGGAACCCGCCGGGCCCGCGGCCGTCCGTGGGTGCGCCGTGCCGCTCAGGAGGACGGCGGAGTGCGGGTGTCCGGCGGCACGGTGCCGCCACCGCCCGTGCCCGTGCCGCCTTTGTGCGCGAGTCGGTCCATGGCGTTCTTGGCCTTGCCGGTCCCGGTCCGGATCCGGTCGCTGTACTTGCCCTTGGTCTTCTCGTCGACCACCTTGGCGGCCTTGTCGAGACCGTGCGAGATCTTGCCCCCGTGCTGCTGCGCGAGGCCCGAGACCTTGTCTTTTGCCGGGGAGAGCCTGACCTTCAGGTTGTGCAGGAGACCCATGGTCCGCCTTTCTCGTCAGCCCGGGCCCGGTGCGCCTCTCGGCCCACTCGCGCGCGGCCCGGTCACGTGCGGGCGCCCTCGCCGGCCTCGCTGTCGGCCGCATCCTCGGCGGACTGCTGCTTGGGGATCTCGACGCCCTCGTCCGAGCCGGCCTCGCGGGCCTCCGTCGCCGTGGACTCCGTCCCGGCCCGCTCCTCGGTGCCGGCCGACCCCTTCGCCTCTGCCGCCTCCTCCGCCTCGGCCCCGGCCGTCCGTGCGGCCGCCGGCACCTCGGCGGGCGACGCCTCCTCCGTGGTATTCGACCTCCGGAGAAGTCGCGCGAAAACGCCCATATCCACTCCATACGCTACTCGGGCGGGGGAAAACCCGCGTTGCCCGGTGCGTCCGATTGCGCCACCGGGAGCGCCGCCTCCCGGAAACCGGCGGCGAGAACCACGCAACGGGCAACGACCCCGGCCCCCCGCCGTCACGCAACTCGTTCGAGGAGACGCTTCGGGGTTTGCGAGACTGGTGCGGTGAGCACCGCACCCCCCGCCCCCCGCGTCATCGCCGTCGTCGGACCGACCGCGGCCGGAAAGTCCGATCTGGGCGTCTTCCTCGCCCAGCGCCTGGGAGGCGAGGTCGTCAACGCCGACTCCATGCAGCTCTACCGGGGGATGGACATCGGCACCGCCAAGCTGACGACCGAGGAGCGCGGCGGCATCCCGCACCACCTGCTGGACCTCTGGGACGTGACGGTCACGGCGTCGGTCGCCGAGTACCAGAGGCTCGCCCGCGCGCGCATAGACGCCCTGCTCGCCGCCGGCCGCTGGCCGGTCCTCGTCGGCGGCTCGGGCCTCTACGTCCGCGGCGCCGTCGACAACCTGGAGTTCCCCGGCACCGACCCCGAGGTCAGGGCCCGGCTGGAGGACGAGCTCACCCTGCGCGGCTCCGGCGCGCTGCACGCCCGCCTGGCCGCCGCCGACCCCGAGGCCGCGCAGGCGATCCTGCCGAGCAACGGCCGTCGTATCGTCCGGGCCCTGGAGGTGATCGAGATCACCGGCAAGCCCTTCACCGCCAACCTGCCGGGCCACGACTCGGTCTACGACACCGTTCAGATCGGCGTGAACGTCGCCCGCCCCGAGCTCGACGAGCGCATCGCCCGCCGCGTGGACCGCATGTGGGACCAGGGGCTCGTGGACGAGGTGCGCGCGCTGGAGGCGCAAGGCCTGCGCGAGGGGCGCACGGCTTCCCGCGCGCTGGGCTACCAGCAGGTCCTCGCGGCGCTCGCGGGGGAGTGCACGCTCGAGGAGGCGCGGGCCGAGACGGTACGTGCCACCAAGCGCTTCGCGCGCCGCCAGGATTCGTGGTTCAGGCGCGATCCGCGGGTGCACTGGTTGAGTGGGGGTGCGGCGGATCTCACAGAACTTCCGGACCTCGCGCTGGCGTTGGTCGAACGACCGGTCACAGCCTGATCACGTCATGGCATCGGGACGCTCCGGCTGCCGTTCGGGCCTCCGGCGCCGTGCCATCATCGAGCTTCGATCGACCAAGTGGAGTCCTAGTTGGGAGGGCGCGTGGCGATGGAGGCCGGCCCTCGCGACACCGCACAAGGCACCGAGCCCCGCACCGCCTTCGGCGGTGCACCGGAGCAGGACGCGGACCGTCTGAGCCCCGACGGGCCCGACGACACCGAGGGCGGTGTGACCGCCGACGGTCCTGAGCCCGAGGAGATGTTCGCGGGCGGCCCGGAGGTCGAGGTCGAGCTGCGCCCGCAGCGGCGGCTGCGCATCTGGCAGCTCGCCCCCATCGTGGCCCTGGCCGCGGTCGGCTCCCTGATGTTCGCCTTCCCGCTCGCCTTCGACTTCGGCGACAGCGGGGCGGTGATCGCCATGCTGGGGCTCCTGATCTGCTCCTGCGCCGCGGGCTGGGGCATGATGGCCGCGCGCCGCGTGGGTTACACGTGGCCCGGGCTCCCGCAGCGCGGCTCCGGCCGCAGACCGGACTGGCGGGTCGTCCTGGCCTTCGTGGTCCTGGTCGCGGCGGTCGTCGTGCTGGCGGTCTGGCGCGTGGCCCGACTGCGCTGAGCGCCCCTTCAGGGGCGCGGGGAACCGCGCGACCGGCCCCCACAGGCCCGCGGGGACCTGCGCGACCGGCCCCCACAGGCCCGCGGAGATCCGCCTGGCCACCCCCCACCGGCCCGCGGCGCGAATGCGGCCCTCCCGTACGATCGGGGCATGAGCACGCGCACGCGGATCGCCTTCCTCAAGGGTCACGGCACGGAGAACGACTTCGTGATCGTCCCGGACCCCGAGAACACCCTCGACCTGCCCCCGGCCGCCGTCGCCGCCCTGTGCGACCGCCGCGCGGGCATCGGCGGTGACGGCCTGCTGCACGTGGTGCGCTCCGCCGCGCACCCCGAGGCGAGGGACATGGCGGCCGAGGCGGAGTGGTTCATGGACTACCGCAACGGCGACGGCTCGATCGCGGAGATGTGCGGCAACGGCGTGCGCGTGTTCGCGCGCTACCTGCAGCGCGCCGGCCACGCCGCCGAGGGCGACCTGACGGTGGCCACGCGGGGCGGCGTGAAGACCGTGCACATCGCCAAGGACGGTGCCGTCACGGTCGGCATGGGCAGGGCGCGGTTCCCCGAAGGGGACGTCACCGTCGTTGTGGGCGAGCGCAGTTGGCCCGCGCGGAACGTGAACATGGGCAACCCGCACGCGGTCGCGTTCGTCGAGGACCTCGCGCACGCGGGCAGCCTGTACTCGCCGCCGCCGTTCAGCCCGGCCTCCGCCTACCCGGACGGGGTGAACGTCGAGTTCGTGGTCGACCGCGGCCCCGGCCACGTCGCCCTGCGCGTGCACGAGCGCGGCGCCGGCGAGACCCGCTCGTGCGGTACGGGCGCGTGCGCCGTCGCCGTGGCGGCCGCCCGCCGGGACGGCGTCGACCCGGCGGTCACCGGGACGCCGGTGACGTACACCGTCGACGTGCCCGGCGGGACGCTCGTGATCACCGAACGGCCCGACGGTGAGATCGAGATGACCGGCCCGGCGGTGATCGTGGCGGAAGGCGAGATCGAATCCGACTGGCTGGAAACGTTCACCTCTTGACGGGGCGAGGCTTGAGATCACAGGCGTCCGTGCCCAGTGGTGCGGATGTGAACTACCGGTGCGACGGTTCGAGGTTCAAATGCACGGACGTCCGCCCGTCGCATGGCGCGAAACCGTAAACCTCGAAACCGTCGCTCGAATGGGTGATCCGTTTCACGCTCGGCGAGAGGCGGTCGGACGCACGTGATGGGCTCGGTAGCATCAAGCACCGGCCCGGACGGGGGACCGTTGCCGCCCCCTGAGCCGTGTCCGCCCTGGGGCACCCCGTCCGCCGGTCCACGCAGCCGGAGGTGCCCATGAGTGCGGAGGCCACGAATCCTGCGACGCCAGGTTCGGTAGCAGGCCCGGCGGCCCGCTGGCGCGCGCGGATCGATCTGCGCCGCCTCGGCCGTGCCGCCCTGCTCGGCCCCGCCGCCCGGGACCGCCTGCCGGACGCCATCGGCCACGTCGTCGACGCGCACCGCGCCCACCACCCGAGCGCCGACATCGAACCCCTGCGCCGCGCCTACGTCCTGGCCGAGTCCTCGCACCGCGGCCAGATGCGCAAGAGCGGCGAGCCCTACATCACGCACCCCCTCGCGGTGACCCTGATCCTCGCCGAACTCGGCGCGGAGACGACCACCCTGACGGCGTCTCTGCTCCACGACACCGTCGAGGACACCGATGTGACGCTCGTTCAGGTGGGCGAGCAGTTCGGCGAGGAGGTGCGCTATCTCGTCGACGGCGTCACGAAACTGGAGAAGGTCGACTACGGCGCCGCCGCCGAGCCCGAGACCTTCCGCAAGATGCTCGTGGCCACCGGCAGCGACGTCCGCGTGATGTCGATCAAACTCGCCGACCGCCTGCACAACATGCGCACCCTGGGCGTCATGCGCCCCGAGAAACAGGCCCGCATCGCCAAGGTCACCCGGGACGTCCTGATCCCGCTCGCCGAACGGCTCGGGGTCCAGGCGCTCAAGACCGAGCTGGAGGACCTGGTCTTCGCGATCCTCCACCCCGAGGAGTACGAGCACACGCGCGAGTTGATCGTCGACAACGCCGCCCGCGCCGACGACCCCCTCGCCGAGATCGCCGACGAGGTCCGCGGCCATCTGCGCGAGGCCGACATCCCGGCCGAAGTCCTCATCCGTCCACGGCACTTCGTCTCCGTCCACCGCGTAGCCCGCAAACGGGGCGAGCTGCGCGGCGCCGACTTCGGCCGGCTGTTGGTGCTGGTCAACGAGGACGCGGACTGCTACGGGGTCCTCGGCGAGCTGCACACCTGCATGACCCCCGTCGTCTCGGAGTTCAAGGACTTCATCGCCGTACCGAAGTTCAACCTCTACCAGTCGCTGCACACCGCGGTCGCCCGCGCGGACGGGCAGGTCGCCGAAGTCCTCATCCGCACCCACCAGATGCACAAGGTCGCCGAGGCCGGCGTCATCGCGCTCGGCAATCCCTACGCGCCCGCCGCCGACGACCCGGCCGACGGCGAGCGCGTCGACCCCACCAAGCCCGGCTGGCTCTCCCGCCTCCTCGACTGGCAGGAGGCCGCGCCCGACCCCGACACCTTCTGGTCCACGCTCCGCGAGGACCTCGCCCAGGACCGCGAGATCACCGTCTTCCGCCCCGACGGCGGCACCCTGGGCCTGCCCGAGGGCGCGACCTGCGTCGACGCCGCCTACGCGCAGTACGGCGAGGACGCGCACGCCTGCATCGGCGCCCGCGTCAACGGCCGCCTGGCGACCCTCAGCACGGTCCTGAAGGACGGCGACGCCGTCCAGCTCCTAATGGGCCAGGACCCGGCCTCGGAGCCCTCCAGGGAGTGGCTGGAGCACGCCCACACGCCCGCCGCCCGGATCGCCATCCAACGATGGCTGGCGACCCATCCGGAGGCGGACGCGCCCGAGGAGAGAGACCGGCGCTCGTCGGCTCCCCGGCCCGCTCCCGAAGGGACGTTCGCCCCTCCCACCGCGGACGTCGTCGTCGACCAGCCTGACGCCACCGCGCGCCTCGCCGGCTGTTGCACCCCCGTGCCCCCCGACGAGGTGACCGGCTTCGCCGTGCGCGGCGGCGTGGTCACCGTCCACCGCGTGGAGTGCGCCGCGGTGGCGCGCATGAAGAGCGGGGGGCGAGCGGAAGTCGGCGTGCGCTGGGGGAACACCAGTGAATGCAGAGTCACGCTGCTCGCCGAATCGTTCGGCCGCCCGCATCTCCTCGCCGACCTCACCGAGGCCATGGCCCTGGAGGGCGCCGAGATCGTGTCCGCGACCATCGAGCCGCCGGACCGGCAGCGGGTGAAGCACTCGTACACCGTGACGCTCCCGGACGCGGCGCTCCTGCCGGGCCTGATGCGGGCGATGCGCAACGTACCCGGCGTGTACGACGTGAGCCGGGCGCAGCCGCAGACACCGGGCGCCTGAAACCCGCAGTACGCCCGGACCACCCCTTCGGGTGGGCCGGTCGCGCGCCGTCGCCGCCACGCGTGCGTGCGCTGATAGCCGTGATGCATGCTCCTCACCCCCCGCGGGCGTCGCCTGAAGGTGACCGCGCTCCTCGCCTCCGCCGTCTCGGTCTGCCTCCTCGCCGCGAGCGCCCCGCCGGCCCCCCTGGGCGTCGGCGACCGCCTCTTCCCGTACCTGGGCAACCCCGGGTACGACGTGGCGTCGTACGACCTCTCCTTCACGTATCCCGGCTCCAACGACAAGCCGCTGCGGGCCGTCACGACGATCGACGCCTGGACGACCCGGGACCTGGACCGGCTCAACCTCGACTTCGCGCACGGCAAGGTCGAGTCGGTCGAGGTCGACGGGGACCCCGCCGACTTCGCCACCGCAGGCGAGGACCTCGTCGTCACGCCCGAGGACCCGCTGCAGGAGGGCAGCTGGACCCGCATCACCGTCCGGCACACCAGCGACCCCACGGCCCCCGGCGGCGAGGACGGCGGCTGGGTGCGCACCGCGGACGGCCTCGCCATGGCCAACCAGGCCGACGCGGCGCACCTGGTCTTCCCGTGCAACGACCACCCCTCCGACAAGGCGATGTTCACCATCCGGATCACCGCCCCCGACGGCTACACCGCCGTCGCCAACGGAGTGCCGGCCGGCGTGGACCGCGTCGGCAGGAAGACCACCTGGACCTACCGCACCCAGCACCCCATGGCCACCGAACTCGCCCAGGTCTCCATCGGCCGTTCCACCGTGCTGCGCCGCCAGGCCCCGCACGGCCTGCCGGTGCGCGACGTCGTGCCCACCAAGGACGTCAAGGCCCTCGAACCCTGGCTCGCGAAGACCCCCGACCAGATCGCCTGGATGGAGAGCAAGGTCGGCCCGTACCCCTTCGAGACGTACGGCCTGCTCATGGCCGAGGCCTCCACCGGCTTCGAACTCGAGACCCAGACGCTCTCCCTCT
Source organism: Streptomyces sp. SLBN-31 (assembly GCF_006715395.1). Classification (NCBI taxonomy): domain Bacteria; kingdom Bacillati; phylum Actinomycetota; class Actinomycetes; order Kitasatosporales; family Streptomycetaceae; genus Streptomyces; species Streptomyces sp. SLBN-31. The sequence continues at coordinate 1,349,680 of NZ_VFNC01000001.1, forward strand.
TCGAGAAGGAGCTGTTCACCGAGCCCGCCTACCCCAAGTGGTACATCGAGTCGATCATGGTGCACGAGCTGTCCCACCAGTGGTTCGGCGACAGCGTCAGCCCCCGCACCTGGTCCGACCTGTGGCTCAACGAGGGACACGCCACCTGGTACGAGGAGCTGTACGCGCAGGAGACCGCGCAGCGGCCCATGGAGACGCGCATGAAGGCCGCGTACGGAGCATCCGACCGCTGGCGCGCCGCCGGAGGGCCCCCGGGCGCCCCCAAGGCGCCCGCGCCCGGCCAGAAGATCAGCATCTTCCGTCCCAACGTCTACGACGGCGCCGCGCTCGTCCTGTACGCCCTGCGCCAGGAGATCGGCAAACCCGCCTTCGAGCGCCTGGAGCGGGACTGGGTGCGCCTGCACCGCGACGGCACGGCCGGCACCGCCGACTTCGAGCACCTCGCCTCCCGGGTCTCCGGCCGCGACCTCGGCGCCTTCTTCCAGGCCTGGCTGTACGGCGACAAGACCCCGCCGATGCCGGGCCACCCGGACTGGAAGTCCACCCCGCCCGCCAAGGCCGCGCCCCGGAAATAAGGCGGTGACGAGACGTCCCGTACCGTGCGACCATCTTCCGGACGGCGCGGCACGGGTCGCGGGAATCTCCCGGGGTACTCAAGCGTTGTCCACTGTGAACGCCGGTATCGGCATCCCCATCGACGTAAGGATCCAATGACCTCCTCTTCATCCCCTTCCCAGGACACGCAGCGATTCGCGCACTCGTACGCCGAAGGTCTTCGGGCCGATGCCCTGATGGAAGAGGACGTCGCCTGGAGCCACGAGATCGACGGAGAACGGGACGGCGACCAGTTCGACCGCTCCGAGCGCGCGGCCCTGCGCCGCGTGGCCGGCCTCTCCACCGAGCTCGAGGACGTCACCGAGGTCGAGTACCGCCAGCTCCGCCTGGAGCGGGTCGTCCTCGTCGGCGTCTGGACCTCGGGGACCGCACAGGACGCGGACAACTCCCTCGCGGAGCTCGCCGCCCTCGCGGAGACCGCCGGCGCGCTCGTGCTCGACGGCGTGATCCAGCGCCGCAATGAGCCCGACGCGGCGACCTACATCGGTTCCGGCAAGGCCGTCGAGCTGCGGGACATCGTCCTGGAGACCGGCGCCGACACCGTCATCTGCGACGGTGAGCTCAGCCCGGGCCAGCTCATCCACCTGGAAGACGTCGTCAAGGTCAAGGTCATCGACCGTACGGCCCTGATCCTCGACATCTTCGCCCAGCACGCCAAGTCCCGCGAGGGCAAGGCGCAGGTCGCGCTCGCGCAGATGCAGTACATGCTGCCCAGGCTGCGCGGCTGGGGTCAGTCGCTGTCCCGTCAGATGGGCGGCGGCAAGGGCGGCGGTCTCGCCACCCGTGGTCCCGGTGAGACCAAGATCGAGACCGACCGGCGGCGGATCCGCGAGAAGATGGCGAAGATGCGCCGGGAGATCGCGGACATGAAGACCGGCCGCGAGATCAAGCGCCAGGAGCGCAAGCGCAACAAGGTGCCCTCGGTCGCCATCGCGGGCTACACGAACGCGGGCAAGTCCTCGCTGCTCAACCGCCTGACCGGCGCCGGTGTCCTGGTCGAGAACGCCCTGTTCGCGACCCTGGACCCGACCGTCCGCCGGGCGGAGACCCCGAGCGGCCGCCTGTACACGCTGGCGGACACCGTCGGATTCGTCCGGCACCTGCCGCACCACCTGGTCGAGGCGTTCCGCTCCACCATGGAGGAGGTCGGCGAGTCCGACCTGATCCTGCACGTGGTGGACGGCTCGCACCCGAACCCGGAGGAGCAGCTGGCCGCCGTGCGCGAGGTGATCAGGGACGTCGGCGCCATCGACGTACCCGAGATCGTCGTGATCAACAAGGCGGACGCGGCCGACCCGCTGACCCTGCAGCGGCTCATGCGGATCGAGAAGCGTTCGATCGCCGTCTCGGCCCGCACCGGCCAGGGCATCCAGGAACTGCTGGCGCTCATCGACAACGAGCTGCCCCGGCCGTCCGTGGAGATCGAGGCCCTGGTGCCGTACACCCACGGCAAGCTGGTCGCCCGTGCCCACGACGAGGGTGAGGTGATCTCCGCGGAGCACACCCCGGAGGGCACCCTGCTCAAGGCGCGGGTGCACGAGGAGCTGGCCGCGGACCTGCAGCCGTACGTGCCGGTTCCCACGGTCTGACGTCCGAAGCGAAACCCGAAGGCCCGCCCCCTGCGCAGGTGGCGGGCCTTCGGGTTTCCCGGTGTCACCGACCGGCGAACTTCCTGCTCACCGAGTCGTAGACGCCCTTGGCCACATCGCCCAGTCGCGGACCGGCCAGCCAGCCCGAACTCACCGGGCCGATCGAGGTGTTGGAAACCAGTGCCGGCCTGCCGTCCGAGCCCGTCTCCACCCAGCCGCCGCCGGAGGAACCGCCGGTCATGGTGCAGCCGATGCGGTACATCGTCGGGTCCGAGGCGTTGAGCGACAGCCGCCCGGGCCTGTCCGTGCACTGGTACAGCAGCTGCCCGTCGAAGGGCGCGGCGGCCGGGTAACCGGTCGCGGTGATGCTGGAGACCTTCGGCACCGCCGGGGCGTCGAAGTTGACCGGCAGCGCCGAACCGACCGTCTCCTCCAGCGACTTGCCGGTGCCGCCCTTCTCCGGCGTCACATGGAGGACGGCGTAGTCGTACGAGGCGCCGTCACCGCCCGTCTCGCCGCCCTGGTCGATCCACTGCTGGGAGGTCTTGACCCAGTCGGCCCACCACACGCCGTAGGGGGCCGCCTGGTCCCGGGTGGCGTTGCGCAGCTGGGCGGCCGTCCTGCCCGCGTCGTTGTACGACGGCACGAAGGCGATGTTGCGGTACCAGCCGCCCTTCTTGCCGGCGTGCACGCAGTGACCGGCCGTCCAGATCATGTTGGACTTGCCCGGGTGGGCCGGGTCCTCTACGACCGTCGCCGAGCAGACCATCGTGCCCTCGGGGGAGTCGAAGAACACCTTCCCGGCCGTCGCCGCGTTCGAGTGGTACCTGGGCGCCACGGCCTTCGCGTTCACCGGCGCGGGCGTCGGGTCGGTCACGCCCTGGTCACCCGAGAGGTCGTTGCTGTCGACGCTCTTCTCCGGGTCGTTGGCGCGGCGCATCCGGTCCGCGTCCCACAGCCCCTTGATGATCGGGTTGATGAACTCGTCGGCCTCGCGCAGCCAGTCGTCCTTGTTCCAGTTCTTCCAGTCGCCGTTCTTCCACTTGTCGATGTCTATCCCGTGCTCTTTGAGCTTGTTCCTGATGTCGTCCGGGATCTTGATCTTGCCGTCGCCGCTCCCGGTGTCGGTCGCGGAGGCCTGGCCGTCCGCCTTGTCGTCACCGGAGTCGCAGGCGGTGGCGGTGAGCGCCAGCGCCGAGGCGAGAGCGACGGCGGTGAGAACGCGGGTAGTTCCGCGACGCGCACCCCCGTCTCGCCGGGTGCGGAACGACGGCCGAATGGATCGCATGGTCGGAGACTCCCCCTGAGAAGAACGAACCGGGTGCCGAACCGCCGTGGTGGACAGGTGCCTTGGACCGGTTCGGCGTGCCCCTTGGCCGGTTCGGCGTGTGCCTTGGAACGGCACCACACACTATGCGCTCGCTGTGGGGGACTTCCGACGGTACGGCAACGGTTCCGTCACGGTAAGGATCTTGAAGCAACCCGTAACCCGTGCGGCGAGGGGAGGTTGTAGCGGTGGGGATTCTGCTGTTCATGGGCGGTCCCTCTGTGCCTGTGCGGCGGGAGGACGGTAAGGCGTGGCCGAGTCTGCGTGCGGGACGAGTGCGTCGGAGGGTACGGCCGGGGGCCGGACGGGCGCCGGGAAGCCGCCGGTGCCGGTGCGGGCGGCGCACCCGGTGCGGCCGGGCGTCCTGCGGCGCCCGCCGACGCGCGAGCCGGCTGCGCGCACCTATGCGCGGTCCCTGCCGATCGTGCCCGTCCGCGCCCGGGGGCTGACCATCGAGGGCGCGGACGGCCGCCGTTACCTGGACTGTCTCTCCGGCGCGGGAGCGCTCGCCCTGGGGCACAACCACCCCGTCGTGCTGGAGGCGATCCGTAGGGTCCTGGACTCGGGCGCGCCCCTGCACGCACCCGACCTCGAGACACCGGTGCGGGACGCCTTCGTCGCCGAACTGCTGCGCACCCTGCCGCCGGACTTCGCCGGCCACGCGCGCGTGCGCTTCTGCGGGCCGGGGGAGACGGACGCGATGGAGACCGCACTGCGTCTGGTGCGGGCCGCTACGGGACGTACGGCGGTGCTGTCCCTGAACGGCTCGGACGAGGGCTTCTGCGGGGAGGACATGGCCGGGGTGATCTTCCAAGCCGTCGAGGGGGAGGGCGGTGTCGTCCCGGTCCCCGACGCCTGGACGCGGCGCGTGCGCCGGCTCACCGCCGCCCGTTCCGTCCCGCTGATCGCGGACGAGACCCAGACCGGCGTGGGGCGCACAGGGGCCTTCTGGGCGGTGGAGCACAGCGGCATCACGCCCGACGTGATGGTCCTCTCCAAGGCCGTCGGCGGCAGCCTCCCGCTGTCCGTGGTGGTCCACCGCGCCGACCTCGGCACCGGGGAGCCCGGAACCTTCCACGGCAACCAACTCGCCCTGGCCGCGGGGACGGCCACCCTTTCCCACGTCCGTGAGAACGCCCTCGCCCTGCGCGCGGCCACCCTCGGATCCAGCATGCTCGGACGGCTTCGCGACCTCGCTCGCGACTTCGCCTGCGTCGCGGACGTGCGGGGGCGGGGACTGATGATCGGCGTGGAGTTCGTGGACCCGGAAGCGGAGGGTGCGGGTCAGCAACTGGCGGCCGCCGTACGGCGTGAGTGCCTGCGGCGTGGCCTGATCGTCGACCTGGGCGGCCGTCGGCAAAGCGTCGTACGACTGCTGCCGCCGCTGACGATCAGCGATGAACAGGCGGCCGCCGTACTCGACCGGCTCCGCGACGCGGTGGAGGCAGTGACCCGCGCCCGTCGACGCGCGTTCGTACAGGCAGGTCGAGAACGCAGGTAGTGCGTGCGTACAGGCAGGTCGAGAACGCAGGTAGTGCGTGCGTACAGACAGGTCGAGCACGCAAGTAGCGCGGCAGCACCCGGCTCGTCACCGCGCGGGCCGGAACCACCGAAGAGGACCACTGTGAACACCACCCGCACCCAGGGCCCAGCCCCCTCCGACGACCGGACGACGGAAAGAGTCCCCGAGCAGCGGGCCCGGGCCGCGACCGACGCCGTCGATCCGCTGGAGCACACCGACCCCCGCATCGCCGCCGATGCCGCGGCCCTCGAGAATCTGCTGCGGTGCTGGGTGCGCGAGACCGGCGTGGCGGCGGTCCCCGACGACGGCGTTCTCCGCATCCCGCTGCCCGCCTGCGGCACGGAACTGCACGTTCCGGTCCGGTACTGGTCCCCGACGGGATGGCACGGCTTCGGCCGCCCGCGCTTCGCCGGAACCCCCGACCGGCTCCCGCCCGCCGACGCCGTCACGGTCGCCGCCCTCCTCGCCCGCGAGACCGCCCCCGGCGCCGGGTCCGCGTCGGCGAATGCCTCGGCGGGCGCCGGTCCCGACCTGGTCGCGCGGGTCGCCGACTCCGTCCGCCGTACCGCCGTCTTCGTCCGCGAGCGCAGGGACGACCGCGCCGACGGCACCGACCTCTTCCTCACGGCCGAGCAGGCACTCGTCCTCGGACACCCCTTCCACCCCACCCCGAAGAGCCGTGAAGGTCTCTCCGAGGCCGAGGCGCGCCGGTACTCACCGGAGTCGCGCGGCCGCTTCCCCCTGCACTGGCTGGCCCTCGCACCCGCCGTGCTCGCCACGGACTCCGCCTGGACCGAGCGCGGCCGTCCCGTCCCCGCGCCACTGCTCACCGCCCGCCTCGCCGGAGCCGAACTGCCGCTGCCCGACGGCTTCGCAGCCCTTCCGCTGCACCCCTGGCAGCTCCGCGAAGTCCGGCAGCGGACGGAGACCGCGGCCCTCTTCGACGCCGGGCTGCTCCGCGACCTCGGCGCCCACGGCGCCGCCTGGTGTCCCACCTCCTCCGTGCGCACGGTCCACCGGACCGGCGCGCCCGCGATGCTCAAGCTCTCCCTGGGACTGCAGATCACCAACTCCCGCCGCGAGAACCTCCGCAAGGAACTGCACCGGGGCGTCGAGGTCCACCGCCTGCTGCGCACCGGCCTCGCCCAGCGCTGGCGGGCCGCGCACCCGGGCTTCGACATCGTCCGTGACCCGGCCTGGCTCGCCGTCGACGGGCCGGACGGCAACCCCGTGCCGGGCCTCGACGTGGTGATCCGGCACAACCCGTTCACCCCCTCTGACGACGTCTGCTGCGTCGCCGGACTGGTCTCGCCCCGCCCGCAGGGCCGGCCGGGTGTCCCGGCTCAATTTCCGCCGGCGGACGGGCCGGTCATGCGGTCCCGGCTGGACGCGTTGATCACCCGCCTCGCGGGCCGGACGGGCCGCCCGCGCCGTGCCGTCGCCGCCGAGTGGTTCCTGCGCTACCTGGACCGGGTCGTCCGCCCCGTGCTGTGGCTGGACGCGGAGGCCGGTATCGCCCTGGAGGCCCATCAGCAGAACACGCTGCTCCTGCTGGACGCGGACGGGTGGCCCGTGGGCGGCCGTTACCGCGACAACCAGGGCTACTACTTCCGCGCATCCCGCCGCGCCGAACTCGACGCGCGGCTGCCCGGAATCGGGGAGCACAGCGAGACCTTCGTCTCCGACGAGGTCACCGACGAGCGCTTCGCCTACTACCTCGCGATCAACAACGTCTTCGGTCTCATCGGTGCCCTCGGCTCCCAGCGGCTGGCGGACGAGCGGCTGCTGCTCGCGGCCTTCCGCCGCTTTCTCGGTGTCATCGCCTGCGGTCCCGACCGGCTGCGCACCCCGCTTCCGGCCCTCCTGCTGGACTCACCCGTCCTGCGCTGCAAGGCCAACCTGCTGACCCGGCTCCACGGCCTCGACGAGCTCGTCGGCCCGGTCGACACCCAGTCCGTCTACGTCACCGTCGCCAATCCCCTCCACCCGTCGTACCCGAGGAACATGCCCCACCCCGCCTTCTGAGAGGAGCGTCGCGGTGCCTCCCACCGACGCCAGCGCCCACGCAGCCCCCGCCACCGGCACCGACAGCGGTGATCCGACCGGCACGTGCCCGGCCGAGAGCAGTACCGACGTGGCCTCAACGCCCGTGGCCGCGGACCGCGAGGCCGCGGACACCGCCGCCGCGGACTGCGAGGACACGCTGGACCTGCGTCTGCCCGACGAACTGCTCGCCCTCCTCGAGGAGCAGGGCGGCGCGGACGACGGGCCGGGGCCGGACGGCGGTACGGCTCCACACCTCTTCTCCGCCACGGCTCCGCACCGCTTCCCCGCCACGATCGATCACGATCTTCTCGATCGTGTCGCCGAATGGGGTCCCGTCGCTACCCCCGTCGGCACCTTCCACCTCGTCCCCGTGGCCATCGAGCGGGACCTGCCGCTGATCACCCGCTGGATGAACGACCCGGCCGTCGCCGAATTCTGGGAGCTCGCCGGTGCCGAGAGCGTGACCGGGGAGCATCTGCGGGCCCAGCTCGACGGTGACGGCCGCAGCGTTCCGTGCGTCGGCGTGCTGGAGGGCACTCCGATGAGCTACTGGGAGATCTACCGGGCGGACCTCGACCCGCTGGCCCGCCACTATCCCGCGCGACCCCATGACACCGGCGTCCATCTCCTCATCGGTGAGGTCGCCGACCGGGGGCGAGGTCTCGGCAGCGCGCTCCTTCGAGCGGTGGCCGACCTCGCCCTGGACAGGAGGCCGGCATGCGCACGCGTCGTCGCGGAACCAGCGCTCCGCAACACGCCCTCCGTCGCCGCCTTCCTCACCGCCGGTTTCCGGTTCTCCGCCGAGGTCGACCTGCCCGACAAACGGGCCGCCCTCATGGTCCGGGACCGGACCCTGCGCGATCTGCTGTGACGCCGTGCCGCGACCGGTCCGGAGCGATCTGCTGTGACGCCGTGCCGCAACCGGTCCGGAGCGATCCAGAGCGGTCCAGAGCGGTCCGGACGGATTCACAGCGGTCCGAACCGGGCCGCAAACCTATCCAGACCGCTCCGAGTCGATCCGCAACGCTCCGGACCGATCCGGGTCGATCCGAGTCGAAACCCCGCGGAGGAGTTCCCGGTCTTGATCCCGTCCCTCGTCCTCGCCTTGATCACCCGATTGTCAGTGCCGGGCCGTAGGGTGGTCGCGCTATGACGAAGCCCTCACTCCCCGAACTCCTGCATGCTGCCGTCACCGCCGTCGGCGGTACGGAGCGCCCCGGCCAGGTGACCATGGCCGAATCGACGACGGTTCCCATCTGCTGGTCCAGGCCGGCACCGGCACGGGAAAGTCGCTGGGCTATCTCGTGCCCGCGCTCGCGCACGGGGAACGCGTCGTCGTGGCGACGGCCACGCTCGCCCTGCAGCGCCAGCTCGTGGAGCGGGACCTGCCGCGCACGGTGGAGGCGTTGCACCCGCTGCTGCGCCGCCGCCCGGAGTTCGCCATGCTCAAGGGCCGGTCGAACTACCTGTGCCTGCACCGCCTGCACGAGGGCGTCCCGCAGGACGAGGAGGAAGGGCTCTTCGACCAGTTCGAGGCCGCCGCGCCCACCAGCAAGCTGGGCCAGGACCTGCTGCGGATGCGCGACTGGGCCGACGAGACCGAGTCGGGTGACCGCGACGACCTCACCCCGGGTGTCTCGGACCGCGCCTGGTCCCAGGTGTCCGTCTCCTCCCGCGAGTGCCTGGGCGCCACGAAGTGCGCCTACGGCGCCGAATGCTTCGCCGAGATGGCCCGCGAGCGCGCCAAGCTCGCCGAGGTCGTCGTCACCAACCACGCGCTGCTCGCGATCGACGCGATCGAGGGCGCGCCCGTGCTGCCGCAGCACGAGGTGCTGATCGTCGACGAGGCGCACGAACTGGTCTCCCGGGTCACCGGCGTCGCCACCGGCGAGCTCACCCCCGGGCAGGTCAACCGCGCGGTGCGCCGCGCCGCCAAGCTGGTCAACGAGAAGGCCGCGGACCAACTCCAGACCGCCTCGGAGGGCTTCGAGCGGCTGATGGAGCTGGCCCTGCCGGGCCGCCTGGAGGAGATCCCGGAGGACCTCGGTTACGCCCTCATGGCGCTGCGCGACGCCTGCCGTACGGTGATCTCGGCGATCGGTGCGACGCGCGACAAGTCCGTCCAGGACGAGGACGCGGTGCGCAAGCAGGCCCTGGCCTCGGTGGAGTCGGTGCACGACGTGGCGGAGCGGATCACGAACGGCTCCGAGTGGGACGTCGTCTGGTACGAGCGCCACGACCGCTTCGGTGCCTCCCTGCGCGTGGCTCCCATGTCCGTCTCGGGCCTGCTGCGCGAGAAGCTGTTCGCGGACCGCTCGGTCGTGCTGACCTCCGCGACGCTGAAGCTGGGCGGCGGCTTCAACGGGGTGGGTGCCTCGCTCGGGCTCGCCCCGGAGGGCACGGAGGGCGACGACCTGCCGAAGTGGAAGGGCGTCGACGTCGGCTCCCCCTTCGACTACCCCAAGCAGGGCATCCTCTACGTCGCCAAGCACCTCTCGCGCCCGGCGCGCGACGGCGACCGCGCGGACATGCTGGACGAGCTGACGGAGCTGATCCAGGCGGCCGGCGGCCGCACCCTGGGCCTGTTCTCGTCGATGCGGGCCGCGCAGCTCGCGGCCGAGGAACTGCGGTCCCGGATCCCGGAGTTCCCGATCCTCCTCCAAGGGGAGGAGACACTGGGCGAACTGATCAAGAACTTCGCGGCCGACCCGCAGACCTGTCTCTTCGGCACGCTGTCGCTCTGGCAGGGCGTCGACGTCCCGGGCCCCAGCTGTCAGCTGGTGGTCATGGACAAGATCCCGTTCCCCCGCCCCGACGACCCGTTGATGAGCGCCCGGCAGAAGGCGGTGGAGGACGCGGGAGGCAACGGCTTCATGGCGGTCGCCGCGACCCACGCCGCGCTGCTCATGGCCCAGGGCGCCGGCCGCCTCGTACGGGCGTCGGGCGACCGCGGCGTGGTCGCCGTACTGGATCAGCGGCTGGCCACCGCGCGGTACGGCAGCTATCTGAAGGCGTCGCTGCCGGACTTCTGGTTCACCACGGACCGCAACCAGGTCCGCAGGTCGCTGGCGGCGATCGACGCGGTCGCGAAGCGGGCGGAAGCCGAATGACCGAGGGCCGGTCCGTCGTGATGACCTGACGGACCGACCCCGGACAGTGCAGGGCCCCGGAACCGGCGCAGGGGTTCCGGGGCCCGGTCAGAAGGCGGTACCCACGAGGAACCGCCCGCCGCAGCGGTCAGACACGCCGCAGCACGGCCACCACCTTGCCGAGGATGGTCGCGTCGTCGCCGGGAATCGGCTCGTAGGCGGAGTTGTGCGGCAGGAGCCAGACGTGGCCGTCCTCGCGCTTGAAGCGCTTCACGGTGGCCTCTCCGTCGAGCATCGCGGCGACGATGTCGCCGTTCTCCGCGACGGGCTGACGGCGGACGGTGACCCAGTCGCCGTCGCAGATCGCGGCCTCGATCATCGAGTCACCGACGACCTTCAGGACGAACAGCTCGCCGTCGCCGACCAGCTGGCGGGGGAGAGGGAAGACGTCCTCGACCGACTCCTCGGCGAGGATGGGGCCACCGGCGGCGATACGGCCGACCAGCGGGACGTACGACGCGGCCGGCTTGCCGGCGGTGTCGGTGGGCTGCACGGCGGCGCCCTGGTCGGAGCCGCGGACCTCGTAGGCCCGCGGGCGGTGCGGGTCGCGGCGCAGGAAGCCCTTGCGCTCCAGTGCCATCAGCTGGTGTGCGACGGAGGAGGTGCTGGAGAGGCCGACCGCCTGGCCGATCTCCCGCATCGACGGCGGGTAGCCGCGTCGCTGCACCGAGTCCCGGATGACCTCGATCACCCGGCGCTGCCGGTCGGTGAGCCCCGAACTGTCGGCCCGGATACCTGGAGGTCGGCCCGGCAGGGACCGCTTGTGCGCCTCTGGGTTCACGGCTTCGTTCATCGCATGCACCGGCTCGAGTCGGCCCTGGGAGCGGTCCTGGGCAGTGATGGTGGCACTGTCTGCGGTGGTGGTCACGTCGGCCCCTCTCGATGGTCTCCCTGCTGGACAACGGTAGTTGCTTTCGAAAGGTTGCGCCAAACACACGTTCGAGTGAAAAAGTGTGGATCGCCTGACTTGATCATGTGTCTGGGTGTATGGCTAACGCGTTTCCTGGCGGACAAAGGGGCGCATTGTTGTACTCTTCACCGCCGGGGTGACGGCCTCGTGGGTCGCTGGCCCAGTCTGCCATCCGGCATCCCGTCAACCGGGAACGGCCCCCCATCTGTGCGGGAGTCCCACGCCCTCTCCTTGCGGCGCCCACGGTATCTCCGCATGTGCCGGAACGGTACGCCCGTGCACTCCCGGGTTCCGTGTCCGAGGGTTCGCGGGTTATCCGGAGCGGCTCTGGGTACACGGTGTCGACCTCTCTGTGCGCGACACGCGGGATGGCCAGGGTTTATGAACCAGGCCCTACATCTAGTGGTTGGATGGCTACGCCAGCCCACAAGTTGTGTTTCTTTGCGATCCCCGGTGGCTTCCGCACCTCCGAGATCGCCTATGCTTGGGGCTGCTTCGAGGGGCCCGTGAGGCCCGGCGAGGCTATTGAGTCTGCTGTGCCGTGAGGAGGGTTGGAGTTCATGCACTGCCCCTTCTGCAGGCACCCCGACAGCCGGGTGGTCGACAGTCGTACGACCGACGACGGCACGTCGATCCGCAGGCGCCGCCAGTGCCCTGACTGCTCCCGTCGTTTCACGACCGTGGAGACGTGCTCGCTCATGGTGGTCAAGCGGTCCGGAGTCACCGAGCCCTTCAGCCGTACGAAGGTCATCAACGGCGTGCGCAAGGCATGCCAGGGACGGCCTGTCACCGAGGACGCGCTCGCCCAGCTCGGCCAACGGGTCGAGGAGGCGGTGCGGGCCACCGGGAGCGCCGAACTGACCACCCACGACGTGGGGCTGGCCATACTCGGCCCGTTGCAGGAACTCGATCTCGTCGCTTACCTGCGGTTCGCCTCCGTCTACCGGGCGTTCGACTCGCTCGAGGACTTCGAGGCGGCCATCGCGGAACTGAGGGACGGGACGCGCAGCGCAGCCGCGGACGACGAAGACCGCCGGGACGCTGTCGCGGGGAGCCAGGAAGACGACGGCGGGCCAGGAGGGACCGTGCAGGTCCCCGAGCCCGCCCACGCCGCCGACTGACCGGCGAGCCGGAACCGGGCCCAGGATCCCGGATCCGGCCGGTTCGGCGGCGATGAAGACCTGTTGCGGGCGGTAGCGAGTGGGTGCCCGCAACACCAGACAGAACACCGTGCCTCGGGAACATCGTGGCACTTCAGGGCGTTTTCGCCCGTACAGGGAGGCGGCATGACAGAGACGGCGAGCGGTCCGGCACGGAGTTCCCGCGCCAAGGGCACCAAGGCGGCAGCGAACAAGGGCCTGCGTATCGAGCGCATCCACACCACCCCCGGCGTGCACCCGTACGACGAGGTGACCTGGGAGCGCCGTGACGTCGTCATGACCAACTGGCGCGACGGCTCGGTCAACTTCGAGCAGCGCGGCGTCGAGTTCCCCGACTTCTGGTCGGTGAACGCGGTCAACATCGTCACCAGCAAGTACTTCCGCGGCGCGGTCGGCACCCCGCAGCGCGAGGTGAGCCTCAAGCAGCTCATCGACCGCATCGTGAAGACGTACCGGAAGGCCGGCGAGGACTACAAGTACTTCGCCTCTCCCGCGGACGCCGAGATCTTCGAGCACGAGCTGGCGTACGCCCTCCTGCACCAGATCTTCAGCTTCAACAGCCCCGTCTGGTTCAACGTGGGCACGCCCCAGCCGCAGCAGGTCTCCGCCTGCTTCATCCTGTCCGTCGACGACTCCATGGAGTCGATCCTCGACTGGTACAAGGAAGAGGGCATGATCTTCAAGGGCGGCTCCGGTGCCGGCCTGAACCTCTCCCGCATCCGCTCCTCCAAGGAGCTGCTCTCCTCCGGTGGCAACGCCTCCGGTCCGGTCTCCTTCATGCGCGGCGCCGACGCCTCCGCCGGCACCATCAAGTCCGGTGGTGCCACCCGCCGTGCCGCCAAGATGGTCATCCTGGATGTCGACCACCCCGACATTGAGGACTTCATCGAGACCAAGGTGAAGGAGGAGGAGAAGATCCGCGCCCTGCGCGACGCGGGGTTCGACATGGACCTGGGCGGCGACGACATCACGTCCGTCCAGTACCAGAACGCCAACAACTCGGTCCGTGTCAACGACGAGTTCATGAAGGCCGTCGAGCAGGGCGGCAAGTTCGGCCTGCGCGCGCGGATGACCGGCGAGGTCATCGAAGAGGTCGAGGCCAAGGCCCTGTTCCGCAAGATGGCCGAGGCCGCCTGGGCCTGTGCCGACCCGGGCATCCAGTACGACGACACGATCAACCGCTGGCACACCTGCCCGGAGTCCGGCCGCATCAACGGCTCGAACCCCTGCAGCGAGTACATGCACCTGGACAACACGTCCTGCAACCTCGCCTCGCTGAACCTGATGAAGTTCCTCAAGGACGACGGCAAGGGCACCCAGTCCTTCGACGTCGAGCGCTTCGCCAAGGTCGTCGAGCTCGTCATCACCGCGATGGACATCTCCATCTGCTTCGCGGACTTCCCGACCCAGAAGATCGGCGAGAACACGCGCGCGTTCCGCCAGCTCGGCATCGGCTACGCCAACCTCGGCGCCCTGCTGATGGCGACCGGCCACGCCTACGACTCCGACGGCGGCCGCGCCCTCGCCGGGGCCATCACCTCCCTGATGACCGGCACGTCGTACAAGCGCTCCGCCGAACTCGCCGCGGTCGTCGGCGCGTACGACGGCTACGTCCGCAACGCGACCGCCCACAACCGCGTGATGAAGCAGCACGCCGACGCCAACACCAAGGCCGTCCGCATGGACGACCTCGACACGCCGATCTGGGCCGCCGCCACGGAGGCCTGGCAGGACGTGCTGCGCCTCGGCGAGAAGAACGGTTTCCGTAACTCCCAGGCGTCCGTCATCGCCCCGACCGGCACCATCGGTCTGGCGATGTCCTGCGACACCACCGGCCTGGAGCCCGACCTCGCCCTGGTCAAGTTCAAGAAGCTGGTCGGCGGCGGCTCGATGCAGATCGTCAACGGCACCGTCCCGCAGGCCCTGCGTCGCCTGGGCTACCAGGAGGAGCAGATCGAGGCGATCGTCGCCCACATCGCCGAGCACGGCAATGTGATCGACGCCCCCGGCCTCAAGCACGAGCACTACGAGGTGTTCGACTGCGCCATGGGCGAGCGTTCCATCTCCGCGATGGGTCACGTCCGCATGATGGCCGCGATCCAGCCGTGGATCTCCGGCGCCCTGTCCAAGACGGTCAACCTGCCGGAGTCGGCGACCGTCGAGGACGTCGAGGAGGTCTACTTCGAGGCCTGGAAGATGGGCGTCAAGGCGCTCGCCATCTACCGCGACAACTGCAAGGTCGGCCAGCCGCTCTCCGCCAAGACCAAGGAGAAGGAGAAGGCCGAGGTCACGGAGAAGGCCGAGGCGACCATCCGCGAGACGGTCGAGAAGGTCATCGAGTACCGCCCGGTCCGCAAGCGCCTCCCGAAGGGTCGTCCCGGCATCACGACGTCGTTCACGGTCGGCGGCGCCGAGGGCTACATGACCGCCAACTCCTACCCGGACGACGGTCTCGGCGAGGTCTTCCTGAAGATGTCCAAGCAGGGCTCCACCCTCGCGGGCATGATGGACGCCTTCTCCATCGCCGTGTCCGTCGGCCTCCAGTACGGCGTGCCCCTGGAGACGTACGTCTCGAAGTTCACCAACATGCGCTTCGAGCCGGCCGGTATGACGGACGACCCGGACGTGCGGATGGCGCAGTCGATCGTCGACTACATCTTCCGCCGCCTGGCGCTGGACTTCCTGCCCTTCGAGACGCGGTCCGCGCTCGGCATCCACTCCGCCGAGGAGCGCCAGCGTCACCTGGAGACCGGCTCGTACGAGCAGTCCATGGACGAGGACGAGGTCGACGTCGAGGGCCTGGCCCAGTCGGCGCCGCGCGCCCAGGAGCTGAAGGCCGTCGCCACGCCGCGTGCCGAGGTCGAGGCGGCCAAGCCCGCCCCGAAGCAGGCCCACACCAGCGCCGAACTGGTGGAGATGCAGATGGGCATCCAGGCCGACGCCCCGCTCTGCTTCTCCTGCGGTACGAAGATGCAGCGCGCCGGTTCCTGCTACATCTGCGAGGGCTGCGGCTCGACCAGCGGCTGCAGCTGATGCCGCGCCAGCGCGGCTGAATGGGCTGTGAGAGGAGGGCGGTGGAGCCGGGTTCCGGCTCCACCGCCCCCTTTCGTCGAGAAGCGAAAACTTGTTCCCCCAAAGGGTGTTCACAGGTTAGGCTCCCCCGGCGCACGACCGGCGCGAACGTCAGGGTGGGAACGTGGGGGACATGGTCGACGGTTTCGCCGACTCCGGAAGAGCAGCGACTGAGCCCGAGAAGGGCATGAGCGCGGGGGCCCAGGCGATCGCCGCGGTGGTGGCGGTCGGAGGCCTGGCGCTGGCCCTGTGGGCGCTCGGAGGGACCCTGCGACAGGGGCCCGCCGAAAGCGGGCCGGCCAAGTGCGGGGCCGCGCACCGTACAAAGCCGTCGAAGGGCGTGACCGGGGCCCAGCTGTGCACGGCCCTGAACCGACCGGACCTGCCCGCGCTGCTCGGCATCCCGGACGAGTACGCGCAGACCGCCGACGGCAACGAGAGCACCATCACCTCCGCCGACGGCAGCAAGACCAGCACCCCGGAGGCGAACGTCGATCTGAAGACGTACTCCCTCAAGCTCTCGGTGTCCGACGACGACGTCCCGGTGGCCGACATGGCCGCCTTCCTCGGCGCCACCGCGCAGCGCAGGACGGTCCTCGGACATCCCGCGGTCCTCTACTCGGACCGCACCATCGCCCTGAGCTTCAACCTGGGCGGCGGCAAGGCCAGTACCGGCCCGGGCGGCATCGCCAGGAGCCTGCTGGTCGCCAGGGACGCCGAGGACGGCGGCGGGTTCTACGAGGTCTCCCTCTGGCGCCAGGACTTCGCGACGCCCGACGACACGGCGCTGTTCCGCGTCGCCGAGAAGGTACTGCCGACGGTTCCGGGCTGGCGCACGGGCTGAGGGGGATCAGGGCTGGTGTGCGCGGCCCATGGTCCTGGTGAACGTCTCCGGGTCGTCCTCGTGGCCGTGGATCCCTGGGTGGAAGTCCCACGCTCCGGACCCGTCGCGGACGAACTCCGCGACGGTCGCCGCCGTCGCGCCGAGTACGTCACCGAAGTCGTCCTCGGCCAGGACGGTGTAGCCCTCGCGGATGCGCAGACCCGGGTTGATGACGCTGACGAAGGTCCGCGGCTCCGGACGCGGCTGGATGAGGACGCCGACCACCACGCGCGCGTAGCGCTCGCTGAGCCGGTCGAGCTCCAGCGTCATGATCTCGTCCCAGCCGAAGCCCTTGCCGTCCCTGCTGTCCCGGTTGAGATAGATGGTGCCGTCGGGAGACCGGCTGTCGAAGTGCACCACGTAGGCGGGATCGCCGTACGGGTCGCCCGACGGGTAGGTGGCGGCGACGATGTCCAGATCGGTCGGTGGCTGCCCCGCCGGACTCGGATCCCACTTGACCGCGACCTCGACCTTGCGGATCCCCTTGTTGACGGCGTTCACCAGGTTTCCCCTTCCCCGTTTCCGCATGTACCCAGTCCGGCCCGAACTCCCTTGCGCACTAGGCCGATTGTCCATCCTGCCACGCGCGTGGGCGCGCGTGCCCCGGAGCTGTCCGCCGGAGCGTGACCGGCGCCACGCTCCTGGCCTTACCATGGCGCGGTGCTGGTCAAGTGGATTCGCTGCACCGTGGTGGACCGCCGCGGGTTCGAGCGGGGGCAGCGAAAGTGGGCGGGGCTTCTGGGGGAGCCGGGGTTTCGGGGACAGGGCGGTGGCTGGAGCCGGGGGCGACCCGGTGTGGCGCACATCTTCTCCTTCTGGGAGAGCCGTTCCTTCTACGACTCCTTCATGGCGCGTTCCCACGACCGGCTCGCCGCGTCGCAGTCCGGCACGTTCAAGGACACCCAGGTCAAGCTGTTCGACTACCGCTTCGACGTGAAGACCGGCTTCGAGCCGCGCTTCACGGACGCGGACCTGGTGCGCGTGGCCCTGTGCCGCGTACACGAGGAGCGCGCCGAGCACTTCACCCTGATGCAGGAGAAGGTCTGGAACCCCGCCATGGCCGGCTCGCCGGGCATGATCCGCGGGCTGTTCGGGGAGGCCCCCGGTCACGAGTTCCTGGTGCTCTCCATGTGGCGGTCGGCCGCGGAACACGGCAAGTACCGCGCCGAGCGGGTCGAGCGGCTCGCCCTGCGCGCCCAGATCGAGGCGGACGTCGCGGCCCTCACCGGGGACATCGTGGCGCTCGAACCGACCTGGACGGTGTGAGAACCGGACCCGTCCGGACGCGGCTCGCGGCGCGGGAACTGTGTGACCTACGCCGTATGGAGCCCGTACGAGTGAACGATCGGCCGTCACTCGATCTAGGGTTTCCGCATGGCACGACCACGGCGCATCGTCCTTGTCCGGCACGGGGAGTCAAGGGGCAATGTTGATGACACCGTCTACGAGCGCGAACCCGACCACGCGCTCGCACTGACCGAGCGTGGCCGGGAGCAGGCGGAGGAGACAGGCAAACGGCTGCGGGAGGTCTTCGGCCGCGAGCGCGTCAGCGTGTACGTCTCCCCGTACCGCCGCACCCACGAGACCCTGCGCTCCTTCCACCTCGACCCCGACCTCATCCGGGTGCGCGAGGAGCCCCGGCTGCGCGAGCAGGACTGGGGAAACTGGCAGGACCGCGACGACGTACGCCTCCAGAAGGCCTACCGGGACGCGTACGGGCACTTCTTCTACCGCTTCGCCCAGGGCGAGTCCGGCGCCGACGTGTACGACCGGGTCGGGGGCTTCCTGGAGAGCCTCTTCCGCAGCTTCGAGGACCCCGACCACCCGCCGAACGTGCTGCTCGTGACCCATGGCCTGGCCATGCGGCTGTTCTGCATGCGCTGGTTCCACTGGACTGTCGCGGAGTTCGAGTCCCTGTCGAACCCCGGGAACGCGGAGATGCGGATGCTCGTTCTCGGGGACGACGGCAAGTACCAGCTCGACCGGCCCTTCGAACGCTGGCGGGACCCGGAGCCGTACGGGATCACCGGATAGAGTGGCGCGCATATGACCCCTGACTCCTCCTCCGCCGGGCGCCTGGACCGCGCCCTGGCCAGCCTCCGTGGACTGGCCGTCGGGGACGCCCTGGGCTCGCAGTTCTTCGTGCCGGCGAACTATCCGCTGCTCAAGCGCCGCGAGCTGCCGCCCGGTTTCTGGCAGTGGACCGACGACACGGAGATGGCCTGCTCCGTGGTCGCCGTACTCGCCGCCCACGACCGCATCGACCAGGACGCCCTCGCCCAGTCCTTCGCCCACCACCACGACTTCGACCGGGGTTACGGCCCCGCCGTCAACCGCCTGCTGCGGCTGGTCCGCGAGGGCGGCGACTGGCGCGAACTGGCCGCCGCGCTCTTCAACGGCCAGGGCTCCTGGGGCAACGGCGCGGCCATGCGGATCGCACCCCTGGGCGCCTGGTACGCGGACGACCCGGAGCAGGCGACGCACCAGGCGGAGATCTCCGCCTACCCCACGCACCAGCACCGCGAGGCCGTCGTCGGCGCCATGGCCGTGGCGGCCGCCGCCGCGCTGGTGGCCGCGCCCGCCGGACCGCCGAGCCCCGAGGCGCTCCTCGACGGCGTCGTCGCGCTCGTCCCGAAGAGCGCCGTCGGCGCGGGCCTGCGGCGCGCCCGGGACATGCTCGACTACGGCGACCCGGGCACCGTCGCGGCCGTACTGGGCTGCGGACGGCGTACGACGGCCCACGACACGGTGCCCTTCGCCCTCTGGTCGGCCGCGCGGGCCCTCGGCGACTACGAGCGGGCCTTCTGGACGACCGCCCAGGTCGGCGGAGACGTGGACACCACCTGCGCGATCGTCGGTGGCGTGGTCGCCTCGACGAGGGCGGGGGAGCCGCCGGCCGACTGGACCGCGCGGACGGAAACACTGCCGGACTGGGCACCGAGGGCGCGAGCGGCTTCGGCCTGACGGTCGGTGCGGTGCAGCGGTGCGGTGCAGTGCGGTGCGGTGCAGCGGTGCAGTGCCGTGTGGGCGGGTGGCTCTACGTCCTCTGCCCAGTCGGCCGGTGTCGCTGCGTGGCGGCTGGCTGAAACTCTCCGTGTTCGCCGGGAACTCTGCGTGACCGGTCGTGCGTTGTGCATGTGTCGGCCCCGCTGGTGGCGGGGCGAGATGACGCGGGTGGCACACGTAGGTCCTGGGGGGTGGGGGTCATGCGGTTCCTGGCAGCAGCGCCACCGGTGGCGTCGGCGTCGCGCGGCGCCGCGGGTGTGCGGACGGCCGGACCGGCGTCCTCGCCGTCGGTCCCCTGGACCCGGTCCGGCCGTCCCTCTGCGGGCGGGATCGGGTCAGCCGATGCCCGGGCCCGCCGTTCCGGCGAGAGCCTCCAGGTCGCTTTTCCGCACCCGGATCACCAGCCAGGCGGTCGCGAGTGCCAGTACGGCCATTGCCGCGGCGGCGACGAAGCCCACCGAGATG
Source organism: Streptomyces sp. SLBN-31 (assembly GCF_006715395.1). Classification (NCBI taxonomy): domain Bacteria; kingdom Bacillati; phylum Actinomycetota; class Actinomycetes; order Kitasatosporales; family Streptomycetaceae; genus Streptomyces; species Streptomyces sp. SLBN-31. Next base: position 1,369,424 of record NZ_VFNC01000001.1, read on the forward strand.
CCGTGGGCGAGCACCTCGTGCCCCCATGTGCCGGGCAGCTGATGCGTCTTGGCGAACTCCGCCTTCTGTTCCGGCGAACCGTCGGCGAGGAACTTCGGAAGCTGCTTCGACGCCTCGTCCTTGCTGGCCGAGCCGAACACCGTCGTCAGGATGGACAGCCCGAGCGAACCGCCCACCTGCTGCATGGCGTTGAGGAGACCCGAGGCCGCACCCGCCTCGTGCTGGGCGACACCGGAGACCGCGGTCACCGTCAGCGTCACGAAGTTCAGGCCCATGCCGAAGCCGAAGACCAGCATCGGACCGAGCACCCCGCCGACGTAGGAGCTGTCCGAGCTGATCATGGTCTGCCAGGTCAGTCCGACCACCGCGAGCGCGGAGCCGGTGAGCATGAACGGCTTGGGGCCGAACCGGGGCAGGAACCGCTGCGACAGACCCGCGCCGAGCGCGATCACGACCGTCACCGGCAGGAAGGCGAGGCCGGCCTGGATCGGGCTGTACCCCAGCACGTTCTGCACGAAGAGCACGATGTAGAAGAACATGCCGAACATCGCCGCGGCCAGGCTCAGCATGATCACGTACGTGCCCGAGCGGTTGCGGTCGGCGAACATCCGCAGCGGCGTGATGGGCTCCTTGGCCCGGGACTCGATCAGTGCGAAGGCCGCCAGCAGGACCACGGCGGCGCCGAAGGACCCGACGGTCAGACTGTCCCGCCAGCCCTCGTCCGCAGCGCGGATGAAGCCGTAGACGAGCGAGGCCATGCCCGCGGTCGAGGTCACGGCGCCCGCGATGTCGAAGCGCCCCGAATGGCGCTCGGACTCGTTGATGTAGACCGGCGCGAGAAGGATGATCACCAGGCCGATCGGCACGTTGACGAAGAACACCCAGCGCCAGTCCAGCCACTCGGTGAGCATGCCGCCGGAGAGCAGTCCGATGGCACCGCCGCCCGCGGAGACCGCCGCGAAGACGCCGAACGCCCGGTTGCGCTCGGGTCCCTCGGGAAACGTGGTGGTGATGAGCGCCAGCGCGGTGGGCGACGCGATCGCGCCTCCCATGCCCTGCAGGACCCGCGCGGCCAGCAGCTGCCAGGGCTCCTGGGCGAGGCCGCCGAGCAGCGAGGCGAGGGTGAACAACAGGATGCCGGTCATGAAGACCCGGCGACGACCGAGGATGTCGCCGGCCCGGCCGCCCAGGAGCAGCAGGCCGCCGAAGGTGAGTGTGTAGGCGCTGACGACCCAGGTGAGGTCGGTCGTGCTGAACTGGAGCGCGTCTTGAATGTGCGGCAGCGCGATGTTCACAATCGTCGCGTCGAGGACCACCATGAGTTGGCAGGCCGCGATGACCGCGAGCGCGACGCCGGGGCGGCCGCCCCGGCGAGCCGCACCCGGCTTCTGATCTTTGATCAACTGAGAGGTTGTCACTATGGGTCCCCCACGGAAGCGTTAGTGAACGCCCGCGTTCACTGTCGCGTCAAAGGTAGTGAGTCCCCGATAGTGAACGCAAGCGTTCACTTAAATCGGTGTCGTGCGGCACGTCCCCCGTTGCCGTCGCGCGACGCCCCCACCCTCGTCCCTCAAGTCCCCGCTCACCCGCTCGCTGGAGACAGATCAGATGGTTACCTCGCGCTGGACGGCCGCCCCCGCTCAGGCGGCCTCCCCCCGTCGGCGCGGCGCCGTACTCGAACGCGCCATCCTCGATGCCGCCCTGGACCAGCTCGGCACGGTCGGCTGGAACGGTCTGACCATGGAGGGCGTCGCTGCCGGCGCCCAGACCGGCAAGGCCGCGGTCTACCGCCGGTGGCCGTCCAAGGAGGACCTCGTCGCGGACGCCCTGCAGGCTGCCCTGCCGCGCATCGAGGAGGTGCCCGATCTGGGCAGCGTGCGTGAGGACCTGCTCCAGCTGTGCCGCCAGGCGCGGGACGCGATGTTCTCCCGCCCCGGATACGCCGTCCGCTCCGTGGTTCACGAGTGCAACCCGGTGCAGGCGGAGCGGTTCCACACCGTGATCTTCGACGGGATCGTCGAGCCCACGCTCAAGCTGCTCCGCGAAGTCATCACGCGGGGAATCGCTCGGAACGAGGTGCGGTCCGACGCGGCGAACGGTTACGTCTTCGACGCAGTCCCCGCCATGATGATGTACCGATCCAAGATGTGCGGGAGTGAATGGAGCGACCGCGATCTCGAGGAAATGGTCGACCAGTTGATGGTTCCGCTGCTTCGGCCGAGCGGGGGCTGAGTGGGGAGGGGCTGCGGCCGAGCGGCGGGCCCACGCAGGGGTCGGCTGACGGTTGAGCGGCGGCCCGTGCAGGGGTCGGCTGGCGGTCGAGAGGCGGCCGGCTGGCGGTCGAGTGACGGTCGGGCGACGGCTCAACGGCGGCTGAGCGGGGGCGCGACGGTCGGGACGCGGCTTGAGGAGCCGGGGTGTCGCCGGTGATCCGCGAGGCGTACTCTAAGGGCGCCATGCCGTACGAACCCCCTACTCACACCGTCGAGCGCTCCCTTCGCGCAACGACCGGAGCGAAGATCATTGCCGGTGTCGACGAGGTGGGGCGCGGCGCGTGGGCCGGCCCCGTCACCGTCTGCGCGGCGGTCACCGGACTGCGCCGACCTCCCGAAGGCCTCACCGACTCCAAGCTGCTCACCGTGAAGCGCCGCACCGTGCTCGCCGAGGAGCTGCGGAAGTGGGTGACGTCCTACGCGCTCGGCCACGCCTCGCACGAGGAGATCGACGCTCTCGGGATGACCGCGGCCCTGCGACTGGCGGCGGGGCGCGCCCTTGAGGCTCTGCCGGTCCGCCCGGACGCGGTGATCCTCGACGGCAAGCACGACTACCTGGGGATGCCCTGGAAGGTCCGTACGGTCATCAAGGGCGACCAGTCGTGCGTGGCGGTGGCCGCGGCCTCGGTGATCGCCAAGGTTCAGCGCGACAAAATGATGGCCGAACTGGGCGTCGACCATGCAGACTTCGGGTTTGCGGACAACGCCGGGTATCCGTCGCCCGTGCACAAGGCCGCACTGGAGGTACGGGGGCCCACCCCGTATCACCGGTTGTCGTGGGCGTATCTTGATGCGCTGCCCCAGTGGCGGCATCTCAAGAAGGTCCGCAGCTGGGCGGACGGAAGCGTTCCGGAAATCGAGGGTCAGCTCGGCTTCGATTTCTGACGATTCCGCTCGCACGCATGTGCCACCCGCTGACGCGAGCCGCACCAACGTTTGATAAACATCAGCTCATGCCTCTCATTCCCGAGGAGCCTCAGATTCACGAGAGTGCCCAGGGTCCCCGCGCCACTCCGGCCAGTGGCCGTACCGCGCCGACCCCTCGTCCTGTACCCGGCCCCCGTCCCGCGGCTCCGTCGCGGCCCGGTCGTCCTGGTCCGCTCCGGCCCACCGCGCCGGCGCAACGTACGTCGCGTGACGTGACCGCGGTCAAGCCCGGGCCCTCGGCCCCGGCCGCCCCCGCCGCGGCTCCGGCGTCCCCGCAGATCCAGCTGATCCCGGCTTCGCCCGAAGGCGCCCTCGACGCCGCCGAAGAGGCCGTGGACCTGCTGCTGGACTCGGGGCGGACACCCGGCGACGTACTCGTCATCACCACCGGCGAACAGCACCCGTGGGCCACCCACGAACTGTCCTTCGGTGAAGCCTCCTACTGGGCCCAGCACGACGCGGGCGACGACGTCTTCTACGCGGACGCCGCCGTCGCTTCCCGTGCCGCCGCCCGCCCGGTCGTCGTGGTCGCCGTCAACGGCGGACCCGCCTCGGCCGCCGCGACGGCGCTGCAGCTGGCCCATGGCCGGGCCGGTGCCCTGCTGATCGTCTGCGGCGACCCGCAGCAGATCAACTCGGTGCTCGGCGCGGGCGTCTGAGCCCGCTGCGACACGTCCGAGGCGCACCGGCAACGCCGCCCGAGTGACGGTGGTGCCGCTACGGCGGCACCGTGCACGGCGGGGGCTATGGCGTGCGCGGGGCGCCTTCGGGACTGGGCGGTCTGGGGTGCCTGCGGGAGTTGGTTGCGCGAGGTGCCTGCGGGAGTTGGTGGTCAGGACGCGGGGAGAAGCCGCGCCGCGCTGTGTGACAGGGCGTCGTCAACACGTGCGGGAGAACTCGGCGTTGTCGAGGCGCGCGGGAGGAGTTCGGCGTTGTCGAGGCTCCGGAGAACTCCGTGCCCAGGCACGGGGAACTCAGGGGTGCCGAGGCATGTTGATGCCCCCGAGTTGCCGAGGCGGGTGCTGGCCCCAAGGTTGCCGAGACGTGGGTCAGCCCCCGGGCTGCCGAGACGTGGGTCAGCCCCCGGGCTGCCGAGACGTGGGGCCGCCTCCCGGGTTGCCGAAGACGTCGTGCAGGACTCCGTGTCGCCAAGGCGCGCGGAGAGCCTGGGCGTCGTCGGACGCGCGGACAATCCGGGCGCCATCAGGACGCGCAGGGAACATGGGTGCCGTCGGGACGCGCGGAGACAGTGGGCCGGCCGACCGGGAGGGCCGGCCGTGCGGCCGGCCGATGGCGCGGCCGGCCGGTGCTTCAGCGGGCCGCCGCGCGGCGCAATACCTCCGAGGCGGCGCCGCCGGTGCGCGGCAGCGGAGGCGGTGCCTCGGACAACCCGAAGGGCTCCGGTGCCGAGTCCGTGTTCGGCCGGCGCCCGCCGCGGCCCTCCCCGAGCACCTGCCAGCCGTCCCGGGTCAGCGTGATGTACGCCCCGCACCGCAGCCCGTGCAGCGTGCACGCGTCACGCAGGCCCCACATCCACGCGCCGTCCTCCTCGGTCCAACGTGCGTCGCCCTCACGGCAGTACAGCAGCACGGCGGTGCGCACCGGCGTGCGGCGGCGCAGGTCGTGCGGGATCACCCTGCGTAGTTGGGCGAGCAGCGCGTTGCGGAACATCCAGCCGTCGGCCGGGGCCGGGCGGCGGGTGAACGAGGCGCTGGCGCACAGCCGTTCCTCCGGATCGAGGACGGCCACGATCGCCGTCGCCGGCCCGGGGCGATGCCGGGAGTGCAGTCCGCTGACGACCTCTCGGGGATTGCGCAGCAGTGGGATGCCCGCGGCGGCCCACTCGGCCGGTTCGAGCATACGGACGAGAGGGTTGGCGGATGCGGCGGACAGGTCGGCAGACGTCGACGTGGACGCCGCTGAGGACGGAGCGAATCCGAAGGTCACGGTCCTCCCTTCGGCTACGCGCCCACACTGAGGGCGAGGTCGGATTCGGGGGAGCGCGCACCGCAGCAGAGCCCTACCGGACCACGGACGAGCCGTGCGGGGAGCGGAGTTCAATTCTTCCTGTCGAACTTGGATGCGGCAACGAGCAATTGGGGCCACTGACCGGAAGATGACGGTACGTGGTTTATATCCCTACCCCGTGGCCACGGCCGCGACGCATGAGGCGACCGTTCACCTCGCGTTCGTACACCGTTGGGACACAGGTGGTCCAGAGGAAGGGTGTACGTCACGATGCGCGGTGCCCGTCGAGATCATCCCTGGACCGCCAACACCAGGGGCAGCACCCCCTGCGCACCGGCCCGGCGAAGCGCGCGGGCCGCGACCGCGAGCGTCCAGCCCGTCTCGGTGTAGTCGTCGACGAGGAGGACCGGACCGGCGGCCTCCGCGAGGGCGGCGGTCAGGGCGGGCGGCACGGTCAGCGCGCCGGCCAGGGCCTTGAGGCGCTGGGCACTGTTGCTGCGGGAGAGCCGGGGCGCGTCGTCCGTGTACTCGACCGAGCCAAGCAGCGGCAGCCGGCCGACCTCCGCGATGCGCGCGGCCACGGAGCCGATCAGCCGGGGCCGGGTGCGTGAGGCGATGCTGACCACGCCCACGGGGCGGGGCTGGGCGTCCGTCACGCCGGGGGCCCAGCCGCCGGGCCCCTTGGCCCAGTCGGCCAGAACGCCCACGACGGCCTTGGCCACGTCGTCCGGCACCGGTTCGTCCGGGGCCTGCGGCGCGAACATGGGGCGCAGCCGGTTGCCCCAGCCGATGTCCGACAGTCGGCCCAACGCCCGCCCCGAGGCGGCCTGTTCGCCGGCCGGGATGCGCCCCTTGAGTTCGACGCCGATCGCCGGCAGGCCCGTCGGCCACATGCGGCGCGGCTCCACCTCCACGCCGGCCCTGCCGAGATCGGCGCGCGCCGCGTCCACCGCCGTCGTGGACGTGTCCGCGGTGAATCGCGCGCCCGCGCAGTTGTCGCAGCGACCGCAGGGCTTGGCGCCCTCGTCGTCCAGCTGACGCTGCAGGAACTCCATCCGGCAGTCCGTCGTCGACGCGTACTCGCGCATCGCCTGCTGCTCGGCCTTGCGCTGCCGCGCGACCCAGGCGTACCGCTCCGCCTCGTACGTCCACGGCTGTCCGGTCGCGGTCCAGCCGCCCTTGACCCGCCTGACCGCCCCGTCGACGTCGAGCACCTTGAGCATGCTCTCCAGCCGGGAACGGCGCAGTTCCACCAAGGGCTCCAGCGCGGGCAGCGACAGTGGGCGGTCGGCGTGCGCGAGGACGTCCAGCGTGCGGCGTACCAGATCCTCCGGCGGGAAGGCGAGCGAGGCGAAGTACTCCCAGATCGCCTCGTCCTCCTGCCCTGGGAGTAGCAGCACCTCGGCGTGCTCGACGCCGCGTCCGGCGCGTCCCACCTGCTGGTAGTAGCCGATGGGGGAGGAAGGCGAGCCGAGATGGACCACGAAGCCGAGGTCCGGTTTGTCGAAGCCCATGCCGAGCGCCGACGTGGCCACGAGGGCCTTCACCCTGTTCGCCAGAAGGTCGTCCTCGGCCTGCTGCCGGTCCGCGTTCTCCGTCTTGCCGGTGTACGAGGCCACCGTGTGCCCGCGATGCCGCAGGAACGCGGTGACCTCCTCGGCGGCGGCCACGGTGAGCGTATAGATGATCCCGGAACCCGGCAGCTCGCCGAGGTGGTCGGCGAGCCAGGCCATCCGGTGCGCGGCGTCCGGCAGCCGCAGCACGCTCAGGCTCAGGCTCTCCCGGTCGAGCGGACCACGCAGCACCAGGGCGTCCGATGTGCCGCCCGTCCCGAGCTGTTCCGCCACGTCGGCGGTCACCCGAGCGTTGGCCGTGGCGGTGGTCGCGAGTACGGGTACGCCCGGCGGAAGATCGCTGAGCATGGTGCGCAGCCGGCGGTAGTCGGGGCGGAAGTCGTGCCCCCAGTCGGAGATGCAGTGGGCCTCGTCCACCACGAGCAGTCCGGTGGCGGCGGCCAGCTTGGGCAGTACCTGGTCCCGGAAGTCCGGATTGTTCAGTCGCTCCGGGCTCACGAGCAGCACGTCGACCTCGCCCGCGGCGATCTCGTCCTCGACGGTGCCCCACTCCTCCGTGTTGGAGGAGTTGATCGTCCGGGCGTGGATGCCCGCCCGGGCCGCGGCCTCGACCTGGTTGCGCATCAGTGCGAGCAGCGGGGAGACGATCACCGTGGGGCCGCTGCCCTGGGCCCGCAGCAGCGACGTGGCCACGAAGTAGACGGCAGACTTGCCCCACCCCGTGCGCTGCACGACGAGCGCCCGGCGCTTCTCGGCGACCAGCGCCTCGATCGCCCGCCACTGATCCTCGCGCAGCCGGGCCGTGCCGCCGGCGTCCCCCACCAGGCGGGCGAGGACCGCGTCGGCGGCGGTCCGAAGTTCCGCGTTGCTCGTGTGCTCCATGCGTCCCATCAAACAGGACGGGACTGACAACCCGGGCCAAGCGGGGGGCGGGGCGGTGTGGAGGGGAGCCGGTAATACTGCCGGTGGGCAGGTAACTTGCCTTGCTGTTAAGCGAGTTGTGGTGGATCGACGTCAGGTTGATGTGCCCATGGTCGGACTTGTCCACAGGGCAAAGCGGAGTCTCGTGATCCGCGAGATCGTCTGCGCATGACGAACCACGGCGAAACCACCGGATCACCCGAAAACGACAAGGCGGCCGGGCACGAGGACCGCGCGCCGCACGACACCCACGGCCGTTCCCTGCCGCCGGACACGCACATCGGACCGACGGCTTACGACAGCCACGGCGCCGAGCACCAGGTCACCCTGCGCACCCCCGCGGAACTCGCCGACGCGTTGCCGTACCTCCTCGGCTACCGCCCCGAGGACAGCATCGTCCTGGTCGCCCTGCACGACCGGGAGAGCCGGGGCCGGTTCGGCGGTCGCGCCCGGCTCGGCATTCCCACCAGCGCGGACGACTGGGCGTCCGTCGCACGGCAACTGGCACACGGACTGGTCACGGGAAGCGAGCGCCGAGGAGCCCGTCCCGAGCAGATGGTCGCCTATCTCTGTCAGGAACCGGCGAAGGGCGAGTCGGGCCGCCAGGTCATGGAGCGGCTGCGCCCACTGGCCCAGAAACTGCGCGTCGAGTGCGGGCAGCTCGACGTGCCGGTGATCGAGGCCCTGTGCATCTCCGACGGCCGCTTCTGGTCGTACTGCTGTGTCAACGAGAGCTGCTGTCCGCCCGAAGGCCTCCCGATGGGCCTGCCCGGTACCTCCGTGCTCGCCGCTGCCGCCACCTACGCCGGCCTGCAGGTACGGGGCACGCTGCGCGAACTGCGCGCGAGGCTGCAGCCCTGGGAGACGGGGGCGGCTCTGACACAGGAGATCGCCCTCGACACGGCGAGCACGAGTCTGGTGCCCAGGATCCTGGACGCCGCCCACCGTGTGGCGGTGGCCGAGGAGACGCTCGGGCTGGCCGAGCGGATCATGCGGCGCCTGGCCGCGGCGCCGCCGGTCACCGGCACGATCACCGCGGACCTCCGTGACGACGATCTGCTCGGACACGACGAGGCCGCGGCGCTGATCCTCGGCCTGCAGGACCGTGTGACCCGCGACCGTGCCGCCGAGTGGATGGAGGGGGAGGAGGCCGCACCCGCCCTGCGACTCTGGCGGGCCCTCGCCCGCCGCTGCGTCGGCCCCTACGGCGAACACGCCGCCGCGCCGCTGACCCTCGCCGGCTGGGTCGCATGGTCCACCGGCGACGATCTGGAGGCCCGCGAAGCCCTCGCCATGGCTTTGGGCGCGGACCCCGGCTATCTCTTCGCCCGCCTCCTGCACCAGGCCTGCAACGAAGGCCTGGACCCCGAGTCGGTCCGCCGCTGCCTGCGAGCGGAACGCCGGGACCGAGGAGCTGCTCCGCTTGGCCACGGCGACGACCAGAGGGAGGCCGCACCCAAGGACACCGGACTGGCCCCGGTCCAGGAGGACACTCCCCGTCCGCGACGCCGCTCCCGCTCGGGCGGTACGGCGGTGAACCGGCCGCGCTCGGCGAGGGTGGCCGCCCGGGGCGGCGGGGTGACCGTTCCCCGCCCCAGGAAACCTGCCGCGGCCGACACCACGCCGACTGGCGCTGCTCACTCGGGCACGACGGGTGCGGGCGGTCCCGGCACCGGACGGACCGACGGCACCCGCCCCGGCCCCGCGCCAACCGGCGGCACCCGGCCCGGCAGGGCGCGGACGGGCGACCCCCGCCCGCGTACATCCGGAAGGGGGACCGCACGCAGGGGTGACAACCGCCTCGGAAGCGCGCGCCCCGGAACCGACGGGAGCGAGACAGAGGCATGAGCAACAGCCGCTCGGATCCGGCGGTGTGCCGACGCGAGGGAAGCCACGCGGCCAGGCATGCCGGGCCTCGCGGCGGCCGAGGCCTTCGGTCACCGGCTTCCCGAGATGTACGCGGGGTGCGGCACCGAGGACAGCGTTCCTCTGCCGCACCCGGCGGCCTGCCGCCCGGCGGCCACCGCGGCCGGGGTGTACCTGCTGTCCACGCTGGCGGGCATCCGCCCCGACGGCCCGTCCGCACCGTCACGCTGCGTCCGGTGCACAGCGCGCCCCTCGGCGAGATCGTCCTGACAGGACTGCGGATCAGCGACGCCCCCTTCTCCGTGCGGGTCAGCCGGCTCGGCCTCGCGATGGTCGGGCTGCCGACGGGCTGCAGCTGGGGGTGTGACCTCGCACGACATCGCACCGCCCCATGGTCGGCAGCGCACGCCGAGACGCATACCGGAAAGAAGTGGATCAGTCACCGAAGCGGCCGACGAAGGGAGTGTTTATCGTCAGGCAGACGACTATGATCGCCGCATGTCCTACGACCCGTCAGCCTTTCCGCCCTTCGCTGTCACCGTGGACCTGGTCGTACTGACCGTGCGCCGCCATGCCCTGTGTGCGCTGGCGGTGCGCAGGGGCGAACCACCCTTTCAGGGGCGCTGGGCACTGCCCGGTGGTTTCGTGAGGGCCGACGAGGACCTGGCGCAGGCGGCAGCACGCGAGTTGGCCGAGGAGACCGGGTTGCGCGCCCACGATCCCTCGGTCCCCGCTCAGGACAACGGCGCCCATCTCGAACAGCTCGCGACCTACGGCGACCCCAAGCGCGATCCCCGGATGCGGGTGGTCAGCGTCGCCCACCTCGCCCTCGCTCCCGACTTGCCCGCACCTCGCGCGGGCGGTGACGCCAGCAACGCCCGCTGGGCGCCGGTGGAGGAGTTGCTGCAGCAGGGCGGTTACGGCCGCGACGGCGAACCGGTGGCGCCGCTCGCCTTCGACCACGCCCAGATCCTGTCCGACGGGGTGGAACGCGCCCGCTCCAAGATCGAGTACTCGTCCCTCGCCACGGCGTTCTGCCCCACCGAGTTCACCGTCGGCGAGCTGCGCAGGGTCTACGAGGCGGTGTGGGGCGTGGCCCTCGACCCGCGCAACTTCCATCGCAAGGTGACGGGAACCCCGGGCTTCCTCGTCCCCACCGGCGGTACCACCACGCGACAGGGCGGCCGCCCGGCGCAGCTGTTCCGGGCGGGCGGTGCCACGTTGCTCAACCCGCCCATGCTGCGCCCCGAAGTGTGAGGCCGAACCCGCGCACCGCGTCTCCGCCCGGCACGGCGACCACCGCGGTACCGGGCTGAGGAGCGAGCGGCGAACACGGTTCCGAGCGGACCGGTCGCGGCTGGTGGGGCGGCCACGCGATGCCCGAAAAAACGGACATAGCGCGCTATCTTGCTGCGGGTGATCCAGGCCTTCGGACTGACCAGCAACCCCCGCAAGGACCTTCCGCCCGCTGTCGACGACGTCTCCTTCGAGGCGCGCGCGGGCCACGTCACCGCACTCCTCGGCACGCCGGGATCGGGCCGGACGACGGTGCTCAGACTCATGCTAGAACTCCAACAGGGCCGCGGCTTCACCTACTTCAGGGGCCGCCCGCTGCACCGCATCGCCCACCCGACGCGCGAGGTCGGCGTACTCCTCGGCGACGTACCGGGCCACCCGGCCCGAACCGTCCGCGGCCACCTGCGCATGCTGTGCGCCGCCGCGGGCGTACCGGTCCGCCGCGCCGACGAAGTCCTCGAGACGGTCGGCCTCGTCAGCCTGCGCGACGAGCGCCTCGGCACCCTCTCCCGAGGCATGGACCGCCGCCTCGGCCTGGCCTGCGCCCTGCTCGCCGACCCGCACACGCTCGTGCTCGACGACCCGGCCGACGACCTCTCCACCCGCGAGGCCCGCTGGCTGCACGGCACGCTGCGCGCCCACGCGGCGCAGGGCGGCACGGTCCTGCTCACCATGTCCGACCCCAAGGAGGCCGCCCGCAATGCCGACCGGGTCGTCACCCTGGAGCGCGGCAGAATCGTCGCCGACCAGGACGTGACCGAGTTCGCCCGCACGCGGCTGCGCCCCCGGGTCGCCGTCCGCAGCCCGCACGCCCCACGCCTCGCCGCCCTCCTGGCCAAGGAGGCGCGCACCGCCCGGCGCTCCGTCGAGATCGTCCGCGAGGGCGGCAACCGCCTCTGCGTGTACGGCAGTACCTGCGCCGACATCGGCGAGACGGCGTTCCGCCACGGCATCCTCGTACACCAACTCGCGGACGAGATCGGAGACATGGGACCCGGAGCGGGGGCGCCTCCCGCCGTGGAGCACGATGACGCGGACGTGTCGGGGCGGCGGGTCGCGCAACTCGGCGACGACACGACCGGAAAGCCCGGGACCGCTCCGCGGCCCCTCACCGGTCAGCCTGAAACCCCACCAGACGACACGGTCGCGGCCGCCACAGCGGGTCTCTCCGCGCAGGCCGGCCCGGCTTCCGGCGCCGACCCCGCGCCCGGGCCGCGTACCGCCGACACCCGCGATCTCGCCCTCACCCCCCTCCCACCCCCCATTTCCGTACGGTCAGCCCCCAGCCCCCTCCGCCCCCTGCGCTACGAGATCCGTCGCGCGACCGGCATCGGCACCGGGTTCCTCACCGCGGCCGCCGTGCTCGTCGTGTCCGCCGTCACCGCCGTACTGCTCGCACGGATCGGACACACTCCACAGGCACGCCTGCTGGCCGCCTGGCCCCGGGAGCTGCCTCTGCCGCCCGCCGCGCTCGGCGCGGGTCTGCTGGGCGCGCTGGCCTTCGGCGACGAGTTCCGCCACCCCGCGCTGGCGGCGGACCGCGGCACCGTGCCCCGCCGACTGGGGCTGCTCACCGCGAAACTCCTGGTCGCCGCCGCCACCGCGCTGACGCTGGCCTTCCTCACGGTCGGCTGCGACGCCGAAGTGCTCTACCTCGTATACGGACGGGAGCTCGCGCAGGTTCCCGCGGACTGGCCGTCACTGGGTGCGAGTTGGCTGGGCCTCCTGGTGGGCTGCGCCTGGGCCGGCGTGCTGGCGGCGGGCGTCTTCCGGTCCACCACGGCGGGGCTGGCGGCCGTGCTCGCGGTACCGGTGGTCGTCGTACCCCTCGTACAAAAGGCCTTGGCGGGATCGTCAGTGCGGAGCGCGGCCGGATTCCCGCTGCGGCTGCGAGAGACGCTCTGGCTGCAGTGGCCCTTCGGGGGAGAGCACTATCTGTCCCTGGTGGCGCGGGTGCTCGTCCAACCCGTCGGCGGCGCCATGACGTTGTCGCTGGCCGCTCTGCTCTGCGCATATGTGCTCACGACCCTGCGCAGCAGGGTCCGATGACGACCGTCTCGCGCGCTTTCGCCTCACCCTGCGCACAACTCCCCAGGGAAAGCCCATTTCTTTCCGATAAGGCGTCAATTGCGACGGGGTGAGCGATCACCCTTTCGTGTGCTTTTCACCAAAGACCTCAAGGCAGTTGAGGACGAGGCCGACAAAGGATCCGTGAGTACCCTTGCGCACACCATGATGACCGCCGCCCGCTCCGCAGACTCCGGTCTCGCCGGCCCGGGCGAACTCGACCGCTACCCCTACGCCGAGGCCTCCCTGGCCGACCGCGTCGGAGCCCCCGTATGGGAGAGCGCGGACCCGGAGCTGGGCCGCGTGGGCCGGCGTGCCGCGGGCAGCCGCGGACGCGGGCTGCACGGCCAACTCGTCCAGCAGCTCGGTCAGATGATCGTCTCCGGCGACCTGGGCGCCGACCGCCCGCTGGTGCCCGAGGAGATCGGCCAGCGGTTCGAGGTCTCGCGCACCGTCGTCCGCGAGTCGCTCCGCGTCCTGGAGGCCAAGGGTCTGGTCAGTGCCCGCCCGAACGTCGGCACGCGCGTGCGCCCCGTCAGCGACTGGAACCTCCTCGACCCGGACATCATCGAGTGGCGGGCCTTCGGGCCCCAGCGCGACGACCAGCGGCGCGAGCTGAGCGAGCTGCGCTGGACCATCGAACCGCTGGCGGCGCGCCTGGCCGCGGGGCACGGACGCGAGGACGTCCAGCAGCGGCTCGCGGACATGGTCGAGATCATGGGGCACGCCATGGGGCATGGCGACGCCCTGACGTTCTCCCGCGCCGACGCCGAGTTCCACTCCCTGCTCATCCAGCTCGCGGGCAACCGCATGCTGGAGCACCTCTCCGGGATCGTGTCGGCGGCGCTCCAGGTCTCCGGCGGTCCGGTGACGGGCTGTGACCGGCCGAACGACGTCTCCCTGGCGCACCACGGCAGGATCGCCGACGCGCTCGCCGCCGGCGACGGCGCGGCGGCCGAGGCGGCCATGCGTCAACTGCTCACCGTCCACCCCGAGGTGGAGCGGGTGGTGCCCGCACCGCGCGAACACTGAGCGCGGACCCGCGGGTGGCGCGGCCGGGGAAGCCTCTCCCTCCTGGGGCGTCGCCCGGTCGGCGAACCGTCTCTCGTCGGACTCCGCAGGATCTCTCGGTTCCTGCGGAGTCCGACGGTGCGACGGGGCGTGTGTTTCAGGGCGCGACCCCGGGTAGTAGGCATGAGTGGCCGTCTCTGCCCTTGTCTGACCGTTTTTGAGCGGTTACGGGGTGTGACTCGGGCCACGCAGATTGGGCGTAACGCTCGCGGGAACAGCGCGATGACCTAAGAGGTGACAGCCGAGGAGGGAATACGGACGCCGTACACGGCGCTGTGCATCTTCCCGGCCCCCGCCCGCGCCGTCGGCCCAATCCCCAAAGCCGGCGGTCGGCTCCTGTCCGTCCTGGACGGGGCCGGAAGCCGTTTTCCAACGTTCCGAGAGGTTGTTCGTGTCGGCCAGCACATCCCGTACGCTCCCGCCGGAGATCGCCGAGTCCGTCTCTGTCATGGCTCTCATCGAGCGGGGAAAGGCCGAGGGGCAGATCGCCGGCGACGATGTGCGTCGGGCCTTCGAAGCTGACCAGATTCCGGCCACTCAGTGGAAGAACGTACTGCGCAGCCTCAACCAGATCCTCGAGGAAGAGGGTGTGACGCTGATGGTCAGTGCCGCGGAGCCCAAGCGCACCCGAAAGAGCGTCGCAGCTAAGAGTCCGGCCAAGCGCACCGCCACCAAGACGGTCGCGGCGAAGACGGTGACCACCAAGAAGGCCACCGCCACCGCTCCCGCGGCGGCGCCCGCCGCCGACGCGCCGGCCGAGGAAGACGCCCCCACGGCCGTTGCCGCCAAGAAGGCCCCCGCCAAGAAGGCCACGGCGGCCGCGAAGAAGACGGTCGCCAAGAAGACGGCGGCCAAGAAGACCAGCGCCAAGAAGGACGACGCCGAGGTCTCCGAGGAAGAGGTTCTCGAGGAGGCCCCGAAGGCCGGCGACGAGCCCGAGGGCGCCGAGAGCGCCGGCTTCGTGCTGTCCGACGAGGACGAGGACGACGCGCCGGCCCAGCAGGTCGCCGCCGCCGGTGCCACCGCCGACCCGGTCAAGGACTACCTCAAGCAGATCGGCAAGGTCCCCCTGCTCAACGCCGAGCAGGAGGTCGAGCTCGCCAAGCGCATCGAGGCGGGCCTGTTCGCCGAGGACAAGCTGTCCAACGCCGACAAGCTGGCCCCGAAGCTCAAGCGCGAGCTGGAGATCATCGCCGAGGATGGCCGCCGCGCCAAGAACCACCTCCTGGAGGCCAACCTCCGTCTGGTGGTCTCCCTGGCCAAGCGTTACACCGGCCGCGGCATGCTCTTCCTGGACCTCATCCAGGAGGGCAACCTCGGTCTGATCCGCGCGGTGGAGAAGTTCGACTACACCAAGGGCTACAAGTTCTCCACGTACGCCACCTGGTGGATCCGTCAGGCGATCACCCGCGCCATGGCCGACCAGGCCCGCACCATCCGTATCCCGGTGCACATGGTCGAGGTCATCAACAAGCTCGCACGCGTGCAGCGCCAGATGCTCCAGGACCTGGGCCGCGAGCCCACCCCGGAGGAGCTGGCCAAGGAACTCGACATGACCCCGGAGAAGGTCATCGAGGTCCAGAAGTACGGCCGCGAGCCCATCTCCCTGCACACCCCGCTGGGCGAGGACGGCGACAGCGAGTTCGGTGACCTCATCGAGGACTCCGAGGCCGTCGTCCCGGCCGACGCGGTGAGCTTCACGCTTCTCCAGGAGCAGCTGCACTCCGTCCTGGACACCCTGTCCGAGCGCGAGGCGGGCGTCGTCTCCATGCGGTTCGGTCTCACCGACGGTCAGCCGAAGACCCTCGACGAGATCGGCAAGGTCTACGGCGTCACGCGCGAGCGCATCCGCCAGATCGAGTCCAAGACCATGTCGAAGCTGCGCCACCCGTCGCGTTCCCAGGTGCTGCGCGACTACCTCGACTAGGTCGCGCGCCCGTACGACACCCGAGGCCCGGTTCCGCACGCGGAACCGGGCCTTGTCGCGTCGTCGCGCGGGTGCGCCGCGCCCCCCGCTGGATCACTCTGGGTCTCCAAAGACAACCGAGAGTGAGGAACGTGCATGCGTCGTCCGTCTGTCCGGGCACTGACCCGGCCGCTGGTCCTGGCGGCTGCCGCGACCGCGATACCGCTGCTGTCCGCCGCTCCCGCGCCCGCCGACGTCGTCGTGGGCGGTTTCCCGGTCGACATCTCCCAGAGTCCGTGGACGGTGGCGGTGTCCAGCCGTGACCGGTTCGGGGGTACGCGCGCGGGGCAGTTCTGCGGGGGCGTGGCGGTCGGCCCCACGGCCGTGCTCACCGCCGCGCACTGCATGGGTGAGGAGGTCCTGGGGGCGCCGCCGAACCGCGTGCGAGACCTGAAGGTCATCACGGGCCGCACGGACCTGCTCTCGGACCGGGGCCGGGAAATCGCGGTGCGCGAGGTACGGGTCAACCCGGCGTACGACAGCGGAACCAACGCGGGGGACTTCGCCCTGCTCACGCTTGCGGAGCCGCTCCCGGGGAGCCCGGTCATCGCCATGGCGGCGGCCGGTGATCCGGCGTACGAGCCGAACACGAGAGCCTGGGTCTACGGATGGGGCGACGTCACGGGAGGCGGTGACTACGCGCGCACGCTGCACGCCGCACGCGTGCGCGTACTGCCCGACGCGCAGTGCGAGAAGGCCTACCCGGGCCGCGACGACGGCACGTACGTCGCCGAGAGCATGCTGTGCGCCGGAGAGTCACAGGGAGGGCGGGACGCCTGCCAGGGAGACAGCGGCGGCCCTCTCGTTGCCGAAGGGAAGCTGATCGGGCTCGTGTCCTGGGGCAGCGGCTGCGGTCGGGCGGGCAGCCCGGGCGTCTACACGCGCGTGTCCGAGGTCGTACGGGCGCTGGGGGCTCCGGGAGCGAGCGGCCTCACGGACGCCCTGGAGAGCCGCTGAGGGGACCTGTGAGGGTTTCCGTACGAGCGCGGGCGGCGCGGTCCCTGATGGCAGGGGCCGCGCCGCCCGTATGCCGGCCTGTGCCGGACGTCGGCTCGTCGTCAACGCGAAGTGTCAGCGCTCTTCGGCCGTTGCGGATGCCGGAACGGTCGTCAGCCGCTCCGTCTCGTCCTGTATCTCGGCGGCGATCTTCTTGAGTTCCGGCTCGAACTTGCGACCGTGGTGGGCGCAGAAGAGCAGTTCTCCGCCGCTGAGCAGGACAACGCGTACGTAGGCCTGCGCGCCGCAACGGTCGCAGCGATCGGCGGCCGTCAGCGGGCTCGCGGGGGTCAGAACAGTAGTCACGTCGCCTCTTCTCTAGCTCGACGAGCTGTCGTACCAGGGTCAACATCCAACCAGCCCCAAACTGTTCCCGCCCGGGGCTTTTCCTCGAAAGAAATCTTTCGAGGCCGGCTGTCTGTTGCCGGTTGGCGGCGAATGTGCCGTATTGCGTGTCTGTGTGTCTTACGGGTTCGCTCTGGCTGTCAACATCAGTCCTCCCGGCTGGCTTGCCGGTTGTTCATGAGGACGTGCCCGGAGCCTAAATGGTTCATGCCTCCAATGGAACGTGATGTGTACTTCACCCCATCGAGGGATCGAACATGTATGCGACCCTGGACTAGGGTGTGTCTCGCCCGAGGGTGGCGTTACAACGGCTCTACCAGGCCTCTGTACCCTCTTCACGGCAAGCAAGGCCGCGCCCTTACCCATAAGGGCCTCACCTGAAATTCAGCGAGGAGCGAACCGCGTGACCGCCGAAACGTCCGTGTCGTCCACAGCGCTGCTGGCAGGAGCAGAGCGGGACGGTTCCAACTACACCGCGCGGCACCTGCTCGTCCTCGAGGGGCTCGAGGCCGTGCGCAAGCGTCCGGGCATGTACATCGGATCGACCGACAGCCGCGGTCTGATGCACTGCCTGTGGGAGATCATCGACAACTCCGTCGACGAGGCCCTCGGGGGCTACTGCGACCACATCGAGGTGATCCTCCACGACGACGGCTCGGTGGAGGTCCGGGACAACGGCCGGGGCATCCCGGTCGACGTCGAGCCCAAGACGGGCCTGTCCGGCGTCGAGGTCGTCATGACCAAGCTGCACGCCGGTGGCAAGTTCGGAGGCGGCTCGTACGCCGCCTCCGGCGGTCTGCACGGCGTGGGCGCCTCCGTGGTCAACGCGCTGTCGGCCCGCCTCGACGTCGAGGTCGACCGCGGCGGCCACACGCACGCGATCAGCTTCCGCCGCGGTGTGCCCGGCGCCTTCGCGGGCAACGGCCCGGACGCCAAGTTCGAGGCCGCCAGTGGCCTGCGCAAGGCCAAGAAGATCCCCAAGACCCGCAGCGGCACGCGCGTGCGTTACTGGGCCGACCGCCAGATCTTCCTCAAGGACGCCAAGCTCTCCCTGGACAACCTGCACCAGCGGGCCCGGCAGACGGCGTTCCTGGTGCCCGGTCTGACCATCGTCGTCCGTGACGAGTTCGGCCTCGGCGAGGGCGGCAGCAAGGGCGAGGAGTCCTTCCGCTTCGACGGCGGCATCAGCGAGTTCTGCGAGTATCTGGCGAGCGAGAAGCCGGTCTGCGACGTCCTCCGCTTCTCCGGCCAGGGCACGTTCCGGGAGACGGTCCCGGTCCTGGACGAGCACGGCCAGATGACCCCCACCCAGGTCACCCGCGAGCTCGACGTCGACGTCGCCATGCGCTGGGGGACGGGCTATGACACGACCCTGAAGTCGTTCGTGAACATCATCGCCACCCCCAAGGGCGGCACCCACGTCGCGGGCTTCGAGACGGCCGTCACCAGCACCCTCAACGAGGTCCTGCGTGCCAAGAAGCTGCTGCGCGTGGCCGAGGACGACATCGTCAAGGACGACGCCCTGGAGGGGCTGACCGCCGTCGTCACCGTGCGTCTCGCCGAGCCGCAGTTCGAGGGCCAGACCAAGGAGGTCCTCGGTACCTCGGCGGCCCGCCGGATCGTGAACACCGTGATCACCAAGGAACTCAAGGCGTTCCTGACCTCCACGAAGCGCGACGCCGCGGCCCAGGCCCGCGTCGTCATGGAGAAGGCCGTCGCCGCCGCCCGTACGCGCATCGCCGCCCGCCAGCACAAGGACGCCCAGCGTCGTAAGACGGCCCTGGAGTCCTCCTCGCTGCCGGCGAAGCTCGCCGACTGCCGCAGCGACGACGTGGACCGCAGCGAGCTGTTCATCGTCGAGGGCGACTCCGCGCTCGGCACCGCCAAGCTCGCCCGCAACTCCGAGTTCCAGGCGCTGCTGCCGATCCGGGGCAAGATCCTCAACGTCCAGAAGTCGTCCGTGACCGACATGCTCAAGAACGCCGAGTGCGGCGCGATCATCCAGGTCATAGGGGCCGGCTCCGGCCGTACCTTCGACATCGACGCGGCCCGCTACGGCAAGATCATCATGATGACCGACGCCGACGTCGACGGCTCGCACATCCGCACCCTGCTGCTGACCCTCTTCCACCGCTACATGCGGCCCATGGTCGAGGCCGGCCGGGTGTTCGCCGCGGTACCGCCACTGCACCGCATCGAGCTGGTCCAGCCGAAGAAGGGTCAGGACAAGTACGTCTATACGTACTCGGACCGGGAGCTTCGCGACAAGCTGCTCGAATTCGAGAGCAAGGGCGTCCGGTACAAGGACTCCATCCAGCGGTACAAGGGTCTCGGTGAGATGGACGCCGACCAGCTGGCCGAGACGACCATGGACCCCCGACACCGCACCCTGCGCCGGATCAACCTCTCCGACCTGGACGCGGCCGAGACGGTCTTCGACCTGCTGATGGGCAACGACGTGGCACCGCGCAAGGAGTTCATCTCCAGCTCCGCGGCGACGCTGGACCGCTCGCGCATCGACGCGTAGGCGCGGCGTCAGGCTGCTGCCCGGTCTGGGCCTTGGCCCGGCCGCCCTGGCCCAGACCGGGCAGCTGGGCCTTGGCCCTGCCGCCGTGGCCCTCGCCGACCTCGGGCTCCTGCCCGGCCCGGTGCAGCGGGGTCTGGTGCCGGGCCGGGGCAGAGGGGCCCGGACCGGGCTGGCCTGGGCTCGCCGCGGGTGGGGTGCGGGCGGGCGGGGCTTGGCGCGGGCCGGGTTTGGCAGCCGGGGCTTGCCGCGTGCCGAAATCCGCCGGCCGGGCTCGGCGCGGGTGGGGTTCGGCGGGCGGGGCTCGGCGTTGGCCGGGCTCGGTGGGCGGGGCTTGGCGCGGCGGAGGCGTTGTCCGGGCAGGGCCGGGTGCGGCGGGTGGGGCTTGGCGCGGTGGAGAGCCGCAGCGCGGGCGGGGCTTGGCGCGGGCAGAGCCGGGTTCTCCACCCGTGGGTGGAGCTCGGGAGCCTGCGCGGATCCACCCACGGTCCACCCCCGCTCCGATCTGCAGGCCCGTGGATTTCCGTAGCGTCGAAGGCGTCGACAGCACTCGCTGTCGCATTCCCCTTCCTCGTTCACGGAGGCACCGATGTCCGGGCTTGTCAACGCGCTGGCGATCGCGGTCGTGGTGGTTCTGGTGGTCGTCCGCCAGTTCCGCGCCCAGCGGATAGGCGCCGGACGGCGTTGGTGGCTGGTGCCCGTGGTCCTCGCCTTCGTCGCGCTGCGCGAGCCCGGCGTCGTCGACGTCCATCACCGCACCGCGTCGGTCGTCCTGCTCGGCGCGGAGTTGCTGATCGGACTCGCCACCGGAGCCGGCTGGGCCTGGACCACCCGCATATGGGCGGAGCCGGACGGCGCCGTGTGGAGCAAGAGCACCGAGGCGAGCGTGACCGTATGGATCGTCGGCATCGCCCTGCGCGTCGGTCTGTTCGCCCTCGGTACGGCAGTCGGCGTGCACCAGGACAGCTCCGCCCTGCTCCTCGCCCTCGCCGCCACGCTCCTGGTCCGCTCCGGGATC
Source organism: Streptomyces sp. SLBN-31 (assembly GCF_006715395.1). Lineage (NCBI taxonomy): Bacteria > Bacillati > Actinomycetota > Actinomycetes > Kitasatosporales > Streptomycetaceae > Streptomyces > Streptomyces sp. SLBN-31. The sequence continues at coordinate 1,390,236 of NZ_VFNC01000001.1, forward strand.
CTCCTGTGGCGGTCCCAGTCCGTCGCTCCGGACCCCGCCGTGACCACGGCGTACGGTGATTCCACGGTCCGGTCGGCCCCGAAGGAGCGTGTGTGACGGAGAACGCCTGGACACACTGGCCCTCCAGGGAGGCGCTGGGCCGTGCGGGAATCTCCCGGCCCCGGCGGCTGCTCGCCTGGCTCGTACGACTGCTGGTGCTCGGCATGCTGCTGTGGGGCACCTACGACAGCACCCACGTCCACGGATGGGGCGTTGTAGGAGCCGTCGCGGGAGTCCTCTTGGCCGGCGCAGTCGCCTGGGGATTCTGGCGCACCACCCTCGCCCACCGACTCCTTCCCTCGCTCGCGCTCATGGCCGCTCTCCTGGGACTCGCCGTCCTGGGACAGGCAGCCGGCTTCAGGACCGCGGCCCTCGTCCTGTCGTGCGGCTGCGCCATCAGCGCCCTGGAGCGGCTGCCCCTGGCCGCCGCCGTACCCGTGACGTCGGTCTCCCTCGCCGCCTACGCCGCCGTGAACAACGACGTGTGGCTGACCACCGCGGTGACGACGGCCGGACTGGCGCTCGCCGGGTACACCCTGCGTCTTGACGCCGAGGCCCGGGGCAACGCCCAGCGGCTGCTCGCCCAGGAGCGCGCCGCGCGGGTCGCCGAGGCCGAGTCGGCTGCGCTCGCGGAACGGGCCAGGATCGCGCGCGAGATCCACGACGTGCTCGCCCACAGCCTCTCGGCGCAGCTCGTGCACTTGGAGGCGGCCCGGCTGCTCATCGAGCGGGGAGCCGACCGGGACAAGATCCTCGAACGGGTGGTGGCGGCGCGCGGCATGGCCCGCGACGGGCTCGACGAGACCCGGCAGGCGCTGTCCGCGCTGCGCGGCGAGCTGACTCCGCTGGAGGACTTCCTGACGCAGCTCGTCGGTACGTCGGCCGGTGCCGAGGTCACCGTTGCGGGTGAGCGCAGGCCGCTGCCGGCGGAGGCCTCGCAGGCAGTCCGCAGGGTCGCCCAGGAAGCCCTGACGAACGTGCGCAAACACGCGGCGGGGGCCAAGGTCCGCATACGGCTGGAGTACGACGCCCATCAAGTGACGCTGGACGTACGGGATTCGGGCGGCTCACCGGGCGACCTGACCGGGTCGGGCGCCGGGTACGGTCTGCTGGGCATGCGCGAGCGTGCCGAGCTGTTGGGCGGCTCGTTGGAGGCCGGGCCGGACGATGAGGGGTTCGTGGTGACGCTGAAGGTGCCGGTATGACGGAAGAGGCGCAGACCAGGACCGCACGGGTGGTGGTCGCGGACGACCAGACCGTGGTCCGTGAGGGCATCGTGATGCTGCTGGGCCTGCTGCCGGGGATCGAGGTCGTCGGTTCGGCGGGAGACGGTGAGGAGGCGGTCAAGCTCGTCGCCGAACTCGCCCCCGACGTGGTGCTGATGGATCTGCGCATGCCGCGGTGCGACGGCGTGGAGGCGACCCGGCGCATTCGCGACGAGCATCCCGGCACGCAGGTCGTGGTGCTCACGACGTTCGCCGACGACGAGTCGTTGTTCCCGGCCCTGCGCGCGGGGGCGCGGGGTTACCTCACCAAGGACGCGGGAGGGGACGAGATCGTACGGGCCGTGCACAGCGTGCTGTCCGGGGACGCGGGGCTCTCCCCGAGCATCCAGCGCCGCTTGCTGGAGCGGCTGTCGGAGCCAGAGCCGCGTCCGGCGCCCCCGGCCGAGCCGCCGGACGGGCTGACCGCGCGGGAGATCGAGGTACTGGTGCTGATCTCGGAGGGGCTCAACAACACCCAGATCGGGCGCCGGCTGCATGTGTCCACGGCGACCGTGAAGACCCACATCAACAACATCTTCACCAAGACGGGCCTCAAGGACCGCGCTCAGGCGGTGCGTTACGCCTACGCGAAGGGAATCGCCCGCCCACCAGCGGATTGAGTCACCTGATGGGGTGAAGAGGACAGGGAAGAGAAGTCATGGATCTTCCCGTTCTGTCCATCCTTGGGCATGCAGTCAAGCAATGACCGTCCCCGCGGCAGTGGGGCCGGCGCCGAGAGTTCTGCCGAACACCGCGCGGGCCGTGGCCAGGCGCGTGCCGTGGTGTCCGGGGACATGAGGTACGACGATCCGTGGTACGACGCGCTCGCCCCGGGCTGGGGCGAGTCGACGGGAGCCCCGGTACCCGCGTCCGAGCCCGCACGCCGGGCGAGGGAGGTGCGAGCGGCAGCGGCGGCGGACGTCTATCTGGAGGTGCAGCGCAGTGCGGCGTTCCAGGAAGTGCGCCGCCGCTACCGGAGGTTCGTGGTGCCGGCGGTCTTCGTCTTCCTCGCCTGGTACGTGACCTACGTCGTGACCGCCACGGCCGCGCCGGGGCTGATGGCGCGGCCGGTGGTGGGCGCCGTGAACGTCGGGATGCTCGCGGGAATCGGTCAGTTCCTCACCACGTTCCTGCTGGCCTGGGCCTACGCACGGCATGCGCGGCTGCGCAGGGACCGGGCCGCGCTCGATCTGCGCTGGGACACCCAGGAACTGACGCGCTCGGTCGAGGGCGGTGCCTCATGACGGGCCATCACCAGACGCTGGCAATACTGCTGTTCAGTGCGTTCGTCGCCGTCACACTGGCGATCACGACCTGGGTGAGCCGCAACCGCCGTGGCTCGGCGGAGGAGTTCTACGTCGGGGGACGACTTTTCTCACCCCTGGAGAATGGTTTTGCCATCGCCGGCGACTACATGTCGGCAGCATCCTTCCTCGGCGTCGCCGGGCTCATCGCGCTGTTCGGCTACGACGGGCTGCTGTATGTGGTGGGCTTCCTCGTGGCCTGGCTGCTGGTGCTGTTCCTGGTCGCCGAACTGGTGCGCAACTGCGGGCGGTTCACGCTCGCGGACGTGATCGTGGCACGGATGAGCGAGCGGCCGGTGCGGGTCGCGGCGGGAACCTCGTCGGTCACGGTGTCCGTTCTCTACCTGGTGGCGCAGATGGTGGGCGCGGGGAGCCTGGTGGCGTTGCTGCTCGGGGGGACGAGCCAGGCGGCGCGGGCGTGGACCATCGTCGGCGTCGGCGCGCTCATGGTCGTCTATGTGTCGATGGGCGGAATGCGGGCCACCACCTGGATCCAGATCGTGAAGGCGATGCTGCTGCTCGGCGGTACGGTCGCGTTGACCGTCCTCGTCCTGCTGCGGTTCCACGGAGATGTGGACAGGCTGCTGCAGACGGCGGCCGAGCGCAGCGGTCACGGTGACGCGTTCCTGGCCCCTGGGCTGAAGTACGGGGCGGACTGGACCGCCCGCCTCGACTTCATCAGCCTCGGACTCGCCCTGGTGCTCGGCACCGCGGGGCTGCCGCACATCCTGTCGCGCTTCTACACCGTGCCCACGGCGCGGGCGGCCCGGCGTTCGGTGCTCTGGTCGATCGGGCTCATCGGCGGCTTCTACCTCATGACGATCGTCCTCGGCTTCGGTGCGGCGGCGATCGTGGGCCCGAACTCGATCCGTGGGTCCAACGCGGCAGGGAACACGGCCGTCCCGCTCCTCGCCCTCGACCTGGGCGGCGGTGCCGACTCGACGGGCGGAGCGGTTCTGTTCGCGGTCGTGGCGGCCATCGCCTTCGCCACGATTCTCGCGGTGGTCGCCGGTATCACCCTCGCGTCCTCCGCGTCCGTGGCCCACGACCTCTACACCTCGCTGCGGCGCGGCCGGGGCGAGCCGCGCAGCGAGGTGGCGGTGGCGCGCGTCGCCTCGGTCGGTATCGGCGTGGTCGCGATCGCCCTCGGCCTGCTCGCGCGCGACATGAACGTCGCCTTCCTGGTGGGCCTCGCCTTCGCCGTTGCCGCGTCCGCGAACCTGCCGGTGCTGCTGTACTCGCTGTTCTGGCGGGGCTTCACCACCCGGGGCGCGGTGTGGGCCGTCTACGGCGGCCTGATCCCCGCGCTCGGGCTCGTGGCACTGTCGCCGGTGCTCTCGGGCAGCCCGGACTCACTGTTCCCGGGTGTCGACTTCCAGTACTTCCCCCTCCAGAACCCCGGCATCGTGTCGATCCCGCTGGGCTTCCTGGCCGGGTGGCTCGGCACGGTCAGCTCGGCCGAGCTGCCGGACGAGGCCAAGCACGCGGAGATCGAGGTGCGGTCACTGACGGGGGCGGGGGCCGCCTAGTGCTGTGACCACGTAGGTTCGCGGTCGGGGCGGTTGGAGCTGCCGCCCGCCCCAAGCGCCCGCATCCGCAGCGGGAAGGGTTTCCGCTGCGGCGGACGCCCCTCGCCACCGTGGCCTGAACGCGAGTGGCCCTCGCGTCACCTTCGCCAGAACAGGTGGTGTGTCACGCCGCTCGGGCTGGGCACGACCTCCAGGTGGAACCGATCGCGCAGTTCGTCGGGGGACTCCCACAGGCGCAGTCCGGACCCGAGCTTTACCGGCGAGACGGCCACATGCATGGTGTCGACAAGGTCGGCATCGAGGAACTGTCGGATGGTGGTGACCCCACCGCCGAGCCGGACGTCCTTGCCCCGCGCCGCTTCCCGCGCCCGTTCGAGGACCGCGGCCGGGGTGCCGTCGACGAAGTGGAACGTGGTGTCGGAGAGCATGAACGACGGACGTTTGTGGTGGGTCATGACGAACACCGGCGTGCGGAACGGGGGTTCCTCACCCCACCAGCCGCGCCACTCATGATCGTGCCAGGGCCCGCGCTGGGGCCCGAATTTGTTGCGGCCCATGATCTCGGCACCGATGTTGCGTGCGAAGTCCCGAGTGAAGTAGTCGTCCAGGCCCCGGCTCCCCCCGGGATCCGTGCGCATGGGCCAGCTTGCCGTGGCGCCGGCCCAGGCGAACAGCCTCTCGGGATGATCGTGGCCGAACGGCCGCTCGAGACTCTGGTGCTCACCGGCGCCGATTCCGTCACCCGAGACGTTGAAGTTCATGACTCTCAGCAGTTGATCCACGTGCGTCCTCGTCAGTCCTGTCGTGTCAATGTGCGGCGAGGCGCCGCACACCATGACGTCGAACGGGACGTGGCCGGATCGACAGCGGCCCACAACCCTTTTTTGCGAGGCGCGGCAGGAAGCGGTCCAGCCGGCGGAACCGGGAGAACCTTCCCGGTCAGAGCACTGACCGAGGGCGCCCTCACCGTCGTACTGCACAGTGTGCGGTCCGGACCGTCATGGCGCGACCCACGAGTACAGGTGTTCCGGGCGGCCCGTGTCGCCGTATTTGAGGGTCAGGCGCAGGCGGCCGGCCTGTTCGAGGTGGCGGAGGTAGCGCTGGGCGGTGGAGCGGCTCAGGCCTGTCTCGGCGGCGACCTCGTGGGCGGAGAGCGGGTGGTCGGCGTCGTGCAGGACGTGGCAGATCAGGTCGGTCGTCGGCTCCGAGTGGCCGCTGGGCAGGCCCGGTGAGGAGGGCGCCGGTGCGGTGCGCAGGGCGCCGAAGATGCGGTCGACCTGCTCCTGGCCGGCGATGCCGCGTCCGCCGACCCGGTCGACCGTGCGGCGCAGGGCGGCGTAGGAGTCCAGGCGGGTCCGCAGGGCGGCGAAGGTGAACGGTTTCACCAGGTAGTGCAGGGCGCCCAGGCGCATCGCGGTCTGCACCGTCGTCACGTCGCCGGCCGCGGTGATCATGATGACGTCGGTGCCGTGGCCCTGTTCCCGCATGCGGTGGACGAGTTCGAGGCCGGTCTGATCGGGCAGGTAGTGGTCGAGCAGCACCAGGTCGACACCGCCGCGCTGCACGGTGGCCAGCGCCTGCGCGGCGCTGTGCGCGCGGGCGGCCACCCGGAAACCGGGAACCTTCCCCACGTACTTGGCGTTGATCTCAGCGACGCGGAAGTCGTCGTCCACGACCAGGACGTCAATCATCGGGCCTCTTCCTGTCAAGGCCTGGCGGGCGTTGCGCCCGTGTTTCGGCTCCGCTGTTCTAGCGCGAGCAAAATGAGCACAACAGGCTGTTGCAGGCAAAAGAACGGCATGCGCTCAGAAGGCTGCTGCTGTGTCCCGGACCACATCTACCGTCCCCGGCCATGAGCGCAGACACCAGCCCCGCCATCCGGCTGCGGGGCGCGAGCAAGATCTTCAGGACCCCGTCGGGGGGTCTGCACACGGCGGTGAGGGAACTCGACCTCACCGTCGGGCGCGGCGAGTTCGTGGCCGTCGTAGGACCGACCGGATGCGGCAAGTCGACCACGCTGACCCTGGTCAGCGGGTTGGAGGAGCCCACCGAGGGCGAGGTTCTGGTCGCCGGGGAACCGGTGCGCGGCGTCGGCGACAAGGTCGGTTTCGTCTTCCAGCAGGACGCCACCTTCCCCTGGCGTACCGTCCTGTCCAACGTCATGGCCGGCCCCCGCTTCCGCGGTGTGCCCAAGGCGGAGGCCAAGCAGAAGGCGCGCGAGTGGCTGGCCAGGGTCGGACTCGCCGCGTTCGAGGACCGTTATCCGCACCAGCTCTCCGGCGGTCAGCGCAAGCGCGTCGCGCTCGCCGCCACCTTCGTCAACGACCCCGAGATCCTGCTGATGGACGAGCCCTTCTCGGCGCTCGACGTGCAGACCAGGGCGCTGATGTCGGACGAGCTGCTGGAGCTGTGGGAGGGAACGGGCGCCTCGGTCGTGTTCGTCACCCACGACCTGGAGGAGTCCATCGCGCTGGCCGACAAGGTCGTCGTCATGACGGCCGGTCCCGCCACCGTCAAGCACGTCTTCGACATCGACCTGCCGCGGCCGCGCAAGGTCGAGTCGGTGCGCCTGGAACCGCGGTTCATCGAGATCTACCGCGAGATCTGGGAGTCGCTCGGCGAAGAGGTCCGCATCACCCGCGAGAGGGGTGCCGCCGATGTCGCCTGAGGTTCTCAGCACGCCGGTCGTCGACACCGTCAAGGCCCCGGACCGCGCCCACTCACGCGCGCGTGCCGCCCGCAGACGTCGGATCGTCGTCCAGGCCACCCGCGTCCTGCTCCTGGTCGCCGTCCTCGGCCTGTGGGAGGTGTTCTCCCGCGCGAAGGTCATCGATCCGTTCAACTTCTCGATGCCGTCGAAGATCTGGGACCAGATCTGGACCTGGGTCACCCACGGGACCGCGCTCGGCCCCCTGGGCGAGCAGATCTGGTACACGCTCTACGAGGCGCTGCTCGGCTGGGTGCTCGGCGTGGTCGCCGGTGTCGTGCTCGGCATCGCCCTTGGGCGGATCCGCTTCCTCGCCGATGTCCTTGGTCCATACATCAAGGTGCTGAACTCGATGCCGAGGATCATCCTGGCCCCGATCTTCCTCATCTGGTTCGGTCTCGGCCCGGCGTCCAAGGTCGCCTCGGCCGTCGTCCTGGTCTTCTTCCCGGTGTTCTTCAACGCCTTCCAGGGCGCCCGCGAGGTCGACCGCAACCTGGTCGCCAACGCCCGCATCCTGGGCGCCAGCGACCGCCGGGTGACCCTTCAGGTCGTCATCCCGTCGGCCACCTCCTGGATCTTCACCAGCCTCCACGTCAGCTTCGGCTTCGCGCTCATCGGCGCCATCGTCGGCGAGTACATCGGTGCCACCAAGGGCATCGGCCTGCTCGTCTCGCAGTCCCAGAACACCTTCAACGCCGCCGGTGTGTACGCGGCCATGGTGATCCTCGCCGTCGTCGCGCTGGCGGCCGAAGGACTGCTCACCTTCGTCGAGCGCCGCGTCTTCCGCTGGAAACCGACGAACTCCTAGCCGTAAACGCCCGCTCGGGCGCCCCGGCCCCTTCGCCCCCCGCAGGCCCCCCTGACCCCTTCGCTCCCGCACCGCCATCCACAAGGACGTGAACCACCATGCGCAAGTCCGCCAGAATCTCCGCCCTCGCCGCCGTCGGCGTCCTCGCCCTGTCCTCCCTCACCGCCTGCGCCAACGACGCGGCGAGCAGCACCTCCGCCGACGCCGGCAGCAAGGGCGACGGCAAGGGTACGAAGGTCAAGATCATGGTGGGCGGCCTGGACAAGGTCATCTACCTGCCCGCGATGCTGACCCAGCGGCTCGGCTACTTCGACGCCGAGGGACTCGACGTGGAACTGCTGAGCGAGCCGGCCGGCGTGCAGGCCGAGACCGCGCTCGTCTCGGGGCAGGTCCAGGGGGCCGTCGGCTTCTACGACCACACGCTCGACCTGCAGACGAAGCAGAAGTACGTCGAGTCCGTCGTGCAGTTCTCGCAGGCGCCCGGCGAGGTGGAGATCGTCTCGAACAAGGCCGCGGGCGACATCACCTCGCCCAAGGACTTCAAGGGGAAGAAGCTCGGCGTCACCGGGCTCGGCTCCTCCACCGACTTCCTCACCAAGTACCTGGCGGTCAAGAACGGAGTGAAGGTCAGCGACTTCGCGCCGGTCGCCGTCGGTGCCGGGCCGACCTTCATCGCGGCGCTGCAGAAGGGCGCCATCGACGGCGGTATGACGACCGACCCGACCGTCGCCACGATCCTGGACAAGAAGGCGGGCAAGGTCCTCCTGGACATGCGGACCCCCGAGGGCTCCCAGAAGGCGCTCGGCGGACCGTACCCGTCGTCAAGCCTGTACATGCAGACGGACTGGGTCAACAGTCACAAGGACACTGTCCAGAAGTTGGCCAATGCATTCGTAAAGACGCTCAACTGGATGTCCACGCACAGCGCCTCCGAGATAGCCGCCAAGATGCCCGCGGACTACTCGCAGGGGAACAAGGCGCTCTACGCGCAGGCCGTCAAGAGCACCCTGCCCATGTTCACCAAGGACGGCGTGATGCCGGCGAACGGCCCCGAGACCGTCGAGAAGGTGCTCAAGGCGTTCAACCCGAACATCAAGAACGCCAAGGTCGATCTGAGCAAGACCTTCACCACCGAGTTCGTGGAGAAGGCCAAGGGCTGAATCCGTACGGGGGAGGGGCACGGTCCCTTCCCCCGCTCCCGACCGGGCCGTGCCCTCAGGCGCGGGTCGCCCACACGTAACGGTGTTCAGGGCGGCCCGCGTCGCCGTACTTCAGGGTCAGCCGGGCGCGGCCCGTGCGCTCCAGGAGCTTCAGATAGCGCTGGGCGGTCTGGCGGCTCACCCCGGTCCGGTCGGCCAGCTCCTGGGCCGACAGCGGCCCTTCCGCGTTCATCAGGGCCTGACGCACCAGCCCGGCGGTGGTGGGGGAGTGCCCCTTGGGCAGCCCCGGATCCGAGGGCGCCGACAGGACGCCGAAGATGCGGTCGACCTCGGCCTGTTCGGCCTCGCCACCGCCGTCGAGCCGGCGGCGCAGCTCCGCGTACGCCTCCAGCTTGGCGCGGAGCCCCGCGAAGGCGAACGGCTTGACCAGGTACTGCAGCGCGCCGTGCCGCATCGCGGCCTGCACCGTCGCCACGTCCCGGGCCGCCGTCACCATGATCACGTCGGTCTGGTGGCCGCGCCGACGCATCTCCTGGACGACCGCCAGGCCGGTCTCGTCGGGCAGGTAGTGATCCATGAGGACCAGGTCCAGCCGGGGCAGCGCCTCCAACTGCCGCAACGCCTCGGCCGCGTTGTGCGCCTCGCCGGCGACGTGGAAGCCGGGCACCTTCTCGACGTAGGCGGCGTTGACCTGGGCCACCCTGGTGTCGTCGTCCACGACCAGGACCTCGATCATCACGACTCCTCCTTGACGGCGACCGTGTCCTTGGCGGCGACAGTGGTGGCGGTCGGCACCGGCTCGGGTTCGGCGAGGGCCTCCGGGAGGACGACGGTGAACTCCGCGCCGCCGCCGTGTGCCTCGCCCACCGTCGCGCTGCCGCCCTGCCTCTCGGCGAGCCGGCGCACCATGGAGAGCCCGATGCCGCGCTCGCGGTGCGCGGGCGCCTCCTTCGTGGACCAGCCGTCGGTGAAGACCAGCTCGCGTTGTTCCGCCGGGATCCCGGGCCCCGTGTCGCGCACTCTGAGGACGACGGTACGGCCCTCCGTGCGCAACTCGACCTCCACGCGTGCGTGGAGGGTTCCCGCGACGGCGTCCAGCGCGTTGTCGACCAGGTTGCCGACGACCGTGACGAGCCCCCTGGGGTCGACCAACCGGTCCGGCAGCCGCGTCCGGTCCGAGATCCACAGGGCGACGCCCCGCTCGGCCGCCACGGTCGCCTTGCCGACGAGCAGAGCCGCGAGCAACGGATCCCGGATCTTCTCCGTCACCTGCTCCGCGGTGGCCCGGTGGTCGCCGACCACCTCGCCGACGAACTCCACGGCGTCGTCGTACATCTCCAGTTCGAGCAGGCCCAGGAGTGTGTGCATGCGGTTGGCGTGCTCGTGGTCCTGGGCACGCAGCGCGTCGATCAGGCCGCGCGTCGAGTCGAGTTCCCGGCCGAGCTGCTCCAGCTCGGTGCGGTCGCGCAGGGTGGCCACGGCGCCGCCGTCGTCCGTGGGCATGCGGTTGGCGACCAGGACCCGCTGGCCGCGGACGGTGAGCAGGTCGGTGCCGGTGACCCGGCCGGCCAGAATGTCGGCCGTCCGCCCTTGGCCGAGGGCCTCGTCGGGGGAGCGGCCGACGGCCTCTTCGTCGATGCTGAGCAGACGGTGGGCCTCGTCGTTGAGGAGGCGAATTCGGCCGGTGCGGTCCAGGGCGACGACGCCCTCCCGGATGCCGTGCAACATCGCCTCGCGCTCCGCGAGCAACGCCGAGATGTCGGAGAAGGCCAGGTCGCGGGTCTGCCGCTGGACCCGGCGGGAGACGAGCCAGGCGGCCAGCGCTCCTACGGCCAGGGCGCCGCCCGCGTAGGCGAGCAGCCCCGGAATGGCGCTCAGCAGCCGGGCCCGCACGCTGTCGTAGGCGATGCCGACGGAGACCGCGCCGATGATGCGGTGGTGGGCGTCGTAGAGCGGCACCTTGCCGCGGGCCGAGCGGCCCAGCGTGCCCCGGTCTATCTCCATGACCTTCTTGCCAGCCAGGGCTTCCTTGGGGCTCGTCGAGACCTTCCGGCCGATCTCCGAGGCCGTCGGATGCGACCAGCGCACCCAGTGCGTGTTCAGCACGACGATGTACTCGGCGTTCGTGGCCACCCGGATCCGCTCGGCCTCCCTCTGCACCGGACCGTTTCTGCTCGGCGGAGTGGTGAGCACGCCCTCGGCGATCTGCGGGTCCTGCGCCGTCGTCTCGGCGATGGCCAAGGCCCTGCGCATCGCCTCCTGGTCCAGCTGCTTGCTGAGCGGCGCGAGGAACAGACCGGTCGCGAGCACCGCGACCCCCGCGGCGATCGCCACCTGCATCAGCAGGACCTGCGAGAACACCCGCTTCGGCATGCCGAGGCGCAGGCGGCGGGCGGGCGGAGTGGGACTCATACCCACGACGGTACGTGGGAGGGCCGGAGCCGCCGTAGGGGGTGTGGCGTGCATCTCTCGATCAGTACCGATTGATCAATGTTGAGTCCCTCTGGTGGACGCCTTGACGGGCACGATCAACTCGCGAGCGCCGTCGCCACCAGTTCGCGCACCTCGACGACGTCCATGCGCGCGGGGGACCCCAGGATCGACGTGCCGCAGCTCTCCGGGCGGGGCGGCGCCGCGGCGCCCTGGGCCACGACGACGCGCCAGCGGCGTCCGTCGGCGTGAGCGACGGTCACCTCCCAGCGCGGAGCCGCACCGAGCGTCCCGACCACGGCCAGGGCGTCCGCCGCGTACTCGCGCACAGCGGTGCGCACGGCCAGCTCGGCCGCCTGACCGGGCCGCTCCCAGGCGGAGTTCCCACGGCATCCCTCTACGACGACGCGCCCTTCCCGGACGCTGTGCAGGACCTGCTTGATGGCGTGGGCCTCGGCGCGGCCGTACGCGTATCCGTAGGGCAGGACGAGCAGGGTCGGCGAGAAGCGATGACCACCCAGATGAGTGACCTCCCAGACGCCCTCGACGCCCGAGGCGGCGAGTTCGGCGGCGAGCGGACGGCCGAGCAGCGCGCAGCAGCGGTCGCGCTTGCCGTTGGTGCAGACGAGGGCGAGCGGGTCGCCCGTGTGCGGCCGCGCTCCGAGTACCGAGTCGAAGGTCCGGTGCTCGCCCCTGCCGAGCGCCGCGAAGTCGAGGTCGAGCAGGTCCTGCGGCTCGCGGATCGTGGCGGAGTGCAGCCACCCCCGGCCGGGCACGGTGTGGGCCGCGTAGACCTGACGCGCTGAGGGCGTCCCGAGGTCGGCGTGGCGCCCGGGACGGCGGATCAGTGCGATGCGTACGCCCGTGCCCTTGACGGCCGCTTCCAGGGCGCGGCCCAGGGCCGGATCGAGGTGGCTCGATGTGAGCGCCTTGGCGCCCCAGGGGCCCGGCTGCTCCAGCAGCAGCCAGGTCCGAGCGGTGGCCGCGGTTCCCGCGAGGGGCTCGTCGAGCTCCTGGGAAGCGGTTGAGCACGTACTCACAGAGGTGAGCCTAACCTGACTTCCCCAGGGACGGCTTCCCGGAGGCGGGGCGAGCGGGTTGATTCATGCACGGCGGACGTTGAGGACGGCCAGCGCGGCCGCGCTACAGATCACCATGGTGGTGCCCATGCTCACCGCGGTGACCTGGCCGGGCAGGCTCATGGCGGAGGCGGCGAGCCCGCCGACGAGGAACTGCAGCAGCCCTTGCAGGGAGGAGGCGGCTCCAGCGGCCGAACCGTGGCCGCCCAGCGCCAGGGACGTGGCGTTGGCCAGCACGATGCCGAGCATGGACATCACCAGGAAGAGGCACGTCAGCAGCAGCGGGAGCGGGAGGTGGAACGCGGCGCAGCTCAGGACGCCGGCGGAGCCGAGGGTCGCCACGGTCAGGCTGACGCGCAGCAGCGTGTGCTCGTCGGCGACGCGACCGACGAGCATGCCGCCGACCTGCCCGAGCAGCACGATGCCCAGACCGTTGAGGCCGAAGACGAGACCGAACTGCTGGGCCGTGAGGCCGTACGCGTCCTGCAGGACGAACGACGATCCGGAGATGTAGGCGAACGCGGCGGCGAACATCAGTGCCGCGGCGAGCACGTACCGCATGTACCGGACGTCGGTGGCCAGCGCCCGGAAGGTCCGCAGCGTGGCGCCCAGGTGGGCCGGCGCCCGGTTGGCGTCCGGCAGCGATTCGGGCAGCGCGAAGACCACCGCGAGCAGGAGGACGGCGCCGACGACGGCGAGCACCAGGAACACCGCGCGCCAGGTGGTGAGCGTCAGCAGTTGGCCGCCGATGACGGGTGCCACGACCGGGGCGACGCCGTTGACGACCATCAGGGTGGAGAAGAACCGGGTCATGGCGGTGCCGGAGAACAGGTCCCGCACGATGGCCCGCGCCAGGACGGTGCCGGCCGCCGCACCCAGCGACTGCAGGATCCGGCCGGTGATCAGCCAGCCGACCGAGGGCGCCAGCGCACACCACAGCGACCCCGCCAGGTACAACGCCATGCCGGCCAGGAGCGGGCGGCGCCGGCCCCAGGCGTCCGACAGCGGGCCGACGATCACCTGGAAGACGGCCAGGCCGACGACGAACGCCGTGAGGGTCATCTGGACCAGCGGTGCGCTGGTGTGCAGTTGGTGCGCCATGTCTGGCATGGCGGGCAGGTACATGTCGATCGTGAGCGCACCGAAGGCACTCAACGAACCGAGGATCAGGGCCAGCCGCGCACGGCCTGCTGGGGTCGCCGGCTTCGCGTCGTCGGCGCCCTCCGCCGCGGCGAACGCCGACCGGTCTCCTTCATTGATTATGGACACATAATTATGATGGCATAATTCAGTAGGGTGGCGCCATGCCTCGCGACAAAGAAAACGCCGTCGGTACGGACGATGGTGGGCCGCTCGCCGATCTCGCCGACCTGATCCTCAACGTCGGCCGACTGGTGCGGGCCCGCACTCCGGAAGGCCCGCAGGTGGTGACGCTGACCGAGACGGAGCGGCACGTGATGCGCGTCGTCGACCTGTATCCCGGAGCGGCGCCCAGCGAGATCGCCCGCCGCACCCGGCTGCAGCGCACCAATGTCAGCACGGCGCTGCGCAGCCTCGAGAGCAAGGGGATGGTCTCCCGCGCCGCCACCGAGGGCCGTGGCGTCGCCGTGCGCCCGACCGAGCGCGCGGCGGCCAACCTCCACATCCTGCGCGCCGCCTGGGCGCGGGAACTCGCCGCCATCCTGGGCGACGACCTCGACACGGTCCGGCAGTGCACCCAGCTGCTCAGCCACCTGGAACAGCGGCTCACCGCCGACGATCAGGGCGGATCATGACCGCCGAAGGCCCGACACCGACCGGAGCCGGGATGCGGCGGATCATCCGTCTGTGGCGACTCCGAATCCCATGTTGAGGTGATCAGTCACTCAGGAAGGGGCCGGGGCGGCTTCGGGCCCACGTAGTGCCCGCTCGGGCGCATGCGCAGCGGTCGCTCCCCGTACTCCTCCAGCGCGTGGGCGATCCAGCCCGCCGTACGGGCCACGGCGAAGATCGTCTCACCCGCGGTGGCGGGCATCCCGCAGGAGGCCGTGAGCGCGGCGAGGGCCAGGTCGACATTGGCGTGCAGCGGGCTGTGACGGGCGGTGGTGGCGACGATGTCGCGGGCCGCGGCGAGCGCGGGGCCGGCGTTCGGCATCTCCTCAAGGAGGCCGAACAGGACACGCGCGCGTGGATCCTCGCCCGTGTAGAGACGGTGGCCGAGTCCGGGGATGCGACGCCCGGCCCGCAGCTCCTCGGCGATGACGGGGCCCGCGTCGCCCTCGTCGAGTACGTCCATCAGCAGCCGGTGCGCGAGCCCGCTGGACGCCCCGTGCAGGGGACCCTCCAGCACGCCGAGGCCGGCGGAGACGGCCGCGTAGGCGTGCGCGCGGGCCGAGGCGGCGACGCGCACGGCGAGGGTCGAGGCGGCGAGATCGTGGTCGACGAGGAGGGCGAGCGCGGTGTCGAGGGCGCGCAGCGAGGCTTCGTCGGCGTCCCTGCCGCTGAGCCGTGACCACAGGCGCTGGGCCAGCGGGCCTTCGTCGCGGCGGTAGGTCCCCCGTTGCGGCAGGGCGGCGACCAGGGTGGGGATCAGCGTGCGCGCGGTGCCGAGCACGGCTTCCTCGGACAGGTCGAAGCGCAGCGGGTCCGCGGTCCCGGCGCCGATCGCGGCGACCCTCAACCGGTCCGTGGGGCTGGTGTGTTCGGGCAGGCCGTCGACGGCGCGGCGGGCGATGAGGACGGCGGCTTCGGGCGCGGTGAAGGTCGTTCCCGGTCGCATGCGGCCGGTCCACAGCCACTCGGCGACCTCTTCGTAGGAGTGGCGGGTGGCGAGTTCGGTGGCGTCCACGCCCCGGAAGTAGTAGCGGTCCTCCTCGATGAGCGTGATGCGGGTCCGGACGGACAGCTCGCCGCCCGACCCCGGACTCCCGCTGCTCTCCCGTCTGTTGCGCCGGGCGAGGGCCTCCACTTCCCGGCCGTCGAAGGTGCTGCCCCGGCCGCCCGGCACGCGCCGGCTGCTGAGCTGGCCGCGGCTCACGTACGCGTACACGGTCTCGGGCTTCACGCCCAGGAGTTCGGCGGCTTCCTTGGTCGTCAGCCGCCGTTCCGCGGAATCGGGGGAGGGGTCTTGATCGCGCATGGGGTCACCGTATCCGCCTAGCGACGCATGGATGGGATGACTTGATTCAATCAATATTGACAGGAATTAAGTCAAGCATGGACAGTCAAATCAAGTCCAGGCATGAGCAGGCAAGTCCAGGCAAGACCAGGGAGGAAATCATGTCCGTCAACAGGTCTGTGGCCACGACCGTCAAGGTGCCGCGAGGACTCGCCGGTGTGGTCGTCACCGATACCTCGATCGGTGACGTGCGGGGGCTCGAGGGCTTCTATCACTACCGCCAGTACTCGGCCGTGGAGCTCGCTCGAACTCGCGGCTTCGAGGATGTCTGGCACCTCATGGTCCATGGCGAACTGCCGGACGCGGCGCGACGGGACGCCTTCGTCGCGCAGACGGTGGCGCTGCGGCGGCCGCCGGAGGAGGTGCGCGCGGTGCTGCCCGCGATCGCGGCGGCGAGCGGTGGCTCGGGGCCGCTGGCCGGCATGCGCACCGCGCTCTCGCTGCTCGGCGCGGCGAAGGGCTTCAGGCCGGTGTACGACATCGAAGCGGACGAACGCCGTCGGGACACCCTCGCCGCGGTCGCCGCCGTACCCACCCTCCTCGCCGCTCTGCATCGACTGGAGCGGGGTCTCGAACCGGTGGAACCGCGCGAAGACCTTCCGTACGCCGCCAACTACCTCTACATGCTCACGGGTTCGGAACCGGAACCGCGTCAGGCCCGGGCGATCGAGCAATACTTGATCTCAACCATTGATCACGGATTCAACGCATCAACCTTTACCGCCCGCGTCATCGCGTCGACCGGAGCGGACGTGGCGGCATGTCTGGTGGGCGCGGTGGGAGCCCTGTCGGGACCTCTGCACGGCGGAGCGCCGAGCCGGGCCCTGGACACCCTGGACGCCATCGGCACACCCGACCGCATAGACCCCTGGATCCGAGAGCGCGTCCTCGCAGGCGACCGCATCATGGGCTTCGGCCACGCGATCTACCGCACGGAGGACCCCCGCTCCCGGATGCTCCGGGAGATCGCCCAGAGTTTCGGCGGCTCGCGGGTCGAATTCGCGGTCGAGGTCGAGCGGCAGGTGGAGGCGATCCTGGCGGAGCTGAAGCCGGGCCGCGAGCTCCACACGAACGTCGAGTTCTACGCGGGCGTGGTCATGGAACTGTGCGGCCTGCCCCGCGAGATGTTCACCCCGACCTTCGCGGCGGCCCGCATGGTCGGCTGGAGCGCCAACATCCTGGAACAGGCGGAGGACCGGAAGATCATCAGGCCGGTGGCGCGGTATGTGGGGCCGGGGGCGCCGGTGGCGGTGCCGAAGGCGGCGTGAGGAACGCGTGCGGCCTGGTGCCGTTCTGGCGCCAGGCCTCATCGGTGGGCCGAGCAGTGACGGGGTGCCGGCTGCTCGTCAGTTGTGCGTCCGGCTCGGTCCGTGGTTGCGTGCAGCCGGGAAGTCAGAGGGGGACGGCCCAGGGTGAGGCTCGCCCATACAGAAGATCAGGCGTCGGGGATGTCAGCCTTGGCGCGAATCAGGGTTTCGCGGGTGATCACCACAATGCGCTCGTAGTCGGCACGTGAGGCGTCAGACGGCAGGTCGGTGTCGAGTGAGTCGGTGACATCTGTGCCGATGATGGCGAAGCGGCCGTCGGACAGCTCGAAGATGTCCGGGCAGTTTCCTCCGCCCGCGCTGCCCCGGTCGCGAGGAGGGACACCGAGGCGGCGGATGATCTGACTCACAGTTGTTTTCCTCTTGTCTTTGGTTCAGTGCATGCGCCGGCACTCCGGCTGCAGTCAGGAGAACATGCTGGCAAGAGGGGGGTTTCCTGCGGGTCAACCTGGTGACGGCCACAACGATGCCGGTATCGGAGCATCCTCTTGGGTGGCGCCTGGGAAGAGGGGTCTTTTTATGGGTTCGTTATCACTCGATCAAGCGAGCCCATGTGGGTGGTGGAAGGGTGCGCTGAGCGTTGACGTTCCGCTACGGGCGGCCGGCCCTCACATCCCTACTCCGTAGGCGGCTCGCCTACCACCCACCACTCGTCCACGTCCGCTTCATCCAGCTGACGTAGGAGATCGTCGACCATGCGACCGAGCTCTGCCTCGTCGGAGTCGTCGGCGATGGTCGCCCTCTGATGCTGAGTCGCATACCAGTACTCCCTGACGATCGGGTTCTGGAGCAGACCGCGGACAAAACCGAAGAACTCCTCGCGACTGATGTTGCCCACGCGGTACGCGAAGAGTTGGTTCGTGTAGAGGGCGTTGGCGAAGAGATACTGCGCCCGCCTTGTCGGCGACGACGGAACCTCGAAGATGTCAAGAACCTCTGCCAGTTCAGGGTTGTCGATTGCCTTGCTCAGCAGCTCCCAATGCAGCCTCTGCTGGCTGGCAAGATTGGCCTCGCGCTGTGCGTACGGGGTCTGTTCCAGGCGCTCCAGCCGGGTCTTCAGCTGCTCATGAACCTGGCGCTGGGAGGCGCGGGTGGCCAGCGCGCCGAAGGCTACCCCCAGGCCGGCCGCAGCCGCATAACGGAGTCCCCGTGTCCCGAAATTCTGTGTGGCCATGTCAACTACCCCCGAATCGGGCGGCCGTTCCGCCGGTCGTCGGGGTGCGGGTCGACTGATGGGGACCGGCGAGCGGTGGGCGGCGCTTGCCGTCTCCCAGGGTGCCGAGCGGCTCTGATCGGCGGGGAGGCGGAGAGGAGGCGCACGGAGGGAAGCGAGGGTCGCACACTCCGGCGCCTTGCCAGACGTCTGCCCCGCCAAAGCTGCTAACAATCGTTCACTTCGCGGTGATTATTCCGGCTCGTATCCTGGTCCGGCAGTCACAGCTCGTACGTGCGTCGGCATCACGCTCCGGCGCACAGCAGCGCGAAAGAGGTCGCACGTTGAGTCAGCCGAGTTCTGGCATCCGGCAGATCCCGGTCGTCGTACTCGCCGGATTCCTGGGTTCCGGCAAGACCACCCTCCTCAACCACCTCCTGCACCGCAGCGGCGGCAGCCGTATCGGCGCCATCGTCAACGACTTCGGCGCCATCGAGATCGACGCGATGGCCGTCGCCGGCGCGCTCGGCGATTCCACCCTCTCCCTCGGCAACGGATGCCTGTGCTGCGCCGTCGACGTCGGCGAACTCGACGGCTATCTCGCGAAACTCGCCGCCCCCTCCACCGGCATCGACGTCATCGTCATCGAGGCCAGCGGGCTCGCCGAGCCACAGGAACTCGTGCGCATGGTGCTCGCCAGCGAGCATCCGGGGATCGTCTACGGCGGCCTCGTCGAGATCGTCGACGCCGCCGAGTTCGACGACACCCGCGCCAGGCACCCCGAGATCGACCGGCATCTCGCACTCGCCGACCTCGTCGTCGTCAACAAGCTCGACCGTGCCGCGGACGGTGACAGGGTCCTCGGGCTCGTGCGCTCCCTCGTCGACCGCGCCGCCGTCGTACCCGCCTCCTACGGCCGTGTCGACCCCGAGTTCCTCTTCGACTGCAGGCCCAGCGAGGAGCGCGTCGGGCAGCTCTCCTTCGACGACCTGCACGACGACGAGCACCACGACCACGACCACGACGGCGCCGGGCACCTGCACGCCGCCTACGACAGCCTCGCCTTCAGTTCCGAAGTGCCCATGGACCCCCGGCGGTTGATGCGGTTCCTCGACAGCAGGCCCGAGGGGCTGTACCGCATCAAGGGCTACGTCGACTTCGGCGCGCACGACGTCCGCAACCGGTACGCCGTACACGCCGTCGGACGCTTCCTGCGCTTCTACCCGGAGGCCTGGCCGGACCGGGACCTCCGCCTCACCCAGCTCGTCCTCATCGGCTCGGGCATCGACGCGGCCGCCCTCGGCAAGGAGCTGAAGGCGTGCGAGAGCGACGCCCCGCACACCGTCGACGAGCACGGCATGTGGGGCGTCCTGCGCTACGTACAGGATCCCGAGCAGGAGTTCGTGGAGCCGCCGGTCTAGACGGGGCCCGCCACCACCGCCACCGTCTTCGGCAGGGACACGCCCGAACCGTCGCGGCGCGGGTCGATGTCCGGGAGGTCGGCCGGGGTGCCGTTCTTCTGGGCCGCCTTGGCCGGGACGGCGCCCGCCCAGGCCAGGGACAGGCAGTCCTCGCCCTTCAGGAACCGCTGGCAGCGCACACCGCCGGTGGCGCGGCCCTTGCGCGGGTACTGGTCGAACGGGGTCAGCTTGGCCGTCGTCTGGACCGAGTCGTCGAGGGTGCCGCGCGAGCCCGCGACCGTGAAGACCATGGCGTCCGCCGCCGGGTCCACGGCCGTGAAGGAGATGACCTTCGCGCCCTCGGCCAGCTTGATGCCCGCCATGCCGCCCGCCGGACGGCCCTGCGGGCGGACCTGGGAGGCCTGGTAGCGCAGCAGCTGGGCGTCGTCCGTGATGAAGACCAGGTCCTCCTCGCCGGTGCGCAGCTCCACCGCGCCCACGATCCGGTCGCCGTCCTTGAGCGTGATGACCTCCAACTCCTCCTTGTTGGTCGGGTAGTCGGGCACCACACGCTTGACCACGCCCTGCTCGGTGCCGAGCGCGAGGCCGGGGGAGGACTCGTCGAGCGTGGTCAGGCAGACCACCGTCTCGTCGCCCTCCAGGGACACGAACTCGGTCAGGGGAGCACCGCCGGAGAGGTTCGGCGCCGACGCCGTCTCCGGCAGCTGCGGCAGGTCGACGACGTTGATCCGCAGCAGCCGGCCGGCCGAGGTGACCGCGCCGATCTCGCCGCGCGCCGTGGCCGGCACCGCGGAGACGATCACGTCGTGCTTCACCCGCCTGCCCTCGGCGTCCGCCGGGAACGGCTCGCCGTTCGCCGTACGGGCCAGCAGGCCCGTCGAGGAGAGCAGCACCCGGCAGGGGTCGTCCGCGACCTGCAGCGGTACGGCCGCCGGGGCGCCCGACGACTCCAGCAGGACCGTGCGCCGCTCGGTGCCGAACTTCTTGGCCACCGCGGCCAGTTCGGAGGAGACCAGCTTGCGCAGCTCGCTGTCCGACTCCAGGATCCGGGTCAGCTCCGCGATCTCCGCGTTGAGCCGCTCCTTCTCCGCCTCCAGCTCGATGCGGTCGTACTTGGTCAGGCGGCGCAGCGGGGTGTCGAGGATGTACTGGGTCTGGGTCTCCGACAGCGAGAAACGCCCCATCAGGCGTTCCTTGGCCTGCGCGCTGTTCTCGCTGGAGCGGATCAGCCGGATGACCTCGTCGATGTCGACCAGGGCGGTGAGCAGGCCCTCCACCAGGTGCAGGCGGTCGCGGCGCTTGGTGCGGCGGAACTCGCTGCGGCGGCGCACGACCTCGAAGCGGTGGTCGAGGTAGACCTCGAGGAGTTCCTTAAGGCCGAGCGTGAGCGGCTGCCCGTCCACCAGGGCGACGTTGTTGATGCCGAAGGACTCCTCCATCGGCGTCAGCTTGTACAGCTGCTCCAGGACGGCCTCCGGGACGAAGCCGTTCTTGATCTCGATGACCAGGCGCAGGCCGTGCTCGCGGTCGGTGAGGTCCTTGACGTCGGCGATGCCCTGGATCTTCTTCGAGCCGACGAGATCCTTGATCTTGGCGATGACCTTCTCGGGGCCGACCGTGAAGGGCAGTTCGGTGACGACCAGGCCCTTGCGGCGGGCGGTGACCGTGTCGATTTCGACCGTGGCGCGGATCTTGAAGGTGCCGCGGCCGGTCTCGTACGCGTCCCGGATGCCGGCGAGGCCGACGATCCGGCCGCCGGTGGGCAGGTCGGGCCCCGGCACGTGCCTCATCAGGGTCTCCAGATCCGCGTTCGGGTAGCGGATCAGGTGGCGGGCGGCGGCGATGACCTCGGAGAGGTTGTGCGGCGGCATGTTCGTCGCCATGCCGACCGCGATGCCCGACGAGCCGTTGACCAGCAGGTTAGGGAAGGCGGCCGGCAGGGCGACCGGCTCCTGCTCCTGGCCGTCGTAGTTGGGCGCGAAGTCGACGGTGTCCTCGTCGATCGACTCGGTCATCAGGCTCGTCGCGGCGGCCTGGCGGCACTCCGTGTACCGCATGGCGGCCGGCGGGTCGTCGTTGCCCAGCGAGCCGAAGTTGCCGTGGCCGTCGACCAGGGGCACGCGCATGGAGAACGGCTGCGCCATGCGCACCAGGGCGTCGTAGATCGACGCGTCGCCGTGCGGGTGCAACTTACCCATGACCTCGCCGACCACGCGCGCGCACTTCACATAGCCGCGGTCGGGGCGCAGGCCCATCTCGTTCATCTGGTAGACGATGCGGCGGTGCACCGGCTTCAGGCCGTCACGGGCGTCGGGCAGGGCGCGGGAGTAGATGACCGAGTACGCGTACTCGAGGAAGGAGCCCTGCATCTCGTCGACGACGTCGATGTCGAGGATGCGCTCCTCGAACGAGTCGTCGGGCGGCGGGGTCTTCGTGCTGCGGCGGGCCATCGCTGCCGGCTCCTCTTTTCTGGTCGCTCGCCTACGGGTCGCTCACGGCCCCTTCGGCTCACGCTTGCTGAAGCATGAACGGGATCTGACGCGACCATTGTGGACCGCGGCACTGACAACCCGGGCCAGGACCCGGTGTGGGCGGTCCGGCCCGGCGGGCGGGGGTCGCCCTCGCCGCGGCTGCCCGCAGGCTACGCGATCCGCTGTGGGCGTACGTCGTCCGGGAACTTCGCCGCCGGTCCGCCCGCTTGCATACAGTGGCAGGACCGGCAGGAAAACAGCGGTTTCCAGCACCGCATCCGCGATCGAAGGGACGTACATGCCCATGGGTCACACGGCCACAGACCAGGCAGGCACCGGGGGCCTGACAGCGACCGAGCACCGCCTGGCCAACGGCCTGCGCGTGGTGCTCTCCGAGGACCACCTGACCCCGGTCGCGGCGGTGTGCCTCTGGTACGACGTCGGCTCGCGCCACGAAGTCAAGGGCCGGACCGGCCTGGCTCACCTCTTCGAGCATCTGATGTTCCAGGGTTCGGGGCAGGTCAAGGGCAACGGCCACTTCGAGCTGGTGCAGGGCGCCGGCGGCTCGCTCAACGGCACCACCAGCTTCGAGCGGACCAACTACTTCGAGACCATGCCCGCCCACCAGCTGGAGCTCGCCCTCTGGCTGGAGGCCGACCGCATGGGCTCCCTGCTGGCCGCCCTGGACGACGAGTCCATGGAGAACCAGCGGGACGTCGTCAAGAACGAACGCCGGCAGCGCTACGACAACGTCCCGTACGGCACCGCCTTCGAGAAGCTGACCGCCCTCGCCTACCCGGAGGGCCACCCCTACCACCACACGCCGATCGGTTCGATGGCCGACCTTGACGCGGCGACCCTGGAGGACGCGCGCGCGTTCTTCCGCACCTACTACGCGCCCAACAACGCCGTTCTGTCGGTCGTCGGCGACATCGACCCCGAGCAGACGCTCGCCTGGATCGAGAAGTACTTCGGCTCCATCCCCGGGCACGACGGCAAGCCCGCGCCCCGCGACGGCATGCTCCCCGACGTCATCGGCGAGCAGCTGCGGGAGGTCGTCGAGGAGGAGGTGCCGGCGCGCGCCCTGATGGCCGCCTACCGGCTGCCGCACGACGGCACGCGCGAGTGCGACGCCGCCGACCTGGCGCTCACGGTCCTCGGCAGCGGCGAGTCCTCCCGCCTGTACAACCGGCTCGTGCGGCGCGACCGTACGGCCGTTGCGGCCGGCTTCGGACTGCTGCGCCTGGCCGGGGCGCCCTCGCTGGGCTGGCTGGACGTGAAGACCTCCGGCGACGTCGAGGTGCCGGTCATCGAGGCCGCCATCGACGAGGAGCTCGCCCGGTTCGCCGCCGAGGGCCCCACGAGCGAGGAGATGGAGCGCGCCCAGGCCCAGTTGGAGCGCGAGTGGCTGGACCGGCTCGGCACGGTCGCGGGCCGCGCCGACGAACTGTGCCGCTTCGCCGTCCTGTTCGGCGACCCGCAGCTCGCCCTGACCGCCGTCCAGCGCGTCCTGGAGATCACCCCCCAGGAGGTCCAGGAGATCGCCAAGGCCCGCCTGCGGCCGGACAACCGGGCGGTGCTCGTCTACGAACCCGTCTCCGGACAGGTCGCCGAGGACGTCGATCCCCCCGAAGACCCCGAGGCCGAGGCCACGGTCGAAGCCGGCGACAAGAACGAGGAGGCGGCCAAGTGAGCGAGCTCGCCACGATGGAGTTCCACCCGCAGCCCCAGGCCGGCGAGGCCAGGCCCTGGGCGTTCCCCGCGCCCACGCGCGGGGCGCTCGACAACGGCCTGACCGTGCTGCGCTGCCACCGCCCCGGACAGCAGGTCGTCGCCGTCGAGGTGCTCCTGGACGCACCTCTGGAGGCCGAGCCGGCCGGCTTCGACGGCGTCGCCACGATCATGGCGCGTGCCTTCTCCGAGGGCACCGACAAGCACTCCGCCGAGGAGTTCGCCGCCGAGCTGGAGCGCTGCGGCGCCACCCTCGACGCGCACGCCGACCACCCCGGCGTCCGCCTCAGCCTCGAAGTGCCGGCCTCCCGTCTGGCCAAGGCGCTCGGCCTGCTCGCCGACGCCCTCAGGGCGCCCGCGTTCGCCGACGGCGAGGTGGAGCGGCTGGTCCGCAACCGCCTGGACGAGATCCCGCACGAGCTGGCCAACCCCTCCCGCCGGGCGGCGAAGGAGCTCTCGAAGGAGCTGTTCCCGGCGACCTCGCGCATGTCCCGCCCGCGGCAGGGCACCGAGGAGACCGTCGAGAAGATCGACGCGGCCGCCGTACGCGCCTTCTACGACCGTCACGTCCGGCCCGCGACGGCCGCCGCGGTCGTCGTCGGCGACCTCACCGGCATCGACCTGGACGCCCTGCTCGGCGAGACCCTGGGCGCCTGGACGGGCTCCAGGGCCGAGCCCCGTCCCGTGCCGCCGGTGACCGCCGACGACACCGGGCGCGTGATCATCGTGGACCGTCCCGGGGCCGTCCAGACGCAGCTGCTCATCGGCCGCGTCGGCGCCGACCGCCACGACCGCGTGTGGCCGGCGCAGGTGCTCGGCACGTACTGCCTGGGCGGCACGCTCACCTCCCGCCTGGACCGCGTCCTGCGCGAGGAGAAGGGCTACACCTACGGTGTGCGCGCGTTCGGGCAGGTCCTCAGGTCCGCCGCGGACGGCACGGGCGCGTCGATGCTCGCCATCAGCGGCTCCGTCGACACCCCGAACACCGGCCCGGCGCTCGACGACCTCTGGAGGGTGCTGCGCACGCTCGCCGAGGGCGGCCTCACCGACGCCGAGGTCGACGTCGCCGTGCAGAACCTGGTGGGCGTGGCACCGCTGAAGTACGAGACCGCGGCGGCTGTCGCGAGCACCCTGGCCGACCAGGTCGAGCAGCACCTGCCCGACGACTACCAGGCGACGCTGTATCAGCAGCTGGCCGCGACCGGCACGGTGGAGGCCACCGCGGCGGTCGTGAACGCGTTCCCGGTGGACCGTCTGGTGACCGTCCTCGTCGGTGACGCGGCGCAGATCAAGGAGCCGGTGGAGGCGCTCGGCATCGGTGAAGTGACCGTGGTTTCCGCCGAGTAGCGGCACGCGCGCGTGGAGGGCCCTGGTGACTGACCTGTCACCAGGGCCCTCCTATGTCCGAATTGGCGCGGAATTGAAGGAGAGATGCCCGTCTGCCCTGTGGGATGCGCTACAAAAGCCGCGATCCGTTTGGGGATTGAAAGGCGGCCCGCTTAGCGTCATCCGGGCTGTTCGTCAGGCAGTGCGCCGCACCCGCGGCACCGGACAGTCATCGCCGAATCCCCGTACGGCGCGAGCCAGGGGAGCCGGGGACCCACCGCAGTCCCTGGGGTGAATCGGACGCCCGCGCGAGTCGCGAGGGGGTCCGTAGGAGACCTTCCTGCTCCGAACCCGTCAGCTAACCCGGTAGGCGAGAGGGAAGGAAAGGACCAGCCTGTACATGGCGTTCATGTGCGCCACCGGGAAGCACCGTCGTCCCAGCCGGATCAAGCGTTCCACCGCCCAGGTCGCCGGAGTCGCGGCCCTCGCCACCACCGGTGTGATCGGTGCTCTCGCGGCCCCCGCGCTCGCCGCCGACAACTCCGTCGACGCCGTCGAGCAGACCGGCTTCACCCCCGTCATCATGATCGGCGACTCGATCGCCGAGAAGATCGACGCGCAGGCCGAGGCCCAGAAGCAGGCCGCCGAGGAGGCCGCTCGCAAGCAGGCCGCCGAGGAGGCCGCGCGCAAGAAGGCCGAGGCGCTCGCCAAGAAGGAGCGCGAGGCCAAGGAGCGCGCCGCCCGTGAGGCCGAGCGCAAGCGCCTGAACTCCTTCGTCGCGCCCATCTCCAACTCGTACGTCTCCACCGGCTACAAGGCCAGCAGCTCCCTGTGGTCCTCCGGCAGCCACACCGGCATCGACTTCCACGCCGCGAGCGGCACGTCCGTCCACGCGGTCGGCTACGGCACGGTCGTCCAGACCGGCTGGGGCGGGGCGTACGGCAACCAGATCGTGATCAGGATGAACGACGGGACGTACACCCAGTACGGCCACCTGTCGTCCATCGGCGTCTCGGTCGGCCAGAAGGTCGTCACCGGCCAGCAGATCGGTCTCTCCGGTTCCACCGGCAACACCACCGGACCGCACCTGCACTTCGAGGCCCGTACGACCCCCGAGTACGGCTCGGACATCGACCCCGTCGCGTACCTGCGCTCGCACGGCGTGAACGTCTAGCGACGCGTCACCGGACTCCGAGGACCCCGGCTCTCCGAGCCGGGGTTTTCGTCGTTTCTGTCGCCCCCGTGTCCAAAAAATATCCATGGATTCCGGCCCGCCGTCGGAAATTCCGGCTCATTGCAATAGAGTCGCTGGACACAACGTCAATCATCGACGTTTCACGGGGATTAAGACGGAGGTCGGTCATGCGTATTCCGGCGCACTCGGTGTGCACGGCCATCCGGGACGACATCGTGGCGGGTGTCTACGAGCGTGGTGGCCGTCTCACCGAGGAACTCCTCGCCCGCCGTTACGGCGTCTCGCGCGTCCCCGTCCGCGAGGCCCTGCGCACCCTGGAGGCCGAGGGCTTCGTGGTGACCCGCCGGCACGCGGGCGCGTGCGTGGCGGAACCGACCGAGCAGGAGGCCGCCGACCTGCTGGAGATGCGCATGCTGCTGGAGCCGCTGGGTGCCTCCCGGGCCGCCCAGCGACGCACCGAGGCCCACCTCAAGGTCCTGCGCGGCCTGGTCAGGCTGGGCCAGGAGCGGGCCAGGAGGGGCGGCAGCGAGGATCTGCGCTCCCTGGGCGGCTGGTTCCACGAGACGCTCGCCCAGGCCTCCGGCAGCCCCGCCCTGACCTCGATGCTGACCCAGCTGCGCCACAAGATCGCCTGGATGTACGCGGTGGACGCGCCGGCCAACCCCGTGGAGTCCTGGGCGGAGCACGGCGCGATCGTCGACGCCGTGGCCCGGGGCGACGCCGAACGCGCGCGGGCGATCACAAGCCTGCACACCGAGCGCTCGACCGCCGCGCACCGGCTGCGGTTCGGCGGCGGGAACGGTGTGAGGAACTCGCAACATCCCGTAAACATGTCGAGCCTGCGGCATTAACACGAGCGCCGTATACAAAGAGCAGGGAATTCGAGGGGGCTATTTCATGCTGTCCGCCGTCGTGAATTCCCGACCCCGGCACGGGAAATGCGAAGGGCCCGCCCAATAATTCGGACGAGCCCTTCTGCGGTGCCGCGATCAGACGGTCTCGGGAAGCTCCTCGAGCCCCTCGGAGACCAGCTTGGCCAGACGGTCGAGGGCGACGTCCGCGCCCTCGGCGTCGGAGGCGAGGACGATCTCCTCGCCACCCTGGGCGCCCAGACCCAGGACGGCCAGCATGGAGGCCGCGTTGACGGGGTTGCCGTCGGCCTTGGCGATCGTCACCGGGATACCTGCGGCCGTGGCGGCCCGGACGAAGATGGAAGCGGGGCGGGCGTGGAGGCCCTCGGCCCAGCCGACGTTGACGCGGCGCTCAGCCATGTGATGCTGCCCTTCGGTGTTCAGGTTGTCTAGACCAGTTTCCCACAACGTGAAGAGTCTCCGGAGCGGTTCTCACGTTCCGTCCGGGGTGGATGGTCGGGCCGCGGCCTCGGCCCGATCGACGTCCTCTTCGGTTCTGTCACAGACTGCCTCGCGCCGCTGTCGGACGCGAGCCGTACTCTGGGGCCCATGCAGACCACGCCGGACCGGCACGAGTACCCCGCCCATTGGGAGGCCGACGTGGTGCTGCGCGACGGCGGCACCGCGCGCATCCGCCCCATCACCGTCGATGACGCAGATCGCCTGGTCAGCTTCTACGAGCAGGTCTCGGACGAGTCGAAGTACTACCGCTTCTTCGCGCCCTACCCTCGCCTGTCCGCCAAGGACGTCCACCGCTTCACGCACCACGACTTTGTGGACCGGGTGGGACTCGCGGCCACGGTCGGCGGCGAGTTCATCGCCACCGTACGCTATGACCGCATCGGCGCCGACGGAACGCCCGCGTCCGCGCCCGCCGACGAGGCCGAGGTGGCCTTCCTCGTCCAGGACGCCCACCAGGGCCGCGGCGTCGCCTCCGCCCTCCTCGAACACATCGCCGCCGTCGCCCGTGAGCGGGACATCCGCCGCTTCGCCGCCGAGGTGCTGCCCGCCAACACCAAGATGATCAAGGTGTTCACGGACGCCGGGTACACCCAGAAGCGCCACTTCGAGGACGGCGTCGTCCGCCTGGAGTTCGACCTCGAACCCACCGACCGCTCCCTCGCCGTGCAACGCGCGCGTGAGCAGCGCGCCGAGGGGCGTTCCGTACGGCGGCTGCTGGCACCCGGCTCCGTCGCCGTCGTCGGCGCCGGCCGCGCCCCCGGGGGAGTGGGCCGCAGCGTTCTCGACAACATCCGGGACGCCGGCTACGCGGGGCGCCTGTACGCCGTCAACGGCGCCTTCCCCGAGGACCTCAAGGAACTCGACGGTGTCCCCGCCCACCGCTCCGTGCGGGACATCGACGGCCCCGTCGACCTCGCCGTCGTCGCCGTTCCCGCCGACCACGTCCCCCAGGTCGTCACCGAGTGCGGCGAGCACGGCGTCCAGGGACTCGTCGTGATCTCCGCCGGGTACGCCGAGAGCGGCCCCGAGGGACGCGAGCGCCAGCGCGAACTCGTCCGGCAAGCGCGCACGTACGGCATGCGGCTCATCGGCCCGAACGCCTTCGGCGTCATCAACACCTCCGAGCAGGTACGGCTCAACGCCTCCCTCGCCCCCCAGATGCCCCGCCCCGGCCGCATCGGCCTGTTCGCCCAGTCCGGCGCCATCGGCATCGCCCTGCTCTCCCGGCTGCACCGACGCGGCGGCGGCGTCACCGGCGTCACCGGCGTGTCCACCTTCGTCTCCTCCGGCAACCGCGCCGACGTCTCCGGCAACGACCTCATCCAGTACTGGTACGACGACCCGGACACCGACGTCGTCCTGATGTACCTGGAGTCCATCGGCAACCCCCGCAAGTTCACCCGCCTCGCCCGGCGCACGGCGGCCGCCAAGCCGCTGGTCGTCGTGCAGGGTGCCGGTTCGGCACCGCAGGGCCACGCCGTACGCGCCACCCGGCTGCCGCACGCCACGGTCTCCGCGCTGCTCAGGCAGGCCGGCGTCATCCGCGTCGACACGATCACCGAACTGGTCGACGCCGGACTGCTGCTCGCCCGCCAGCCGCTGCCGGCCGGACCCCGGGTGGCGATCCTGGGCAACTCCGAGTCGCTCGGGCTGCTCACCTACGACGCCTGCCTCGCCGAGGACCTGAGGCCGCAGCGGCCGTTGGACCTGACCACCGAGGCCTCCGCCGCGGACTTCCACACGGCACTGCTGCACGCGCTGGAGGACGACTCCTGCGACGCGGTCGTGGTGACGGCGATCCCGGCCATCGGGGAGGTCTCGCCCGGCGACGCGGAACTGGCCGAGGCGCTGCGGTCGGCCGCCCAGGCCGTCCCCGGCAAGCCCGTGCTGGTGGTCCACGTGGAGCTCGGCGGGCTCGCGCAAGCCCTGTCCGCCGCGGCGAGCACCGCACCCCAGACCGGTTCGAGCACCCCCTCCGGCGCCCGGCTGCGCCCCTCGCAGATGCTGCCCCCCACGACCCAGGCGGCCCCCGCCGCGAGCGCCCCCGCGGAATCCCGCCTCATCCCCGCCTATCCCGCCGCCGAGCGCGCCGTACGGGCCCTCGCCGAAGCCGTGAACTACGCCCGGTGGCGGCGCGAGGCCGTCGAGCCCGGCAGGGTGCCCGAGTACGAGGACATCGACGAGAAGGGAGCCGCCGAGCAGATCGACGGCCTGCTCGCGCGCGGGCAGGGCCTCACCCTCGGCACCGAGGAGACCCACCAGCTCCTCGGGCGGTACGGCATCGACGTACGCAGGGCCGTCCCCGCCTTCACCCCGGACGACGCGGTCCGGGCCGCCGACGGCATCGGCTACCCCGTCGCCCTCAAGGCCACCGCCCCGCACCTGCGCCACCGCGCCGACCTCGGCGGCGTACGCCTCGATCTCGCGGACGAGGAACAACTGCGCCGCGCGTACGCCGAGTTGACGGAGCTGTTCGGCGAGCCGGAGGAGCTCCGGCCGGTGGTGCAGGCCATGGCGCCACGCGGCGTGGACACCATCGTGCGGGCCGTCATCGACCCGGCGGCCGGGGCCGTGGTCTCCTTCGGCCTGGCCGGACCGGCCTCCCAGCTGCTCGGCGACATGGCTCACCGGCTGGTCCCGGTCACCGACCGGGAGGCGGCCTCCCTGGTCCGGTCGATCCGGACGGCACCCCTGCTGTTCGGCTGGCGCGGCTCGACCCCCGTCGACACGCCTGCGCTGGAGGAACTGCTGCTGCGGGTGTCACGGCTGGTCGACGACCACCCCGAGGTCGTCGCGGTCAGTCTGGAGCCGGTCGTCGTCGCCCCCCGTGGCCTGAGCGTTCTCGGCGCCTCCGTCCGGCTGGCGCCCCCGCCCGCCCGGGACGACCTCGGCCCGCGCACGCTCCCCGTCTACTGAGACGTGCATCCGGACGGCCTGAGCGGTGCCTCGCAGCCGACGCGCCACCGTAGGATGGACGTCATGGCCAAGACCAGTACGACGACCCAGGGGCTGCGTGCGGCGATCGAGCGCAGCGGCTACTACCCGGCCCTCGTGGCCGACGCGGTGGAGGCCGCCGTGGGCGGCGAGCCCATCCGGTCGTACCTGGTCCACCAGGAGACGACGTTCGACCAGAACGAGGTCCGGCGGCACGTCACCGTGCTGGTCCTCACCGGCAACCGCTTCATCGTCAGCCACACCGACGAGCAGGCCGCCGACAGCACCTCCCCGACCCCGTACGCGACGACGTCCACCGAGTCCGTGAAGCTCGGCCGGATCTCCTCGGTCGTGGTCAGCCGCGTGGTCGCCAACCCGGAGCAGTACACGCCGGGCACCCTGCCCCGCGAGGTCGTCCTCACCATCGGCTGGGGCGCCGTCTCCCGCATCGACCTCGAACCCGCTGCCTGCGGCGACCCCAACTGCGAGGCCGATCACGGCTACACGGGCAACTCCACCGCCGACGACCTCAGCCTGCGCGTCAGCGAGGCCGGCGACGGCCCGGAGACGGTGCGCCAGGCGCTCGCCTTTGCCCAGTCCCTCTCCGAGGCGACTGCGGACACCACCCGCTGATGGCCCACCCGCCGCGCCCCGCCGCCCATGACCGGGGGCGCTCCGCGCCCACACCTCCTGATTCTCCCTGGGACGCCCACCCCGAACCCCTCTCCGTCGCCTCCGCGCCCCTGCCCGAGTACGGCAGCGGCTCCCTCGCCGACCTGCTGCCCACCCTGGCCGCAGGAATGGGCGTACCGGACACGACGGCCGCGATCACCGAACTGGTCCCCGCCGACCGCAACTGCGTGTTCCTGGTCGACGGCCTGGGCTGGGAACAGCTCAAGCGCCACGCGGAGGAGGCGCCCTTCATGACCTCGCTGCTCGGCAGCTCGCGCGGTGGCACCGGCCGCCCCCTGACCACCGGCTACCCGGCGACCACCGCGACCTCCCTCGCCTCCGTCGGCACCGGCCTGCCCCCGGGCGCGCACGGCCTGCCCGGCTACACCGCGCGCAACCCGGAGACCGGCGAGCTGATGAACCAGCTGCGCTGGCAGCCGTGGACACCGCCGCAGGCCTGGCAGCCGTACCCGACGATCTTCCAGCTCGCCCACCGGGCCGGCGTGCACGCGGCCCAGGTGTCCTCCCCGACCTTCGAGAACACCCCGCTGACCAAGGTCGCGCTCAGCGGCGGAACGTTCCACGGGCGGCTGTCCGGCGAGGACCGCATGGACCTCGCCGCCGAGCAGCTCGCCGCCGGCGACCGCTCCCTGGTCTACACGTACTACGCCGAACTCGACGGCGCCGGACACCGCTACGGCGTCGACTCCGACACCTGGCGCGGCCAGCTCATGCACGTCGACCGGCTCGTCCAGCGGCTGGCCGAGCAACTCCCGCCGCGCACCGCGCTGTACGTCACCGCCGACCACGGCATGATCGACGTGCCCTTCGACGAGGAGCACCGCATCGACTTCGACGAGGACTGGGAACTGCGCGCCGGGGTCGCCCTGTTGGGCGGCGAGGGCCGGGCCCGTCACGTCTACGCCGTCCCCGGCGCCGAGAACGATGTGCTGACGTGCTGGCGCGAGGTGCTCGGCGAGCAGTTCTGGGTGGCCTCGCGGGAGGAGGCGATCGCGGCGGGCTGGTTCGGCCCGCACATCGACGACCGCGTCCGCGCCCGCATCGGCGACGTCGTGGCGGCCGCCCGCGACGACGTCCTCATCATCGCCTCCGAGCGGGAGCCGAAGGAGTCGGCGATGGTCGGCAACCACGGCTCGATGACCCCTGCCGAACAGTTGGTCCCGCTGCTCGAAGTACGCTCCTGAAGCGCTGCCCGTCCTCCTGCCG
This sequence comes from Streptomyces sp. SLBN-31, assembly GCF_006715395.1. Taxonomy (NCBI): domain Bacteria; kingdom Bacillati; phylum Actinomycetota; class Actinomycetes; order Kitasatosporales; family Streptomycetaceae; genus Streptomyces; species Streptomyces sp. SLBN-31. Next base: position 1,422,542 of record NZ_VFNC01000001.1, read on the forward strand.
ATCCGTCCGCCGAAAGGTGCTCGACCTTCCATGCCCGAGCTGGTGTTCTTCTCCGGAACGATGGACTGCGGGAAGTCCACGCTGGCTCTGCAGATAGAGCACAACCGTTCGGCGCGTGGCCTGGCGGGCATGATCTTCACGCGTGACGACCGCGCCGGCGAGGGCAAGCTCTCCTCGCGGCTCGGCCTGGTCACCGACGCGGTGGAGGTCGAGGACGGCCAGGACCTCTACGCCCATCTCGTCGACCACCTCTCGCAGGGCGGCCGCGCGGACTACGTCATCGCCGACGAGGCACAGTTCCTCGCCCCGGAGCAGATCGACCAGCTCGCCCGCGTCGTCGACGACCTGGGCCTGGACGTCTACGCCTTCGGCATCACGACCGACTTCCGCTCCAAGCTGTTCCCCGGCTCCCAGCGCCTGGTCGAACTGGCCGACCGCGTCGAGGTGTTGCAGGTCGAGGCGCTGTGCTGGTGCGGCGCCCGCGCCACCCACAACGCCCGCACCATAGGCGGCGAGATGGTCGTCGAGGGCGCCCAGGTGGTCGTCGGCGACGTCAACCAGGCCGAGGCCGTCGGCTACGAGGTCCTGTGCCGCCGTCACCACCGCCGCCGCATGACGGCGGCCACGGCCCGGGCGGCGGCGCTGTCCCCGGACGTGCTGCCGGTCTCCCCGGCCTGACCCGGCCGCCTCCGCGGCTCAGCGGGGGCTCTGGATCAGGGAGAACAGCGCTCCCTCCGGGTCCGCCACCGTCGCCACCCGCCCGTGGGCGCTGTCCTTCGGCGGCTTGAGGACGTGCCCGCCGAGCTCGACCAGCCGCGTGGCCGCCTCGTCCGCGTCCGCCACCTCGAAGTACGTCATCCAGTGCGGACCCCGGTCCCGGGGGAGTGCGTTGCCGACGCCGTGCAGGCCGGCGACCGGGCGGCCGTCGATGTACAGGGTGACGTAGTCGAAGTCGGCGGAGACGACTTTCCTCTCCTCGTAGCCGAAGACCATCTCGTAGAACTTGGCCACACCGGCCGTCTCATAGGTGACCAGTTCGTTCCACGTGGGGGTGCCGGGCACGTCGGTGAGGGCCGTGCCGCCGTGGGCGGCGCCCTGCCAGATCCCGAAGACCGCGCCGGAGGGGTCCGAGCCGATCGCCAGCCGGCCCGCGTCGGCCGCGTCGAGCGGGCCCACCCCGACCGTGCCGCCGCACAGCCGTACCGTCTCCGCGGTCAGGTCCACGTCGTCCGAGGCGAGATACGGCGTCCAGGCGATGGGGAGTTGGCGGTCCGGGGGCAGCTGGCCGATGCCGGCGACCTCGTAGCCGTCCAGCAGGGCCCGCACGTGGGGGCCGAGCTGGTGCGGGCTCGGTTCGAACTCCCAGCCGAACAGCGCCCCGTAGAACTCCTCGGTCGCCGTCAGCCCGTGCACCATCAGACTCACCCCGCAGGGCGTACCCGGTCTGTGTCCGGCCCGCTCTTCGCCGTTCGGGCCGGCCGACTCCCGTGCCTCCGTCATCGTCACTCTCTCCTCGACCCCTCGCGGTGGCCGTGTCGCGTCCGCTTACCGGATCCCCGTGCCGATGCTCGCACCACCCGCGGTGCCGCGCGCCGCGGGCGCGCTCGCCACGCCGAGCCCCGTGTCCGGAGCATGCCGGGTGTGCGGTTTCCCGTCCGTTTCCGCGCGGTGCCGACGGATGTCGATCCGTTGCACAGCATGTGCCCGAACCCGTACGCCTCGTGATCGGGCCTGCCCGGCGGAGCAGAGTAGCCGGACATGGACGATGCGGCCACCCCGTGCGCGAGGATGGTGGCCATGAACGCCATCATCTCCGCTTCCGAACTCGCGAGCGACCTCGCGGGCGGCACCCCGCCCGTCCTGCTCGACGTCCGCTGGCAGCTGAGCCTCGCCAAGGCGCCCTTCGACGGGCGTGCCGAGTACGCGGCCGGGCACATCCCCGGCGCCGTGTACGTCGACCTGGACTCGGAGCTGGCCGCCGCGCCCGACGAGCGCGGCCGGCACCCGCTGCCCGACCTCGACGTCTTCGGCGCCGCCATGCGCCGGGCAGGTGTCTCCACGGGGACGCCGGTGGTCGTGTACGACGGCGGGCTGGGCTGGGCGGCGGCTCGCGCCTGGTGGTTGCTGCGCTGGACGGGTCACCCGGACGTGCGGGTCCTCGACGGCGGGTTGCCGACGTGGGAGGGCGACCTGGAGACGGCCGTGCCGACACCCGCGGCGGGTGACTTCGTGCCGGTGCCGGGTGCCATGGGGCTGCTGGACGCCGACGGCGCTGCGGCGCTGGCGCGTTCGGGGGTGCTTTTCGACGCACGGGCGGGGGAGCGGTACCGGGGCGAGGTGGAGCCGATCGACCGGATCGGCGGGCACATCCCGGGGGCGGTGTCGGCGCCGACGAACGAGAACGTCGGTACGGACGGGCGATTCCTGCCCGCAGAGCAGCTGGCCGAACGGTTCAAGTCCCTCGGCGCGGGCGGCGGTTCGGACGTCGGCGTGTACTGCGGCTCGGGCGTCTCGGCGGCGCACGAGGTGCTGGCGCTGGCGGTGGCGGGCATTCCGGCGGCGCTGTACGTCGGGTCGTGGTCGGAGTGGTCGTCCGACCCGAACCGACCGGTCGCCGTGGGGCCCGACCCGCAGTAGTACGCGCGAAGAGGCCCGCACCGTCGCCGGTGCGGGCATCGGCCGGCCGGCAGCCCGTGGCGGCTGTCGCCGGCGTCACGCCGTCACGGCCCTGAGCACCGGCACGGCCTGTCATCGGGCCCGATTGTTCAGTGGCCCGTGGCAGCCCTTCGGCGGTGGGTGCGAATCGCTTGCCCATGCGATACGCCGAGGCCCGCACCGTCGCCGGTGCGGGCCTCTTGTCATGCCGAGCCGGCGTCAACCGCCGTACGCCCGGTTACTCCTGCTTCTTGCGCCGTGTGCCGAAGACGATCTCGTCCCAGCTCGGGACCGCGGCCCGGCGGCCGGGGCGGACGCCGTCGGCCTCCGCCTGGCGGTCCGTGGCGCCGATCAGGCGGTCGCGGTGGCTGCCGACGGAGCGGGGCATGAGCACGTCCGCGTAGGCGGAACCGGCCGAGGCCGCGGGGGCCGGGGGCTCCTCCGCCTCGGGCTCGACGACGGGCGGCTCCTCCTCCTCGGGCACGGTGTCCGACGGCCGCTCCGGGACGACCAGGTCGCCACGGAAGCTCGGTACCGCCTCCAACAGGCTGGTCAGCGAGTCCCGTTCGCCCGCGATGCTCTCCTCCACCGCCTCGGACGCCGGGGCCGGCAGGCTCGGCCGGTCCAGGGAACGGTCCAGCGGACGGTCGCGCGGCAGCCGTGCGATGCGCGGTACGAAGGGAAAGCTGGGCTCCGGCGCGGCGAGGTCGTCGGACTCGCCGATGAGCGAGCGCGCCTCCTCGTCGACGGCCTGGACGAGCCGCCGGGGCGGGTCGTACGTCCAGCTCGCCGAGTGCGGTTCGCCCGCGACCCGGTAGACCAGCAGGACCTCCCAGGTGCCGTCGTCGCGGCGCCAGGAGTCCCACTGCACCGTGTCCTTCTCGGCGCCGCGCAGCAGCAGCCGCTCCTGGACGGCCTCGCCGAGCTGGGGTCCGGCGTTCTCACCGGGACGGCGGACGGGTGTCTTGCGGGCCCGCTCGGCCATGAACGCGCGCTCGGCGAGGACAGGGCCCTCGAAGCGCCGTACCCGGTCGACGGGAATGCCTGCGAGCTGGGCGACCTCTTCCGCGGTGGCACCGGCGCGTATACGCGCCTGGATGTCGCGGGGGCGGAGATGGCTTTCGACCTCGATCTCGATCTGCCCGAGGCGGGGTCGGTCACCGCGGACGGCGGCGCGCAGCCGCTCGTCGATCGGCAGCGTGTACTCCGTTGAGTCGGCAGCCTTCAGCACCAGCCGTGTGCCGTCATTGGAGACGGCCACGACACGCAGTTCGGGCATGGGGACCTCCCGGGTGGTGCCTGCCGACGTCACGTGCGTCGCTGCTTCCGCTAGTCGAGTGTGGCCTGCCCGGGTGCAGCCTGCCACAACCTTGCCGAGTTGCCCGGCGTGTCGGGCACGGGCCCTGGATCGCCGTTATGGCACGGTTACCTATTCGCAACGCTAAGTGACCAACTCCGTCACCCTGTGCAACTAGCCCCCTCCCGGCGGTCCTTCAAAGCCCCGGACGCCCTGGCGGGAGACCGGACCCAGGGCTCGCAACAGTACTCCATTTGGACCACGTGCGTGGATTGGCACGCCACCCAACTTCTGGCAACGGACCGGAGTTGACCGCCCGTTGCCCGTTTTCCGGATCTTGAACGTGGCGTACTTCACGCAATCGCCAGAAATGGAACCAATGGCTTCGGCCGTCCTACGAGCCCAACACCCTTCGCAGGTAGTCGTTCTGGAACCGCCGGTCGGGGTCGAGCCGGTCCCGCAGCGCGGTGAACTCGCCGAAGCGGGGATAGACGCCCGCGAAGTACTCGGCGTCGCGCGTGTGCACCTTGCCCCAGTGCGGACGTCCCTCGTGCGCGGTGAAGATGCGCTCGGCGGCCGTGAAGTACGCCTGATAGGGCGTGCCCTTGAACATGTGTACGGCGACGTAGGCGCTGTCGCGGCCCGACGCGGTGGACAGGGTGATGTCGTCGGCGGGCGCCGTGCGCACCTCGACCGGGAAGCTGACCCTGAGGTCGGAGCGGTCGACCATCGCCTTCAGTTCGAGCAGCGTCTCGGCCAGGGCCTCGCGCGGAACGGCGTACTCCATCTCCACGAACCGCACCCGGCGCGGCGATGTGTAGACCTTGTAGGGAATGTCGGTGTACGTCCGCGCGGACAGGGCCCTGCTGGAGACCCGGGCGATCGTCGGGACGGTGGCAGGCACCGCCCGGCCGACCCACTGGGCCACCTGGAAGACGCCGTTGGAGAGGAACTCGTCCTCGAACCAGCCCGCGACCGGGCCGACCGGCTTCTCCGGGCCCGCGCTGCGGTTGTTGCGCTTGGTGTTGGTGCTGCCGGTGTGCGGGAACCAGTAGAACTCGAAGTGCTCGTTCTCGGCCCACAGGGCGTCGAATTCGGCGAGCACCCGGTCGAAGGGCATCGGCTCCTCGCGTGCCGTGAGCAGGAAGACCGGCTCCACGGCGAAGGTGATCGCGGTGACGATGCCGAGGGCACCCAGGCCGATCCGCGCGGCCGCGAACACCTCCGGGTTCTCCTTCTCGGAGCAGGTGAGCACCGTTCCGTCGGCGGTGACCAGCTCCAGCCCCTTGATCTGCGCGGCGATGGAGGCCGAGTCGCGTCCCGTGCCGTGGGTGCCGGTGCTGGTGGCACCGGAGACGGTCTGCTCCATGATGTCGCCCATGTTCGTGAGCGAGAGCCCCTCACGCGCGAGCGCCACATTGAGCCTCTTGAGCGGGGTGCCGGCCTCCACCGTGACGGTCATGGCGTCGCGGTCGATCTTGCGGATGCCGGTCAACAGTTGAGGGCGGATCAACACACCGTCGGTGGCCGCGATGGACGTGAAGGAATGGCCGGTGCCGACCGGCTTCACGGTCAGCCCGTCCTCCGCGGCCTGCCGGAGGGCCGCCGCCAGCTCCTCCACGGAAGCGGGCGTGACCTCCCGCGCGGGGCGGGAGACGACATTGCCGCCCCAGTTACGCCACGTGCCGTTCTTCCCGCTCGCTGTGCTGCTCAACGGTGCCTCCCCGACGCGGAGCCGGCCTGCTGAGCCGGCGGTACCCCAGGAAACCGACCGCGACCGCGACGGCCCCGGACACTGCCGGAACCCCGTACCCGACCCGCGCGCCGGCCGCGTCGATGACCCAGCCTGCCATGGAGGAGCCGAGCGCGACGCCGACCGCGAGCCCGGTGCTGATCCAGGTCATGCCCTCGGTCGACTGCGCGCGTGGTACGTGCTCTTCGATCAGGGACATCGTCGTGATCATCGTGGGAGCGATGGACAGACCCGCGACGAAGAGCGCCACGGCCAGAAACGGCAAGTTTCCGACCAGTAGGAGGGGGATCATACTCACGGCCATCGCGCATATGCCCAGCAGCCAGCGACGCTGTGGGGCTCCTGAGAAGCGCAGCAGCCCGAACACGATCCCGGCCACGCAGGATCCGGCCGCGTACAGGGCGAGCACGACGCTCGCGGCCCCCTTGTGGCCCCGCTCGTCGGCGAAGGCCACCGTCACCACGTCCACCGCTCCGAAGATCGCCCCGGTGGCCACGAACGTGGCGACGAGAACCTGCAGCCCGCGCGAGCGCAGCGCCGACCCGCCGCTCTGCCTGGTCCGGGGATGCGGCTCCGGTTCGGTGCTCCGCTGGGCGGTCAGCCAGAAGACGCCGACCGCCAGGAAACAGGCCGCCAGGAGGGGCCCGGCCTCCGGGAACCAGGCGGTCGACAGCCCGATGGAGATGATCGGCCCGAGGATGAAGCACATCTCATCGACCACCGACTCCAACGAGTACGCGGTGTGCAGCATCGGGGTGCCGCGGTACAGGTTCGCCCACCGGGCCCGGACCATCGCCCCGAGACTGGGCACGGCCCCGATCCCGGCGGCGCACACGAAGAGCACCCAGTCCGGTCCGCCGAAGGAGGTGGCGAACAGCAGCCCGGCCGCCGACGCGAGTGCGACCAGCGTGGCCGGCCGCAGCACCCGGCGCTGCCCGAACTGGTCCACCAGGCGCGATATCTGCGGCCCGATGGCCGCGGCGGCCAGCGCGATGGTGGCCGACAGGGCGCCTGCGAGGCCGTACCGCCCACTGATCTGCGAGATCATCGTGACGACACCGATGCCCATCATGGACAGCGGCATCCGGCCGAGGAAGCCCGCGGCGGAGAAGCGTCCGGAGCCGGGTGCGGCGAACAGGGCGCGGTAGGGACTCGGCACGGCGGGCTCCGGTCGGGCGGGAGGGAGGGTACGGGAGGAGAGGTACGGAGGAGAGGCAGACGTAAGGCGCGTACAGCGCCGATACAGCTTACAAACCGGGAACCCGGACCGTCACCCCCGCCGTTTCCCGGCTGTCAGTACCGGATGACAGGATTCGACCCATGCGAGACGTGCTCGACGCCACCCCCTACGACGCCCTGCTCCTGCTGTCCTTCGGCGGTCCCGAAGGCCCTGACGACGTGATCCCGTTCCTGGAGAACGTCACCCGCGGCCGGGGCATCCCCAGGGAACGCCTGAAGGAAGTCGGCGAACACTACTTCCTCTTCGGCGGGGTCAGCCCCATCAACGACCAGAACCGCGCGCTGCTGGACGCCCTGCGCAAGGACTTCGCGGACCACGGTCTGGACCTGCCGATCTACTGGGGCAACCGCAACTGGGCCCCGTACCTGACCGACACCCTGCGCGAGATGACCGCCGACGGCCACCGCCGCATCCTGGTCCTGGCCACCAGCGCCTACGCGTCGTACTCGGGCTGCCGCCAGTACCGCGAGAACCTGGCGGACTCGCTCGCCGCCCTCGAAGCCGAGGGACTCGACCTGCCCAAGGTCGACAAGCTGCGCCACTACTTCAACCACGAGGGCTTCCTGGAGCCCATGATCGAGGGCGTCCTGCGCTCGCTGGCCGACCTGCCGGACGACGTCCGCGAGGGCGCCCACATCTCGTTCTCGACCCACTCGATCCCCACGGCCTCCGCGGACACCTCCGGCCCGGTCGAGGGCCACGGCGAGGGCGGCGCCTACGTCAGGCAGCACCTGGAGGTGGCCGGGCTGATCGCCGACGCCGTCCGCGAGCGCACCGGCGTCGACCACCCCTGGCAGCTGGTCTACCAGTCCCGCTCCGGCGCCCCGCACATCCCGTGGCTCGAGCCGGACATCTGCGACCACCTGCAGACCCTGCACGAGTCGGGCGCTCCGGCCGTCGTCATCGCCCCCATCGGCTTCGTCTCGGACCACATGGAGGTCCTCTACGACCTCGACACCGAGGCCAAGGCCAAGGCCGAGGAACTCGGCCTTCCCATGCGCCGCTCGGCCACGGTGGGCGCCGACCCGCGCTTCGCGGCGGCCGTCCGCGACCTGATCCTGGAGCGCGCGGCCACCGAGCGCGGCGAACAGCCCCCCCTCTGCGCGCTGGGCGCGCTCGGCGCCAGTCACAACCTGTGCCCCGTCGGCTGCTGCCCCGCCCGCGGCCCCAAGCCGGCCGCCGCCGGCGTCGACAGCCCCTACGCGTGAGGAGCCCCGTGAGCGACGCCCTGCACCAGGAACTCCTCGACCTGGCCCGGGAGGCGGCCCGCCGGGCGGGCGACCTCCTGCGGGACGGCCGTCCGGCCGACCTGGCGGTCGCACGGACCAAGTCGAGCCCGATCGACGTCGTCACCGAGATGGACATCGCGGCGGAGAAGCTGATCACCGACCTGATCTCCGCCCGCCGCCCCGACGACGGCTTCTTCGGCGAGGAGGGCGCCGACACCCCGGGCACCAGCGGAGTGCGCTGGGTGATCGACCCCCTGGACGGCACGGTCAACTACCTCTACGGGCTGCCCACCTGGTCGGTGTCCATCGCGGCAGAACAGGACGGAGAGACGGTCGTCGGGGTCGTGGCGGTCCCGATGCGCGGCGAGACCTTCCACGCGGTACGCGGCGGCGGCGCCTTTGCCACGGGCGCGTGGGAGGGCGAACGCGCCCTGTCCTGCCGCCCGGCCCCGCCCCTGGATCAGGCCCTGGTCTCCACCGGCTTCAACTACGTCTCCGAGGTCCGCACCCACCAGGCCGAGGTGGCCGCACGGCTGATCCCGCTGCTCCGCGACATCCGCCGCGGCGGCTCGGCCGCGGTCGACCTCTGCGACCTGGCGGCGGGCCGCCTCGACGGCTACTACGAGCGCGGTCTGAACGCCTGGGACTACGGCGCCGGCGACCTGATAGCCCGGGAAGCGGGCGCCCTGACCGGTGGACGCCCCGGAGGACGCCCCTCCACCGCCCTGACGGTCGCGGGCACCCCCGGCGTCTTCGAGCCCCTCCAGCGCCTCCTGGAGGACTTCGGCGCCTGGCACGACTGAGGGCCGCCCAGCGGGTAGGCACGCATACGGCGGCCCAGCGCGTAAGCACGCGTACGGCCGCCGAGCGCATACGCACGCGAAGGGACCCCGGCGCTGGATTCGCCGGGGTCCCTTCGCTCGCTCACGGGCCGATCAGACGCTAGGCGCCAACTTCCACACCGTGCTCGGCGGCGAGGCGGCGCAGGTCGTCGAGTTCGCCCTGCTCGACCTCGACGAGGAAGTCGTCGCCCTCGTCACGAGCCCGCGTCAGGTCGGACTCGGTCGCCTTTATGCGCTGCAGAAGTCCCGTGGTGAATGCATCCATGCTGCGCCCCCTCGTCCTGGGTCGTGGGTCGGTGGCACGGGGGTGTGCCGTTCGGAAGGGGCGATCACGTCTCCATCAGGTGCCCGGCACAGTCCCGCGCCGGGCGGCGACGGTGCCGAACACCCACGCCCACTCTGCGGAAAGCGGATTGCGCCGTGCCGCATGGTGTTGCGGCACAAGCAGAGCGTGATCGCGGGGTATGAACCGTCCTCCCCCCGGTCCCTTCCACGGAAACCTCAACCGGACGAAAAACTCCCGCATTCCCGCGCCCCACACCTGTCCTTCATCTTGAGACAACCCCCGTTCCACCGCCGCCCCGCACACCCCGCCCCCGTCTTACAGCCGACTTACGGGCGAAAAAGGCAGGATGGAGACACACATCCCGGAAGACCCCCTGCCCGCGTGCCCGCAAGGTGCTGCGTGGGTGGACACAGGAAGGAAAACGACGTGCGCGTACTCGTCGTCGAGGACGAGCAGCTGCTCGCCGATGCGGTGGCCACCGGACTGCGCCGGGAGGCCATGGCCGTCGACGTCGTGTACGACGGTGCGGCCGCCCTGGAGCGCATCGGCGTCAACGACTACGACGTGGTCGTCCTCGACCGCGACCTCCCGCTGGTGCACGGCGACGACGTCTGCCGCAAGATCGTCGAACTCGGCATGCCCACGCGCGTGCTGATGCTCACGGCGTCCGGTGACGTCAGCGACCGGGTCGAGGGTCTGGAGATCGGCGCCGACGACTACCTCCCCAAGCCCTTCGCCTTCAGCGAGCTGATCGCACGCGTGCGTGCCCTCGGCCGGCGCACCAGTGTCCCGCTGCCGCCCGTCCTGGAGCGCGCGGGGATCAAGCTCGACCCCAACCGCCGCGAGGTCTTCCGGGACGGCAAGGAGGTCCAGCTGGCGCCGAAGGAGTTCGCCGTACTGGAAGTGCTCATGCGCAGTGAGGGCGCCGTCGTCTCGGCCGAGCAGCTGCTGGAGAAGGCCTGGGACGAGAACACGGACCCGTTCACGAACGTCGTGCGCGTCACCGTGATGACCCTGCGCCGCAAGCTGGGCGAGCCGCCGGTCATCGTCACCGTGCCCGGCTCGGGCTACCGGATCTGATCCCCCATGGCCACAACACCCGCGCCGCCCCAGGCGCCCCCGAAGCCCACCTGGGACCCGAGGACGCCACAGCTGCCCTTCCCGTGGCTGCGCCCGACCATCCGCATACGGCTCACGTTGCTGTACGGCGGCATGTTCCTGATCGCGGGCATACTGCTGCTGTCGATCATCTACCTGCTGGCCGCACACGCGCTGAGAGTGGGCAGCGAGCTGCCCTTCAAGATCCTCTCCGGGTCTGTGGGCAGCAGCACCTGCAACTTCCCGGCCCAGCCGTCGGCGGCAGAGCTCAACACCGCGATGAACCAGTGCGTCAACCAGCAGCGCCAGCACGCCCTCGACGACCTCCTCAGCCGCTCCCTCCTCGCCCTCCTCGGCCTCGCCGTGATCGCCTTCGCCTTCGGGTACGCGATGGCCGGCCGGGTGCTGTCGCCGCTCGGCCGGATCACCCGTACCGCCCGCGCGGTGGCCGGCTCGGACCTGTCGCGGCGGATCGAGCTGGACGGCCCGGACGACGAGCTCAAGGAGCTGGCCGACACCTTCGACGACATGCTGGAGCGTCTGCAGCGTGCCTTCACCGCACAGCAGCGGTTCGTCGGCAACGCCTCGCACGAGCTGCGCACGCCGCTGGCCATCAACCGCACGCTGCTGGAGGTCCACCTCTCAGACCCGAACGCGCCGGTGGAGCTGCAGCAGCTCGGCAAGACACTGCTGGCCACGAACGAGCGCAGCGAGCAGCTCGTGGAGGGCCTGCTGCTGCTCGCCCGCAGCGACAACCAGATCGTCGAGCGCAAGCCCGTCGACCTCGCCGAGGTGGCCGCCCAGGCGGTCGACCAGGTGCACGCCGAGGCGGAGGCCAAGGGCGTGGTGATCCGCGGCGACCAGAAGCCGGCCGTCGTCCAGGGCAACGGCGTACTGCTGGAGCGGATCGCACTCAACCTGGTGCAGAACGCCGTGCGGTACAACGTCCCCGAGGACGGCTGGGTGGAGGTCACCACCGAGGTCCAGCACGGCCAGGCGGTCCTGGTGGTGTCGAACACCGGTCCGGTGGTACCCGCGTACGAGATCGACAATCTCTTCGAACCGTTCCGGCGACTGCGCACCGAGCGCACCGGCAGCGACAAGGGTGTCGGCCTCGGCCTTTCCATCGCCCGGTCGGTTGCCCGGGCGCACGGCGGGCACATCTCGGCTCAGCCTCGTGAGGGGGGTGGACTGGTGATGCGGGTCGCACTCCCTGTCTGAGATCATGTCGCCGACATACGGGCCTGTTCGCTTTGCGCGGAATTTTCCGACCTGGAAAAAGCCGCGGAAGAGGTGGGTCCGTGTGTGATCGATCACAAGGGCGATTTTCCGGCCATCTACTCTCCGTGATCATGAACAGCGCCGTAAAGCCGGGAAAATCCGGGTTTTCGGGTGTCTTGATCACGGGAAGTACAGGTGGAGATGCCTTTGAAGTGCGGCACAAGGACCGTGTACGGTCCGGTTCGCCATCCAAGCCGATCACTCTTGAGGGGTCCGGTTGGGTGTCGATTGAGTAACAGACCTTGATGTGAGGCAAAATCTCCGCCTCGAGGCGGGCACAAGTCCGGCCTCTCACGCGTTACGTGCGCTGGAGACACCCGCAGACACCCAGAGGGGGAGAGCGAAATGGCAACGGATTACGACACCCCACGCAAGACCGACGACGACGTGGACTCCGACAGCCTTGAAGAGCTGAAGGCCAGGAGGAACGACAAGTCGACCTCGGCGGTCGACGTCGACGAGTTCGAGGCCGCAGAGGGCCTCGAACTGCCCGGAGCCGACCTCTCCAACGAGGAGCTGGCCGTCCGGGTACTGCCCAAGCAGCAGGACGAGTTCACGTGCATGAGCTGCTTCCTGGTGCACCACCGCAGCCAGCTGGCCCGGGAGAAGAACGGTCAGCCGATCTGCCGCGACTGCGACTGAGGCCGGGTCGGCCGTGACTGGCTCGACCCCACCTCGGAAGCGCCGCTTCCTCCTGCCGGGAGCGGACAAGGGACCGATGGAGGGTCCCCACGCGCGTGACGACGAGCGAGGCTCATCCGGTACGACACCCGGTGACATGGGAAGCACCGGATCTGCCTCGCTCGCATCGGCCGACCGGGCTGACCTCCCGGAGCCGTACCAGAACGAGCCCGCGCCCGTCGCACGGACGGGGGTCCCCCCGGCCCTGCGCAGCCGAGGCCGGGGGAAGGCCGCGGCCATCCGCGACAAGGCACGCGAAGGCGTGCGCAAGAGCGGCAGCCGGGCCAGAGCGGGCCTGGCGTACCTCGCCGACCGGATCATCGACAACGCCCCGCGGATCCCCGTACGCGACCTCGCGACGCTCCGCAGGCAGTTCCCGGGCCTAGGGCCCGAACAGCTCGCCGACAAGCTCGTGGCGGGTGCGGCGAGCGCCACCGCGACGGTGGGAGCGGGCGTCGGAGCCGCCGCCATGCTTCCGGTACCGCCCGCCATGCCGACCGAACTGGCCGCCGAGATCACCGGCGTGGCCGCGATCGAACTGAAGCTGATCGCCGAACTCCACGAGGTCTACGGAGTACGCCCGCCCGGCAACCTCAAGGAGCGCAGCACCGCCTACCTGAACTCGTGGTCGGGGGAGCGCGGTGTCGACGTGACAAAGCCGTCGAGCTTCGGCGGCGCGGTCAACACCCGCATGAAGCAGCAGCTGCGCCAGCAGATCATGAAGCGCGTGGTGCGCGACCTGCCCAACCTGATGCCGTTCATGGTGGGCGCCGCCGTGGGCGCGGTCATGAACCGCAGGGACACCAGAAGGCTCGCCGAGCGCATCCGCAAGGACCTGCGCAAGATCCAGGTGCCCTGGGACGCGCTGCCGCAGCTGCCGCCCCTGGAGGCGCCGAGGCACCCCCTGGAGCTGGAGGACGGCTCGCTGGGCTAGCGGCCCGTCGCCTCCCTCACATGCCCTGTGCGGCCGCTTCCCGGGCGGCCTTGATGGCCTCGGCGAGCCGCTCGGGCTCCCGCGTCGACAGATACAGGTAGGGCGTCGGGTCCTCGGGGTCCGTGACCTCCACCTTCAACGCCCTCGGGATGTAGGCGCGCAGCAGCAGGAAGGCGCGTGTGTCGGCCTTGTAGGTGCGCCAGGCCCGCGCCTCCTCCGGCTCCAGGACCTCCGCCTCGCCCAGCACCGTCACCGGGACCTTCGCCTCGCCCGCGATCAGCGAGCCGCCCACCACGCGGATGCGGACCGACCCGTACGAGCTCGCCACGACCGCCGCGGCCGCCGTACCGCCGACCAGGCCGCCGAGCAGGGGCAGTGTGCCGAAGGGCAGCAGGATCAGGGCGAAGGAGACACCGATCAGGAACGAGACGACCCACCAGGAGCGGGGGGCGGTGAGGCGTTCCTCATAAGGGGCGGTGGAGAGCTGCATGGAGCCAAGCTTGGCACGGTGTCCGGATATGGCCGACGCGCGGGTAAGGTCTGCGGCTGTGAGTGGTACTTCCGCAGCTCTCAAGCCCCCGGCCGACGCGGTGAATCCCGTACGGCACCCCGATGCTCCCGCGCCCGGTGAGCTGCTCGGCGCGCACTACGGACAGTGTTTCGGGTGCGGCGGCGAGCAGCCCCATGGGTTGCACCTGGAGGCCCGGGCCGGCGAAGGCGTCACGATCACCGCCGAGTTCACCGTGCAGCCCGCCCACCAGGGCGCCCCCGGGCTCGCCCACGGCGGGGTGCTCGCGACCGCGCTGGACGAGACCCTCGGCTCCCTGAACTGGCTGCTGCGCACGATCGCCGTGACGGGCCGGCTGGAGACCGACTTCGTGCGGCCGGTGCCGGTCGGCACCACCCTGCATCTGACGGCCGAGGTCACGGCGGTGGCGGGCCGCAAGATCTACTCGACCGCCGTCGGGCGACTGGACGGCCCCGAGGGCCCGGTCGCGGTCCGCGCGGACGCCCTCTTCATCGAGGTCAAGGTCGATCACTTCATCGACAACGGCCGTCCGGAGGAGATCCGGGCCGCGATGAGCGACCCCGACCAGCAAAGGCGCGCCCGCGCCTTCGAGGTGAACCCGTGAGCCGTGAGCCCCTGAACGTGCTGATCCGGCGCGTCGACGCGGACGTACCGCTTCCGTCGTACGCGCACCCCGGCGACGCGGGAGCCGATCTGCGCACCACCGAGGCGTGCGAACTGGCGCCCGGCGAGCGGACCGTGCTGCCCACCGGGGTGTCGATCGCCCTCCCCGAGGGGTACGCGGCCTTCGTGCACCCCCGATCCGGTCTCGCCGCCCGCTGCGGTGTCGCTCTGGTGAATGCCCCGGGGACGGTTGATGCCGGGTACCGTGGGGAGATCAAGGTGATCGTGGTGAATCTCGACCCGCGCGAGAGCGTGCGGTTCGAGCGCTTCGACCGGATCGCCCAACTGGTCGTCCAGCAGGTCGAGAAGGTCCGCTTCCAGGAGGTCGCGGAACTGCCCGACTCGGCTCGGGCCGAAGGGGGCTTCGGGTCCACCGGAGGACATGCGGTGGTGACCGGTACGAACAGCACAAGCGGTCAGGCCGCCGTGGGCGGCACTACGGGTGGGAATCGATACGCTTCGGTCGTATCCGACCGGGAAGGACAGTGACGTGTTCGGACGTCGCAAGAAGAAGGGTGCCGCCGACGACGCGGCCGGCGAGGCCGAGCAGGTCGTCGACAGTGTCGACACTGAGGCGGACGACGTAGCGGAGGAGGCCGAGCGCGAGCGCGTACGGCTCGAGCCCGAGCCGCGGCCCGACGGGCCCTGGGACAGCACCGAGGTGCGCGACCCCGCCGAGGGCCGCGTGGACCTCGGTGGACTCTTCGTCCCCGGGGTCGACGGCATGGAGCTGCGGGTCGAGGTCGCCGGTGACGCGATCGTCGCGGCGACCGTGGTGCTGCGCGACAGCGCGATCCAGCTGCAGGCCTTCGCCGCGCCCAAGCGCGAGGGCATCTGGGGCGAGGTGCGCGAGGAGATCGGCGCCGGCATCACCCAGCAGGGTGGCATCGTCGACGAGGTCGAGGGCCCCCTCGGGTGGGAACTGCGCGCCCAGGTGCCGGTGCAGCTGCCGGACGGCACGGGCGGCTTCCAGGTCGTCAGGTTCGTCGGTGTGGACGGCCCCCGCTGGTTCCTGCGGGGCGTGATCTCGGGCCAGGGCGCGGTGCAGCCGCAGGCGGCCGGGCTGCTCGAGCAGATCTTCCGGGACACCGTCGTCGTCCGCGGCGAGGGCCCGATGGCGCCGCGCGACCCGATCGTACTGAAGCTGCCGAACGACGCGCAGATGGTCCCCGAGGGCTTCCAGCAGGAGGAGTCCTCGCGCTTCTCCGGCGGTATGGGCCAGCTCCAGCGCGGTCCGGAGATCACCGAGGTCCGCTGACCGGGAGCAGTACGGGAGCCGCACCCTTCGGGGTGCGGCTCTTTCATGTGCGTGACCCCTTGACGACCCATTGGTCTGTACCTACCGTCTCGCCAACGCGTCTGTTCATAAAGGCGCTTCGCGTTCATATACGAGAACGGAAGGCCCCCCACGTATGCGCAGAACCGCTCTCCTCGCATCCGTCTCCGCCCTTGTCGTGGGCATGATTGCCTGGCCGGCCGCGCGCCACGCCGACGCCGCCCCCGCCACCTTCGTCCACCCCGGCGTCACCGTCTCAGCCGCCCAACTGGACTTCGCCCGCGGCAAGGTCGACTCCGGCGCCCAGCCCTGGAAGGGCGCCTTCGACCAGATGATGGCGAGCAAGTACGCCGACCTGAACCGCACGCCGAAACCACGGGCCACGGTCGAGTGCGGCTCCTACTCCAACCCCGACTACGGCTGCACGGACGAGCGCCAGGACGCGATCGCGGCCTACACCGACGCCCTCGCCTGGTACATCACCCGCGACGACCGGTACGCCAGGAAGTCGATCCAGCTGATGGACGCCTGGTCCGCCGTGCTCAAGGAGCACACCAACAGCAACGCCCCCCTGCAGACCGGCTGGGCCGGCTCCTCCTGGCCCAAGGCGGCCGAGATCATCAAGTACACCTACCCCGGGGGCTGGGCGAACTCCGGGCGCTTCGCGACCATGCTCCGCGACGTCTACCTCCCCGAGGTGATCAACGGCTCCCACTCCAACGGCAACTGGGAGCTGTCGATGATGGAGGCCGCCGTCGGCATCTCCGTCTTCCTGGAGGACAGAACCTCCTACGACAGGGCCATGGCGAAGTTCCGCACCCGCACCGCCGCCTACGTCTACCTCTCCTCCGACGGCGACCTGCCCAAGACCGTCCCCAGCCAGAACCTCGACACCAAGGCGAAGATCGTCAACTACTGGCAGGGGCAGTCCACCTTCGTCACCGGCCTCACCCAGGAGACCTGCCGCGACCTCACCCACACCGGGTACGGCATCTCCGCGATCTCCCACATCGCCGAGACCAGCCGCATCCAGGGCCAGGACCTGTACGGCACCGACGTCGGCGAACGGCTGCGCCAGGCCCTCGGCTTCCAGTCCAAGTACCAGCTCGGCGCGGCCGTCCCTAGCTGGCTGTGCGGCGGATCGCTGAACCTCGGCCTCGGTCCCGTCACCGAGGTCGGCTACAACGCCCTGCACAACCGGCTGGGCATCGCCATGACCAACACCCAGACGCTGACCCAGCAGCAGCGCCCGGCCGGCAGCAACAACCTCTTCGTCGCCTGGGAGACCCTCACCCACGGCGACAACCCCGCCTGAACCCGTTGATCGGCCGGGCGCCGGCGGCGATACTGGCGCCCGGTCCGACGGGGGAGAAGACATGGGCAGCCAGGTGGTCACCGAGACCATGGTGCGCGTCGAGAACGTCCACAAGACCTACGGGCGCGGAGCCGCCGCCGTGCACGCGCTGCGCGGCGTCTCCCTCGACATCCCGCGTGGCGAACTCGTCGCCCTCAAGGGCCGCTCGGGCTCGGGCAAGACCACGCTCCTCAACATCGTCGGCGGCCTCGACGCACCCGACGAGGGCAGGATCGTCGTCGACGGCCTCGACCTGGCGGAGCTCGGCGAGGACGGGCTGCTGGCCCTGCGCCGGGACCGCATCGGCTTCGTCTTCCAGTCCTTCGGGCTCATCCCCATCCTCACCGCCGCCGAGAACGTCGGCGTCCCCATGCGGCTGCGCCGGACCGAGGTGCGCGAGCGCGAGGAACGCGTCGAACTGCTGCTCGCCCTGGTGGGCCTCGCCGACCACGCCGGGCAGCGGCCCGGCGAGCTCTCCGGCGGCCAGCAGCAGCGGGTCGCCATCGCCCGCGCCCTCGCCAACAGTCCCGCGCTGCTCATCGCCGACGAGCCCACTGGCCAGCTCGACGCCGAGACCGGGCACGCCGTCATGGAGCTCCTGCGCGCCGTCGTCCACAGCGAGAACGTCACCGCGCTGGTCGCCACGCATGACGCCACCCTGCTCGACCTCGCCGACCGGGTGCTGGAGCTGAGCGACGGCGAGATCGTCGAGCACTGAGGCACCGCGCGTCAGAGTCGCGTCAAAGACGGCCTCCTGGCCGGTCACGGAACGATATGCCGCGATTGTTGGCCGTAAGGTCGACGCTGCGTGGGCGACAGTGACCGGAAGACAATGAGGCCATGGGACGCGGCAAGCTTCGGATCTACCTCGGTGCGGCACCCGGCGTCGGCAAGACCTACGCCATGCTCTCCGAGGCGCACCGGCGCGTCGAACGCGGCACCGACTGCGTGGTGGCCTTCGTGGAGCACCACGGCCGGCCGAGCACCGAGGTGCTGCTGCACGGCCTGGAGCAGGTGGAGCGCCGCGAGCTGGAGCACCGCCGGGCCGTCTTCACCGAGATGGACGTCGACGCCGTGCTGCGCCGCGCACCCGCCGTCGCCCTCGTGGACGAGCTCGCCCACACCAACGTTCCCGGCTCCCGCAACCGCAAGCGCTGGCAGGACGTGGAGGAATTCCTCGCGGCCGGCATCGACGTCGTCTCCACCGTCAACATCCAGCACCTGGAGTCACTCGGCGACGTCGTCGAGTCCATCACCGGCGTACGGCAGCGGGAGACCGTGCCGGACGAGGTGGTGCGCAGGGCCGACCAGATCGAGTTGGTCGACATGTCCCCCGAGGCCCTGCGCCGCCGTATGGCGCACGGCAACATCTACACCTCGGACAAGGTCGACGCGGCCCTGTCCAACTACTTCCGGCCCGGCAACCTCACCGCCCTGCGCGAGCTGGCGCTGCTCTGGGTCGCCGACCGGGTCGACGAGTACCTCCAGCGCTACCGCAGCGAGCACCGGGTGTCGAGGATCTGGGGTTCGCGGGAGCGGATCGTGGTCGGGCTGACCGGCGGCCCGGAAGGACGCACGCTGATCCGCAGGGCCGCGCGGCTGGCCGAGAAGGGCGCGGGCGGCGAGGTACTGGCGGTCTACATAGCCAGCAGCGACGGCCTGACGTCCGCCTCGCCCGACGAACTGGCCGTCCAGCGCACCCTCGTCGAGGACCTGGGCGGCACCTTCCACCACGTCGTCGGCGACGACATACCGGCCGCCCTGCTCGCCTTCGCCCGCGGGGTCAACGCCACCCAGATCGTGCTCGGCGTCTCGCGCCGCAAGAGCTGGCAGTACGTCTTCGGGCCCGGCGTCGGCGCCACCGTCGCCCGGGACTCCGGTACCGACATCGACGTCCACCTCATCACGCACGACGAGGCCGGCAAGGGGCGCGGGCTGCCCGTGGCGCGCGGCGCGCGGCTGGGACGGTCCCGGATCATCGGGGGCTGGGCGGTCGGAGTGGCCGGCCCCGCGATCATGGCCGTGCTGCTCTACACCGTCCACCTCGGCCTCGCCAACGACATGCTGCTGTTCCTGTCGGTGACGGTCGCGGCGGCGCTGCTCGGCGGCCTGCTGCCCGCGCTGGCCTCCGCGGCGGTGGGCTCGCTGCTCCTGAACTACTTCTACACACCGCCCCTGCACCGCTGGACCATCGCCGACCCCAAGAACATCGTCGCCATCGTCATCTTCGTGGCCGTCGGGGCCTCCGTCGCCTCGGTCGTCGACCTCGCCGCCCGCCGCACCCACCAGGCGGCCCGGCTGCGCGCCGAGTCGGAGATCCTGTCCTTCCTCGCGGGCAACGTGCTGCGCGGCGAGACCGGCCTGGAGGAGCTGCTGGAGCGGGTCCGCGAGACCTTCGGGATGGAGTCCGCGGCCCTGCTGGAGCGGTCCGGCGACCACGACCCCTGGACCTGCGCGGGCCGGGCCGGCGTCGGACCGCCGGTGGGACGGCCGGAGGAGGCCGACGTGGACGTGGCGGTCGGCGACCACATCGCCCTCGCGCTGACCGGGCGCGTGCTGCCCGCCGAGGACCGCCGGGTGCTGGCCGCGTTCGCCGCGCAGGCCGCCGTCGTACTGGACCGCAGGCGCCTGCTGGAGGAGGCCGACCGGGCCCGCGCGCTGGCCGAGGGCAACCGGATCCGCACGGCCCTCCTCGCCGCCGTCAGCCACGACCTGCGCACCCCGCTCGCCGGGATCAAGGCCGCCGTGTCGTCCCTGCGCTCGGACGACGTGGCCTGGTCCGAGGAGGACCGGGCGGAGCTGCTGGAGGGCATCGAGGAGGGCGCCGACCGCCTCGACCACCTCGTCGGCAACCTCCTCGACATGTCCCGCCTGCAGACCGGCACGGTCACCCCGCTGATCCGCGAGGTCGACCTCGACGAGGTGGTGCCGATGGCGCTGGTCGGCGTGGACCAGGACGGTGTCCGGCTGGACGTCCCGGAGACCCTGCCCATGGTCGCCGTCGACGCCGGTCTCCTCGAACGGTCGATGGCCAACCTGGTGGAGAACGCCGTCAAGTACAGCCCGCCGGGCAAGCCGGTGCTGGTCGCCGCCAGCGCCCTCGCCGACCGGGTCGAGGTCCGGGTCGTCGACCGCGGCCCCGGCGTCCCCGACGAGGCCAAGGAACGCATCTTCGCGCCCTTCCAACGCCACGGCGACGCCCCGCGCGGCACCGGCGTGGGCCTCGGCCTCGCGGTCGCCCGCGGCTTCGCCGAGGCCATGGGCGGCACCCTCGAGGCCGAGGACACCCCCGGCGGCGGGCTCACCATGGTCCTCACCCTGCGTGCGCAGGCACCGCAGGCACCGCAGGCACCGCAGCCCGTACCGCCGCCGCAGGAACAGCCGGAAAGGCAGGCCACATGACCCGGGTGCTCGTGATCGACGACGAGCCGCAGATCGTGCGCGCCCTAGTGATCAACCTCAGGGCGCGCGAGTACGAGGTCGACGCGGCGCACGACGGCGCCACCGCCCTCCGGCTCGCCGCCGCCCGCCACCCCGACGTGGTCGTCCTGGACCTCGGCCTGCCCGACATGGACGGCGTCGACGTCATCCGCGGCCTGCGCGGCTGGACCCGGGTGCCGATCCTGGTGCTCTCCGCCCGGCACACCTCCGACGAGAAGGTCGAGGCCCTCGACGCGGGCGCCGACGACTACGTCACCAAGCCCTTCGGCATGGACGAGCTCCTCGCCCGCCTGCGCGCCGCCGTCCGCCGCGCCGAGCCCGTCGGGGCCGGCGAGGACGAGGTCACGACCGTGGAGACCGAGGCTTTCACCGTCGACCTGGCCGCCAAGAAGGTCAACCGCGGCGGCAGGGACGTCCGGCTGACCCCCACGGAATGGCATCTGCTGGAGGTGCTGGTCCGCAACACGGGACGGCTGGTCGGCCAGCGACAGCTGTTGCAGGAGGTGTGGGGGCCGTCGTACGGGACGGAGACCAACTACCTGCGGGTGTACATGGCGCAGCTGCGCCGGAAGCTCGAGTCTGATCCGTCACATCCCCGGCATTTCATCACCGAACCGGGCATGGGTTACCGGTTCGAGAAGTAGCAGCTGCGGACCCGGGGCGGGAACCGGCCCGGGTTCGGGGCGTCGCCCCGCGGGTACGAAGGTGTCAGTGCACCCCGGTACGCTTCAGATATGAGTGCTGTTCCTCGTTCCGAAAAGCCGGTGGGCCGGTTCCGGCGCATGCTCGACCGGCTCTCCTCCTCGCAGGAGGACCTGGAGTCCGAGGAGCTGCGGGAGGATGCCGAGACGGCGGGATGCACGCGGATCGGTGACTGCCACGACCGACAGATCGTCACGGTTACTGGTACCTTGCGCACGGTCACCCTGCGGCCGCGTGCGGGCGTCCCGGCCCTGGAGGCCGAGCTCTTCGACGGCTCCGCCGCGCTGGACGTGGTGTGGCTCGGGCGGCGTTCCATCGTCGGGATAGAGCCCGGGCGCAGACTGATCGCATCGGGCCGGATCTCAATGAGCCGGGGCCGCCGGGTGCTGTTCAATCCGAAATACGAACTGAGACCCCTCGGACGGGAGTAGCCGGTGACGTCGCTCGACAAGCCGACCGAAGACACTCAAGCCGACGACGCGCGGGCGGTCACCGAGGCCGCCCTGTTCGAGGCGTTCGGCGGAGTGCGGGGCATGGTCGAGACGGTGCTGCCCGGCCTGCTCTTCGTCACCATCTTCACGATCAACAAGGACCTGCACTGGTCGGCCATCGCCGCCCTCGCCGTGTCCCTGCTGCTCGTGGTGGTCCGACTGATCATGCGGGACACCGTCAAGCACGCGTTCAGCGGCGTCTTCGGCGTCGCGTTCGGTGTCGTGTTCGCGATGATGACCGGCAACGCCAAGGACTTCTACCTCCCCGGCATGCTCTACACCCTGGGCCTGGCGCTGGCGTACATCGTCACGACCCTGTGCGGTGTCCCCCTGATCGGTCTGATCCTCGGCCCGGTCTTCAAGGAGAACCTCTCCTGGCGCACCCGCAACCCCGGCCGCAAGAAGGCGTACGCCAAGGCCAGTTGGGCCTGGGGCCTGATCCTGCTGGCCAAGTGCGCGATCCTCTTCCCGCTGTACTGGTGGGCCAACACCGCGCAACTGGGCTGGGTGCTCGTCGCGTTGAAGATTCCGCCGTTCCTGCTGGCGGTCTGGCTGACGTGGGTCTTCCTGGCGAAGGCGCCCGCGCCGATCGACGTGTTCGCGGAGATGGAGGCGGAGGAGGCGGCCGCTGCGGAGGCGGAGAAGGCTGAGGCGGCGGGGGGTCGGCACCGTCGGGAGGTCTGAGCTCGGCGTCTCGGTGGGCGTTGCTGGGGGCTGCCGCCCCCAGGCCCCCGCTGTCGGCCCTGTGGGCCTCGTCCTCAAACTCCCCCAGAGGGGGTACCCCCGGACGGGCTGAGTGGGAAAGGGCGCCCCCTGATCAGGGGGCGCCCTTTCCTGTCGTAGTGCACAGCCGCTAGTCCGTGACGTCCTCGCGGCGGACCGACAGCAGGTCCTCCAGTTGTTCCTCGCGGGCCTGGGCGGCGACGAACAGCAGCTCGTCGCCCGGTTCCAGGGAGTCGTCGCGGGACGGGGTGAGGACCCGGGTGCCTCGGATGATCGTGACCAGGGAGGTGTCCTCCGGCCACTCCACG
Organism: Streptomyces sp. SLBN-31; assembly: GCF_006715395.1. Classification (NCBI taxonomy): domain Bacteria; kingdom Bacillati; phylum Actinomycetota; class Actinomycetes; order Kitasatosporales; family Streptomycetaceae; genus Streptomyces; species Streptomyces sp. SLBN-31. Next base: position 1,445,325 of record NZ_VFNC01000001.1, read on the forward strand.
TCGCCGACCTGGGTGCCGGCCAGGGCCGACTCCTCCGGGAGGGTCAGTTCCACGAGGTTGGCGTCGCCGTGGCTGAAGCGCAGGAGGCGGACCAGGTCGCCGACGCTCACCGCCTCCTCGACCAGGGCCGACATCAGGCGAGGGGTGGAGACGGCGACGTCCACGCCCCAGGACTCGTTGAAGAGCCACTCGTTCTTGGGGTTGTTCACCCGGGCCACGACGCGCGGGACGCCGTACTCCGTCTTCGCCAGTAGGGACACGACCAGGTTGACCTTGTCGTCGCCCGTCGCCGCGATGACGACGTTGCAGCGCTGGAGCGCCGCCTCGTCCAGGGACGTGATCTCGCAGGCGTCGGCCAGCAGCCACTCCGCCTGGGGGACGCGCTCGACCGAGATGGCGGTCGGCGCCTTGTCGACGAGCAGGACCTCGTGACCGTTCTCCAGCAGTTCGCCCGCGATCGAGCGACCCACCGCGCCAGCACCGGCAATGGCGACCCTCATCAGTGACCGCCCTCCTCTTCGGGACCCTTGGCGAAGGACGCCTCGACCTTGTCGACCTCGTCGGTGCGCATCATCACGTGCACCAGGTCGCCCTCCTGCAGCACCGTCTGCGAGGTGGGCAGGATCGCCTCGCCGAGGCGGGTCAGGAACGCCACGCGGATGCCCGTCTCCTCCTGCAGCTTGCTGATCTTGTGACCGACCCAGGCGGCGGAGGCGTGCACCTCGGCGAGCTGTACTCCGCCGGTCGGGTCGCGCCACAGCGGCTCGGCGCCCGAGGGGAGCAGCCGGCGCAGCATCTGGTCGGCCGTCCAGCGGACGGTCGCCACGGTCGGGATGCCCAGGCGCTGGTAGACCTCCGCACGGCGGGGGTCGTAGATCCGGGCCGCGACGTTCTCCACGCCGAACATCTCGCGGGCGACGCGCGCCGCGATGATGTTGGAGTTGTCGCCGCTGGAGACGGCGGCGAAGGCGCCGGCCTCCTCGATGCCGGCCTCGCGCAGGGTGTCCTGGTCGAAGCCGACGCCGGTGACCCGGCGGCCGCCGAAGCCCGGGCCGAGGCGGCGGAAGGCGGTGGGGTCCTGGTCGATCACGGCGACCGTGTGCCCCTGTTGCTCCAATGTCTGGGCCAGAGCGGAACCCACTCTTCCGCAGCCCATGATGACGATGTGCACGACCGTCCTTCCGAATGTCCAAAAACTACTGCTCGGCATCAGGGTCTCAGACCGACGCCCAAGCTACACACGCGCGGTACGACGCCGGGAGCCCCGTGCACGGTTGCTGTCATGTCCGTGATCTCAGCGACGGCCGATGCTGCGGACGCTCGCAAGTGTCAGGAATCCGAGGCCCACGAGGGTCGCGACGGCGCCGATCAGTTCTGCGGGGGCGTGCATGAAACCTCCAGAGGTCGGCGACGGCCGGGAAAGTGGGCGGTGTTTGTCATATAGGCATGCGGACCCGCTGAGCTGCGGAATCCGCAGCCGGAGCCGTCCTCGATTTCACCCAGTGGGCAGATCGGGGGTGGCGGGTGGTTGCGCACCCGTTCGAACGCCTACGATGCTCAGTTGTGTCCAAACTGACCGACGTGCCCAAACGGATCTTGATCGGGCGCGCACTGCGCAGTGACCGGCTGGGTGAAACGCTCCTGCCGAAGCGCATCGCCCTCCCCGTCTTCGCCTCCGACCCGCTGTCCTCCGTGGCCTACGCCCCTGGAGAGGTGCTGCTGGTCCTGTCCATCGCGGGCGTGTCGGCGTACCACTTCAGCCCCTGGATCGCCCTCGCGGTCGTCGTGCTGATGTTCACCGTGGTCGCCTCCTACCGGCAGAACGTGCACGCCTACCCCAGCGGCGGCGGCGACTACGAGGTGGCGAACACCAACCTCGGCCCCAAGGCGGGGCTGACCGTGGCCAGCGCCCTGCTCGTCGACTACGTCCTCACCGTGGCCGTCTCGATCGCCTCCGGCATCGAGAACCTGGGCTCCGCGGTGCCGTTCGTGGTCCAGCACAAGGTGCTGTGCGCGGTCGGGGTGATCGTGCTGCTCACCCTGATGAACCTGCGCGGCGTGAAGGAGTCCGGCAAGCTCTTCGCGATCCCGACGTACGTCTTCGTCGGCGGCGTCTTCATCATGATCGCGTGGGGCGCCTTCCGCGGGCTGGTGCTGAACGACACCCTGCGCGCGCCGACCGCCCAGTACACGATCAAGGCCGAGCACCAGGGGCTGGCCGGCTTCGCCCTGATCTTCCTGATGCTGCGCGCCTTCTCCTCCGGCTGTGCCGCGCTCACCGGTGTCGAGGCGATCTCCAACGGCGTCCCGGCGTTCCGCAAGCCGAAGTCGAAGAACGCGGCGACCACGCTCGCCGCGATGGGCCTGCTCGCCGTCACCATGTTCTGCGGGATCATCGTCCTCGCCCTGACCACCAAGGTCCGCATGGCCGAGAACCCGGCCACCGACCTGCTCAAGCACGGCGTGGGGGTCGGCGCCGACTACGTCCAGAACCCGGTGATCACCCAGGTCGCCGAGGCCGTCTTCGGCAAGGGCAGCTTCTTCTTCGTGGTGCTCGCCGCGGCCACCGCGCTCGTGCTGTTCCTGGCCGCCAACACGGCCTACAACGGCTTCCCCGTGCTCGGCTCGATCCTCGCCCAGGACCGCTACCTGCCCCGCCAGCTGCACACCCGCGGCGACCGCCTCGCCTTCTCCAACGGCATCGTGCTGCTGGCCGGCGCGGCGACCCTGCTCGTGGTGATCTACGGCGCCGACTCCACCCGGCTCATCCAGCTGTACATCGTCGGCGTGTTCGTGTCCTTCACACTCAGCCAGACCGGCATGGTCCGCCACTGGAACCGCCACCTCGCCACCGAGAAGGACCAGGCCAAGCGCCGTCACATGATGCGCTCGCGCGCCATCAACACCTTCGGTGCCTTCTTCACCGGCCTGGTGCTGGTCGTCGTCCTCGTCACCAAGTTCACCCACGGTGCATGGGTCGCGCTGCTGGGCATGTGCATCTTCTACGCGACGATGACGGCCATCCGTAAGCACTACGACGGCGTGGCCGCGGAGCTCGCCGCCCCCGAGGGCCCGAGCGACGACAGCCTGCGCCCCTCCCGCGTCCACTCGGTCGTACTGATCTCCAAGATCCACCGCCCCGCGCTGCGCGCCCTCGCCTACGCCAAGCTGATGCGCTCCGACACCCTGGAGGCGCTCACCGTCAACGTCGACCCGGCGGAGACGAAGCTGCTCAAGGAGGAGTGGGAGCGGCGCGGCATCGAGGTACCGCTGAAGGTGCTGGACTCGCCGTACCGCGAGATCACGCGGCCGATCATCGAGTACGTCAAGGGGCTGCGCAGGGAGTCGCCGCGCGACGCGGTCTCGGTGATCATCCCCGAGTACGTGGTGGGCCACTGGTACGAGCACCTGCTGCACAACCAGAGCGCGCTCCGGCTCAAGGGCCGCCTGCTGTTCACACCGGGCATCATGGTCACCTCGGTGCCCTACCAGCTGCAGTCCTCCGAGGCGGCGAAGAAGCGGGCCCGCAGGCGCCAGGAGTGGAACGCTCCCGGTTCGGTGCGGCGCGGTCCCGCCGAGCAGGGCCGGCCGAAGGAGCACTCCGGCACCTCGGGCGGCAAGGGCTGACCCCCTCGCCGGTCAACGGCCGGGCGACACCCACGTAGACTGGTGGGCTGTTGTCCGGCCGTCGTTCTCTCTCATTTCTGGAGTCACCCCACCATGCAGGCACAAGAGAAGAAGTCGCTGGTGGGGGAGGAGTACGAGGTCGAGATCGGCCCCGTCGCCCACGGCGGGCACTGCGTCGCGCGCACCGACGACGGCCAGGTGCTGTTCGTCCGGCACGCGCTGCCCGGCGAGCGGGTCGTGGCCCGGGTGACCGAGGGCGAGGAGGGCGCGCGCTTCCTGCGCGCGGACGCCGTCGAGGTGCTGGAGGCGTCCAAGGACCGCATCGAGGCACCCTGCCCCTACGCCGGTCCCGGTCGCTGCGGCGGCTGCGACTGGCAGCACGCCAAGCCCGGGGCCCAGCGCCGGCTCAAGGGCGAGGTCATCGCCGAACAGCTGCGGCGGCTCGCGGGGCTGACGCCCGAGGAGGCCGGCTGGGACGGCACGGTGATGCCGGCCGAGGGCGACAAGCTGCCGGCCGGCGAGGTGCCGCAGTGGCGCACGCGGGTCCAGTACGCGGTGGACGCCTCCGGGCACGCCGGTCTGCGCCGGCACCGCTCGCACGAGGTCGAGCCGATCGAGCACTGCATGATCGCGGCGCCGGGCGTGAGCGAGCTGGGCATCGAGGACCGTGACTGGTCCGGGATGGCGTCCGTCGAGGCGATCGCGGCCACCGGCTCCCAGGACCGCATGGTGATCCTGGAGCCCCGGCCGGGTGCCCGGCTGCCCCTCGTCGAGCTGGACAAGCCCGTCTCCGTGATGCGCGTCGAGGAGAAGGACGGCGGCATCCACCGCGTCCACGGCCGCGCCTTCGTCCGTGAGCGGGCCGACGGCCGGACCCACCGGGTGGGCAGTGGCGGCTTCTGGCAGGTCCACCCGATGGCCGCCGACACCCTCGTCAAGGCGGTCATGCAGGGCCTGTTGCCGCGCAAGGGCGACATGGCGCTGGACCTGTACTGCGGTGTGGGCCTGTTCGCCGGCGCCCTCGCCGACCGCCTCGGCGACAAGGGCGCGGTCCTCGGCATCGAGTCCGGCAAGCGGGCCGTCGAGGACGCCCGGCACAACCTCGCCGACTTCGACCGGGTTCGCATCGAGCAGGGCAAGGTGGAGACCGTACTGCCCCGCACGGGCATCAGCGAGGTCGACCTGATCGTCCTGGACCCGCCGAGGGCGGGCGCCGGCCGCGCCACGGTGGAGCACCTCTCCTCACTGGGCGCCCGCAGGATCGCCTACGTCGCCTGCGACCCGGCGGCCCTGGCCCGCGACCTGGGCTACTTCCGGGAGGGCGGCTACCGGGTACGGACGCTGCGGGCGTTCGACCTGTTCCCGATGACGCATCACGTGGAGTGCGTGGCGATCCTGGAACCGGTCGCGAAGGGCGCCTGACCCGCTGGTCCCCTTCGGCTCCGCGTGCCGATGGCCGGGGTCGCCGCCATCACGGCGGCGACCCCGGCGGGGCAGGCTCGCTCAGGAGCGGGTCCAGTGCTGGTTGCTGCCGTTCGAGCAGGAGTAGAGCTGGATCAGGGTGCCGTTGGCGGTGCCGGCTCCGACGGCGTCGAGGCAGAGACCGGACTGGACGCCGACGATGGATCCGTCGGAGTTGAGGCGCCACTTCTGGTTGTCGCCGCCCCAGCAGCTGTAGATCTGCACCTTGGTGCCGTTGCCGGTGCCGGCCGCGTCCAGGCACTTGTTGCCGTAGACCCTGAGCTCGCCGGCGTCGGTGAGCGTCCACTGCTGGTTGGTGGCGCTGTTGCAGTCCCACAGCTGGACCTGCGTGCCGTCGGTGGTGGCGGCGTTGGGCACGTCCAGGCAGCGGCCCGAGCCGACGCCCTTGATCTGCCCGCCTCCCGTGGGGGGAGGTGTGGTGGTGGAGCCGCCGTTGAGGGCGTTGAGGACGCCGGTGTAGGCGGGCTTCTTGCTGCCGTCGTTGTTGAACAGCAGCGGCGTGTCACCGGAGCGCCAGGAGTCGCTGTCGCGCACACCCCAGACGGTGATGCCGAGGCAGCGCGAGACGGCCAGGCAGTCGTTGGTCACGGCGGCGTAGGTCGAGGACGAGGCGCCCTGGATGTCGAGTTCGGTGATGGCCACGTCGACGCCGAGAGCGGCGAAATTCTGCAGTGTGGTGCGGAAGTTGCTGTTGTAGGGGCTGCCGCTGTTGAAATGCGACTGGAACCCGACGCAGTCGATCGGCACGCCGCGCTGCTTGAAGTCCCGGACCATGTTGTACACGCCCTGGGTCTTGGCCCAGGTCCAGTTCTCGATGTTGTAGTCGTTGTAGCAGAGCTTGGCGGCCGGGTCGGCGGCGCGCGCGGTGCGGAAGGCGACCTCGATCCAGTCGTTGCCCGTGCGTTGCAGGTTGGAGTCCCGTCGGCCTCCCGAACTGCCGTCGGCGAACGCCTCGTTCACGACGTCCCACTGGGCGATCTTGCCCTTGTAGTGGCCCATCACGCCGTTGATGTGGTCGATCATCGCCTGGCGCAGTGAGCTGCCGCTGAGGCTCTGCATCCAGCCGGGCTGCTGGGAGTGCCAGGCCAGTGTGTGGCCGCGCACCCGCTTGCCGTTCTGGACCGCCCAGTTGTAGACACGGTCGCCGGCGCTGAAGTTGAACTGGCCCCGCTGCGGTTCGGTGGCGTCGATCTTCATCTCGTTCTCGGCCGTCACCATGTTGAACTCGCGGGCCGCGATCGACGTGTACGCCGAGTCGCCCAACCTGCCCGAGGCGATGGCGGTGCCGAAGTAGCGGCCGCTCTGTGCCGCCGCGGCACCGAGCGTGGTCTCGGCGGCGTGCGCGTTCGGCGGCACGGCCAGTGCGGTGACCACACCGAGGACGCCGGCGACCAGTGCCAGGCGCAGGGCGCGGGTCTTTCGGTGGATGACGGATCTGGGAAGGGCGTACGAGCCCATGACTGTTCCTCCGGGGTTGACATCACGGATGGACTGAAGTGCGGGGGAAGCGCAGGGGGACTGTGTCGTCCGCCCATGTGGTGCGCACCTCACCGGAACGAAACGAGGTGACGCAGGTGACGTGGGGTGCGGCTCTGTCATGCGGCCGGTCGTGCGTCTGCCGTGCAGCATGGATGGCCCAGACAGGGATGATTGGCGGCTGACCGTGGATCGTCAATACACCTCGCAGAAGAAATTTCCGATTGACTTCCGAAACATTCGGGATCGGGTTGATCATCCGGACACCTCGACAGCCTCAGCGATTGCCGCAACGGTGGAAGTCGAGATGTCCGGTGCCCTGCGGAAAGGGCGGCGCGGGGTGTGCTGACCAGCGCATAAAGCCTCGAAAGATTTCGATGTTCGCGGCGATACGTGCGAGAGGTATTGACGCGGTTCAACGGCTCTCTATCATTCGGGTTGCTCGATGCTTCGACCCTTGTTCGACCCGACGAACAGTGCACGTCGCTCAGTCGCAAATGTCATGACCCCGCCAAACATGGCCCATCCGTGGTGGTGCTCAACGGCAACCGCCCACTCGAGGTTGAGGAAGTGTCCATGCGCAGAACGAGGTTCAGTCGCAGGCATCGGTCCACGGTGCTCGCCGCCGTGATAGCGGCGCTGGCCGCGCTGGCGGCGATGCTCGTCGCCGCCCCGGCTCAGGCGGCTTCCAGCGGCGCCCTGCGCGGTGTCGGTTCCGGCCGGTGTCTCGATGTGCCGGGGGCCGCCCAGACCGACGGCACGTACCTGCAGCTCTACGACTGCTGGGGCGGTACCAACCAGCAGTGGACGTTGACGGACAGCAACCAGCTCACCGTGTACGGCGGCAAGTGCCTGGACGTTCCGGGCCATGCCACCACGGCCGGTACCCGGGTGCAGATCTGGACCTGTTCCGGCGGGGCGAACCAGCAGTGGCGGCTGAACTCCGACGGCACGGTCGTCGGTGTGGAGTCCGGGCTGTGCCTGGAGGCCACGGGCTCCGGAACGGCCAACGGCACGGCGGTGCAGATCTGGACGTGCAACGGCGGCAGCAACCAGAAGTGGACCGGCCTGTCCGGGACCACGACCCCGCCGGACGGAACGTGTGCTCTGCCGTCGACGTACCGGTGGACGTCGACGGGTGCGCTGGCGCAGCCGGCGAACGGGTGGGTCTCGCTGAAGGACTTCACCAACGTGGTCTACAACGGCAAGCACCTGGTCTACGCGTCGAACGTCTCGGGATCGTCCTACGGCTCGATGGCGTTCGCTCCCTTCACGAACTGGTCGGACATGGCGTCGGCCCGCCAGACCGGGATGAGCCAGGCCACGGTGGCACCCACCCTCTTCTACTTCGCGCCCAAGAACATCTGGGTGCTGGCCTACCAGTGGGGTGCGTGGCCGTTCATCTACCGCACGTCGAGCGACCCCACCAACCCCAACGGCTGGTCCGCGCCGCAGCCGCTGTTCACCGGCAGCATCTCGGGCGCCGCGCCGATCGACCAGACCCTGATCGGTGACGGCCAGAACATGTACCTGTTCTTCGCCGGTGACAACGGCAAGATCTACCGGGCGAGCATGCCGATCGGGAACTTCCCGGGCAACTTCGGCTCCTCGTACACGACGGTCATGAGTGACACGACGAAGAACCTGTTCGAGGCGCCCCAGGTCTACAAGGTCCAGGGCCAGAACCAGTACCTCATGATCGTCGAGGCCCGGGGTGCGAACGAGCAGCGCTTCTTCCGCTCGTTCACGGCCTCCAGCCTGAACGGTTCGTGGACCCCGCAGGCCGCCACCGAGAGCAACCCCTTCGCGGGCAAGGCCAACAGCGGTGCCACCTGGACCAACGACATCAGCCACGGTGACCTGGTCCGCAACAACCCCGACCAGACCATGACCGTCGACCCCTGCAACCTGCAGCTCCTCTATCAGGGCAAGTCCCCCTCGGCGAGCGGTCCCTACGACCAACTGCCCTGGCGGCCGGGCGTCCTGACGCTGCAGCGCTGAACCAGTCCGAGTACCCGTCGGCGGCCGGCCTCATCCGGATGAGGCCGGCCGCCCGCGCGCGTCGGTGACGGGTCGTTGAACGATCACTGCTTTCTGTATTGACGACTCCTTGGGGCCCCTCTATGTTCTCCAGCTTGAGAGCGCTCTCAAGCGCGGCAATCGCGGGCTCCTCCCCGCTGTGGCCTGGGATATGAAAGTCGCGCTGCGCACACGTCGTTCGCACGCCTCGCCTCCCTGCTGAAAGGGCCCCCATGGCAAGAGACAGTGCTCAGCCACCGAGAACCGCGCCGCGGCCCGCCGTCCTGCGGCGAGCCGCGGTGTTCCTCGCCGTCGCCGCCCTGCTCGGCGCGGTCCTCGCGGCCTTCGACTCCGCGGCGGCGAGAGCCGACACGGTGGGCGCGGGCAGTTACACCACCACCGCCCCCGGTCCGTTGCCCTCGGGATGCGCGGACCTGTCCACCAACCCGCGCCACTGGGTCACCGCCGACGCCCCGTCAGGTGCCGTGCCGACCAACGACTGGTGGTCGTCCATCCTGTGGAAGCGCACCAACTGCGCCTATGGTGAGCCGCTGTTCGCGCAGCCGCTCGGCTTCAAGGCCCAGTCGGGCGGACTCGGCTTCTCCTACAGCACCACACCGGCGATCTCCGGCAGCGCCAAGGGCGTGGGCGAGTACCACTTCAACTACACCGAGGACTTCGTGGCCGGAGTCGCCGGCCTGGGTGCTCCCGAGGTGAAGGTCGACGACTGGAGCGACTGGACCGTCAGCCCCGTCCTGAGCGACGGCGCGCACAAGCTGCGGGCGACCATCGGCTCCGGCCTGCCGTTCGCGTACTTCCGGGCGACCGGCGGCGACGCCCAGATCAAGGTGGCCTCCGGCGCGACGGCCACCGTGTGGTCCCGCTCCGGTTCGATGCTCGGCTACACCATCGCCGGGCACGACTACGTGGCTTTCGCCCCGAGCGGCGCCACCTGGTCGGTCGACGGCTCCGGCACCACCTTCACCTCATCGCTCGGGGGCAAGGACTACTTCTCGATCGCCGTGCTGCCCACCACGCCGTCCACCTCGGCCGCCGACCGGGCCGCGCTGGCGGACGAGTACGCCGAGTACGCCCACGACCACGTCACCGGGACCACGGTGTCGTACGCGTACGACGAGGCGAGCAGCACCGTCACCACCAAGTACGGCTTCACCACCACCGCCATGGAGGGCACCGGCAAGGCCACGGTCGCGGCGCTGATGCCGCACCAGTGGCGCAACCTCGCCGGCGGCAGCCCGTTGTCGCAGAAGTACATCTCCTCGCGCGGCCCGCTGAAGGTGCTCACCGGCATCACGTCCTTCACGACGTCGATGGTCTTTCACGGCGTGCTCCCCGAGGTGCCGGCCGTCGCAGACGATGCCGGGGCCGACGCCACCACCCTGCAGAACTACCTGAACGCGGAGAAGGCCGACCCGACCCGGCAGCAGAGCGACGACACCTACTGGACCGGCAAGGGCCTCGGCCGCGCCGCGCGCCTGGCGGAGATCGCCGACCAGACCGGCAACACGGACGTACGCGACGCCGCCCTCGCGGCGATCAAGTCCAAGCTGACGGACTGGTTCACCGCCTCGCAGAACGAGACGGGCCACCTGTTCTACTACGACGACAAGTGGGGGACCCTGATCGGCTACCCGGCCTCCTACGGGTCCGACCAGGAGCTGAACGACCACCACTTCCACTACGGCTACTACATCGCGGCCGCCGCCACCCTCGCCCGGTTCGACCCCACCTGGGCCGACGCCGACCACTACGGCGGGATGGTCGACCGGCTCATCCGGGACGCCGACAACTACGACCGTGCGGACAAACGTTTCCCCTACCTCCGGGACTTCGACATCTACGCCGGCCACGACTGGGCCTCGGGCCACGGCTCGTTTGCCGCTGGCAACAACCAGGAGTCCTCGTCCGAAGGCATGAACTTCGACAACGCGCTCATCCAGTGGGGCGCCGCCACCGGGAACAAGACGGTCCGGGACGCGGGCATCTACATGTACACCACGCAGGCCGCCGCCATTCAGGACTACTGGTTCGACACCAAGGACGAGATCTACCCGAGCGACTTCCCGCACAAGGAGGTCGGCATGGTCTGGAGCAACGGCGGCGCCTACTCCACCTGGTTCTCCAGCGCCCCCGAGCAGATCCAGGGCATCAACCTGCTCCCGGTGACCGGCGGGCACCTCTACCTCGGCGACAACCCGGCCTACGTCAAAGCGAATTACCAGGAGATGCTCGACCAGTCCGGCAAGACCAGGCCCGGCATCTGGCCCGACATCTGGTACGAGTACCTCGCCCTCGGCGACGGCGACGCGGCCCTGGCCGACTTCCGCGCCGACAGCTCCTTCACCTCGGAGGAGGGCGAGAGCAAGGCCCACACCTTCCACTGGATCCGCAACCTCGCCGCCCTCGGCACCGTCGACACCACCGTCACCGCCGACGATCCGCTGACCGCGGTCTTCACCAAGAACGGCGAACGCACCTACGTCGCAGCCAACCCGACCGCCGCCGACCACACCGTGCACTTCTCCGACGGAACCAGCGTGCGGGTGCCCGCGGGCCGGACGGTCACCGCCGGTGCCCACACCTGGAGCGGCGGCAGCGCACCCGGCGGCACGGGATCCACCCCGACCCCGACGCCCACGCCGACCCCGACGCCCACGCCGACCCCGACGCCCACCCCGACTCCGACCCCCACGCCGTCCGGCGGCACGGGTTCCTCGCCCACGCTGTACCTGATGGACGACGGGACGCTGTCCGGGACCGCCGGTTCCGCGGGCAGCGTGACGGTGGCCTCGGCCGACGGCGTCAACCACGACGGCAGCCCGTACAAGCCGCTGACCTTCACCACCTCCGGGGTCGACCTGAAGTACGCCGGAGGCGCCCCCCGGTTCGACCTCGCCGTCGACGCCGGGCGGACCGTCGGCAACGCGGTGCAGATGGAGCTGTCCTACGACTGCACCGGCTCGGGCTCATGGGACCGCGTCGAGACCTACCGCTACTTCGCCACCGACCCGCTCCCCGGCTGGGAGCACTACACCGACAGTGCCGGACTGGCCGCCGCGACCGGCACCCCCTGCGACCTGAAGAACGGAAAGGTGAGGGTCAGGGTCTGGAGCGCCCTGGGCAACACCCCCAGCACGCTGGACACCGGAGACATCTCGACCGTCCGGCTGCCCTACGCCTGACGCGGGGCGCTGCCGGAAAACGGCGACGTCCGGGCCGCCCCGTGAGGGACGGCCCGGACGTCAGTGGCCAGGCTCGGTGACCGTGAGGATCAGGCGATGTCGAAGCGGTCCGCGTTCGACACCTTCACCCACGCCGCGACGAAGTCCTTGACGAACTTCTCCTTCGCGTCGTCGGCCGCGTAGACCTCGGCGAGGGCGCGCAGTTCGGAGTGCGAGCCGAAGACGAGGTCGGCACGGGTGCCGGTCCACTTCACCTCGCCGGTCGCGTCGTCACGGCCCTCGAAGGTCGTCTGGTCCTCCGAGGTCGACGTCCAGGTCGTGCCCAGGTCGAGCAGGTTGACGAAGAAGTCGTTGGTGAGCTTGCCCGGGGTCTTGGTGAAGACGCCGTGGGCGGTGTTCTGGTAGTTGGCGCCCAGCACCCGCATGCCGCCGACCAGGACGGTCATCTCCGGGGCGCTCAGGCCCAGCAGGTTCGCCTTGTCCAGCAGCAGGAACTCGGCCGGCAGGCGGTTGGCCTTGCCCAGGTAGTTGCGGAAGCCGTCGGCCGGGGGCTCCAGCGCGGCGAAGGACTCCGCGTCGGTGTGCTCGTCCGTGGCGTCCACGCGGCCCGGCGTGAAGGGCACCTCGATGTCGAAGCCGGCGTCCTTGGCGGCCTTCTCCACGGCGGCGGCACCGCCGAGGATGATCAGGTCGGCCAGGGAGACCTTCTTGGCACCGGTGTTGAACCCGGCCTGGATGCCCTCGAGGACGCGCAGGACCTGAGCCAGCTTGTCGGGCTCGTTGACCTCCCAGCCGGCCTGCGGCTGCAGGCGGATGCGGGCGCCGTTGGCACCGCCGCGCTTGTCGCTGTTGCGGTAGGTGGAGGCGGACGCCCAGGCGGTGGTCACCAGCTGGGAGACCGAGAGGCCCGAGTCGAGCAGCTTGGCCTTGAGCGACGCGATGTCGGCGGCGTCGATGGGCTCGCCCTCGGCCTGCGGCAGCGGGTCCTGCCACAGCAGGGTCTCCTCCGGGACCTCCGGGCCGAGATACAGCGCCTTCGGGCCCATGTCGCGGTGGGTCAGCTTGAACCAGGCGCGGGCGAAGGCCTTCGCGAACTCGTCCGGGTTCTCGTAGAAGCGGCGCGAGATCTGCTCGTAGACCGGGTCGAAGCGCAGCGACAGGTCGGTGGTGAGCATCGTCGGGAGGTGCTTCTTCGTCGCGTCGTGCGCGTCGGGGACGATCGCCTCGGCGTCCTTGGCGACCCACTGCTTCGCGCCGGCCGGGCTCTCGGTGAGCTCGTACTCGTACTCGAAGAGGTTCTTGAAGAACCCGTTGCTCCACCGGGTCGGCGTGGCGGTCCAGGTGACCTCCAGGCCGGAGGTGATCGCGTCGCCGGCCTTGCCGGTGCCGTAGGTGCTCTTCCAGCCCAGGCCCTGCTGCTCGATCGGGGCGGCCTCGGGCTCGGGGCCGACGTTGTCCGCCGGGCCGGCGCCGTGGGTCTTGCCGAAGGTGTGGCCACCGGCGATGAGGGCGACGGTCTCCTCGTCGTTCATCGCCATGCGGCGGAAGGTCTCGCGGATGTCGCGGGCCGCGGCGATCGGGTCCGGGTTGCCGTTCGGGCCCTCGGGGTTGACGTAGATCAGACCCATCTGGACCGCGCCGAGCGGGCTCTCCAGGTCACGGTCGCCCGTGTAGCGCTGGTCGTCGAGCCAGACCTTCTCGGGACCCCAGTAGACGTCCTCCTCCGACTCCCACACGTCCTCACGGCCACCGCCGAAGCCGAAGGTCTCGAAGCCCATGGTCTCCAGGGCGACGTTGCCGGCGAGGATCATCAGGTCGGCCCAGGACAGGCTCTTGCCGTACTTCTTCTTCACCGGCCACAGCAGACGGCGGGCCTTGTCCAGGTTGCCGTTGTCGGGCCAGCTGTTGAGCGGGGCGAAGCGCTGCTGGCCGGCGCCGGCGCCGCCGCGGCCGTCGCTGATGCGGTAGGTGCCCGCGCTGTGCCAGGCCATACGGATCATCAGGGGGCCGTAGTTGCCGAAGTCGGCCGGCCACCAGTCCTTGGAGTCCGTCAGCAGCTCGGCGATGTCGCGTTTGACCGCCGGGAGGTCGAGGCTCTGGAACGCCGCGGCGTAGTCGAACTCCTCACCGAGCGGATTGGCCACGGCGGGGTTCTTGGCAAGGATCTTCAGGTTGAGCCGCTCCGGCCACCACTGCTGGTTGCCGCCGCCCTGGGTCGGGTGCAGGGCGCGGTCGTGCGCCACCGGGCACTTGGCCTCTGCGGCGTTGTTCTCAGACATGGGAATCCTTCCGGGGTTGGTGCTCAGGCCGTGCGTGCGGAGGAACAGTCGGGGCACAGGCCCCAGTAGATGACCTCGGCCTCGTCGAGCGCGAAGCCGCGGTCGTCGGACGGGGTGAGACAGGGTGCGTGGCCGACCGCGCAGTCGACGTCGAAGACGGCGCCGCAGGACCGGCAGACGAGGTGGTGGTGGTTGTCACCGACCCTTCCCTCGAACCGGGCCGGGCTGCCGGGCGGCTCGATGCGCCGTACGAGGCCCGCGCCGGTCAGTGCGTGGAGTGCCTCGTACACCGCTTGAAGGGATATGTGGCCGACCCTCTCGCGCACCCCCGAGGCGATCGTCTCGACGTCGAGGTGGTCACCCTCGCGGACGGTCTCGAGCAGTGCGACGCGGGCGGCCGTCACCCGCAGGCCGGCACCGCGGAGCTCCTCGGCGGTGGTCGGAAGCTGGGGTGAAGTCATGGCGACCAACCTACAGGCTTAAACACGAATGATTCAAGAAAACGAACGGTGCAAGTTTGGTGGCGCGCCGGTGGACCGACACTTGGCCGCGGGCCCGCCGCAAGATCTCTCACAGTGCCCACCGCACTCCTGTGCGCCCGGTGTAACCCCTGATGACCGGCCCAGGAGACACCCGCGTAATGGGCATTTCGTACCGTCACGGAAGCTCCACCCGTACGGGACGATCATGAGAGGCAGGGGTGCCCGTGGCCGCGCCGGACTCGCCGAACGCCGACACGAGGAAGGTGCGGACGGTCTGCTCCTACTGCGGTGTGGGCTGCGGCCTCGTCCTCGACGTCGGCGTCGGGCCCGACGGACGCCGTACGGTTCTGAAGGCGTCCGGCGACAAGGACCATCCCGCGAACTTCGGACGGCTGTGCACCAAGGGGGCGACCACCGCCGACCTGCTCTCGGCTCCCGGGCGCCTGACCACGGCCCTGGTCCGGCCCGAGCGGGGAGCGGAGCCCGTGCCCGAGCCGGTCGCCGCGGCGATCACCGAGACCGCCCGGCGGCTGCGCGCCGTCGTCGACGAGCACGGACCCGACGCCCTCGCCTTCTACGTCTCCGGGCAGCTGGGCCTGGAGGCCCAGTACCTGGTGAACAAGCTGGCCAAGGGGTTCGTGCGGACCAACCGTATCGAGTCCAACTCCCGCCTGTGCATGGCCAGTGCGGGCACGGGCTACAAGCTCTCGCTCGGGGCCGACGGGCCGCCCGGGTCGTACCAGGACCTCGACCGCGCCGACGTCTTCCTCGTCATCGGCTCCAACATGGCCGACTGCCACCCCATCCTCTTCCTGCGCATGATGGACCGGGTGAAGTCGGCGGGCGCCAGGCTGATCGTCGTCGACCCGCGCCGCACCGCAACGGCCGAGAAGGCCGACCTGTTCCTGCAGATCGCGCCGGGCACCGATCTCGCCCTGCTCAACGGCCTGTTGCACCTGCTGCACGCGAACGGGCACACCGACCCCGACTTCATCGAGCGGCACACCGAGGGCTGGGAGGAGATGCCCGCCTTCCTCGCCGACTACCCGCCCGCCGTCGTCGCCGGCATCACCGGCATCCCGGAGGACGACATCCGCGAGGCCGCCCGGCTGATCGGCGAGGCGGGGGAGTGGACCAGCTTGTGGACGATGGGCCTCAACCAGTCCACGCACGGCACCTGGAACACCAACGCCCTGGTCAACCTGCATCTGGCGACCGGGGCCATCTGCCGTCCGGGCAGCGGCCCGTTCTCCCTCACCGGGCAGCCCAACGCCATGGGCGGCCGGGAGATGGGCTACATGGGGCCCGGCCTGCCCGGACAGCGGTCCGTGCTGGTCGACGAGGACCGGGCGTTCGCCGAGGAGGTGTGGAGGCTGGAGGCGGGCGGTGTCCGCGCCGACGGCGTCGGCAGGGGCACCGTCGAGATGTTCCGGCAGATGACCGACGGCGAGATCAAGGCCTGCTGGATCATCTGCACCAACCCCGTCGCCTCCGTCGGCAACCGCAGGACGGTCATCGAGGGCCTGGAGGCCGCCGAGTTCGTCGTCACCCAGGACGTGTTCGCCGACACCGAGACCAACGCGTACGCGGACGTCGTCCTGCCCGGCGCCCTGTGGACCGAGACCGAGGGCGTCCTCGTCAACAGCGAGCGCAACCTCACCCTCGCCCGGCCCGCCACCGACCCGCCCGGCGAGGCCCTGGCCGACTGGCGGATCATCGCGGCCGTCGCCCGGGAGATGGGCTACGAACGGGACTTCTCCTACGACAGCGCCGAGGAGGTCTTCGAGGAGATCAAGCGGTTCCGGAACCCGAAGACCGGGTGGGACCTGCGCGGCGTGACCTACGAACGGCTGCGCGAGACACCCGTGCAGTGGCCGGCGGCGAGCGAGGACGGGTCCGACCGCAACCCGATCAGGTACGTGGGCGAGGACGGCTCGCCGGTCTTCCCCACCGCGAGCGGGCGAGCCGCCTTCTTCGCCCGGCCGCACCTGCCGGCCGCCGAGATGCCGGACGACGACTACCCCTTCGTCCTCAACACCGGCCGGCTGCAGCACCAGTGGCACACGCTGACCAAGACGGCGAAGGTGGCCAAGCTGAACAAGCTGAACCCCGGCCCCTTCGTGGAACTGCATCCGCAGGACGCCGAACGCCTGCGGATCACCGACGGCGACTCGGTGGAGGTCGCCTCCAGACGCGGCCGGGCCGTGCTCCCTGCCATCGTCACCGACCGTGTGCGGCCCGGGAGTTGCTTCGCGCCCTTCCACTGGAACGACCTGTTCGGGGAGTACCTCAGCGTCAACGCCGTCACGAGCGACGCCGTCGACCCGCTCTCCTTCCAGCCGGAGTTGAAGGTGTGCGCGGTGTCCCTCACCAAGGTGCCGACGCCGGTCACGGTGCGGACACCGGCCGTGCGGACACCGGCCGTGCGAACACCGGCCGTGCGGACCCCCGTCGAACCCGCCTCCGTCGCCTCCGGCCCCGATCCCTTCGGGCTCGAACCCGCGCCGCCGCCGGTGCTCACCGCCCAGGAACGCCAGTACCTCGTGGGGTTCCTCGCCGGCATCCCGGCCGGCACCCCGGGCGTGCCGGTGCTGCCGCCCTCGGCGCCCTTCGACCCCGAGCACGCGCTGTGGGTGAACGGCGTGCTGGCCGGCATGTACTCCCGCGGCACGGCATCCGCTCCGGCGCCGTCGGCGCCCGGCCGTGAGGTGGTGATCCTCTGGGCCTCGCAGACCGGCAACGCCGAGGACTTCGCGGCCGCCACCGCCGAGCGGCTCAAGACCGGCGGTCACGCCGCCTACCTGCTCGGCATGGACGAGGCCGACCCGGCGATGCTGCCCGCCGGGGCCGACCTGCTGCTGATCACCAGCACCTTCGGCGACGGCGACGCACCGGACAACGGCACCGGCTTCTGGGAGACCCTGGCCGCGGCCGACACCCCGCGCATGGAGGGACGGCGCTATGCCGTCCTTGCCTTCGGCGACTCCTCCTACGACGACTTCTGCGGCCACGGCCGCCGTCTGGACCGGCGCCTGGACGAACTGGGGGCGCTGCGCCTCGCCCCGCGCACCGACTGCGAGCCCGACTACGAGGACACGGCCCACGCCTGGCTCGACCGGATCCTGACCGCGCTGTCCGGAACACCCGCCCCGGCGCCCGCCCCCGCGTCGGTCCCGGCGCCCACCCTCACCCCGGCGTCCACCCCGGCCCCGCCGTCCGCCGCGCCCCGAGCGCCGCGCACGCGGAAACCCGCCCCCGTCGTCGCCCGCCTCACCGGCAACCGTCTCCTCAGCCTCCCCGGCGCCGGCAAGGAGGTCCGCCGGTTCACCTTCGACACCCGTGACAGCGAGACCCCGCTGCTGTACGACGCGGGCGACGCACTCGGCGTCCAGCCGCTCAACTCCCCTGCCCTGGTGGCGGAGTGGCTGACGGTCACCGGACTGGACGCGGACGCGGCCGTCGAGGTCGGCGGCGTCGGAGAGGTCGCCCTGGGCGAAGCGCTCTCACGCCACCTCGACATCACCCGGATCACCCCCGGACTGCTCCGCTTCGCCGCCGAACGCGCCCGTGACTCAAGGGAGTTGAAGAAGCTCCTGCGCCCCGACAACAAGGGGGACCTGGCCCGGTGGTCCTGGGGCCGGCAGGCCGTCGACGTGATCGCCGAGCACGGGCTGCGGGCCGCCGCGCAGGAGTGGGCCGAGGTGCTGGGGCGCCTCCAGCCGCGCCTGTACTCCATATCGTCCAGCCCGCTGAGCGACCCCCACCTGGTCTCCCTCACCGTCTCCGTCGTCCGCTACGAGAACCTGGCCGGCCGCCCCCGCCAGGGCGTCTGCTCGCCCTTCCTGGCCGACGCCGGGACCGGCACCCCGGTCCCGGTCCACGTCCAGCGCTCCGCCCACTTCCGCCCGCCGGCCGACCCCGCCACGCCGATGGTCATGGTCGGCCCCGGCACCGGCGTCGCCCCCTTCATGGGCTTCCTGGAGCAGCGCCGCGCCCTCGGCCACCGGGGCCCCAACTGGCTGTTCTTCGGCGAGCAGCACCGGGCCACCGACTTCTACTACGAGCAGGAGCTGACGGCATTCCTCGCCGACGGCACCCTCGACCGCCTCGACACGGCCTTCTCCCGCGACCAGCGCGCCAAGGTCTACGTCCAGGACCGCATGCGCGAACACGGGCCGCTGCTGTGGTCGTGGCTGCGGGACGGCGCCCACTTCCACGTCTGCGGCGACGCGTCCCGCATGGCCAAGGACGTCGACCGGGCGCTTCGGGACATCGCCGTGGTGCACGGCGGACTGGACGAGGCGGGGGCGGCGGCGTACGTGAAGCAGCTGGCGGCCGACAAGAGGTACGTCCGGGACGTCTACTGACTACGCTGGGTGCATGCGTGACCTTGCGGAGACGGCACGGCGGTGGACGGCCGAAGGCCGGGCGGCGGTGCTCGCGCGGCCCCTCACCGAGCGCGGGTTCGGGGCGCGCCAGCCGGCCGATGCGATGCTGATCGACTCGGACGGGCAGTACACGGGGCGGCTGTACCGGGGCGCCTTCGACCAGCGGATCGTCACCGAGGCCTGCGCAGTGCCGCCCGGCCACACCGCCCGCGTGTGCGAGGTGGCCGTGCACCAGGAGGCCGTGGCGCAGGCGGGGCTGACCTGCGGGGGACAGGCCGAGATCCTGCTCCAGCCGCTGGGCGCCGTCCCACCCCGGTGGTGGCAGCTGCTCGCGGCCGGGGCCGACGTGGCGCTGGTGACCTGGCTGGACGAGAGGCGCACGCACGCGGTCAGCGCCGTCGTGACACCGGAGGAGGCGATCGACGGGCCGGACGTGCCGCCGCAGGCGGCCGTGCAGGCGCGTTCGCTGCTCGCCCGTCATCGCGCCGGACGCGAGGTGCACGCGGCCGACGCCGGGCTCGTCCTGGTCGAGACCTGCCCGGCCGTCCCGCACCTCGTCGTCGTGGGCGGTGGCGAGCTCGCCGAACTCCTCGTCGCCCAGGCCGGGTTGCTCGGCTGGCAGGCCACCGTGACGGGCGTCGGGCGCGACGCCGAGGAACTCCTCGCCGAGCATCCCGCCGCCGCCTGTCTGATCATGCTCAGTCACGATCCCGACGTGGACGTGCCCACCCTGCGCACCGCCCTGACCACGGGCATCCCGTACGTCGGCGCCCTGGGCTCCCGCCACACCCAGGCCCGCCGCGCCGCCGCGCTGCTCCGCACGGGCCTGACCGAGGCCGATCTGACCCGTGTGCACGGCCCCATCGGCCTCGACATCGGCGCCCGCACCCCGGCGGAGACCGCACTGGCGATCTGCGCCGAGGTACTGGCGGCGCTCGGCGGGTGACCGCGCACGCGAGGGGTGCGGAAGAGGGGCCGACGGGTGCCGGCCCCCCGGGGGTGCGTCAGCCCTTGCCGAGGAGCTTGTTCATCTCCGTGATCTCGGCGGTCTGGGCGTCGACGATGTCGGCGGCCATGGACTTCGCGGGGCCGTAGGAGCCCTTGGCCTTCTCCGTCCCGGCCATCGCCACGGCACCCTTGTGGTGCTCGATCATCATGGTCAGGAACATCGAGTCGAAGTCCTTGCCGGACATCTTCTTCAGCCCCGCCATGTCCTTGGCGTCCATCATCCCGGGCATCGCCGAGCCCGCCGAGTGGCCCATCCCGGGCATCGCCGAGGACATGCCCATGCCCCACGTCTTCAGCCAGCCGTTCATGGTGCGGATCTCCGGGTCCTGCGCCTTCTCGATGCGCGAGGCGAGGTCCTTGACCTGCGGCGAGGAGGCCCGGTCGGCGGCGAGGCCGGCCATCTCCACGGCCTGCCGGTGGTGGGGGATCATGCCCTGCGCGAAGGCCATGTCCTGGTCGTTGTGCGCGGCGGCACTCGACGAGGCGGAGGCGGAGCCGTGGTGGCTTCCGCTCCCGCTGTCGCCGCCGTCGTCGCTTCCGCAGCCGGCCAGGACGAGGGCCGCGGTGACGGCCGTGGCCACCAGGGCGGTACGGCGGACCAGGGACGTACGGGTGTTGCGCATGCTGGAACTCCTGCTGTGCGAAGTGAGTGCGGACGTGCCGGAGGGCACCGCGGCGCCGGTTCGTGGTCGCGGTGCGCGGCGGTGTCTAGATCCGCAGCAGTTGGAGTTCCGCCAGGGAGGGCGGGGCGCGTGCGCCGTCCGGTGCCGTCCCCGCGTACGGGTGGACGGTGTCGGCGGGTCCGGGGACGGCCGTCGGGTCCGGTGCGAGTGCCGGGAGCGTCGGTCCGCCGCTCACCGCGGCCGACGCACAGATCTGGTCGGCGTGCCGGGCATGGCCGCCTCCGCAGCCGTCGTCCGCGCAGCCGTCGTGC
Source organism: Streptomyces sp. SLBN-31 (assembly GCF_006715395.1). Lineage (NCBI taxonomy): Bacteria > Bacillati > Actinomycetota > Actinomycetes > Kitasatosporales > Streptomycetaceae > Streptomyces > Streptomyces sp. SLBN-31. The sequence continues at coordinate 1,466,223 of NZ_VFNC01000001.1, forward strand.
GAGACGGCCGTCACCGTCATGTGCCGGGAGGCCGAGTGCGCCTCGACGGCACCGCCGGGGGCCAGGCCGTGCATGCCGAACAGCCCGGCCAGCAGCGCGAGCACCACAAGCGCCCGCCACCGCACGGAGGGCGGTGGCGTGGGGCGTTGCTGTGCGCGGGCTGTCACGGCGCTCATGTTACGCAGACCGCCGCGGCCGCGCGGACGGCCGCTCGTGATCGGCCGAAACAGCCAGGCGGGATGAACGCACCGGTGCCGCCGTCCGTATCCCTACGACGGACAGCAGACCGACCCCTTCGGAACTCCCCGTGCCCATCAGGCCGTTCGACCGAACCGACCGCCGCCGCGGTCCCCGTACAGGCCGCCCGTCCGTCGATTTCGGGCCCCTGTCCGCGGGCTCGGGGATCCGCCCGTCGGGCCCGGCGGGTCGCGTGGCAGGATCGGGCGCCATGACGGCGTCTGCTCCGGTCCGCGGGCTGCGCGCGGCGGTGTTCGCCGCGCTGTGCGTGCTGCTCGCCGCCGGCGGGCACGCGCTGGCGACCGGGACGACGCCACCCGTGTGGGTGCAGGCCGCCGGTTTCGCGCCGGTCTTCGCCGCCGGGTGCCTGCTGGGCGGCAGGCAGCGGTCCCTGGGCGCCATCGGCGCCGGGACGCTCGTTGCCCAGGGCGGGCTGCACCTCGCCTTCGACACCGTGGCACCGCACTCGACGATGATCATGCACGGCATGCGGATGCCCCACGCGCACCCCGTGACACCGCACGCCGGCGCCGCGCACGTCGCCGCCGCCCTGGTGCTGACCTGGTGGCTCGCACGCGGCGAGGCCGCCGTGTGGTCGCTGCTGCGCCGGACCGCCGCGCTGGTGCCGGGCCTGCGGGCCTGGTGGCGGGTGCGCGGCGGGGCCGGTCTCGTGCCGGACCCGCGAGACGTCGTACGCCCGTACACGTGGGACGCGCGGCCGCCGCGGCGGATGCCGCTGCGGCACGCGGTGCAGCGGCGCGGGCCGCCACCTGGAACTCCGTACCCGATCCGATCCCCAACTGCCTCTTCCCAGTACGGAGATTCACCCACCCATGTCCTCAGTACGCGCCACCCTGCGCCGCGCCGGAGCCGTCACCGCCCTGGCCGCCGCCGGGCTGCTCGCCGCGGCGGGCATCGCCTCCGCGCACGTCACCGTCCACCCCGAGAGCTACGCCAAGGGCGCCACCGACGGCGTCCTGACCTTCCGCGTCCCCAACGAGGAGGACGGCGCCCGCACCACCAAGGTGCAGGTCTATCTGCCCACCGACCACCCGCTGCTCGGCGTGCTCGTCTCCCCGCAGGACGGCTGGACGGCCAAGGTCACCGAAACCAAGCTGAAGAAGCCGGTCAAGACCGACGACGGCACCATCACCGACGCCGTCTCCGAGATCACCTGGACCGGCGGCAGGATCGACCCCGGTCACTACGCGGACTTCAACGTGGCCTTCGGCCAACTGCCGGACGAGACCGACCAGTTGGTCTTCAAGACGCTGCAGACCTACTCCGACGGCAAGACCGCCCGTTGGATCGAGCAGCCCGCGCAGGGCGACGAGGAGCCGGAGAGCCCGGCACCGGTGCTGAAGCTGACCGCCAAGGGCACCGACGTGGGTGCCAGTGGCACGGCCCCGCTGCCGGCGAGCTCCAAGAGCTCCGCGAGCACCGAGTCCAAGGCGTCCGCCAGTGACTCGACCGCGCGCGGACTCGGCGTCGCCGGGCTCGTCGTCGGTGTGCTGGGGCTGGCGGCGGCGGGCTTCGCGCTCGCACGCGGCCGCAACGGCGGGGCTCGCCCCGAGTAGCCAACGCGTCGCCTCTTCCTCGTGGCCGGAGCACAGGCTGTGAGCCGAGCGCGGTGACTGTGGGTTTCCGTACCTTCCGCCGACGGCCGGATTCCCGGTGCGAGGATGAGGCGCCATGACAGCAGGGTGGTGTGCACGCACCTCACGAGCCGCGGTGTTCGCGGCCGTCTGCGTGCTGCTCGCCGCCCTGGCGCACGAGTTGATGTCCGGCGGCCGGGTGCCCGGGTGGGCCCTGGCCGCCGGCGCGGCCGCGACCGGCGCCGCCGGCTGGTGCCTGGCGGGCCGGGAACGCGGCCCCGCGCTGATCGTGCCCGTCGTGGTCGGCGCCCAGGCGGTCCTGCACACGGCGTTCTCGTACGCGCTGTCGGCGACGGCGGGGACCGGCGGCCGCGCGACGGACTCCATGACCGTAATGGACATGACCGGCGGTAACTCCGGTGCCGCCATGGACATGAGCGGCCCGGGCTCCATGGGCGGGATGCACATGGACCACGCGGCCGGCGGCTCCCCGTCCCTCGGCATGCTCGCCGCGCACCTGCTGGCCGCCCTGCTGTGCGGGCTGTGGCTGGCGCACGGCGAGCGGGCCGCCTTCCGCGTCCTGCGCGCCGTCGGCGCCCGGCTGGCCGCACCGCTGCGACTGCCGCTCGCCCCGCCGCCGACCCCGCGCCACCCCCTCCCGCGCTTCGGCCGCCCACGCTCCGACCGGGCGCCGCGCCTGCTTCTCCTCGTCCATGCGATCACCTCTCGGGGACCACCGGTGGGGACCGCTGTCGCCTGACGACAGCCGGAACCTCCCACCCACTCACCCGAGAAGGACATCGGATGATCACCCCTGCCCTGACCGCGGCACGCCCGAAATCGGACGGCGCACGTGGCGAGTCGACCGCGCTCGACGAGGCGGCGACCGCCTGGGCGCTGGCCGCGCGAGCCGGTGACCCGGACGCCGTGGAGCACTTCGTACGCGCGCTGCACCGCGACGTCCTGCGCTACGTCGCCCACCTGTGCGCCGACCCGCAGGCCGTCGACGACCTGGCCCAGGAGACCTTCCTGCGCGCCCTCGGCAGCCTGCACCGTTTCGAGGGCCGCTGTTCGGCCCGCGCCTGGCTGCTGTCCATCGCCCGCCGCGCGGTGATCGACGGCTACCGCCGCGCATCGGCCAGGCCCCGCCTGGCGGACCGCCCGGACTGGCAGCTGGCGGCCGAACACGCCCAGCCCAGGGGTCTACCGGGGTTCGACGACGGCGTCGTCCTCCTGGACCTGCTCGCCGCCCTGCCGGACGAGCGCCGCCAGGCCTTCGTCCTCACCCAGCTGCTGGGCCTGCCGTACGCGGAGGCGGCGGCGCTGAGCGGCTGCCCGGAGGGCACGGTCCGCTCCCGGGTGGCAAGAGCACGGGCCACTCTGGCGGGGGAGTTGGAGCACGCCTAGGGCCCTGTCGTTTGGATCAGGTCGGCTGCAGGGGGCGGTGCGTCTCGCCCGAGCCGAGCGGGGTCGTGGGGGTGCCCCCAAGCAAGGTTGTTCGAGCGTGCGGGAGCGTGCAGCTGCAAGGCGGAGGAGGGAGTCGACGCGATGGGGGTCCCCCCGCTGGAGCGAAGCCGAAGGTGGGGGAGTCGGCGAGTGACGACAACGCGGCTGGGGGTGCCCCCTCTGGGGGGTGCGTGCCAGGGCCCGCGACGCCGAGCTGATCCAAACGACAGGCCCTCACCGCCGCCCTCGCGTCACGTCACCGGCGCAGGCCTCGTATCAACCCCGCGGCGGCGCCCGCGGCGCCCGCCCCGACTCCGCCGAGCGCCAGGGCCTTGCCCAGGCGTCCCGGCGGGGCGGGGCGCGTCTGCGGGCCGACGCCGTACGCGCTGCCGTGCTGCCCGTCGGGCAGCGCCGAGGCGAGCAGTTCGGCCACGTGCACCGCCTCGCGGCCGCCGCTGTCGAACTCGTGCACCTGGGTGCGGCAACTGAACCCGTCCGCGAGTACCACGGTGGACGCGTCCTCCTCCCGCAACCGCGGCAGCAGCACCCGCTCGGCACACGCCTCGCTGACCTCCAAGTGCCCTCGTTCGAAGCCGAAGTTGCCCGCCAGCCCGCAGCACCCGGACTCCAGGCGCTCGACGTCCACGCCGGCCCGCCGCAGCAGCTCCTGGTCGGAGTCCCAGCCGAGCACCGCGTGCTGATGGCAGTGCACCTGGGCCACCGCGCGCGCCGACCGGTCCGGCACCTGGGGCGGCTCGTAGCCGGGGCTGTGGTCGACGAGCAGTTCCGCGAGCGTCACCGTCTGGTCGCTCAGCCTGCGCACGTCCCGGTCGCCGGGGAACAGCTCTCCCATGTCGGACCGGAAGACGGTGGTGCAGCTCGGTTCCATCCCGACCACGAGTCCGCCGGCCCGCACATGCCTCGCGAGCGCCCGCACGGTCCGCTTCAACACCCGCTCGGCGACGCCCAGTTGACCGGTCGAGATCCAGGTCAGGCCACAGCACAGCGGTTCCTGAGGCAGCACCACCCGCCATCCGGCCCGCTCCATCAGCTCCACGGCGGCCTGCCCGATGTGCGGGTGGAAGAAATTGGTGAAGGTGTCCGGCCACAGCAGTACGCTCCCGCGCGTCCCGTCGCCGTAGGTCTCCCGCCGTCCCGCGAACCACTGCTGCAGGGTCCGGCGTGCGAACAGCGGCACCTCCCGGTTCTCGACCCCGGCGAAGGCGACGGCGGCCCTCGACAGCCCCGGCGTGTGGGTGAGCGCGTTGACGGCCGGTCCGAGCCGGGTGCGGCCGACGGCCTGGGCCACGACCGGCAGCCAGCCCATCGACCAGTCGGAGCGCGGCCTGCGCCAGGGCCGCCCCTCGTAGTGGTGGGAGAGGAACTCCGCCTTGTAGGTGGCCATGTCGACGTCGGCCGGACAGTCCTTCTTGCAGCCCTTGCAGGCCAGGCAGAGGTCGAGCGCGTCCCGTACCGCCTCCGACCGCCAGCCGTCCCGGATCGCGCTGTCCCCGTGCCCGTCGAGCATCTCGAACAGCAGCCGGGCCCGGCCCCGCGTCGAGTGCTCCTCCTCCCGGGTGACCTGGTACGAGGGGCACATCACCGAGCCGCCCGAGTTGGTGAGCTGCCGGCACTTGCCCACGCCCACGCACCGGTTGGCGGCCTCCGCGAACGTCCCGCCGTCGTCGGGGAAGCGGAAGTGCAGGTCGCGCTCGACGTACGGCGCCCAGTCGCCGCCGAGGCGGAGGTTCTCGTCGAGCCGGTAGGGGGCCACCACCTTGCCGGGGTTCATCCGGTCGAGCGGGTCGAAGACGGCCTTGAGCCGCCCGAACGCCTCGACGATATCGTCCCCGAACATCCGCCCCAGCAGCTCGCCCCGGCTCTGTCCGTCGCCGTGCTCCCCGGAGAAGGACCCGCCGAACTCCACGACCAGGTCCGCCGCCCGCTCCATGAACCGCCGGTAGGTGGCCACGCCGTCGGCGCTGTACAGGTCGAAGGGGATACGGGTGTGCACGCAGCCCTGCCCGAAGTGGCCGTAGAGGCTGGGCCCGGTGTCACTGAGGTAGCCGAACTCGTCGTACAGGCGCCGCAGTCGGCGCAGGTAGTCGCCGAGCCGGTCCGGCGGCACCGCCGAGTCCTCCCAGCCCTCGAAGGTGTCCGGCTTGCCGGGGATGTGCGCGGTGGCGCCGAGTCCGGCCTCCCGGACCTGCCACAACTCGTCCTCGTGGGTGGGGTCGTCGAGGAATGCGACGTCGGCGTCGTGCTCGGACTCGTGCAGTCCCTCCAGCATCCGGTGCGCCGCCTCGTCGGCCTCCTCCGATGTGTCCCCGCCGAACTGCACCATCAAGAAGGCGTTCCCCTTGGGCAGTTCGGCGCGCGCCTTCGGGTTGAGGCCCTTGATCCGCTCGTCCTTCAGCAGCAGCGCATCGACGCCCTCCAGCGCAATCGGCTCGTACGGCAGGATCGTCGGTACGGCGTCGGCGGCCACGGAGATCTCCGGGAACCCGAGGACCACCAGGGTCCGTTCCTTCACCACCGGCACCAGTTCCAGCTCCGCCCGCAGGACGGTGACCAACGTCGACTCGCTGCCGACGAGGAGGCCGGCCACATCGAAGCCGTACTCGGGAAGCAGCGAGTCCAGGTTGTAGCCGGAGACCCGGCGCGGGATGTCCGGGTAGCGGCGGCGCACCTCGTCGCCGTACCGGTCCCGCAGGGCCCGCAACCGCCGGTAGACGGCGGCCCGCAGATCGCCCTGCCGCTCGATCTCGGCGTACTCCTCGTCGCTGGTCTCCCCGCACCAGAAGCGGGCGCCGTCGTAGAGCAGCACCTCCAGGCGGGCGATGTTGTCGACGACCTTGCCGTGCGCCTGCGCGGTGGCGCCGCAGGAGTTGTTGCCGATCATGCCGCCAAGGCAGCAGTTGGCGTGGGTTGCCGGCTCGGGGCCGAACCGCAGCCGGTGCGGGGCGAGTTGACGGTTGAGGTCGTCCAGGACGATGCCGGGCTGGACGACACAGGTGCGGGCGTCCGGGTCCACGGACTCCAGCTTGTTGCAGTACTTGGACCAGTCGATCACCACGGCCGTGTTGGTGCACTGCCCGGCCAGACTGGTCCCGCCGCCCCGCGACAGCACCGGCGCGTCGTGCTCGCGCGCCACGGCCACCGCCTCGGCGGCGGCCTCGGGCGTACGGGGCACGACCACGCCGATCGGGGTCTGCCGGAAGTTCGAGGCATCGGTGGCGTAGGCGGCCCGGCTCCCGGCGTCGAAGCGCACCTCGCCGTCGACCCGGTCGCGCAGCGCGGCCTCCAGCCTGGAGGAGTCGACGGGAGGCGCCGCGCCCTTGCGACGCACGACGGGTTCGGGCAGGTCCAGCGCGCCCATAGCGCCCTCCTTCGGACACGGCACAGCGGCACGGGACCGCCGGGTACCCCGGCCGCGGAGGGCCATCCGTCCCCTATGCCTCCTCGGCCTCCCCGGCGAGTTCCGGCATCAGTCCGCGCATGGCCTCGCGCTGACCGGGGCCCATCACATGGGTCAGGGCCCGGGTGACCGTCTCGGCGAGCGTGCCGGAGGCCTCCCGCAGCAGCCGGCGGGCCTTGTCGGTGAGGGCGACCTCGATGCCCCGCTTGTCGCCGCACACCGACTTGCGGGTGACGAGCCCGGCGTGCTGGAGGCAGGCGATCTGGTAGGTGAGCCGGGTCTTGGGGCGGCCGAGGAGTTCCGCGACGCGCGTCATGCGCAGGCCCGAGGCCGGCTGTTCGGCGAGCAGGCACAGGATCAGGAACTCGTCGTGGGAGACGTCCAGCCGGTCCTTGACGACCGACCGCAGTTCCTGCTCCACCGCGCCCATGGCCGCGAGCATCACCATCCAGGCCCGCAGTTCCTTGGGCAGTAGTCCGCCATCCCGCATGGAGGGGCATTCAGGCAGGTCGGTGAGGTGCTCGTCGGGATCGGCCATGGGTCGAGTCTACCCATTGTCCATTTTTGTACGAGGTGGTTGTCCAGATTTGGATAATGGGCTAGCCTGCCAGTCATCCAAATTTGAACCACCATTCGGCCCGCCCCCGCTCACAGGAGAAGACCATGACCGTCGCCGTCGAAACCGGTGTCTGGCAGCTCGACGCCGCCGCCTCCACCGTCGCCCTGCGCCACAAGACGATGTGGGGCCTGGTCACCGTGAAAGGCGCCTTCGGTGTCGTCGGCGGCCGGGGCGAGGTGAGCGCCGACGGGTCCGCCAGCGGAACGATCACGCTCGACGCCGCCTCCCTCGACACGCAGCACAAGAAGCGCGACGAACACCTGCGCTCGGCCGACTTCTTCGACGTGGCGAATCACCCCGAGATCACCTTCGCCGTCCGCGACGCCCAGCTGCGCTCCGGCGACACCGTCGAGGTGTCCGGTCAGCTGACCGTGCGCGGCATCAGCCGCCCGCAGTCCGTCACCGCCCGCCTGGTGGACGCCGGCGTCGGCGCGCTGACCCTGGAGACGGAGTTCACCGTGGACCGCGCCGAGTTCGGCCTCGGCTGGAACCAGATGGGCATGATGCGTGGCCCGGCGACCGTCACCGCCACGCTCCGCTTTGTGCGCTCGGCCGCCTGACGCCGCTCAGCGGGACCGGCCCGACCGCCCGGTCCCGCCTCCGTGCGGACCGTCCACGCGCAGACGCACGTCGCTGCTGGACAGCGTCTGCGGGTCGGCGGTGAACACCCGCAGCCGCAGCAGGGCGTGCGGCCCCGGCAGGGCGAACCCGCCGTGGGCCGGCCGGATCACATACTCGGCCGTGGTGTGCGCGGGCAGGCTCGCCGGTCCCCGCAGAGTCGTCCAGTACTGCCGCAGCCCCTGCCCCACGGTGAGCATGAAGTGCGGTTCGAGGGCGCTGTCGTCCGTGTTGGTGACCCGCAGGGTCAGCCGGGTGAGGACGTTCGCGTCCTTCGCGGTCCGGCGCACGGCGGCGATCTCCGTCCTGAGCGGCGGCTTGCCCGTGACGGCCACGACGGCGCTCACCAGCGCCGGGGCGACCAGCAGCAGGGCCGTCGCGACCAGCGCCGGGCGCCGGTGGCTGCCGGTCAGCAGCCGCGGGCGCGGCTGCCAGGCGCGGTAGAACTCCTCCGGGGGTGCGGTGACGGCGGCCGCCAGCCACAGCGGGGTCATCATCAGGTAGTAGCCGTCCTGGGAGCGGGTCGCCAGGTAGAACGCGCACCAGGGCAGCACGGTCGCCGCCGGACCCAGCCGGCGCACGAACAGCACCAGCAGCCCCAGCAGGGCCACGGCCAGCAGCATGCTCGCGTGCCCGTACCAGTCGAGCCGGTCGCTGCCGTGCGTGTAGTACAGGGACATCCCGACCAGGCCCTGCCCGTGCAGCGTCGCCCCCTGGATCAGCGGCAGCGCGATACCGGTGGCCCAGGTGCCCGGCTCGCTCACGATGAAGTACGTGTTGATCAGCAGCCACACGGTCGCGGCGATGCCCACGATCCGCGCCACCACCAGCGCAGCGGCCCGTCCGCCGAGCTCGCCCCGGCGCAGCGCGTAGATCCCGACCAGCAGGAACGGCGCCAGGAACCAGGGCAGCTGCTGCGCCGCGCACGCGGCGCCCAGGCACGCGGCCCGGGCCACGCCGGACGCTCCCAGCCGCCCGCCCAGTCCGATCCGCGGCCAGCGCACCACCACCGGGATCAGCAGCGCCAGCGCGGTGATCGCCGGGTAGCCCTCGCGGGCGTACGTGGGCAGGAAGCCGAAGCCGAGGCACGCCATCGTGGCCGCCGGCCGCCACGGCGCGGGCAGCATCCGCCACAGCACGACCGTGCCCACGATCAGCGCACCCGTGCTCACGGCCGTCGCCGGGGCGCCCCCGTGACCGATCCACAGCAGCGGTGCGGTGAGCAGCGGGGCGAGCGGGGGGTAGCCGTAGGTGAAGTCGTAGCCGCCGTTGAACGTCGTGGTCAGGGCGATGCCCTTGGTGAACAGCCACGGCCACGGCTGCCCGTAGACCGGATGGCCCGCGGCCAGTTCCCTGGCGGCCTGGGTGGTCAGCACGGCCTCGTCCGAGCCGCCGTGGTTCATCGCCCACGCGCACAGGGCGAGCACCACGGCGGTCACCAGTACGACGGCGTCGAGCCGTCTGAGCGAACTCGCCCGGCGCACGACGAGCGTCAGCACGCCGCTCACGAGGATCGCGGCGTAGCACACCGATATGACCGCGGCGACGGCCGGGCGGTGGCTCTCCGCCTGGGTCCAGATCGCGCGGGTGCCGACGAAGAGGCTGATGTCGGCGAGCAAGGTCAGGACGCGGTGCCACTGCGCGGGCTGTTCCGGGAGGGCGGACACCGCCGACTGCGTCCGCCGACCGGGTGTCACCTGCTTCATTTCTGCCAAGTGCACGTCATCGGACGCTAGACCCGCCCGGTGAGCGGGGTGTGGCCGGAGGTGAAGAGTCCGGTGTGAGCCCGGTAAGACCTGGAATGTGTGGCTGGTTGCGTCCCGTGGGACAGTCGCGGACCGTGTCGCTGTTGGGCCGAACGGGTGACTTGGCGTAAGAATTGGGTGGTGCAGGAAATGAAGGCGAGTCAGTTCGGGGGGAACCGGTGAACAGGTACGACGTCACCGATGAGCAGTGGGAGGGGCTCGCCCAGGTCGTGCCGTTGCGGGGCCGGGACGCCTGGCCGTCCGCGGTGGACCATCGCTCGCACCCGGAAGCGGTCACCGAACCGCGCCGCCGCTTCGTCGTCCTGCGGGTCAACGTCTTCGGCGACGCGCGCGAGGTCGCCGAGACCCTGATGGCCGGGATCCCGGTCCTTCTCGACCTCAGCGGCGCGGAGACGGAGGTCGCCAAGCGCGTCCTCGACTTCAGCACCGGAGTCGTCTTCGGCCTGGCGAGCGGTATGCACCGCGTCGACCGCAACGTGTTCCTCCTCGCCCCGGCCGGCACGGAGGTGACGGGCCTGATGGAGAGCGCGGGAGTCTCCGGCGGCTGAACCGGGGCCGTTCGGCGGGGCCGATGTCCCCGGGTGGGCGCGGGGCCTTCCGCCTCTGGGGGTCGGCGCGAGTGGACTCCCAGCCCGATGCCGGGAGGCCGTCACCGGCGGGCGCCGACGGAGGCCGGGGCTTGGGGTCCGGTGTTGCGACCGGAGGCCGGGGCTTGGGGTCCGGTGTTGCGACCGGAAGCCGGGTCTTGGGTCCGGTCTTGCGGTCGGGCGGCGGGTCTTGGGTCCGGTCTTGCGGTCGGGCGGCGGGTCTTCGTGCCCGGGTTTCCGGTCCGGCGGCGGGTCTTTGGCTTCGGTCCTGCTGCCGGGGGCCGGGGGCCGGGTCGTTCGGTTAGGTCCCGCTGCCGGGCGACGAGTCTTCCGGTTCGTGCCGGATGGCAGTTCGTGTCGGATGACCCGGCTTCGTCAGGTGCGGGCACCCGCACTGTCGCCCGTTCGTGGGAAGGGTGGCCTGGTGGAACGGTTCCGCAGGGTTGCGGGGTCGTACGGTCCGGGCATGAGCGTGTCATCTCTGTCACCGGAGCCGGGCAGCCCTCCGCCGTCGCTGTCCGACCGGCCCGCGGTGGCCCGCCCCTGCCTCACCGAGTTGCGGCTGTCCGCCTTCGCCGGTCACCGTGGCGCGCGGTTCGCGATCGGGCCCGTCACCCTCTTCGCCGGGCCCAGCGGCTGCGGAAAGACCACCGCGTTACGGGCGTACGAGGCGCTCTCCCGGCTCGGCGGAGGCGCCCCGGTCGCCGAGGTGTTCCCCGACCCGGGCGCCTGCGTGCCCGACCGGGCCCGGCCCGACGCCCAGCGCCGCCGCGGCTTCCGCATCGGCTGCACGGCCGACGGCCCCGAGGGACCGGTCCGCCTCGACGTCGCCGTACAGGCCGAGCCCGAACTGCGGATCGTGGGGGAGCGCCTGACCTCCGGCGGCCTGGTCCTGCTGGAGAGCGCCCTGCGCGACCCCGCCCGCCGTGTCGTCCAGGCCGCCTGGCACACGGCCGGCGCGACCGCGGTGACCCGCGCCCCGCTGCCCGACGACCGGCTCGGCACGGCGCTGCTGCCGCTGCGCGTGGCCGGCAAGACCGACGGACAGCGCCAGGTGCTCGCCGCCGCCGAACAGATGGTCGTCGCCCTGCGCTCGGTCTTCGCCTGCGACCCCCGCCCCGGCCGCATGCGCCTCCCGGTGCCGACGGCCTCCGGCCGGCTCCTGCCCGGCTGCGACAACCTCGCGGACGTCCTGTGGCGCACCCGCGCCGAGTGCGGGCGGCGGCACGCGCAGCTCGTCGCCGCGGTGCGCGCCGGATGCGCCGGGGCGGTGACCGACGTACTCGCCGAACCGCTCGGCGACGGCACGGTCCGCGGCCTGCTCGACCGGGGCGACGGCTTCCGGACGGCCTTCGAGCGGCTGGGCGACGGCGAACTGCGCTACGTCGCCCTCGCCCTGGTCCTGCTGACCGGGCCGGGTGTGCTGGAGGTGGACGCGGCCGGCGAGGTACCCGCCGCCATGCAGACGCTCACCGTCCTCGCCGACGCCTTCGACCGCTCACTTGACCCGTGCCAGCGCCGTGAACTGCTGCGGCTGGCCGCGCGCATGGGACAACGGGGTCACATCCGCGTGGTCGCCGGGATCGGCGACGCGTCGTGGACCGCCGGGGCCGACGGGGTCACGGTGGTACACCTGGAGCCGTGAACGATCCCTCGCGCGAACCCCTCGACGTGGCGAGACTGCAGCGCAGGCTCGCCGACTTCGCGGCCGCCCGCAACTGGCAGCCGTACCACACCCCCAAGAACCTGGTGGCCGCGCTCAGCGTGGAGGCCTCCGAACTCGTCGAGATCTTCCAGTGGCTGACGCCGGAGGAGTCGGCCCGGGTGATGGACGACCCGGGCACCGCACACCGGGTGACCGACGAAGTCGCCGACGTCCTCGCCTACTTGCTCCAGCTCTGCAACGTCCTGGACATCGACCCTCTCGCGGCACTCGACGCCAAGATCGACCGCAACGAGCTGCGGTTCCCGGCGCCGTAAGGAGCCGTTCGATCCGCTTTCACTCTCCGCAGTCAAATCCGGTCTGAAATCGATTTGTTGTCCACAGATTTCCGCCCACCTCTGGCTTTTCGTCTCACAGACCCTCACTCTGGGTAGTGGACAACGGAGTTCGGGCGGACGGACGCGTGGGCAGCGCGTCAAGACGGACGGGGGCAGCGCATGGACGCTGTTCGGCTCATCGTGACCAGCAGGCGCGCCCTGGCGATGGGCGGTGGTGCACCGGAGATCCTGACGGAGGTGTGGCAGGCGCAGGCCCTGGCCCAGGCGGTAGGCAGCCGCCTCGCGGTCGCCGGCCCGCCCGAACTGCGGGGCGAGGCACTGGGGTTGACCGAGCTGGCGGGCCGGGGCTGCGGCGTCCTGGACACCCCGCGGCTCGCCCAGGGCGACCTGCGCGCGGCCCAGCTGACCGAACTGGGCGACACCCGCCAGGCCCTGCTCTGCCTCGGCGGCCTCCTCGGCGAGGTCGGGATCGCCCTGGTGGGCCTCGCCTGCGCCGCGGACGACGAGGCCACCTACTGGCAGTGCATGGAGGCCATCGACGCGGCCGACGAGTCCCGGGACCGGGTGCGGGACATGCTCCGCAAACTGGCGGAGGGGGAGCAGCGGCTGCCCGAGAGGGAGGCGGGCTAGGACCCTTCGACGGATCTCCGGTTCGACGCACATCCGGTTCGACGCATGTCCGGTTTCACGGATCTGTGGCAGAAGGACTTCAGAAGCCTGAGCCCGGCCCCCCGGGACGGACCTGGACCTCGCCGCCTTTGGCGCCACCCTTCGGCCGGCAGGTGCTCCCAGCCTGCGGCGGCACCGTTGACTCTTCGGACATGACGGCCTCCTCGGCCCCGGGCCCCGCGACAACAGAGGCCGACACGGGTGACGCTCCGGCGAGCACCGGCCGGTGCGGGCGCCGGGCGGTCCGGCTCCGCACGAGCAACGATCACCGTCGGGCCCGGTCACTGGCGCGGGCCCCCACGGACCGCGTTGACGCGTTCTCACCCGGCCGGGGACGGGAGTGACGGCGGGTACCGGTGCGGTGGACCGGCACGGAGGTGTGCAGGATGGATGTATGGACCTGCGCATCTTCACCGAGCCCCAGCAAGGGGCCACCTACGACACCCTGCTCACCGTGGCGAAGGCCACCGAGGACCTCGGATTCGACGCGTTCTTCCGCTCCGACCACTACCTGAAGATGGGCGACGTCGACGGCCTGCCCGGCCCCACCGACGCCTGGATCACCCTCGCCGGACTCGCCCGCGAGACCAAGCGCATCCGTCTGGGCACCCTGATGACCGCCGCCACCTTCCGCCTCCCCGGCGTCCTCGCCATCCAGGTCGCGCAGGTCGACCAGATGTCCGGCGGCCGCGTGGAACTCGGCATCGGCGCGGGCTGGTTCGAGCAGGAGCACACGGCGTACGGCATTCCGTTCCCCAAGGAGAAGTTCTCCCGCCTGGAGGAGCAGCTGGCCGTCGTCACCGGCCTGTGGCAGACGAAGCCCGGCGCCACCTTCGACTTCCACGGCGCCCACTACGACCTCACCGACTCGCCCGCCCTGCCCAAGCCCGCCCAGGAGAAGATCCCCGTCCTGATCGGCGGCCACGGCCCCACCCGCACCCCGCGCCTCGCCGCCCGATACGCCGACGAGTTCAACATGCCGTTCGGCTCGATCGAGGACTGCGAGCGCCAGTTCGCCCGCGTCCGCACCGCCGCCGAGGAAGCCGGCCGCAAGGGCGACGACCTCGTCTACTCCAATGCCCTCGTCGTCTGCGTCGGCAAGGACGACCAGGAGGTCGCCCGCCGGGCCGCCGCCATCGGCCGCGAGGTCGACGAGCTCAAGGCCAACGGCCTGGCCGGCACCCCGTCCGAGGTCGTCGAGAAGATCGGCCGCTACGCCGCCGTCGGCGCGAGCCGTCTGTACCTCCAGGTCCTCGACCTGGACGACATGGACCACCTGGAGCTGATCTCCGCCCAGGTCCAGTCGCAGCTGTCGTGACCTGAGGAAATAAACCGGGGCGCCGGCCCGGCGCCGTGTGCGAAGGTGGGAGCGTCGTCCTGCCGAGCCCCCAGGATCACCCTTCCTGGGGGCTTTCGCGCGGACGGCACCCGAACCCGTCGACCGGCCTGAGAGGCCCTGCCCATGTTCCTCACCATCACCACCACCGGCACGCCCGAACGCCCGGCCACCGACCTCGGCTTCCTGCTGCACAAGCACCCCGACAAGGCGCAGGCGTTCTCCACCTCCTACGGGACGGCGCACGTCCTCTACCCGGAGGCGGACGATCAGCGCTGCACCGCGGCGCTGCTGCTGGAGGTCGACGCGGTGGCGCTGGTGCGGCGGGGCAAGGGCAAGGGACGCGGCGGGGCGCCCGACGCGGCGCTCGCGCAGTACGTCAACGACCGCCCGTACGCCGCCTCCTCGCTGCTCGCGGTGGCGCTGAGCGGCGTGTTCTCCAGCGCGATGAAGGGCGTGTGCCGGGCCCGGCCCGAACTGCCCGGCCAGGCACGCCCGTTGCGCGTCGAGGTGCCCGCGGTCCCCGCGCGCGGCGGCCCAGGACTCGTGCAGCGCCTGTTCGAGCCGCTCGGCTGGACGGTCACGGCCGAGGCGGTCGCCCTGGACACCGAGTTCCCCGAGTGGGGTGACTCGCGCTATGTGCGTCTGCTGCTGGAGTCCGAGACGCTGACCCTCGCCGAGGCCCTGCGCCACCTGTACGTACTGCTCCCCGTCCTCGACGACGCCAAGCACTACTGGGTGTCGCCCGACGAGGTCGACAAGCTGCTGCGGGCCGGCGAGGGCTGGCTGCCCGGCCACCCCGAACAGAAGCTGATCACCAGCCGTTACCTCTCGCGCCGCTGGTCGCTGACCCGGGAGGCGATGGAGCGGCTGGAACTGGTGCGGCTGGCGGAGGCCGACGACAGCGAGGTCGAGGACATCGACAACGCCGTCGAGGAGGAGACCGGGGCGGAGGAGAAGCCGACCCCGCTCGCCGTGCAGCGAAGGGACGCGATCATCGAGGCCCTGGGCGCCTCCGGGGCGGCCCGGGTGCTCGACCTCGGCTGCGGCCAGGGGCAGTTGGTGCAGGCCCTGCTCAAGGACGCGCGGTTCACCGAGATCGTCGGCGTCGACGTGTCGATGCGGGCGCTGACCATCGCCTCGCGCAGGCTGAAGCTGGACCGCATGGGCGAGCGGCAGGCCGCGCGGGTCACCCTCCTGCAGGGCTCGCTCGCGTACACCGACAAGCGGCTCAAGGGGTACGACGCCGCCGTGCTCAGCGAGGTGATCGAGCACCTCGACCTGCCCCGGCTCCCGGCGCTGGAGTACGCGGTGTTCGGCGCGGCCCGCCCGCGCACGGTCCTCGTCACCACCCCGAACGTCGAGTACAACGTCCGCTGGGAGTCCCTCCCGGCCGGCCACGTCCGGCACGGCGACCACCGCTTCGAGTGGACGCGGGAGGAGTTCCGGACCTGGGCGCACACGGTGGCCGAGCGGCACGGCTACGACGTGGAGTTCGTCCCCGTGGGGCCGGACGACCCCGAGGTCGGTCCGCCCACCCAGATGGCCGTGTTCCGGATGCTCACCACCCACGAGAAGGAGGCGAAGGCGGCATGACCGAGACGACACAGCACGGGGGACGGGTCCTGCCCGTCACCGACCTCTCCCTCGTCGTCCTCGTCGGCGCCTCCGGGTCCGGCAAGTCGACCTTCGCCCGCCGGCACTTCAAGCCGACCGAGGTGATCTCCTCCGACTTCTGCCGCGGCCTGGTCTCCGACGACGAGAACGACCAGAGCGCGACCAGGGACGCCTTCGACGTCCTGCACTACATCGCCGGCAAGCGCCTGGCCGCCGGCCGCCGCACCGTCGTCGACGCCACCAGCGTGCAGCAGGACTCCCGCCGCCAGCTGATCGACCTGGCGCGGCAGTACGACGTGCTGCCCATCGCCATCGTCCTCGACGTGCCGGAGGAGGTGTGCGCCGAGCGCAACGCCGCCCGCACCGACCGGGCCGACATGCCCCGCCGGGTCATCCAGCGACACATCCGCGAACTGCGCCGCTCCATACGCCACCTGGAGCGCGAGGGCTTCCGCAAGGTGCACGTCCTGCGCGGAACGGAGGACATCGAGAACGCCACCGTCGTCACCGAGAAGCGCTTCAACGACCTGACCCACCTCACCGGCCCCTTCGACATCGTCGGTGACATCCACGGCTGTGCCTCGGAGCTGGAGACCCTGCTGGGCAAGCTGGGCTACACCGACGGAGTCCACCCGGAGGGCCGTACGGCCGTCTTCGTCGGCGACCTCGTCGACCGCGGCCCCGACAGCCCGGGCGTGCTGCGCCGCGTGATGTCGATGGTGAAGTCGGGCAACGCGCTGTGCGTGCCGGGCAACCACGAGAACAAGTACGGCCGTTACCTCAAGGGCCGCAAGGTCCAGCACACCCACGGACTCGCCGAGACCATCGAGCAGATGGAGGGGCAGAGCGAGGAGTTCGCCGCCGAGGTACGGGAGTTTATCGACGGGCTCGTCAGCCACTACGTCCTCGACGGCGGCCGGCTCGTGGTCTGCCACGCCGGTCTGCCCGAGAAGTACCACGGCCGCACCTCCGGCCGGGTACGCTCGCACGCCCTGTACGGCGACACGACCGGCGAGACCGACGAGTTCGGGTTGCCCGTGCGCTACCCGTGGGCCGAGGACTACCGGGGCCGGGCTGCCGTGGTCTACGGCCACACCCCGGTACCGGAGGCCACCTGGCTGAACAACACCATCTGCCTGGACACCGGCGCGGTCTTCGGCGGCAAGCTCACGGCGCTGCGCTGGCCGGAGCGCGAACTGGTCGACGTACCGGCCGAACGGGTCTGGTACGAGCCGGCGCGTCCGCTGCGCACCGAGGCCCCGGGCGGGCACGACGGGCGGCCGCTGGACCTGGGCGACGTGCACGGGCGGCGGGTCGTGGAGACACGGCACTCCGGCCGGGTCGCCGTCCGTGAGGAGAACGCGGCCGCGGCTCTCGAGGTCATGAGCCGCTTCGCCGTGGACTCGCGCCTGCTGCCGTACCTGCCGCCGACCATGGCGCCGACGGCGACCAGTCACGTCGAGGGCTTCCTGGAGCACCCGGCCGAGGCCTTCGCGCAGTACGCGGCGGACGGGGTCGCCCGGGTCGTGTGCGAGGAGAAGCACATGGGCTCGCGGGCGGTGGCACTGGTGTGCCGGGACGCGGAGGCCGCGCGCAAGCGGTTCGGCGTCGACGGTCCGACGGGCTCGCTGTACACCCGCACCGGGCGGCCGTTCTTCGACGACGAGTCGGTCACGGAGGAGGTCCTGGGCCGTGTCCGCGCGGCCGTCACCGAGGCCGGTCTGTGGGCCGGACTCGACACCGACTGGCTGCTGCTGGACGCCGAGCTGATGCCGTGGTCGCTGAAGGCGTCCGGGCTGCTGCGCTCGCAGTACGCGGCCGTCGGCGCGGCGTCCGGGGCGGTGTTCCCGGGTGCGCTCACCGCGCTGGAGGGCGCCGCCGAGCGGGGCGTCGAGGTGGCGGCCCTGCTGGACCGGCAGCGCGAACGGGCCTCGGACGCGGCCGCGTTCACGCAGGCCTACCGCCGCTACTGCTGGACGACGGACGGCCTGGACGGCGTACGCCTGGCACCGTTCCAGATCCTGGCGGTCCAGGGCCGCAGCCTCGCCGCGCTGCCGCACGACGAGCAACTCGCCCTGCTCGACCGGCTGGTGGAACACGACGGCAGCGGTCTGCTGCAGACCACCCGGCGGCTCTACGTCGACACCGGCGACCCGGAGTCGGTGCGGGCGGGTGTCGACTGGTGGCTGGAGATGACCGGCCGCGGCGGCGAAGGCATGGTCGTCAAGCCGGTCGGCGCCCTCGTGCGCGGCCCGGAGGGGCGGCTGGTGCAGCCCGGCGTCAAGTGCCGGGGCCGCGAGTACCTGCGGATCATCTACGGCCCGGAGTACACGCGCCCCGACCACCTGACCCGTCTGCGCACCCGCTTCCTGGGCCACAAGCGGTCGCTGGCGATCCGCGAGTACGCCCTGGGCCTGGAGGCCCTGGACCGGCTCGCGGAAGGGGAGCCGCTGTGGCGGGTGCACGAGGCCGTGTTCGGGGTGCTGGCCCTGGAGTCGGAGCCGGTGGACCCGCGGCTTTGAGCCATTCGTGAGCCCCGCTCACCTCACGGCCCACGCCGCCCTTGTGTCCCACAGGTACCCCGCCTAACGTGAACGGGCTTCCGAATCAGCCGAGTTCAAGGAAGGCGGGGCACCGGTGGAGATCAAGAAGGTGATCGTCCGCGAGGAAGAGAAGACCAACCGGCAGCCGCGCGTCCTGGAGAAACGGCCGACGCGCTGAACGGCCTGCGCGTCCACCTGGTGACGATGCCCTGGCATCCGATCGACCTGCCGTCCCTGCAGGTGGGCCTGTTGCACACGCTGGTCTCGCGCACCCGTCCGGGCGACGAGGTGCGCGAGTTCCACGGCTCGCTGCGCTGGGCGGAGTTCCTGCTGAAGCACTCCGGCGGCCGGATCAGGCCGGGCGACTACGTACGGGTCGGCAGCGACTCGATCTTCCACGGCCTGGGCGACTGGGTCTTCTCCGGCGTGCTGTACGACGACCCCGACTGGGGGTCCGCGACGCTGCGCGACTACGCCGAGCGGCGCGGCGTCGCGATCGACACCGCCCGTGAGATGCGCCGGTACGCGGGCGAGTTCATCGCCGAGTGCGCGGCTGCCGTCCTCGCCGACGAACCGGACGTGGTCGGCTTCACGACCACCTTCATGCAGAACGTGTCCTCACTGGCGCTCGCCCGCGAACTCAAGGCGCACAGGCGGGAGTTGCCGGTCGTGTTCGGCGGCAGCAACTGTGACGGCCCGATGGGCCACGCCTTGCACCGCAACCACCCCTTCGTCGACCACGTGGTACGCGGCGAGGGCGAGCACGCCTTCCCGGCGCTCCTGCGCCACCTCGACGCGGGCACCCCACCCGCCGACGTCCCCGGCCTGTGCTGGTGGGACGGGGAGGTCTCGCGCGCCAACCCGGAGTCGCGGCGCACGGTCGCGCCCGCGGACATCCCCTCGCCCGACTACGACGACTGGCAGCGGGCCCTCGACGCCTCCCCGGTCGCCGAGTACGTGCACCCCAAACTGGTCGTCGAGGGGGCGCGCGGCTGCTGGTGGGGCGAGAAGCACCACTGCACCTTCTGCGGTCTCAACGGCTCGGCGATGGCCTTCCGCGCCAAGCCCGGTGAACGCCTGTGGTCCGAGGTCGACCGGCTGGTGCGCCGGCACCGCATCCTCGACGTCGTCACCGTCGACAACATCATCGACATGGCCTACTTCCGGGACTTCCTGCCCCGCGCGGCGGCCAGCGGCTGGGACCTGCGGATGCACTACGAGGTGAAGTCCAACCTCACGCCCGACCAGCTCGCCCTGCTCGCCGACTCCGGCACCGTCCACATCCAGCCCGGCATCGAGAGCCTGGGCAGCCGTGTCCTGGACCTCATGGACAAGGGCGTCACCGGCGCCCGCAACGTCCGCACGCTGCGCGAGTGCGAGAACCACTCCCTGACCTGCTCCTGGAACCTTCTCTACGGCTTCCCCGGCGAGAGCGGCGACGACTACACCGCGGTCGTCGACCAGCTCCCCGCCCTCGTCCACCTCCAGCCCCCGGGCGGCGCCCACCGCATCCAGCTCGAACGGTTCAGCCCGCACTTCAACGACCCCGCCCTCGGCTTCGGTGAGCGCCGCCCGGCCGAGATGTACCGGCACGTCTACGACCTGCCCGAGGACGAACTGACCGATCTGGTCTACCTCTTCGACACGGCGGACGCCGGAATCACCGGGGACGTCGAGGCGCGGCTGAAGGCAGGCGTGGAGCGCTGGCTGCTCGGGCACCCCACGTCCCGGCTGACCTTCGCGGAGGACGGCGACGACCTCCTCGTACACGACCGCCGGGAGGGCTGGCCGCGGCGCGACCACCGGTTCGGCGGGTGGCGGGCGGACGCGCTGCGGCACCTGGAGGCCGGACGGAACGACAGGGCCCTGCACCGCCTGCTGACCGGAGCCGGGTACGACTGCTCACCTGCGGAACTCGCCAGGTGGCTCCAACGCGCCGTCGAACTGGGCCTGCTGTTCCGTGACGGGCGGACCTTCGTGTCCCTGCCCACCTGGGGCGAGCCGGTACGAGTGGACGAGCCCGGGCATGCATACGGAATGCTCTACCACCGGCGCGGACCCGATTTCGTCACCGTCATGGACCGCAGGGACAAGGAGGCGTCGGCCCGCTACACGCTCGACGACCCCGACCTGCTCGCCACCTTCGACCTGCTGCAAGAACCCGTCTCCGTCGCCGAGTTGAGCGACGTCCAGCGGGAAGCCGTGGCGCTTCTGGCCGGCGAGGGACTGGCCCGGGTGACCGACGGCCAGGCCGTGGCCCTGCCGCCCCGCATCCGGCGCTGGCCCGTCCCCTGCACCGGAATCTGACGGGTGACCCTCCCGCCCGACGACCGCCCACTGCGGCGGCACCGCCCCTTCGTGCTGCTCTGCGCCGAGCAGACGGCCGGCTCCGTCGGCCGCCAGGTCACCGCTCTCGCCCTGACCCTGCTCGCCGTCACGGAGCTGCACGCCGGGCCGTTCGCCGCGTCCGTGATCCTGGCGCTGACGTACCTGCCCGGCGCGGTGCTGAGCCCGTTCGCCGGAGTGCTCGTCGACCGCGTGTGCCTGCGCCGTCTGCTGGTCGCGGCGACCGCCCTGCAGGCCCTGGTCGTCGGCTCGGTCCCGCTGGCCCGCGCCGCCGGGCACGTCACCTGGCCGCACGTGTACGCCGTCGCCGCCGTCTCCGGCACCCTGACCTTCACCCTCTCCGTGGGCCTCCAGGCCGCCCTGCCCCGGGTCGTCGGCCCCCGGCGGCTGCTCGCCGCCAACTCCGTGCTCACCGGTGCCCGCACGGCCGGCCAGATCGGCGGCCCCGCGCTCGGCGGCGTCCTCGTCGGCCTCGCCGGTACCGGTCCCGCGCTGGCCGTGGGCGGCGCCGCGTACGCCGTGGAGGCGGTGCTGCTGTTCGCCCTGCCGCAGGCCCTCGACACGGCGGCCGGGCACCGCGACCCCGCCCGCTCGGCGCCGGCCTCCGCGCTGCGGGCGGGACTCGACGTCGTACGCGCCGACCGGCTGCTGTACCGGATGGTGCTGGCGGGCGCCGGCCTCAACCTCGGCGCCGGTGCGGTCGCCGCGCTGTACGTGCTGTACGCGACCGACGAACTCCGTCTCGCTGCGTGGCAGTTGGGTACGACATACGCCGCGTTCAGCGTGGCCACCGTGCTCGGCGTCCTGGCGGCCGGGCGGTTCGGCGAGAGCCTGGGAGCGTGGCGGGCGACCCGGATCTGCGGGCTGCTGGCCGGCGCCGCGATCTTCCTGGTCCCGGCGGCGGCCCTGGGCGGGGCGTTCCCGCTGCTGCTCGCGTACCAGCTCGGATACGGCCTGGCCGCCACGGTGTGGTCCGTCTCCATGACCACCCTGCAGCAGCTGGCGGCGCCGGCCGGTCTGCAGGGCCGCGTCGCCGGTCTCACCCAGGCGGTGCTCCTGGCGACCGTGCCCGTCGGCGCGCTGGGCGGCGGCACGCTCGCGGCCGCGCTTGGCGACGTGACGGTGCTGGTGGCGTCCGCCGCGGTCGCGCTGGTGTCGGCCGCCGCCCTCTGGGCGCCGGTGCGCGAAGGGCGGGCGGCGGGGGAGGAGGCCCGGCTAGCCGACCAGCCGCAGTGACGTGCCCGCCACGCCGACCCGCACCGACTGTCCCCAGGTCAGCTCCAGCGCGTCCGTCTCCATCCCGTCCCCGAAGGCGACGAGCCGCTCCGACTCGACGGTGACCTGCAGGCGGGCGGTGGCGGCGAGTTCCCCGGCCACCAGAGACGTCCCGGTGGCAGGCGAAGGCCACGCCTCCCGCACGAACCACAGCAGGCGGTGCTCGGTGGGGCGGGGCAGCTCCACCGAGGCGCCCCGCTCCTGCCACACCGACCTGATCCAGCCCGTCGCGCCGGTCCCCGTGCCCACCAGCACCCCGGAGGAGGCCTGGGCCTCGACGACACCCCCGTCGTCCTCGAGGCCCAGGCGGTACCTGGCCGTCTGGTGTCCGGCGGCGCCCAGGTAGATCTCGTTCAGCGCGACCAGCCGCTGCGTGTCGTCGGCGACGGCCTCGACCATCGTCAGCTCGTCCACGCTCGTCCCGGCCACCGCCAGCAGCTTCGCCGCGTCCCGCGGCCGGTGCCGTACCAGCACGCCCGGGTTGCGGCCGGGATCCGCGTCGATGCCCAGCACCGGCTGTCCGGCGAGGTACTTGGCCACGTTCGCCACCAGACCGTCCTGGCCCACGACCACCACGACGTCCTCCGGGCCGAACAGGAAGCGGTCCAGGTCGGCGCGTTCCACCCGTGCCTGCCGCCAGGTCAGCGGGATGGCCGCGGTCACTTCGGCGAGCGCCCGCCGTGCCCGCCGGTGCCGCTCGGCGACCTCCTCGATGTCCCGCCCCCGGGAGGAGAGGAAGAAGGCGGCCTGCCCGTGGGTGCCGTGATGGGCCAGCAACTCCTCGTACTCGGTGATGCGATGGACCAGGACGGCGCGGGGTGCGAGGCTCACGCCGGTTCCCCGCCGCCGAGCCGCGCCAGCAGTCCCGTCAGCACGTCCGGCGAGACGGTCACGCTGTCGATGCGCGGCAGGTTCTCCGCCAGCCGGGTCCCGGTGAGGGCGTGCAGGGTCGCCACGTCGACCTCGCCGTGCACCCGCAGCCACGCGGCCTGCGCCTGGGCCCGTGCCTCGCCGACCTCGCGCTGCGCCTCGGCCTCCGCGCGGGCGAGCCGTACCGTCTTCGTCGCCTCGGCCTCGGCGAGCCGCTCGGTGCGCTGCGCCTCGGCGTCCGCCAGCCGCACCGACCGGGTCGCCTCCGCCTCCGCGAGCCGGACCGTCCGTGCCGCCTCGGCCTCGGCCCGGACCGCGTCGGCCGCCGCGTGCTCCTCCGCCTCGCGCCGCGCGTTCGTGCCCCGCTGCTCCACCAACTGCTCCTCGCGGCGGGCGAGTTCGATCTGGCTGGCCAGTTCGTTCTCGGCGATCGTGCGCTCCCGCTCGACGGCCACGGCCCGGCGCTCGTACGTCGCCCGGTCGGCCTCCTGCTGGATCTGCTCCCGGGCGGGAGTGCGCAGCGCCCGTTCGACCTCCGGCTCCGGGCGCAGCGCGATCACGCGCACCGCGACCACCTCGATACCGGTCGCCGGCAGGCGCGGTTCGGCCGCGAGGCCCGCCGCGACCCGTTCCCGTACCGCCGTCACCCCGTCGACCAGCGCCGACGACAGGGACGTACGGGCGAGGACGTCCAGCGCGTGCTGCTGTGCCGTCTCCGTCAGCAGCGTGCCGAGCTGTTCCAGCGGCGCGCCCCGCCACACCCCGGTGTCCGGGTCGACGGAGAAGTCGAGGCGGGCCGCGGCGAGGGCCGGGTCGCTGATCCGGTACGTCACCGTCGCCTGCACCGCCACGTCCTGGAAGTCGGACGTGCGGGCATGGAAGGTCATCGCCAACTCGCGGTCGTCGACCGGGACTTCGGACAGTGCCGCGGTCAGTGCGCGGAACCAGAAGCTGAGCCCCGGCCCGTCGTGCAGCAGCTTTCCGTCCCGGTGGTGCCGGATGTGCGCCGTCGGCGCGCCCCTGAGGTGGCGCCAGCCCAGGCGCCGGGTGATGTCGGCCATCGGACCCCCTCGTTCTCGTCTCCCCGACGATAACCGGAAGCCCTCGTTATCGTCAAGAGGACGAGAATTGGGGACGGAAGAAACCCACGAGCCACGGGTCAAGTCGCCCCCCGGTGGTCAGGATGGAGGCATGGGATTCCATGTCGACTCCGAGGCCGGGCGGCTGCGCCGCGTCATCCTTCACCGGCCCGATCTCGAGCTCAAAAGGCTCACCCCCAGCAACAAGGACGCACTGCTCTTCGACGACGTTCTGTGGGTGCGCCGGGCGCGCGCCGAGCACGACGGCTTCGCCGACGTCCTGCGCGACCGCCAGGTCGCCGTCCACCTCTTCGGCGACCTGCTCACCGAGGCCCTGGCGATCCCGGCGGCCCGCACCCTCGTCCTGGACCGGGTCTTCGACGAGAAGGAGTACGGCGTCCTGGCCACCGACCACCTCAGAGCCGCCTTCGAGACCATGCCCCCGGCCGAGCTGGCGGAGGCGCTGGTCGGCGGCATGACCAAACGCGAGTTCCTGGACGCGCACCCGGAGCCGACCTCGGTCCGCTTCCACGTCATGGACCTCGACGACTTCCTCCTCGCCCCGCTGCCCAACCACCTCTTCACCCGCGACACCTCCGCCTGGATCTACGACGGGGTCTCCGTCAACGCCATGCGCTGGCCGGCCCGGCAGCGTGAGACGGTCCACTTCGAGGCGATCTACCGGCACCACCCGCTCTTCCGCGACGAGACCTTCCATGTCTGGTCGGAGGGGCAGGTCGACTACCCGTCCACGATCGAGGGCGGGGACGTCCTGGTCATCGGCAACGGCGCCGTCCTGATCGGCATGAGCGAGCGGACCACGCCGCAGGCCGTCGAGATGCTCGCGCACAAGCTCTTCGCGGCCGGCTCGGCCCGGACCATCGTCGCCCTCGACATGCCCAAGCGGCGCGCCTTCATGCACCTCGACACCGTGATGACGATGGTCGACGGCGACACCTTCACCCAGTACGCGGGCCTCGGGATGCTCCGCTCGTACACCATCGAGCCGGGCGTCGGCGAGGAGCTGAAGGTCACCGACCATCCGCCGGAGCACATGCACCGTGCGATCGCCGCCGCCCTCGGGCTGAGCGAGATCCGCGTCCTGACCGCCACGCAGGACGTGCACGCCGCCGAGCGGGAGCAGTGGGACGACGGCTGCAACGTCCTGGCCGTCGAACCGGGCGTCGTCGTCGCCTACGAGCGCAACGCCACCACCAACACCCACCTGCGCAAGCAGGGCATCGAGGTCATCGAGATCCCGGGCAGCGAGCTGGGGCGGGGGAGGGGCGGGCCGCGCTGCATGAGCTGCCCGGTCGAACGCGAGGCCGTATAGGCGCACATTCATGTGCATAGAAATGCTGAAGGTCGTATAGACTTCCACGGTCCGTTGTTCCCGCATCTCTGGAGCGCCCCATGGCGACAGTCCCGACCGCCCTCGCCGGGCGCCACTTCCTCAAGGAGCTCGACTTCACCGCGGAGGAGTTCCTCGGCCTGGTCGGGCTGGCCGCGGAGCTGAAGGCGGCCAAGAAGGCCGGGGCCGAGAAGCGGTACCTCAAGGGCAGGAACATCGCGCTGATCTTCGAGAAGACCTCGACGCGCACGCGCTGCGCGTTCGAGGTCGCCGCCGCGGACCAGGGCGCCTCGACGACCTACCTCGACCCGTCCGGCTCGCAGATCGGGCACAAGGAGTCCGTGAAGGACACCGCGCGCGTGCTCGGCCGGATGTACGACGCGATCGAGTACCGGGGCGACAGCCAGCAGAAGGTCGAGGAGCTGGCCGCCCACGCCGGCGTGCCCGTCTACAACGGCCTCACCGACGACTGGCACCCCACCCAGATGCTCGCCGACGTGCTCACCATGACCGAGCACACCGCCAAGCCGGTCGACCGGATCGCCTTCGCCTACCTCGGCGACGCCCGCTTCAACATGGGCAACTCCTACCTGATCACCGGCGCCCTGCTCGGCATGGACGTCCGCATCGTGGCCCCGAAGCACTACTGGCCGGTCCAGGAGGTCATCGACCGGGCACACGAACTCGCCGGGGCGAGCGGCGCCCGGATCACGCTGACCGAGACCCTGGCCGACGGCGTCCGGGGCGCCGACTTCGTCGCCACCGACGTCTGGGTCTCCATGGGTGAGCCCAAGGAGGTCTGGAGCGAGCGGATCGCCGCGCTCGCCCCGTACGCCGTGACCATGGACGTCCTGCGCGCCACCGGCAACCCCGACGTCAGGTTCCTGCACTGTCTGCCGGCCTTCCACGACCTGGGCACCAAGGTGGGGCAGGAGATCCACGACAGCCACGGCCTCACGTCGCTGGAGGTGACCGACGAGGTCTTCGAGTCGGCCCACTCGGTGGTCTTCGACGAGGCCGAGAACCGGCTGCACACGATCAAGGCGATCCTGGTCGCCACCCTGGCCTGACCTGCCGGGCCGCCCCCGGGCCCGCCACCGACGTGACCGGCCCCGCCGTCACACGGCCCGGCGCTGCGGGGGCACGCAGGGCAGCCGGAACCACACCGCCTTCCCGGAATGCGTCGCCCGGTGCCCGCAGGACGAGCTGAGCGCGCGGATCAGCAGCAGCCCGCGCCCGTGCTCCTGCCAGGGGTCGGGCATCCCCGGGCCCGGTGTCGTCAGATCGCCCGGGGGTGCCGGGTCGGGGTCGTGGACCTCCACCCGGCAGCCGGACGGCAGCAGCTCCACGACCAGCTCTATCGGAGCGTCCCCCGTGGTGTGCTCCACGGCGTTCGCGACCAGCTCCGCCGTCAGCAGCTCCGCGGTGTCGCTGTCCGCCCCGTGCTCCAGCTCGGCCAGCGCCGTGCGCACGAGCGCGCGGGCCACGGGCACGGCCGCGGCGGAGTGCGGCAGCGCGACGCGCCAGGAGGCGGAGGAGGCGGGGCGTTCTTGCAAGATGGGTCCGTTCATCAGCAGGCAATCCTGCTTTCAACCGTATGAATCCTACGGGCCCGCTCACAGAGACGTCGGGCGGGCGCCGTACGGGACCTTCGGCCCCGTTGCCGGGCGGCTTACCCGTAACAACGGCCTGCCTCGCGCGGCAGCTCCCGCCGTTGCCGCTTCGTCGACGAGCCGTGACGGATGTGACGGCGCCGGGTCACAATCAGCCGCCTTATTGCGCGCTCGTGACGACAGTCACGGATGAGTGATAGCTTCGAAGGGCAGAGCTCGGTACGGCAGCGCCCCGTCCCCCAGGAGGCCGCACGTCATGAGTCCCTTCACCGGCTCGGCCGCCCGCACCTCCCGCTGGGAGCACCTGCGCGTCGACCTCGCCGACACCGTCGCCACCGTCACCCTCGCCCGCCCCGACAAACTCAACGCGCTCACCTTCGGCGCCTACGCCGACCTGCGCGACCTGCTCGCCGAGCTGTCCCGCGAGCGGTCCGTACGGGCCCTGGTGCTGGCCGGCGAGGGACGCGGTTTCTGCTCAGGCGGCGACGTCGACGAGATCATCGGCGCGACCCTCGCCATGGACACCGCCCAGCTCCTCGACTTCAACCGCATGACCGGCCAGACCGTCCGGGCGATCCGCGAGTGCCCGTTCCCGGTGATCGCGGCGGTGCACGGGGTGGCGGCGGGCGCCGGAGCCGTCCTGGCCCTGGCCGCCGACTTCCGGATCGCCGACCCCACCGCCCGGTTCGCGTTCCTGTTCACCCGGGTGGGCCTCTCGGGCGGCGACATGGGCGCGGCCTACCTGCTGCCGAGGGTGGTCGGGCTCGGTCACGCGACCCGGCTGCTGATGCTGGGCGAACCGGTGCGGGCACCGGAGGCCGAGCGCATCGGGCTGATCAGCGAGCTGACGGAGGAGGGCCGGGCCGACGAGGCCGCGCAGGCCCTCGCCCGCCGCCTGGCCGACGGGCCGGCCCTGGCGTACGCACAGACGAAGGCGCTGCTCACGGCCGAACTGGACATGCCGCTCGCCGCCGCGGTCGAACTGGACGCCTCCACCCAGGCCCTCCTCATGAACGGCGAGGACTACGCCGAGTTCCACGCGGCCTTCACGGAGAAGCGCCCGCCGAAATGGCGAGGGAGGTAGGGATGCCTTCGTCCAAGGGGAATGTGCCGGCCTCAGGGGCGCGGGGCCCTGCCGAATCCGCGGCTACCGCCGCGCGGGCGCGACAAGCCGCGACGATCCCGCAGCCGCCGACGAAGCCCGACGCCCCCCTACGAGTAGCGGTCATCGGCGGCGGCCCCGGCGGCCTGTACGCCGCAGCCCTCCTCAAGCGGCTCGACCCTCGGCGCGAGGTCACCGTCTGGGAGCGCAACGCCCCCGACGACACCTTCGGCTTCGGCGTGGTCCTCTCCGACGAGACCCTCGGCGGCATCGAACACGCCGACCCGGTCGTCTACGAGGCCCTCCAGCGGGACTTCGTCCGCTGGGACGACATCGACATCGTGCACCGGGGCGTACGGCACACCTCCGGCGGCCACGGCTTCGCCGCGCTCGGCAGGAAACGCCTTCTGGAGATCCTGCACGACCGCTGCCGCGATCTGGGCGTGGATCTCCGCTTCCGTACCGAGGCCCCGGCCGGCCTGGCGGACACCCACGACCTCGTCATCGCGGCCGACGGAGTCAACAGCACCACCCGCGAGGCCCACGCCCCTGTGTTCGGCCCCCATGTGGTTTCGCACCACTGCCGCTACATCTGGCTCGCCGCCGACTTCGCCTTCGACGCCTTCCGCTTCGACATCGCCGAGACCGAACACGGGGTGATGCAGCTGCACGGCTACCCCTACGCGGCCGACGCGTCCACCGTGATCGTCGAGATGCACGAGGACGTCTGGCGGGCGGCCGGCTTCGCCGACCTCGACGCGGCCGAGTCCGTCGAGCGCTGCGCCAAGATCTTCGCCGACACCCTCAAGGGCAGGCCCCTGCGGAGCAACAACTCCGCCTGGACGACCTTCCGTACCGTCACCAACGCGCACTGGTCCCACGGCAACGTCGTCCTCCTCGGCGACGCCGCCCACACCGCCCACTTCTCCATCGGCTCCGGCACCAAACTGGCCGTCGAGGACGCCCTCGCCCTCGCCGCCTGCCTGGAGGAACAGCCCTCGCTGGAGAACGCGTTGACGGCCTACGAGGAAGAGCGCAAGCCGGTCGTCGCCTCCACCCAGCGCGCCGCCCGGGCCAGCCTGGAGTGGTTCGAGAACCTCGGCCTGTACGTCGACCAGCCGTCCCTCCAGTTCGCCTTCAACCTGCTCACCCGCAGCCGCCGCGTCACCCACGACAACCTGCGGCTGCGCGACAGCGGCTTCACCACCTCCGTGGAGGAGGAGTTCGGCTGCCCGCCCGGCACACCCCCGATGTTCACGCCGTTCCGACTGCGCGGTCTGACCCTGCGCAACCGGGTCGTCGTCTCGCCCATGGACATGTACTCGGCGGTCGACGGCGTCCCCGGCGACTTCCACCTCGTCCACCTCGGCGCGCGCGCCCTCGGCGGCGCCGGGCTGGTGATGACCGAGATGGTCTGCGTCAGCGAGGAGGGCCGGATCACCCCCGGCTGCACCGGGCTCTACACCGGCGAACAGGCCGACTCCTGGAAGCGGATCACCGACTTCGTGCACGCCCAGTCGCCCGGCACGGCGATCGGCGTGCAGCTCGGCCACTCCGGCCGCAAGGGCTCGACCAGGCTGATGTGGGAGGGCATGGACGAGCCGCTGCCCGAGGGCAACTGGCCGCTCGTGGCCGCCTCCCCCGTGCCGTACAAGCCCGCCGGTCAGGTCCCGCGCGAGCTGACGCCCGCCCAACTCGCCGACCTGCGCGCGCAGTTCACCTCCGCCGCCCGGCGGGCCGCCCGCGCCGGATTCGACCTGCTCGAACTGCACTGCGCGCACGGCTACCTGCTCTCCGGCTTCCTCTCCCCGCTGACCAACCGCCGCACCGACGCCTACGGCGGCTCCCCGGAGAACCGGCTCCGCTTCCCGCTGGAGGTCTTCGACGCCGTCCGGGACGTGTGGCCGCGGGATCGGCCCATGACGGTCCGCATCTCCGCCACCGACTGGGCCGAGGGCGGCAACACCGCCGAGGACGCCGTGGAGATCGCCCGCGCCTTCGCCGCGCACGGCGCCGACGCGATCGACGTGTCGACCGGGCAGGTCGTGGCCGACGAACGCCCGGAGTTCGGGCGGTCGTACCAGACGCCGTTCGCCGACCGCATCCGGCACCGGGTGGGCGTCCCGGTGATCGCGGTCGGCGCGATCTCCTCCTGGGACGACGTCAACTCCCTGATCCTCGCCGGGCGTACGGATCTGTGCGCCCTCGCCCGGCCGCACCTGTACGACCCGCACTGGACGCTGCACGCTGCCGCCGAGCAGGGGTACGACGGTCCGGGCGTCGTCTGGCCGGCTCCCTACCGGGCGGGCAGCCGCCGTCCGCAGACCGGACGGACGGACGCCCCCAAACCCCGACTCACCCTGCGTCGTTGAGATCCACCATGCCCGCGGTCAGCGTCGCGCCGTCCACCGGATCGATCAGCAGGAACGCGCCGGTGCGCCGGGAGACCGCGTAGTCGTCGAGCGCCAGGGGCTCGGCGGTGCGCAGCCTGATCCGGCCCAGGTCGTTGACCGACAGCTCGGCGGCCCCGGCCAGGCCCTCGACGATCCCCTTGACGGTACGGGTGGTGTGCCGCACCAGCACGCGGTCGCCGACCCGCAGCGGCCGGTCGGCCAGATGGCACACGGCCGCCCGGACGTCCCGCGTGAGTACGGGGGCGTCGGGACCCGTCGTGATCATGTCGCCGCGCGAGACGTCCCGTTGGCCTGCGAGCCGCACGCTCACCGACTGGGGCGCGTACGCCGCCTCGGCCGCCGTGCCCAGCACGTCGATCGCCGCGATCTCGGAGGTCTCGCCGGACGGGTGCACGGTGACCCGGTCACCGACGCGCAGCGACCCCGAGACCAACTGCCCCGCGTAGTGGCGCTGTTCGCCGTGCCGGATCACGTACTGCACCGGGAAGCGGGCCGGCGCGTCGGCCGCCTCGGCGCCCACCGGGACGTTCTCCAGGAACTCCAGCAGGGCCGGCCCGGTGTACCAGTCCATGTGCGCCGAGCGGTCCACGACGTTGTCGCCGACCAGCGCCGAGACCGGGATCGGGGTGAAGCCGGGGAGCCCCGCCTCCGCCGCGTGCCCCGCGAAGTCCTCGACGATCCGCTCGAACTCGTCCTGCTCGTACCCGACGAGGTCCATCTTGTTGACGGCGAGGACCACGTGCGGGACCCGCAGCAGCCCGGCCACGGCGGCATGCCGGCGGGTCTGCTCGACCACCCCGTGGCGCGCGTCGACCAGGATGATCGCCAGCTCGGCGGTGGAGGCGCCGGTGACCATGTTGCGGGTGTACTGCACGTGGCCGGGGGTGTCGGCGAGGATGAACCGGCGGCGGGGGGTGGCGAAGTAGCGGTAGGCGACGTCGATGGTGATGCCCTGCTCGCGCTCGGCCCGCAGCCCGTCGGTGAGCAGCGCGAGGTCGGGACCCTCCTGACCGCGATTGCGGGAGGCGTGCTCGACGGCCTCCAGCTGGTCGGCCAGCACCGACTTGGAGTCGTGCAGCAGCCGCCCGACGAGGGTGGACTTGCCGTCGTCGACGGAGCCCGCCGTCGCGAACCGCAGCGTGTCGATGGTCGTACCGGTCATGGCTAGAAGTACCCCTCGCGCTTGCGGTCTTCCATCGCGGCCTCGGAGAGCTTGTCGTCGGCGCGCGTGGCGCCGCGCTCGGTCAGCCGGGAGGCGGCGATCTCCGTGATCACCTTGGCGATGGTGTCGGCGTCGGAGTCGACCGCGCCGGTGCAGGACATGTCGCCGACCGTGCGGTAGCGCACCCGCCGCTTGACGACGCTCTCGCCGTCCTTGGGCCCGCCCCACTCGCCCGCGGTCAGCCACATGCCGGCCCGCCGGAACACCTCGCGTTCGTGGGCGTAGTAGATCTCCGGCAGGTCGATGCCCTCGCGGGCGATGTACTGCCACACGTCCAGCTCGGTCCAGTTGGACAGGGGGAAGACGCGGACGTGTTCGCCGGGGGAGTGGCGGCCGTTGTAGAGGTTCCACAGCTCGGGCCGCTGGCGGCGCGGGTCCCACTGGGAGAACTCGTCCCGCAGGGAGAACACCCGCTCCTTGGCGCGGGCCTTCTCCTCGTCCCGGCGTCCGCCGCCGAACACGGCGTCGAACTTCTCCGCCTGGATCTTCTCGGTCAGCGGCAGTGTCTGCAGCGGGTTGCGGGTCCCGTCGGGACGTTCGCGCAGTACACCCCGGTCGATGTAGTCCTGCACGGAGGCCACATGGAGCCGCAGCCCGTGCGCGGCGACCGCCCGGTCGCGGTAGTGGAGGACCTCGGGAAAGTTGTGGCCGGTGTCCACGTGCAGCAGCGAGAAGGGCACCGCCGCGGGGGCGAAGGCCTTCAAGGCCAGGTGGAGCATGACGATGGAGTCCTTGCCGCCGGAGAACAGGATCACCGGCCGCTCGAACTCGCCCGCCACCTCACGGAAGATGTGCACCGCCTCCGATTCCAGGGCGTCCAGGTGGGACAGGATGCCGCTCACACCAGCCCCCGCTCCGCCAGCACCGCGTACACCGCGTCCGCCGACTCCCGCGGTGTCTGACTCTCGGTCGCCAGCACCAGGTCCGGGTCGGCCGGCGGCTCGTACGGGTCGTCGACCCCGGTGAGCCCCGTCAGCCGGCCCGCGGCCTGCCGGGCGTACAGCCCCTTCACGTCACGCTCGCTGCACACGTCGACCGGCGTGGCGACATGCACCTCGACATACGGCGTCGCACTGGCCTCGTGCCGCTTGCGGACCGCCTCACGGCTGTCGGCGTACGGGGCGATCACGGGAACCACGGAGAGCACGCCGTTGCGGGCGAGGACCTCGGAGACCAGGCCGATGCGCTGCACGTTCGTGCTGCGGTCCGCTCGGGAGAAGCCGAGGCCCGCCGAGAGGAAGCGGCGTATCTCGTCGCCGTCCAGGATCTCCACGCGATGACCCTCGGCCTGCAGGCGTTCGCCGAGGAGGCGGGCGATGGTCGTCTTGCCCGCGCTCGGCAGTCCGGTGAGCCAGACGGTGGCTCCCTGAGCCCTGGGCCCTGGCTTGGTGGTCATGCGCAACAGTCCTCTTTCTCAGCCCGGCGGTCGGCTCGCCGAACGCTAGGTAAGAAACTTGAGAAGAGGGATAGAAGAAGCTGAGGGTTGCGTGAGTGGCGGAAGTTGTGGCTGAGGTCACACAGGCGTGCTCATACAGGCGTGCTCGATTCCACGGATGGCCTCACACCCCGGCGAAAACCGCCCCCGCGTCCCGCAGCCGCTCGTGCAACTCCCGGAACACCGCCGCCGACCGCGCCCCCGGCCAGTCCTCCGGCAACAGCCGGGCCGGGAGACCGGGGTCGACGTAGGGCAGGTGGCGCCAGGAGTCGAGGACGAGGAGGTAGTCGCGGTAGGCGTCCTCGGGAGGAGTCTCCGCGCGCCGCCGCCACTCGTGCAGCACCGGCTCGTGGCGGTCCAGGAAGGCCTCGTGCTCCTTGGCGATCGCGGCCAGGTCCCACCAGCGGGCGACCGCCTCGACGGTGGCGGCGAAGCCGAGGTGCTCACCGCGGAACAGGTCGACGTACGGGTCGAGATGCAGCCGGCGCAGGGTGTGCCGGGTCTCCTCGTACAGCCGCGCGGGCGCGATCCACACCCCGGGCGCCGCCGTCCCGAAGCCGAGGGCGGCCAGCCGGGAGCGCAGCACGTGCCGCTTCTGCCGCTCCGACTCCGGCACGGAGAACACCGCGAGCACCCAGCCCTCGCCCTCGGGCGCGGCGGTGGCGTACACACGCCGGTCGCCGTCGTCGAGCAACTGGCGGGCGTCCGGCGACAGTTCGTACCCGGCCGCGCCCTGTGCCGTGCGGGCGGGCAGCAGCAGCCCGCGGCGTTTGAGGCGGGACACCGACGAACGCACGGAGGGCGCGTCCACGCCGACCGCGGCCAGCAGCCGGATCAGCTCGGCGACGGGCACGGGGCCCGGCGCGAAGCGGCCGTACGCGCCGTAGAGCGTGACGATGAGAGACCGTGGTGCATGCTGGTCGGACACGTTGATCATCTTAGGTCGTCGGCATCACTGCTGGTCACCTTCGGTGCGGAGTTTGAACCGCTGGAGCTTTCCGGTCGCGGTGCGCGGCAGGGCGTCCGCGAAGTGGATCTCGCGCGGGCATTTGTAGGGCGCCAGTTCGGACTTGACGAAGCCGCGCAGCGCGTCCGCGTCCCGTACGGCGCCCTCCCTGAGGACGACATGGGCGACGGCCACCTGCCCGCGATCCTCGTCGGGGCGCCCGACGACCGCCGCCTCCACCACGTCCGGGTGGCGCAGCAGGGCGTCCTCGACCTCCGGCCCGGCGATGTTGTACCCCGCCGAGATGATCATGTCGTCGGCGCGGGCGACGTAACGGAAGTAGCCGTCGCTGTCGCGGACGTAGGTGTCGCCCGTGATGTTCCAGCCGCCGCGCACGTACGCGCGCTGCCGCGGGTCGGCGAGGTACCGGCAGCCGACAGGCCCGCGCACGGCGAGCAGGCCCGGCTCACCGTCGGGCACGGGATCGCCGTTCGCGTCCTGCACGCGCGCCTGCCATCCGGGAACGGGGACTCCGGTCGTCCCGGGCCGGATGTCCTCGTCGGCCGCGGAGACGAAGATGTGCAACAGCTCGGTCGCGCCTATGCCGTTGATGATGCGCAGCCCGGTCCGTTCCTGCCAGGCCCGCCAGGTGGCCGCGGGCAGGTTCTCGCCGGCGGAGACGCAGCGGCGCAGGGAGGAGACGTCGTGCGCGTCGAGCTCCGCGAGCATCGCCCGGTAGGCGGTCGGCGCGGTGAACAGCACCGAGACGCGGTGCTCGGCGACGGCCTCCAACAGCTGCCGCGGATGGGCCTGTTCGAGCAGCAGGGCGCTGGCGCCGGCCCGCAGCGGGAAGACCACGAGGCCACCGAGTCCGAAGGTGAAGCCGAGGGGCGGACTGCCGGTGAAGACGTCGTCCGCGGTGGGGCGCAGGATGTGCCGGGAGAAGGTGTCCGCGATCGCCAGCACGTCCCGGTGGAAGTGCATGCACCCCTTCGGGCGGCCGGTCGTGCCCGAGGTGAACGCGATCAGCGCCACGTCGTCGGCGGCCGTGGCGACGGCCGGGTACGAGGTGTCGGTCGCGGGGCGGCGCAGCAGGTCTTCGGGGGTGTCGCCGCCGTAGGTGGTGATCCTGAGGCCGGGTATCTCGGCCTTGACGAGGTCGTCGACGGAGCGGATGTCGCACAGGGCGTGCCGGACTTGTGCCATGTCACATATCACCGCCAGCTCGTGCGGCCGCTGCTGTGCCAGCACCGTGACCGCCACCCCGCCCGCCTTCAGTACCGCCAGCCAGCAGGCGGCCAGCCACGGCGTGGTCGGGCCGCGCAGCAGGACGCGGTTGCCGGGGACCAGCCCCAGCTCGTCGGTGAGGATGTGCGCGATCCGGTCGACGCGGGCGCGCAGGTCGCCGTACGTCCAGGACGGGCCGGTGGAGGAGTGGAACGCCGGGCGGGCGGGATCGGGGCCCGTCAGCAGTTCGGCGGCGCAGTTCAGCCGATCGGGGTACTGCAGCTGCGGCAGGTCGAAGCGGAGTTCGGGCCATTCCTCGCGGGGCGGGAGATGGTCGCGCGCGAAGGTGTCGACGTGGGCCGAGTTGGTCATGGCGGTGCGCCCCCTTATGCCGGGTTCGGCGTCCTGGCGGGCTCGTGAATGGAGCGTATCGTGTTGGTGACGACAGTCAATGGAGCGCGATATGGTCGAGGTGGATACGGCAGAGAGGGGACCGGCGATGCCCGCATTCTCGCTCGAACCGGCACAGATCGCCTGGTGCGGTGAGCTGCGCACCGCCGCCGAGCGGCTGCGCCCGCTGGCCGAGAAGGGCGAACCGGGGCACGTCAACCGCCCGCTCGTCGCCGAACTCGGCAGGCTCGGGCTCCTGGACCGGCTGTTCACCTCGGGCGCGCTCGACCTGTGCCTGATGCGCGAGTCCCTCGCCCACGCCTGCACGGAGGCCGAGACGGCGCTCGCCCTGCAGGGCCTGGGCGCCCACCCGGTGCACGCCTACGGCACCCCGGCCCAGCGTGAGCGCTGGCTGCCCCGGGTGGGCGACGGCACGGCGGTGGCGGCCTTCGCGCTGAGCGAGCCGGGGGCCGGCTCGGACGCGGCGGCCCTGGCACTGACCGCACAGCCCGACGGTGCGGGCGGCTGGCGTCTCGTCGGCGAGAAGTGCTGGATCTCCAACGCCCCCGAGGCCGACTTCTACACCGTCTTCGCCCGCACCACCCCCGGCGCGGGCTCAGGTGGCGTGACCGCCTTCCTCGTGCCCGCCGACCGCCCCGGCCTCACCGGCACCGCCCTCGACATGCTCTCCCCGCACCCCATCGGCGCCCTCGACTTCGACGCGGTCCCGGTCACCACCGAGGACGTGCTCGGCGAGGTGGACCAGGGCTTCCGGGTCGCCATGGGCACCCTCAACCTCTTCAGGCCCAGCGTCGGCGCCTTCGCCGTCGGCATGGCGCAGGCGGCCCTGGACGCGACCCTCGCCCACACCTCCCGCCGCGACGCCTTCGGCGGGAAGCTGCGGGACCTGCAGACGGTCGCCCACCAGGTCGCCGAGATGGCCCTGCGCACCGACGCGGCCCGCCTCATGGTGTACGCGGCGGCGTCGGCGTACGACGAAGGGGCCGCGGGCGTCCCGGCGCGCGCGGCGATGGCGAAGCTGCTCGCCACCGAGACCGCGCAGTACGTCGTCGACACGGCGGTCCAGCTGCACGGCGCCCGCGCCCTGCGCCGCGGCCACCTGCTGGAACACCTCTACCGCGAGGTCCGCGCCCCCCGCATCTACGAGGGCGCCAGCGAGGTCCAACGGGGCATCATCGCCAAGGAGTTGTACCGGAACCGGGAGGCGCGGTGACCGCGGAGCGCATCAACCCCAGTGAGCTGTCCCCACCGGCCGGCTTCTCCCACGCGGTCGTCGCCACCGGCACCCGGGTCGTCTTCCTGGCCGGCCAGACCGCCCTGGACACCGACGGCAAGGTGGTCGGCGACACCCTCCCCGAACAGTTCGAGAAGGCACTCCGCAATCTGCTCACCGCCCTCGCGGCCGCCGGCGGAACCCCGGCCGACCTGGCCCGCGTCACCGTCTACGCCACCGACGTCGCCGCCTACCGCGAGCACGCCGGCCGGCTCGGCCGCGTGTGGCGAGAGCTGGCGGGGCGGGACTACCCGGCGATGGCGGTCGTCGAGGTCGTACGGCTGTGGGACGAGAAGGCGCTGGTGGAGCTCGACGGCTTCGCCGTACTCCCGTAGCGCACGGCGGCGTTCAGGCGGCGACGGCCAGGCGCTCGGCCGGCACGCGATGCGGGGCGACGACACGGCCGTCGGCCGTCAGCTCGCCCGAGTCGTCGAAGACGATCGCGCCGTCGCACCGCAGGCTCCAGCCCTGCTCGGGATGGGCCGCCACGATGTGCGGGACGCGGCTGTCGGAGGAAGGGCACGAAGGCTGGTGGGAACACATGGCGCACCTCCACGTCGGCCGGGACCGCTGCGTACGGTCCCGTTGCACCGACCATGCTCCGGAAGCGAACCCACCGGAACGCCCCGGCGGGAAGCGTGACAACACCCGGACAACTCCCGGACGGTTCCACGACCGTCGATGCGAACTCGCCGCCGAAGGGGTGACGGTCACCGCCCGGGGCGGGTCCGGCCGGTACCAAGTGGAAGCCCCGCCTTCAGGAGGTTTCCATGTTCGTCCGCCCCGCCCTGGGCCTCGCGGCCGGTGCCGCGCTGCTCCTGCTCACCGCCCCCACCGCGCCGGCCGCCGCGGAACCGTACGAGACGGTGACCGTCGACCCCACCGGCACCGTCGCCGCGGACGGCACCGTGACACTCTCCGGCACCTACCGCTGCCTCGGCAACACCGGCCCGGCCTTCGTCAGCTCCTCCGTCAGCCAGGCCAAGCCGGACGTCCGCCAGGGCATCGGCGGCACCGGCGCCGTCTGCGACGGCCAGGAACACCGCTGGCAGAACTCGGGCAAGCCCTCCGACGCCCTCGACGTCGGCACCGCGAGCGTCGAGGCCGGGGTCATGGAGCTGCGACCCGTGGGCGGACTGCCCCTGCCCCGCTTCCACGCGGTCCAGCGGCAGGACGTCACCCTGACCCGCGACTGACAGTGGCCGGCCGGCACCTCGCGGCCACCGGGCGGACCGGCCACGCTTACCATTGCGCTGTACACGCAGCAGCCCGGACGGTTACCTGGTCGGACCCGTGGAGATGCCCGTGGCCTCGCACCGTCGCTCTCCGAACCACCGTTTACGACTGCTCGTCGCCGAGGCCCGGCTGACGCACGAGGCGCTCGCCCGGCACGTCAACCGGCTGGCCGCCCTGCGCGGGCAGGCCACCCGCTACGACCGGACCTCGGTCTCGCACTGGCTGGCCGGCACCCGGCCCCGCTCGTTCACCGTGGAGTTGCTCTGCCACGCGCTGAGCGAGCGGCTGGGCCGGCCCGTCACCGCCTTCGACGCCGGCTTCCGGACGGCCGAGGCGCACAGCGGGGACGCCGACGCCCTCGACGCCGTCGCCCGCCTCGGCGACCTGGCCGGCGCCGAGGCGGACCCGCGCCACCGGGCGGCGGCCCGCGCGGTCCCCTTCCGGCCCGGCGCGCCCCTGCCCTGCGGGCCCGCCGAGCGCGCCGTCGGCGACGACCCGCGCGAGCCGGCGGACCTCGCCCTGGAGATCAGGTCCATGCGGGACACCGCCGCCTTCTGTGCCTTCCACCTCGACGCCTTCGGCGGCGGCTACACGCGTACGGTGCTGGCCGGCTACCTCGCCGACGTCGTCACGCCCTGGCTGCGCCGGCGGGGAGAGGAACCGGGCCACCGGGCGCTGTTCGCGGGCGCGGCCCAACTCGCCCATCTGCTGGCCCAGTCCGCCGCCGACATGGGTGCCGAGGGTCAGGCCCAGCAGGCCCACGAGGTCTCCTTGGCACTGGCCGACCACGCGGGCGACCGCCGGCTGTACGCCATCGGGCTGCGGGCGCTGAGCGGCCAGGCGCTGCGCCTGGGCGCCCCGGGCTCCGCCCTGCGGCTGGCGGAGACCGCAGCCGAGACCGTGCCGAGTACGGCCTCTCCCGGCACCCACGCCTATGTGCTGACCCAGTGCGCGCTCGGCCAGGCGATGACCGGGCTGCCGCGCACGGCGGTGCGGACCCTGCTGCGCGCCGAGCGGTGGCTGGAGCGGGCCGACAGCGTCGCGGGCCCGTTCACGCACTACGCCCACGCCGACTTCGCCTACCAGCAGGCCCAGGTGCTGCGCGCGCTCGGCGAGTCCGTCCCGGCCCTGCACGCCTACGAGCTCTCCCTGCGCGAACGCGAGGCGCACCGCAACCGGGCGCGGGTGCTCACCCTGGCGAGCACGGCCGAACTGCACCTCGCGCAGGGCCGCCTCGACGAGGCCTGCGCGCTGTGGCACCGCTGCCTCGACGAGGCCCCCCGGGTCCACTCCCAGCAGGTCACCCAGCGCGTGGCAGGGATCCGGCACGAGCTCGCACCCTATCGGCGCAGTCCCGTTGTCGCGGAACTGTGGGCACGGGTGATATCCGGGGCCGAACGGAGTAGCGGTGCGGACGGCGGCCGGTCCGGGCGGCCACAGTGGGCGCATGACCGACCCTCTGACGACGGCCGACGTACTGGCAGCCCTGCGTGAGCACGAAGGCGCCGGCGCGACCGGCGCCCCCGCCGGCCCTCACCCGCCGCCGCCGGCCGACCCCCCGTCGGCCTTCACGCACAGCCCGCGGTCGGCGTGACCGCCGGCCTTGGTATGTCGCCTGCGGCCGGTGCCCCGCGGTCTTTCGCGTGCGGCCCGCGGTCGACGTGACCGTCGGCCTTCGTTTGTCGCCTGCGGCTGGCGTCGCCGGGGTTCTTCGCGTGCGGCCTGCGGTGGGCGTGACGGCTGGCCTTCGTTTGTCGCCTGCGGCCGGTGTCCCCGGGGTTCTTCGCGTGCGGCCTGCGGTCGACGTGACCGTCGGCCTTCGTTTGTCGCCTGCGGCCGGTGTCCCCGGCGGTCTTTCGCGTGCGGCCCGCAGCGGGCGTGACCGTCGGTCCTCGTTTGTCGCCTGCGGCCGGTGCCCCGCGGTCTTTCGCGAGCGGCCCGCGGTCGACGTGACCGTCGGCCTTCGTTTGTCGCCTGCGGCCGGCGTCCCCGGCGGTCTTTCGCGTGCCGCCCACAGCGGGCGTGACCGTCGGTCCTCGTATGTCGCCTGCGGCTGGCGCCCCCGCGGTTCTTCGCGTGCGGCGCGCGGTCGGGGTGACCGTTCCTCACGTGCCGCCCGCGGCCGGCCTCATGCGCGTACGTCCAGCAGCACCCGTACGGCCACCGGCCGCCGGTCCCCGATCGCGCCCCGCCACACGATGTCGGTGAGCTCGCCGACCAGCCGCATGCCGGGGAACCGGGCGAACAGCGCGGGCAGCGCGGCTGCGGCGACCCGGCGGGCGAGCGGGGCGCCGACGGCCGACGGAGCCGTCAGCCGCGGCCCGAGCAGCTCCTCCAGGACCGGCACCAGGTCCCCGGCCGGCACGCGCCCGAGGGTCTGCGGGTGGCGCAGCAGCAGGGCGGCGCCGTAGGCGAGACGGATGGCGGTGGTGCCCGACGCCCCGATCAGCAGCCCGGCCGCCTGCTCCCGCAGCTCACGGCCGGAGATCGCGCCGCCGTGCCGTGCGCGGACGAGGGCGCCGATCACGTCGGCGGCGGGAAGCTCCGCCTTCTCCCGCAGCGCCTCCTCGATCAGCAGACCGAACTCCCGTCGGGCGGCCCGGATGCCGGGGGTCTGCGCGTCCTCATGGCCGAACAATCGCCCGGCGAGCTCCATCATGTGGGGCGCGTGGGCGGGCGGCAGACCGAAGACGTGCGCGCCGACGGTCGCGGTGAGCGGCAGCGCGAAGTCGCCCATCAGATCGGCGCGTTCGCGCCCGCCCAAGACCTCCAGCCCCTCCCGCACGCACCGGTCGATCGCCTCCGTCCAGACGTCCAGTCCGGCCGGTGCGAAGAACGGTGCCGTCAAATGCCTGAGGAGCGCCTGTCGTTGACCATCCCGGTCGAGCACCTGCGTCATGCAGGCAATGGTCGGTGCTGCCGGACGCTCCGGCGCACGCCCCGGCCGGGCGAGTGTGTTGCACGTGTTGAACGCACCCCACCGACACTTCACTGATGGTTGTCGTTCCGCCAAGAGGCTGACCCGAGCTGGACGGCCGCCGGCTCTCCATCGGGTGCGCCGAGACGCGCCGTCACTTCGACGAGTACCTGGACGCGCTCCCGGACGACACGCTGGTCGTCCGGGTCGCGTACCACGGGGTGAGGCCGGGTCAGATGTCCCGGAAGATCTCGATCTGCGCCCCGATGGAGTTCAGGCGCTCGGCGAGGTCCTCGTAGCCGCGGTTGATGACGTAGACGTTCCGCAGGACGGACGTGCCGTCGGCCGCCATCATCGCCAGCAGGACGACAACGGCGGGCCGCAGGGCCGGCGGGCACATCATCTCGGCGGCCCGCCAGCGCGTCGGGCCCTCGACCAGCACCCGGTGCGGGTCGAGGAGTTGGAGGCGGCCGCCGAGACGGTTGAGGTCCGTCAGGTAGATCGCGCGGTTGTCGTAGACCC
The DNA here is from genome assembly GCF_006715395.1 of Streptomyces sp. SLBN-31. Classification (NCBI taxonomy): domain Bacteria; kingdom Bacillati; phylum Actinomycetota; class Actinomycetes; order Kitasatosporales; family Streptomycetaceae; genus Streptomyces; species Streptomyces sp. SLBN-31. Next base: position 1,507,914 of record NZ_VFNC01000001.1, read on the forward strand.
AGTCGTGGATCAGGGTCTTGCCCTGGGCGACGGCCGCGATCGCCGCGAAGAACGGGACGTTGTCGATGTTCAGGCCCGGGAAGGGCATGGGGTGGATCTTGTCGATCGGGGCTTCGAGCTTGGAGGGCCGGACGGTCAGGTCCACCAGCCGGGTGCGGCCGTTGTCGGCGAAGTACTCGGGCGTGCGGTCGTGGTCGAGGCCCATCTCCTCCAGGACCGCGAGCTCGATCTCCAGGAACTCGATGGGCACCCGGCGTACCGTCAGCTCCGACTCGGTGACGACGGCCGCCGCCAGCAGGCTCATCGCCTCGACCGGGTCCTCGGAGGGCGAGTAGTCGACGTCCACGTCGATGTCGGGCACGCCGTGCACGGTGAGGGTCGTGGTGCCGATGCCCTCGACCCGGACGCCGAGCGTCTCCAGGAAGAAGCACAGGTCCTGGACCATGTAGTTGGAGGAGGCGTTGCGGATGACGGTCACGCCGTCGTGCCGGGCGGCGGCCAGCAGCGCGTTCTCGGTGACCGTGTCCCCGCGCTCGGTCAGCACGATGGGGCGGTCGGGCCGGACGCCCCGGTCCACCTGGGCGTGGTACTGGCCCTCGGTGGCGGCGACGTCCAGTCCGAACCGCCGCAGCGCGATCATGTGCGGCTCGATGGTCCGGGTGCCGAGGTCGCAGCCGCCGGCGTACGGCAGCTTGAAGTGGTTCATCCGGTGCAGCAGCGGACCGAGGAACATGATGATGGACCGCGTCCGCACGGCCGCGTCGGCGTCGATCGCCGCCATGTCCAGTTCGGCCGGCGGCACGATCTCCAGGTCGACGCCGCCGTTGACCCAGCGGGTCTTCACGCCGATGGAGTTGAGGACCTCGAGGAGCCGGTAGACCTCCTCGATCCGCGCCACGCGGCGCAGCACTGTGCGTCCCTTGTTGAGCAGGGACGCACAGAGCAGCGCCACGCACGCGTTCTTGCTCGTCTTCACGTCGATGGCCCCGGACAGCCGGCGGCCGCCGACCACCCGCAGATGCATCGGACCCGCGTAGCCCAGAGAGACGATCTCGCTCTCCAGGGCTTCACCGATTCGGGCGATCATCTCAAGGCTGATGTTCTGGTTCCCGCGCTCGATGCGGTTGACCGCGCTCTGGCTGGTGCCCAGCGCCTCCGCGAGTTGCGCCTGTGTCCAGCCTCGGTGTTGCCGGGCGTCACGGATGAGCTTGCCGATGCGTACGAGGTAGTCGTCTGACATGAGGTTGAGGCTATCTCAGATATGAGATGGGGCATCCCGGGGGGGCCATTCGGGTGATGACCCGTCAACCCCGCCTCTCCGTACGGGTGCGCCGCCACCCGAAAGGTCCGGGCAAATCCATCGATGTCGTACGACGTCCGCTGCTGCTGTGGGTGTGCCGCGGCCCGTTCTTGCCGCCGGTGGTGATGGACCACGAGTGCCGGTTGATGTTCAGCCGCACTCCGGGAAGGATCCGGAAACTCTTGCGGAACGTGAGGGGCATCGCGCCTCCTTTCACTGGGTGCATGACATCTCCCGGCTACCCCGTGACGGCGCGCTGATGGCTCGCGTCGCCGGATCGGGGTGCGATCGTGCGGTGGCCGCGGCCCTGGCGTGGACCCTGCCCGCTGGCGGGCGAAGTTCGACCAGGTGATGGCCCACCTCGCGGGCCGGTTCGGGCGGGCCGACCCCTGGGCGACCGCCCGCGCCCATGTGCTGGGACTGCTGTCCGGCGTCGAGCGGAGAACTGTCGGCGGCCGGCCGAACAGGCCGGTCTGTCCGACCGGGGCCGATGCGGTGCCTGCTGCGCTCCGCCCGCCGGGACGCCGACGCCGTGCGGGACGATGTCCGCGCCTACGCCGTCGATCACTTCGGTACCGACGCCGGTGTCCTGATCGTGGACGAGACGGGCTTTGTGAAGAAGGGTCGCGCCTCGGCGGGGGTGCAGCGCCTGTACGCCGGCACCGCCGGACGCATGGAGAACAGCCAGGCGGCGTCTTCCCTTCCTGCGCCACCCTGCGCGGACGCGCCCTGACAGACCGTCGCCTCTGTCTCCCGAGCATTCCTGGTGCTCCGATCCCGAACACCGGCAGGCGGCCCGAGCGCCCGCGGAGGTGCAGTTCGTGGCCAGGCCCCCCTGGCCACAGAGGTGATCGCCGCCGCCCTGGACGCACAGACAGCTCATGAGACCGCACCGGAGTGCTGGGCAGGAGCATCGACAGGGCCGGAGTCGCTGATTCCGTCCGTCGCCTGTATGACGGCCAGGAATTGCCGGGCCGCCGGCCCATCGCGCGGGGAGTGCGGGGCCGGGCGGCACCGGTCGGCGGTCAGGCGCCCGGATGCAGTCCGAGCGAGCCCGGCGTCGGGTCTCCCTCGACCTCTCCGAAGGACTCATCCGCCGCGACCCCGATCCCGCCGACAGACGAGCCGCACTCGCCGTACTGACCGACAAGGGCGGTCAGGCGCTCGACCATGCACTGACCGCCCACGTCTCCCACCTGCGCAACCACCTCGCCGGACTACTCTCGGCCGAGGACCGCCGCCACCTCGAGCGCATCCTGCGCACGCTCCGCGACGCGAACGCGTAAGTTCCTGTCCTTGATCCGGATGACCGCCGCGGGGCGGAGGCTTCAGCAGACCCCTGAGCGAGTCATCGCGATGGTGCGTGGCGAGCGAGCGGAGTGCCAGGTACGTGGCAGGTCGCGGACGGTGGGGGTGGAGCGGTCGAGGGCGGCGGCGCGTCCCCTCGTGCGACCGGGTGCGCCGGCAAGGAAGACGAAACGACTGGGTTCGCTGTCAAACGCCTCGATTGGATGACAGCGGACGCCGGGCCCGGGCATGACCATCCCGCCCCCATGTACTAGAGTTATCTCGACATCGAGATATCTGCCGAGGAGCACCGCAGCCGCCAGCCCGCTAAGGGTTACCTAACTTAGCCTTACCTTAGCGGATCGGCCGAGATGCCGTGGCGGCAGGATCGTGGTGGTACGCGCACATCAATGAAGGAGACTGTCGTGTCGGCGAACAGCTTCGACGCCCGCAGCACGCTGCAGGTGGGCGACGAGTCGTACGAGATCTTCCGGCTGGACAAGGTGGAGGGCTCCGCTCGCCTGCCGTACAGCCTCAAGGTCCTGCTGGAGAACCTGCTCCGCACGGAGGACGGCGCGAACATCACCGCCGACCACATCCGCGCCCTCGGCAGCTGGGACTCGCAGGCCCAGCCCAGCCAGGAGATCCAGTTCACGCCGGCCCGCGTGATCATGCAGGACTTCACCGGCGTTCCCTGTGTCGTGGACCTCGCGACCATGCGTGAGGCCGTGAAGGAGCTGGGCGGCGACCCCGCGAAGGTCAACCCGCTCTCCCCGGCCGAGCTGGTCATCGACCACTCCGTCATCGCCGACAAGTTCGGCACGAACGAGGCGTTCGCGCAGAACGTCGAGCTGGAGTACGGCCGCAACCGCGAGCGCTACCAGTTCCTGCGCTGGGGCCAGACCGCGTTCGACGACTTCAAGGTCGTCCCGCCGGGCACCGGCATCGTCCACCAGGTGAACATCGAGCACCTGGCGCGCACGGTCATGGTCCGAGGCGGCCAGGCCTACCCCGACACCCTGGTCGGCACCGACTCCCACACCACCATGGTCAACGGCCTCGGTGTGCTGGGCTGGGGCGTCGGCGGCATCGAGGCCGAGGCAGCGATGCTCGGCCAGCCGGTCTCCATGCTCATCCCGCGCGTGGTCGGCTTCAAGCTGACCGGGGAGCTCCCCGCCGGCACCACCGCCACCGACCTGGTGCTCACCATCACGGAGATGCTCCGCAAGCACGGTGTGGTCGGCAAGTTCGTCGAGTTCTACGGCGAGGGCGTCGCCGCCACCTCGCTGGCCAACCGCGCCACCATCGGCAACATGTCGCCGGAGTTCGGCTCCACCGCCGCGATCTTCCCGATCGACGACGAGACCATCAAGTACCTCAAGCTCACCGGCCGCTCCGAGCAGCAGCTCGCGCTCGTCGAGGCGTACGCCAAGCAGCAGGGCCTGTGGCTGGACCCGAAGGCCGAGCCGGACTTCTCCGAGAAGCTGGAGCTCGACCTGTCCACGGTCGTCCCGTCCATCGCCGGCCCGAAGCGCCCGCAGGACCGTATCGTCCTCGCCGAGGCCGCCCAGCAGTTCGCCAAGGACGTCCTCAACTACGTCGAGGCCCCCGTCGCCCAGACGGCGGCCGCCGCCTCCTCCGTGGTCGACGAGGCGAGCGCCGAGTCCTTCCCGGCCTCCGACGCCCCGGCCTACGGCCACGAGGAGAACGGCGCCGGCGCCCCGCAGCACGGCCAGGGCACCGGCGCCGTACCGTCCAACCCGGTCCAGGTGACCGCCCCCGACGGTTCGACGTACGAGATCGACCACGGCGCGGTGACGGTCGCGGCCATCACCTCCTGCACCAACACCTCGAACCCGTACGTCATGGTCGCCGCCGCGCTGGTGGCCAAGAAGGCGGTCGAGAAGGGCCTGACCCGCAAGCCGTGGGTCAAGACCACCCTCGCCCCGGGCTCGAAGGTCGTCACCGACTACTTCGACAAGGCGGGCCTGACCCCGTACCTCGACAAGGTCGGCTTCAACCTGGTCGGTTACGGCTGCACCACCTGCATCGGCAACTCCGGCCCGCTGCCGGAGGAGGTCTCCAAGGCCGTCAATGACCACGACCTCGCCGTGACGTCGGTCCTCTCCGGCAACCGCAACTTCGAGGGCCGGATCAACCCCGACGTCAAGATGAACTACCTGGCCTCCCCGCCGCTGGTCGTCGCGTACGCCATCGCGGGCTCCATGAAGGTGGACATCACCAAGGACGCGCTCGGTGTCGACCAGGACGGCAACCCGGTCTTCCTGAAGGACATCTGGCCCTCCGAGGCCGAGGTCAACGACGTCGTGGCGAACGCCATCGGCGAGGACATGTTCAACAAGTCCTACTCCGACGTCTTCGCCGGCGACGCCCAGTGGCAGGCGCTGCCGATCCCGACCGGCAACACCTTCGAGTGGGACGCCGAGTCGACCTACGTGCGCAAGCCCCCGTACTTCGAGGGCATGACGATGGAGACCACTCCGGTCTCCGACATCACCGGCGCGCGGGTCCTGGCCAAGCTGGGCGACTCGGTGACCACCGACCACATCTCCCCGGCCGGCGCCATCAAGGCCGACACCCCGGCCGGCAAGTACCTCACCGAGCACGGTGTGGAGCGTCGTGACTTCAACTCCTACGGCTCCCGCCGAGGCAACCACGAGGTCATGATCCGCGGCACGTTCGCCAACATCCGCCTGCGCAACCAGATCGCGCCGGGCACCGAGGGCGGCTACACCCGCGACTTCACCCAGGACGGCGGTCCGGTGTCGTTCATCTACGACGCCTCCCGCAACTACATCGAGCAGGGCATCCCGCTCGTCGTCCTGGCCGGCAAGGAGTACGGCTCCGGCTCGTCCCGCGACTGGGCCGCCAAGGGCACCGCGCTCCTCGGCGTCAAGGCCGTCATCGCCGAGTCGTACGAGCGCATCCACCGCTCGAACCTCATCGGCATGGGCGTCCTGCCGCTGCAGTTCCCGGAGGGCGCCACCGCCGAGTCCCTCGGTCTGACCGGCGAGGAGACCTTCTCCTTCACCGGTGTCGAGGAGCTCAACAACGGCACCACCCCGCGCACGGTGAAGGTCACCACCGACACGGGCAAGGAGTTCGACGCGGTCGTCCGCATCGACACCCCCGGTGAGGCCGACTACTACCGCAACGGCGGCATCATGCAGTACGTGCTGCGCTCGCTGATCCGCAAGTAAGCGGCGGCGCACGGCAGTCGAGCACCGGAAGGGCCGTATCCCCGTATGTCGGGGGTGCGGTCCTTCCGCCGTATCCGCCCGATGTCATCACCCACCCTCAGGGTGAACACAGGGTTCCGACAGCGGACCGGGACAGTATCGGGACATGTCAGGCACCCTGGGGACCCGCACCGGCCACCGCGTCCACGCGCCCGTCGTCACCGCCGAGCCCGCCCACACCGACGCGCTGCCCGCCCTCGCCCCCGCCCCCGATTCCGGGGAGAGGCGGCGGCCCCGCCCTGCCAAGGGCGTGCTGGACGGCCCGCACGGCAGGTGGGCACCAGGCAGCTCGCGGTACGCCGACTCGGGGCGCCCGACAAGGCTCGGTCACGGCGGCGACCGAGGGGACGGTCGCGGGGGTGACGAGTTCTTCGCCGTCGGCCGACGGGACGGTCGCGGGGGTGACGAGTTCTTCGCCGTCGACCGGGCTGATGGTGGCTGCGGCGAGCCCATCACCGGAGGCCGGGACCTCGTCGCGGGAACGGCCCGCAGTACAGGTGGGCGAGGGAGGGGCCGGACGCCGGTCCTGCGCGTCGGGCGCGGCGAGGGCCACGCCATCAGGCCGGTGGAGGGCGGCAGATGACCGCCCGCCCGCGCGGCCGCTCCCTGCGCACCCGCCTGCTGCTCTTCGTCACCGCCACTCTGGTCGCCGTGTGCGCCGCGATGGCGGGTACCACGGCGCTCTTCCAACGCTCCTATCTGATGGGCGAGTTGGACGACCGGGTCGGCGACGAGGTCACCCTTGGCCTGGGCGGGGCCGAGCTGTCTGCGAACGACCGGGCGAGCCTGTCCTTCCTCAACGAGAACGGCCATCCCGCCGGGACGCTCGCCGCCCGGCTTGACGCGCACGGCGAAGTCGTGTCGGCGGCCGTCGTCCGCCAGGAGGCCCCGCCGCGGAACCTGACCGCGGACCAGCGCGCCGCCCTGCGCGGCATCGCGCCCGACGGGTCCGAGCACACCCGTACCGTGCCCGGACTCGGCGTCTACCGGATCGCCGCCGCGCGGTCGGGCGACGTACGAGTCCTGGCCGGACTGCCGATGGCCGACGTCCGGGACACGATCGGAGCACTCGTGGCGGCCGAGGCCGCGGTGGCGGCGGCCGGTCTGGCGGTCGCGGGCGTCGTCTGCGCGGTGGTCATACGACGGCAACTGCGCCCTCTGGGCCGGGTCGCCGCCACCGCCGCGGCTGTCACCCGGGTCCCGCTGGACCAGGGCGAGGTCACAGGCCTGACCCGGGTCCCCGTCCGGGACACGGACTGCGACAGCGAGGCCGGCCAGGTCGCGGCCGCCCTCAACCGGATGATCGACCACGTGGAGACCTCCCTCGCAGAGAGGCAGCGCAGCGAGGAACGCATGCGGCGCTTCCTGGCCGACGCCGGCCACGAACTGCGCACCCCGCTCGCCTCCATCGCCGGCTACGCGGAGCTGATGAACCGCGGCACGGACCGGGTCGAGCCGGTGCTGGCCTGGCGGACGGTGTCGGCGGAGTCGGCGCGGATGACGGGACTGGTGGAGGACCTGCTGTTGCTGGCCCGGCTGGATGGGGGACGCCCCCTGGAGCAGGCCGAGGTCGATCTCGCGGCCGTCGCCGCCGAGGCGGTGTGGCAGGCCCGGGCGTCGGACGACGGCCACCACTGGCAGCTCGCGCTGCACCTCGACGACGCGCCCGCCCTCGTCACCGGGGACCGGGCCAGGCTCCACCAGGCGCTGGCCAACCTGCTGGCCAACGCGCGCATGCACACGCCCGACGGCACGACGGTCCTGGTCGAGGTGGAGGCGACAGGGCAGCGGTGCGTGGTGCGGGTGCGGGACGACGGGCCGGGGATCGCGCCCGAACTGCTGCCGACGGTCTTCGAACCCTTCACCCGCGCCGGCTCCTCCCGGACCCGGCCCCCGGGAACGAAGGGCGGATCGGGGCTGGGGCTGGCGGTCGTCAGGGCCGTCGTCTCGGCGCACGGGGGGCGGATCGACGCGGAAAGCACCCCGGGCCGCACGGAGTTCACCGCCCAACTCCCGCTGCTCGCGAACCCGTTCACGGTGGAGTCGTCCAGCGGCACCCATGCCGTGCACTGAGCGCGTCCGTACGGTCGGCGCCCGAAGCCGACGCACGGCTCGCGGCGGCGGGCAGCCGGGTGGTGCGTCGGCTGGGGCGGCGTCGTATTCGAGTGGCCGGCGGCGCCGGGCGTTTACAAGCGGGCCCGACAGCGCTAACTTCCCCCACAGGCAGGGTGGGAGCGCTCCCATAAGGTGACGGACCGGAACCCGCCGCCCTCGGGTCCGCTCCCACCCCGCTCGACAGCTCACGCGCACCCCGCACCCGCATCCGTACGGCCGTACGCGAAGGATGACATCTGTCATGATCCTGTCAATACTGGGAACGGGCCGCCGATCAGCGTCCTCGGCGCGCACCCGGGCCCTCTTCCTCGTCCTGGTCTCCCTCCTCGCCACGCTCCCGGCCCTCGCCCTCGTCGTCACGGCGGGCGGCAGGGCGGAGGCCCACGGCACCCCCATGAAACCCGGCAGCCGCACCTTCCTGTGCTGGCAGGACGCCCTCACCGACACCGGCGAGATCAAGCCGGTCAACCCGGCGTGCAAGGCCGCCCAACAGGTCAGCGGCACCACGCCGTTCTACAACTGGTTCTCCGTGCTGCGCTCCGACGGCGCCGGCCGCACCCGCGGCTTCGTCCCGGACGGGGAGTTGTGCAGCGGAGGCAACCCCAACTTCACCGGCTTCAACCTCCCGCGGAGCGACTGGCCGGTCACCCACCTCACGTCGGGCGCGACCGTCGACTTCTCCTACAACGCCTGGGCGGCGCACCCGGGTTGGTTCTACGTCTACATCACCAAGGACGGCTTCGACCCGACCAAGCCGCTCACCTGGAACGACCTCGAGGACAAGCCCTTCCTCACGATCGACCACCCGCCCCTGAACGGCACCCCGGGCACGGTCGAGGCCAACTACTCCTGGTCCGGCAAGCTCCCCGACAACAAGTCCGGGCGCCACATCGTCTACATGGTCTGGCAGCGCTCGGACAGCGCGGAGACCTTCTACTCCTGCTCCGACGTCGTCTTCGACGGCGGCCACGGCGAGGTGACCGGCATCCACGAGCCGGGCAACCCCACCGACCCCGTCCCGGGCACCTGCTCCGCCACCCGCAGGACCACGGGCAACTGGAGCGGCGGCTACCAGTCCGAGGTCACCGTCACCAACACCGGTGACGTCCCCATGCTGGGCTGGATGGTCGACTTCACGCTGCCGGGCGGCCAGTCGGTGGCGAGCCTGTGGAACGGCAACGCGACCTACACGGGCCAGGACGTGATGGTCCACAACGCCGACTGGAACGGATCACTGAGCCCAGGACAGAGCACGGCCTTCGGGTACGTCGTCCAGGGCGACGGAGGTGATACGGCGACCACCCTTCCCTGCCAGGTCGGTTGACCCGGCGGACGCTCGGGCTCGGGGCGGACCCGGTGGCGGCGTGGCGCTCCACCGGGTCCGCGAGCCGGGCAGGCCGGGGGAGTACCTGTCCGGATGGTGCTGGCTTGTGGCGACGCCGCGATGCGACGACAACGTTGTCTATGGGTCTGCACATGACTTTACCGCGTCAACCGACAACGCTGTCAATCGAGTTGGCCTGCCTGATTGGGCCCGTACGGATGTCCTTGCGGTGCGCCCGCGCCCGCCCTCTTCCGTGATACGCGTGACGCACGCTACTGTCCCTGCGGCTTGTGCGACCCGTGGTGCGCGACCCGTCCGAAGGAGGAGGGGCCGCCTCATGCGCCTGCGCCCTGCGTCCCTGCTGCTGGCCGCCGTTCTGGCGGTCACCGGTGCCACGCCCGCCCTGGCGGCCACCGCGGCACCCCCCGAACTGCTCAAGGACCCCACCCCGTACGTCGATCCGCTGATCGGCACGAAGAACGGCGGGGACGTCTTCCCGGGCGCCGTCACCCCGTTCGGCATGTTCTCCTTCAGTCCGGAGAACACCAGAGGCGACGCCACCCGCACCGCCGCGCCGGGCGGCTACCAGTACGACGCCACCCGTATCAGAGGCTTCAGCCTCACCCACATGTCCGGCACGGGCTGCGCGGGCGGCAGCGGCGACATCCCGTTCTTCCCCTACGCCGGTGAGGTCACCTCCTCGCCGGCCGCCGACACCAAGGACGCCGTCTACGCCTCCGACTTCCGCCACACCGACGAGACGGCCGAGCCCGGCCACTACAAGGTCGGCCTGGCGTCGGGCGTCACCGCCGACCTGGCGGCCACGGCCCGCACCGGCTCGGCCCGTTTCACCTACCCCGCGGACAAACCGGCCTCCCTGCTCATCCGCACCGCCAACTCCGAGGTGGGATCGACCGATTCCTCGGTCACCATCGACCCGAAGACCCGTACCGTCTCCGGTTCGGTGACCTCCGGGAACTTCTGCGGCTACCTCGACCCCGAAGGCCAACGCGCCTACTACACGCTCTACTTCACCGCCCGCTTCGACCGCGCCTTCAAGGCGACCGGAACCTGGCAGGACGACACGCTGAACCCCGGCTCGACCTCGGCCTCCGGAGGCACCGGAGGCTTTTCCCACGGTGGCCGGCCGGTCGCCGGCAAGGGGGCGGGCGGCTACGTCGAGTTCGCGCCCGGCGAGGGCCCCGTCGGCGTCAAGGTCGGCATCTCCTACGTCAGCCGGGCGGGCGCCGAGGCGAACCTCGCCGCCGAGAACCCGCCGCACCGCTCCTTCGGCGCGGTGCGGGACGCGGCCCGCCGGGCCTGGCGCGACCGGCTGGACGCCATCCGCGTGGGCGGCGGCACCGACGACGAGCGCACCACCTTCTACACCGCGCTGTACCACTCCCTCCTGCACCCGAACGTCATCAGCGACGCCGACCGCCGCTACCGAGGCAGCGACGGCAAGGTGCACACCGTCGGCGGCGGTCACCGGGCGCAGTACGGCACCTTCTCCGGCTGGGACGTCTACCGCGACCAGGTGCAGCTGCTCACCCTCCTCGACCCGAGGACCGGGTCCGACATCGCCCAGTCGCTGTACGAGCTCGCCCGGCAGAACGGCGGCGTCTGGGACCGCTGGCTGCACGGCGCGAGCGGCACCCACGTCATGAACGGCGACCCGTCCCCGACCGCCCTCGCCGGCATCCGCGCCTTCGGCGGCACGGACTTCGACCTGCGCGGTGCGCTGAAGTCCCTGGTCCGGGCGGCCACCGTGCCGACCGAGCAGGACCTGTCCGCGGCCGGCAAGCCCGTCCTGTCGGTCGGCCAGCGGCCTTCGCTCGACAAGTACCTGAAGCTGCACTACATGCCGTCCGTCTCCAACGCCTGGGGCGGCGCCGCGGAGACCCTGGAGATGTCCGGTGCGGACTTCTCGCTCTCCCAACTCGCGGCCGCGGCAGGGGAGAAGGCCACCTCGAAGGCCTTCGCCGAGCGCGCGCAGTGGTGGCAGAACAACTTCAACATCGCCGCGGACCCCACCGGCGGCTACATCGCCAACCGCAAGGCGGACGGCAGCTGGGTCACCGGCTTCACCCCGGCCACCGGCAACGGCTTCGTCGAGGGCACGGCCGCCCAGTACACCTGGATGGTCCAGCACGACCCGGCCGGACTCTTCGCGGCGATGGGCGGCAGGGACAAGGCGCTGGCCCGGCTCGACGCCTTCTTCCACGACGGCGACGGCGGCTGGTCCTTCACCGGCGGGGGCGGCGACAAGTCCGAGCTGGACAACGAACCCTCGATCAACGTGCCCTACCTGTACGACTACGCGGGCGCCCCGTACAAGACGCAGGAGACCGTCCGCGCGGCGATGAGACAGCTGTGGTCCACCCAGCCCGGTGGCATCCCCGGCAACGACGACCTCGGCGCGATGTCCGCCTGGTATGTCTTCTCCGCCCTCGGCATGTACCCACAGGTCCCTTCCCGCGCCGAACTCGCCCTGGCCTCACCGCTGTTCGCGCGCATCGAGATCGACCGCCCGCACGGCAACGACATCTCCGTGCGGGCGGCGGGTGCCGCCGCCGACACCCCGTACATCACCTCGCTGAAGGTCGACGGCCGTACCAGCGGGCGTCCCTGGCTCCCGGCGTCCTTCGTGCGGGACGGCGGACGGCTGGACTACACGCTCTCCGGTACGCCGGACAAGACCTGGGGCGGCGACCCGTCCGACGCGCCGCCCTCCTTCCGCGCGGGCGAACAGCCGTACCAGATCGGCGTCGGTCCCACCACGGCGACCGTCGCGCCCGGCGGAAGCGCGAAGGTCGGCATCCGGGCGCTGTCGATGAGCGGGGGCGCGGGCCCCGAGGTGCGGTTCAAGGTCGAGACGCCGGACGGGATCGCCGCGACACCCGCCGAGGGAACGGTCGCCGACGGGAAGCAGGAGATCACCCTCACGTCGGCGGCGGACACCGCACAGGGCTTCTACGACGTCGAGGTCACCGTCACCTCGCAGGGCACCTCCTACGAGCAGCCCGTCGCCCTGACCGTCGCGGCCCCCGGCACTCTGCTCGCCGCCTACGACAACACCGGTGTCTCCGACGACGAGGGCGACCACGACGAGGCCGACTACGACGGCGGCGGCTGGAGCTACTCCCGCCAGGCCCTCGCCGCGGCCGGGCTCACCGCGGGCGGGCGGGGCACGGTGCAGGGTCTCGCCTTCACCTGGCCCGCCTCCCCGAGCGGCCGCCCCGACAACGTCTCCGCCGCCGGGCAGACCATTGAACTCGGCGATCCCGTGCGCACGTTGTCGTTCGTCGGCAGCGCCGTCAACGGCAACCAGCAGACCCAGGCCACCGTCACCTACTCCGACGGCGGCACCGACACTGTCGACCTGTCCTTCACCGACTGGACCGTCGGCGGAGGCGGCGGCACCGTCCAGTACGGCAACGAGGTCGTCGCCAGGACCGCGTACCGCAATGTCGCCGGCGCCGACAAGGACCCGGTGGCGACGTACGTCTTCGCCACCAAGCCCTTCACGGCACCGGAGGGGAAGACCATCGCGAGCGTGAAGCTGCCGCGGAACGCGGACCTGCACGTGTTCACCCTCGCGACCGGCTGACCTCCAACAGAGCAGCCAACCAGTCGAGTTGGCGGCGCACATGCACCGCGTCGCCGCCCTCGTGGCCGTTGTAGGGATAGGCGCGGATCTCCTTGCGGGGGTCCGCGCCGCTCAGTTCCGCATACCGGTTGAAGGCCGCGTACGCCCCGCTCGGCGGGCACACCGTGTCGCGCAGGCCGACCCCGAAGTGGGCCGGGGCGTGGGCCCGCCGCGCGAAGGAGATCCCCTCCACGTAGGAGAGGGTGCGGTACGCGGCCGCCTCCGCGCCGCGATGCACGGCGAGGTAGGCCGCGATCTCGCCGTACGGACCGGCGTCGGTGAGGTCGAGGGCGCGCCGGACACCGCACAGGAAGGGGGCGCTGACCAGGACCGCCGCCAGGTCAGGCACCAGCCCCGCGACGGCCAGGGCGAGTCCGCCGCCCTGGCTGTTCCCGACGGCCGTGACACGGCGGCCGTCCACGCCCGGCAGCGCGCGCACGGCCGCGACCGCACGCACCGCGTCCGTGATCAGCCGACGGTAGTGGTAGTCGCGCGGGGCGAGCAGGCCGCGCACCGCCGCGCCCGGGCCGCCCGCTGCGGAGCCCGCCCACGGGTCCGGGGTGTCGCCGCCGCAGCCGTACTGGTCGCCCTGGCCGCGGTTGTCCATGAGCAGATGCGCGTATCCGGCGGACACCCAGGTCAGCCGCTCGTGGGGGAGGCCGCGCCCGCGCCCGTACCCGGCGTACTCCACGACCGCGGGAAGGTCGTCGCGGGTCCCGGCGGGCCGGCTGAACCAGGCGCGCACCGGATCGCCCTCGAAGCCCCTGAAGGTCACGTCCCAGGTCTCCGTCAGCCGCAGGCCGCTCCGCACCGGGGTCACGGTCGCCAACGGCTCCGCCCGGTCGGCCTCTTGGAGCGTGCCGAGCCAGAACTCGTCGAAGTCGGGGGGCTCCTCGACGTCCGGACGGTGGCGCTCCAGCTCGGTCAGCGGCAGGTCGAACGCGGGCACGGCCACCTCGCAGGAGTCGGGCGGAGCATGGAAACTTGCGGAGTCCTACCCAGCCGTCCGTGCGTTGCAACTCCCTTCATCCGTCTCAGAAGACTGCCGCAGCACCCATTGACAGCGCTTTCTAACAGCCTCTAAGTTGCGCCAAGTTACCGGTAAGAGCTCGAAAGTTTCGGCCACTTCTCCGCCCCCACGGGAGGACCGAGCATGAGCACCACCACCAAGACGGCCCCTCCGCCGGGCGCCCGGAACACCCCGCGATCGACGCCCCGGCCCGCCGGGCGCGGCGGCGGCCGGCGCCGGGCACTGCGCCGCGACTGGCAGCTGTACTCGCTCGCCGTCCTGCCGCTGCTGTTCTTCCTGGTCTTCCGCTATCTGCCGATGATCGGCAACGTCATCGCCTTCCGGCGCTTCGAGCCGGGCGGCTCGATGTTCGGCGAGGAGTGGGTGGGCCTGCGCTACGTGCGCATGTTCCTCAGCGACCCGACCTTCTGGCAGGTGTTCCGCAACACGCTGTGGCTCGGCGGTCTCACGCTGGTCTTCTGCTTCCCGGTCCCGATCGTCCTCGCGCTGCTGCTGAACGAGGTGCGGCGACGCTCGCTGAAACGGTTCGTGCAGTCGGTGTCGTACCTTCCGCACTTCCTGTCGATCGTGATCGTCGCGGGCGTCACGATGCAGATGCTCGCCACCGACGGCCCGGTCAACCACGTCCTGGGCCGGCTCGGTCACGACCCGATCCGCTTCATCCAGGAACCCGACTGGTTCCGCACCATCTACGTCGGCTCCGAGATCTGGCAGACCGCCGGCTGGGGCACGATCCTCTACCTCGCCGCGCTCACCACGATCGACGAGGACCTGTACGAGGCCGCGCGCATCGACGGCGCCAACCGCTGGCAGCAGATCTGGCACGTCACCCTGCCCGGCATCCGCCCGACGATGATCACGCTGCTGATCCTCAACATCGGCACCTTCATGGCGGTCGGCTTCGAGAAGGTCCTGCTGCTCTACAACCCGCTGACCTACCCGAGCGCCGACGTGATCTCGACGTACGTCTACCGGGCCGGCGTCGAGTCCAACAGCTTCAGCTACGCCGCCGCGATCGGCCTGTTCGAGGCGGTCATCGGCCTGGTTCTGATCACCTCCGCCAACCAGCTCTCGCGCCGCACAGTGGGGACCAGCCTGTGGTGAAGCCGACCCGCTCCTACCGGGTCTTCCAGGGCGTCAACGGGGTGCTCCTGACCCTCGTCGTGGTGGTGACCCTGTATCCCTTCGTCAACATCCTCGCCCGCTCCTTCAGCGGCGAGCGGCAGATCCGGGCCGGCGAAGTGACCCTGTGGCCCAAGGGGTTCAACCTCACCACGTACCGGATCGTCTTCCACGACTCGATGTTCTGGCGGAACTACGGCAACACCGTCCTCTACACGGTCGTCTCGACCGTCGTCGCCATGGTCCTGACGACCTGTTACGCCTACGTCCTGTCCAAGAGGCACCTGCGCGGACGCACCGTACTCGTCGGCGTCGCCGTGTTCACCATGTTCTTCACCGGCGGCCTGATCCCCAACTACATCCTGGTCACCTCCCTAGGTCTGAAGAACACCGTGTGGGCGATCGCGCTGCCGAACGCGATCAGCGTGTTCAACCTCCTGGTGATGAAGGCCTTCTTCGAGAGCCTGCCGACCGAACTGGAGGAGGCCGCGCAGATCGACGGCCTGAGCACCTACGGCATCCTGCTCAGGATCGTGCTGCCGCTGTCCAAGGCGGTCGTGGCGACGATGGTGCTCTTCTACTCGGTGTCCTTCTGGAACTCCTGGTTCAGCGCCTTCCTCTACATGGACAGCACGGACCTGATGCCGGTCACCGTCTACCTGCGCAACCTCATCGCGGGCGCCACCTCGGGCGGCAACGCCGGCGCCACCACCGAGCAGCTCAGCCAGGTCGGCGCCAGCATCCAGGCGGTCGCCATCGTGCTCACCGCGCTGCCGATCATCTGCGTGTACCCCTTCGTCCAGCGCTACTTCGTCTCGGGCGTGATGCTCGGCGCGGTCAAGGGCTGATCCCAGCAACTCACCGACGGAACAAGGGAGTTCCACGTGAAGAACGCAGGAGAGCTGTCGCGCCGGCAGATCCTGGCCGCGGCCGGGTTCGCCGGTCTCACCACCCTCACCGGCTGCGGCGGCGGGGACGGCGCAGCGGACTCCAAGGACCTGTCGAAGAAGCAGAACGGCGCGATGAAGGAGTACCGCGCGGGACAGCGTTTCAAGGCCGCGAGGCCGCTGTCGTTCTCGATGCTGCACAACGACAACCCGGTCTACCCGCTCAAGAAGGGCTGGCTGTTCTGGAAGGAGGTCACCCAGCGCACCGGGATCACCCTCCAGCCCCTCGACGTGCCGCTGGCCGACTACGAGAAGAAGCGCAGCGTCCTCATCGGCGCGGGCGACGCCCCCTTCCTCATCCCGAAGACCTACCACCCCTCCGAGGTCGCCTTCGTCTCCTCCGGGGCGATCCTCCCGGTCAGCGACTACACGCACCTGATGCCCAACTACCGGGCCAAGGTGCGCAAGTGGAGGCTCGAGCCCGAACTCGACTCCATCCGCCAGTCCGACGGCAAGTACTACCTGCTGCCCGGCCTGCACGAGAAGCCCAAGGCCGGCTACTCGCTGTCCTTCCGCACGGACGTCCTCGACCGGCACGGCCTGAGCCTGCCGACGACCTGGGACGAGGTGTACGACGTCCTGACGGCACTCAGACAGGAGTACCCCGGCAAGTACCCGTGGACCGACCGCTGGAGCACCAACACCCCCTTCCCGTGCGGGGCGCTGTTCAGCTACCTCGGCCAGGCGTACGGGGTCAAGGCCGGCTGGACGTACGACAACATCAGCTTCGACACCAAGGCGCACCGGTTCGTCTTCACCGCGGCCCAGGACGAGTACCGCGCGATGGTCGAGTTCCTGAGGAAGATCGTCGCCGAGAAGCTGCTGGACCCGGAGAGCTTCACCCAGCAGGACGACCAGGCCGTGCAGAAGCTGCTCGCCGAGAAGTCCTATGTCATCAGCGCCAATCCGCAGGAGCTGGTGCAGAACTACCGCTACAACCTGAACAAGCAGGTCAAGGGCGTGAAGATCGAGATGGTGCCGGTCCCCCTCGGACCGGCCGGCCCGATCGTGCTGAGCGGCGTCCGGCTGGAGAACGGCGTCATGATCTCCAGCAGGGCGCTCAAGAGCGACAGTTTCGTGGCGATGATGCAGTTCGTGGACTGGCTCTGGTACTCGGACGAGGGCCAGGAGTTCTGCAAGTGGGGCGTCGAGGGCGTCACCTACACCAAGTCCGGTGACACCTACCGTCTCAAGCCCGGCATCTCCCTCATGGGCTCCGCCCCGGACGCGCCCAAGGACCTGCAGAAGGACTACGGCTTCTTCAACGGCGTCTTCACCTACGGCGGCAGCTGGAAGCTGGTCTCCTCCTCCTTCGGACCCGACGAGAAGAAGTTCCAGGACGCCATGTCGCAGCGCCGGCAGCTGCCCGTCGACCCGGCCCACCCGCTGCAGTCCGCGGAGCAGGAGCAGGCGACGCTGTGGGACACCCCCCTGAAGGACCACGCCATCCAGAACACGCTCAAGTTCGTCCTCGGCAAGCGTCCGATGTCCGAGTGGAACGCCTACCTGGGCGAGCTGAAGGCGAAGAACATGCAGCAACTCGTCGACCTGCACAACAAGGCCTACGAACGGTTCAAGAAGGAGAACGGGTGACCCCCGGGGAGCCCCGATGAGCGCACCGGCGACGGCCTTCGGCGACGGCCCCCTCTCTCGTGCCGTCGCCTTGGTGCACACCCTCGTCACCGTCGAGGCCCTGCTGCTCACGGCCGCCTCACCGGGCCTGGCCGGCCTGTTCCTGCTGGGCCCCGACCCGTCCAACCTCCCCCTCGCCGCCGTGGCGGCCCTCCCGCTGGGCCCCGCCCTGTCGGCCGCCGTCTACGCCCTCCACCACCGTGACCGGGACCTCACCGACCTCCATCCGGCCCGCGCCTACGCGCGCGGCTGGCGCCTGAACGCCCTGCCGGCGCTGAGACTGTGGACGCCCCTGCTCGCCTGGCTGGCCGTGATCGCCTTCACGCTCACCCACTTCTCCGCCAGCGGCCTGCCCGGCTGGTGGGCCGTGCTGCTGGCCGCCATCGGCGCCGGCTCCCTCCTCTGGGGTGCCCACGCGCTTGTCCTGACCTCGCTGTTCACCTTCCGCGCCCGTGACACCGCCCGCCTCGCCGCGTACTTCCTCCTGCGGCACGGCAGGGCCACCCTCGCCGCGGCCTCCCTGCTCGTGCTCACCGCCGCACTGACCGCCCTGCTCACCGAGGCCCTGCCCGCCCTGCTGGCCGCCCCGCTACTGCTGTCCCTGCTGTACGGCAGCCGCCGGGTGATCGGCGAGACCCAAAAGGACTTCACCGCATGACCGGCAAGATCCGGTACGGCGGCGACTACAACCCCGAGCAGTGGCCCAAGGAGGTCTGGGACGAGGACCACCGCCTGTTCGCGCGGGCCGGGATCGACACCCTCACCGTCGGCGTCTTCTCCTGGTCCCTCACCCAACCGGCCGAGGACTGCTACGACTTCACCGTCCTCGACGACATTCTCGACCGGGCCGCGGCCGATGACAGGAGTGTCTGCCTGGCCACCGGAACCGCCGCCCTCCCGCCCTGGCTCGCCAAGAAGTACCCGGAGGTCAACCGCACCGACTTCGAGGGCCGCCGCCACCGATACGGCCAACGGCACAACTTCTGCCCCAGCTCACCCGCCTACCGCCGCCTCGCCACCGCCCTGGCGGCCCGGCTCGCCGAACGCTATCGCGCACACCCCGCGTTGGTCGCCTGGCACATCAACAACGAGTACGGCGGCTCCTGTTACTGCGACCTGTGCGCCGAGGCGTTCCGCGACTGGCTGCACGGCACGTACGGCACCCTCGACGCCCTCAACGACGCCTGGTGCACCACCTTCTGGTCCCACCGCTACACCGACTGGGCCGAGATCGAGCCCCCCAGCGCCCTCACCGAGCACTGGCGCGGCCCCGACCACACCGCCTTCCAGGGCACCACCCTCGACTGGTTCCGCTTCACCACCGACGCCCTGCTCGGCTGCTTCCTCGCCGAGAAGGAGGCGATCCGCCGGCACGACCAGGACACCCCCGTCACCACCAACCTCATGGGCATGTTCCGCCCCCTCGACTACCACCGCTGGGCGCCCCACCTCGACTTCGCCTCCTGGGACAGCTATCCGCCCCTCGACGCCCCGCCGACCTGGCCCGCGCTCGCCCACGACCTGATGAGGGGGCTCAAGGGCGGCGCCCCTTTCTGGCTGATGGAACAGACGCCGTCGACGACGGCCTGCCGTGACGTCAACCCGCTGCGCAGGCCGGGGGAACTGCGCCTGGCCACCTTCCAGGCGATCGCCCACGGAGCCGACGCGACCCTCTACTTCCAGATGCGCGCCTCACGCGGCGCCTGCGAGAAGTACCACGGCGCGGTCATCGGCCACGCGGGCCGCGACGACACACGGGTCTTCACCGAAGTAGCGGCGCTGGGAGGAGAGTTGGCGGATCTCGGCCCCGTGACGCTGGGCGCCCGTACCCCTGCCCGCACCGCCCTGCTCTTCGACTGGGACAGCTGGTGGGCCCTGGAGATCTCCGACGGCCCGTCCCGGCCGGTGAAGTACCAGGAGGCCGTCCACACCTACTACCGGGCCGCCCGCGAGGCCGGCGCCGACGTGGACGTCGTACCGCAGAGCGCGGACCTCACGCCGTACGACGTCGTCCTCGCCCCCGTCCTGCACATGGTCAAGGGCGACCTCGCCCCGCGTCTCGAAGCGGTGGCGCGGCGCGGCGGAACGGTCCTGACCACCTTCCTCTCCGGCAGGGTCGACGAACACGACCGGGCGTTCCTCGCCGACGTGCCCGGACCGCTCGCCGCCCTCATGGGCGTCCGCGTCGACGAATGGGACGCCCGGCCACCGGAGTTCGTCCAGCCGATCCCCGAACTGTCCGCCGAGGCACGGCTCGTCTTCGAACTCGTTCTGCCGCGCGGCGCCGAGACCGTCGCCACGTACGGCACCGACTTCTACGCCGGCACCCCGGCCGTGACCCGGCACGAGTACGGCGCGGGCGAGGCCTGGTACGTGGCCACCGCCCTCGACCGGCAGGGCGTGGACCGGGTCGTGCGCCGGGTCCTCGACCGGCACGGACTGCTCGGCCCGTACGCCGGGCACCCGGCCGTGGAAACCGCACACCGCGTCGCCCCGGACGGCACCCGCCTGCTCTTCCTCCTCAACCACGCCCAGGAAGCGGTTCACCTGACCGCACACGCCACGGCGACCGACCTGCTGACCGGCAGGCGGACCGAGGAGGGCGCCGCCCTCACCCTCGACCCGCTCGGCACGGCCGCCCTGCGCCTTCAGTAGATCGTCCGCCCCCGCTCGTCCGGCACCCCGGACTTGCGGAAGAAGTAACTGTTGATCTGGTCCCGCCACTCGCGGGCGCTGCGCAGCTGCTCCTCGTACCGCTCCGCCACCCGCGCGTGGCGCGCCGGCTCCACGCGGCCCTTCAGTGAGGCCCACACGGCCATCGCGCCCTCCACCTCCGCCACACCCTCGAAGTGCGTGTCGTAGATGTGCTGGATCACGGTCCTGCCGCTCTTCAGGACGTGCCCGTACGGCATGTGGTGGAAGAACAGCAGCAGCTCGTCCGGGCAGGTCTCCGGCGACTCGTACGCCTCGGCCCACGGCGCCCGGTACTGCCCCGCGTACCCCGTCCCGGTGGCGCTGCTGCGGTCCACCCCGACCCCGTCCCGGTCGGCGAAGTGGTAGGTGCCCCACGGGCTGTACTCGTACCCGTCGACACTCGGCCCGTAGTGGTGCCCCGGCTGCACCATGAACCCCACGCCGAGGGGCGCGGTGTACTTCTCGTACGTGCGCCACGAACCGTCCAGCACGGCGTGCAGCTCCTTCGCCGGGCCCTCCGCACCGAACGTGAGCCCGATCCACTCGTCCAGGATCGCGCCCGGGTCCGCGTCGGGCCGCCAGGCCAGCCGCCCGAACGTGTAGAGGTTGGCCTGGGCGAGGGGATGCCCGGTCCAGAAAGGGTCGTCGCCGACGTTGGAGACGGCCACCAGCTCCTCGTACCCGCGCCCCGCCGCCGAACCGAACCGCAGCACCTCGCTCCACATCGGGCCCAGCCAGCACACATGGCGCTGCTGGCCGGTGTACTCCTGCGTGGCCTGCAGCTCCACCGCGAGAGCGGTGCGCCGCATCGCGCCGATCAGGGGTGACACCGGCTCCCGCACCTGGAAGTCCATCGGCCCGTGCTTCACCTGGAGCACCGCGTTCGGCGCGAACAGCCCGTCCAGCGGCAGGAAGTGGTCGTACGCGGCCCGCGCCCGGTCCGTCGTCCGGTCCCGCCAGTCCTGGCGGTGGTCGTAGACGAAGGCCCGCCAGTGGACCGTGCCGCCGTGCGGCGCGAGCGCCCCGGCCAGCATGTTCGCGCCGTCCGCGTGCGTGCGGCCGTAGGCGAACGGCCCGGGCTGCCCCTCCGAGTCGGCCTTCACGACGTATCCGCCGAAGTCGGGGATCGCCTCGTACACCCGGGCCGTCGCCCCGGCCCACCACCGCCGCACGCTCTCGTCGAGGGGATCGGCCGTCTCCAGGCCGCCGAGCACGATTGGCGCGGCGAAGGTCACCGACAGGTGCGTCCGGATGCCGTACGGCCTCAATGCGGCCGCGATGTCGGCGACTTCACCGATCCGGTCGGTCAGCAGCCGTGCCTCGGTCGCGTGCACGTTGACGTTGTTCACGGCCACGGCGTTGATCCCGCAGGCCGCCAGCAGCCTGCCGTACGCCCGTACCCGCTCGAACTCCCCGCGCGCCCGGCCGTCCGCCCAGAACAACGACCCGCCCGCGTACCCCCGCTCCACCTGGCCCATGACCGGGTGCACGGCCACGTTGTCCCAGTGGTCCAGCATCCGCAGCGCCGACGCCGGCCGGTGCTCCTCCACCCGCCGGTCGCCCCGGAACGCCGCCTCCCCGAGCCGTACGACATGGAAGAAGCCGTACAGCAGCCCGCATCCGCCGGACGCCGTGACGGTCGTGCGTCCGTCACGGCGTTCCAGGGTGAACGCCTCGCTCCCGTCGTCGCCCGTGACGTGAAGGACGAGTTCGGGGTCGTCCTCCACGAGAGCGCCGCCGAACCGGGCGCAGGCCTCCGCCACCTCCCCGTGCACCGTCTCCACCAGCGGGCCCGATCCTCGGATCAGGACCCGCCGGCCGCCGATCGGCCGGAACGCCTCCTCAGGCAGCCAGGCCGGATCGACACCCTCGGGCAGGACGGGAACGGGAAGCGGCATCAGACCCCCAACGCGACTGCTCAGGCGAGCAGTTCGACCTCCGACACGGTCGCCTGGCCGTCGAACACCAGACGGTACTTCCCGTACGTACCCGGGGACCCCACGGTGAACGCGCGGGTCTGCCGGTCCCATCGGAAGGATTCCCCCGACCGCTTGTCGACCGTCTTCCACGTGGTCCCGTCGTCGTCCGAGGCCTGGAGCGTCCAGCCCGTCGGCGCCTTGGAGTGGTCGGCGGAGGAGGTCACCGTGTACTGGACGCCCTTGACCGGTCCGGAGACCGGCAGGTCCACGCTCGTCACGGTGGCGTCGGTGCCCGACGTGTTGTCGAACAGCGCCCCGTCACCCTTCAGTACGTCCGTACGCGGCGTCGGAACCTTGTCGTCCTGGGTGATCGACACGGGCGCGGCATTCCGGCCCGTGCCCCACGACGACGGCTTCGATCCCATGTCGAACTCCAGCACCCCGCCCTTGGCCAGCAGCGAGTGGGGGAGCGAAGTCGACGTCCAGGCACGCCCGTTGACCCTCAGGCCCTGTACGTAGACGTTGGCCGCGCTGTTCCTGGGCGCCTTCACGACCAGGTCCCGGCCGTTCTCCAGATGGACGGTCGCCTTCTTGAACAGCGGGGAGCCGACGGCGTACTCGCCGCCGCCCATCACCAGCGGGTAGAAGCCGAGCGCGGAGAAGAGGTACCAGGCCGACTGCTCGCCGTTGTCCTCGTCACCGTGGTAGCCCTGCCCGATCTCGCTGCCGACGTACAGCCGCGACAGGGCCTCGCGGACGTTCTTCTGCGCCTTCCAGGGCTGCCCGGCCGCGTCGTACATGTAGATGACGTGGTGGGCGACCTGGTTGGAGTGCCCGTACATGCCCATCCGGACGTCCCGCGCCTCGGTCATCTCGTGGATGACCCCGCCGTAGGAGCCGACGTACTCGGGGGCGGCCGTCTCCGGGGTGGAGAAGTACTCGTCGAGCTTGTCCGCGAGCTTGGCGCGGCCGCCGTAGAGGTTGGCCAGGCCCCGGCTGTCCTGCGGGGCGGTGAAGGCGTAGCCCCAGCCGTTGGTCTCCGTGTAGTCGTAACCCCACACCCGCGGGTCGTACTTGGCGGAGTCCACCCGCCAGTCGCCCTTGGCGTCCCTGCCCTGGAAGAAGCCGGCCTTGGAGTCGAAGAGGTTCACGTAGTCCTGGGCGCGGTTGAGGAAGTACTGCGACTCCTCCTGGTAGCGCTTGTCGCCGGTCTTCTCGTACAGGGCCCGGCCCATCCGCGCGATGCCGTAGTCGTTGACGTAGCCCTCCATCGCCCACGACAGGCCCTCGTGCGTGTCGGTGCCCGTGTAGCCGAGGAACGGCGAGGTCGCCATGCCCTTGCGGCCCACGCCCGAGGCCGGGGGCACCACGGTGGCGTTCTTCACGGCCGCGTCGTACGCCGCCTTCGCGTCGAACTTCACGCCCTTGACGTACGCGTCCGCGAAGGCCACGTCCGAGGAGGTGCCGGTCATCAGGTCCGCGTAACCGGGCGAGGACCAGCGCGAGGTCCAGCCGCCGTCCTTGTACTGCTGCACGAAGCCGTCGACCATCTCACCCGCCTGGGATGGGGTGAGGAAGGAGTACGCCGGCCAGGTGGTCCGGTAGGTGTCCCAGAAGCCGTTGTTGACGTACACCTTGCCGTCCACGATCTTCGCGCCGGTGTGGGTCGGGGTGTCCGGCCCGGGCATCGGCGAGAAGGGCGAGGCGTACCGGTAGGTCGAACCCACCTTCTCGAAACCGGAGTTGGGGTACAGGTACAGCCGGTACATGCTGGAGTACAGCGTGGTCAGCTGGTCCGGTGTCGCGCCCTCGACCTCCACCTTGCCCAGCAGCCGGTCCCAGACCTGCCGGGCGCGGTTCTTCACGGTGTCGAAGGAGGTGCCGTCCGGGATCTCCTGGCGGAGGTTGTCCTTGGCCTGGTCGACGCTGATGAGTGAGGTGGCAAGGCGCAGGTTGACGGTGTGGTCGTCCCCGGCGTCGAAGCGCAGGTAGCCCTTGACGCCGCTGGACGCGCCGTCGGTCGCCTTCTTGTCGAACACGCCGTAGACGAACAGCCGGGTGGCGCCCGTCGACAGCCCGGACTTCACGTCCGAGTAGCCGGTGACGATCCCGTTGTCCTTGTCGAGCGACAGCCCCGCCTGCTCGGTGACGTTGTCGAAGACCACGCTCGCGTCGTCGCCGGGGTAGGTGAAGCGGAGCGCGGCCGCGTGGTCGGTCGGGGCCATCTCGGCCTTCAGCCCGTTCTCGAACCGCACCCCGTAGTAGTACGGCCGCGCGGTCTCGTTCTCGTGCCGGAAGGCCAGCTCACGCGCCTCCCGCCCGGTGTCCGGCGTGCCCGACTGCGCGGACGGCATCAGCTGGAAGGTCTGCCGGTCGCCCATCCACGGGCTTGGCTCGTGGCTCGCGCTGAACGCCTGGATCGTCGGCAGGTTGTCGTCGTTGTTCGCCCGCGCGTAGTCGTACAGCCAGCTCAGCGAGGAGGCGTTGGTGACGGGCGTCCAGAAGTTGAAGCCGTGCGGCACGGCCGTCGCGGGGAAGTTGTTGCCGCGCGAGAAACTGCCGCTGGAGTTGGTGCCGCGCGTGGTGAGGGCGTAGTCGGCGAGGTGCGCCTTCGGCTTCCCGGGCGCCACCCGCCGCAGCGCGATGTCGTCCAGCCAGCCGCGGAACTTCGCCGGCCCCTTCGCGGAGTCGTACGCCACCAGTATCCGGTCGACGGTCTTGCCGGCCGCGACGGACCCGATCCTGGAGGCGACGTCGTTCCACTGGTTGACGTAGAGCACCTTGGCGGCGCCCTGCCCCTGCGGCGAGAGCGAGAACCCGTGCCGGTCCGTCGCGCCGAGGCCGCTGAGGTAGGTGCCGTCGGTGAACGCCAGGTCCACCGAGACGTTCGTGGCGTCGTAGTCCCGGTCGCCGTCCGCCATCGACGGGTAGATGCGGTACGACAGTTCGGTGTCGCGGCCGACCGCCACGTTCACGTCGAAGACCTTGTTGTACGAGTACGCCCGGCCGTCGGCCGTGTGCCGACCGGCGTAACGCAGGGCCCTCTTTCCGGTGAACCCGGCCGCCGCCTTGGCGGTGGGCGAACCGCTGGGCCCGTGGTCGACCAGCGACAGCATGTCCTGCGGCACCGGGCCGCCGCCCCCGCCCGTGGACAGCTGCAGGTCGGCGAGCTGCAGGATGTCCGCCCCGTTGTTCTTGGTGATGTCCAGCCGGTAGTGCTGGTACTCGGCCGGCTCGGCGAGCTCGTAGGACTTGGTCTGGAACCGCTCGGAGAAGGTCTCGCCGGCGCGCGAGTCGAGGGTCTTCCAGTCCTTGCCGTCGGTGGAGCCCTGCAGGGTCCAGTCCCGCGGGTCGCGCTCGTCGTAGTCGTTGGCCGAGGTGAGGGCGTAGGTCACGATCTTCATGGGCTTGTCGAGGTCGAACTCGGCCCAGCCGGTCGGCTCGAAGGTCAGCCACTTGGTGACCGCCTCGCCGTCGGCGAGGTTCTCCCTCACCTCGCCGCCGCCGGTGTTCTCGGCGCTCGCGCGGACGTCCGTGACATGGTCGTTGACGTTGCCCGGAATGCCGCTGCTGTAGCCGCCGTCGACGCCCGAGGCCCGCTTGGCGCCGTCGGCACCGGTGTCGACCGTGTTCAGCCAGTCCGGTGCCGGATCACCCGTCTCGAACGACGACGCGAAACCCCGGTCGGCCTTGGCGGGGGCGGGAGCGCCGGGCAGCGCGACCGCCGCCCCCTGCGAGCCCACCGCCATGACAAAGGCGGCCGTGATCACGACCGCCGGTCCAAATCTGTGCCGAGCTCTGTGCCGCATACGCCAGCACCCTCCCTGTCTCCTGCACTGGACAACGTTGTCAAGTTCGACGCGCAAGGACCAGTAGTGGGTCAAGTGGGCAGTGATGTCAAGGGTGTTGCCTGTGGCATTCGGGGCTTATGTCGCGGACTTTTCCGGCAAGGGGCGCACAGGGCGCTCATATTTCCGCGAGGTCTCAACTCGGAAAAGACCCATGGCCAACCTTGCATTCGATCTTGCTCCGTTGGCGGGAAGTGGACTATACCTGTCGGCGATTCACACGATCCGTACTTTGCTGTCCGCACTTCCTGCACGACCCTGCTTGACCTGACCGCGGTGCCGGGGAGGATCCGGTTCACCGCCTGAGTCCTGGAGAAGGCGAGGACTTGAGCATGGGATCCACTTCCGGCGAGAACGAGAACAACGGCACCGCGGGCGTCGGCCGCCGCGATCTGATCAGGCGTTCGGCGGCGCTCGGACTGATCTCCGTACCGACCATGAGCTTTCTGTCCGCGTGTGCGAGCGGTGGCGGGAGCGACGACAACTCGAGCGGCAACGATCAGGGCAAGACGTCCAAGTCCAATCCCTTCGGCGCGAAGAAGGGAACCAAGCTCGACGTCGTCATCTTCAAGGGCGGTTACGGCGACGACTACGCGAAGGCCTGGGAGGCGGACTTCGCCAAGAACCCCGGCATCACCTCCACCCACACCGGCACCCAGGAGATCACCGGCAAGCTCCAGCCCCGCTTCAACGCCGGAAACCCGCCGGACATCGTCGACGACTCGGGCGCCCAGCAGATCAAGGTCGACGTCCTGTACAAGAACGGGCAGCTCCTCGACCTCGCCCCGGTCCTCGACGCCCCGTCCGTGGACGACCCGAGCAAGAAGGTCCGGGACATGCTCATCCCCGGCACCCTCGACCCGGGCATCCAGGAGGGCAAGGTCGTCGCCCTCAACTACATCTACACGGTCTGGGGCCTGTGGTACTCCGGCAAGCTTTTCAAGGACAAGGGCTGGGAGCCGCCGAAGACCTGGGACGACTTCATCAAGGTCTGCCAGGCCGCGAAGAAGGACGGCATCGGCGGCCTCGCCCACCAGGGCAAGTACCCGTACTACATCAATGTCGCCATCATGGACATGATCGCCAAGAAGGGCGGCCTCGACGCCGTCAAGGCGATCGACAACCTCGACCCGAAGGCGTTCGTCGGCTCCGCCGCGGCGCAGGCGGGCGTCGAGGCGATCTACGAGGTCGTGGAGAAGGGCCTGCTGATGCCGGGCACCAACGGCCTGACCCACACCGAGTCGCAGACCCGCTGGAACCAGTACAAGGCCGCCTTCATCACCTGCGGCTCCTGGCTGGAGAACGAGCAGCTGAAGCAGACGCCCGCGGACTTCGACATGAAGTTCCTGCCGATGCCCCTGCTGCCCGGCAGCAAGATGCCCTTCGAGGCGATCCGGGCCGGCTCCGGCGAGCCGTTCATCATCCCCGCGAAGGCGAAGAACCTCCCCGGCGCCAAGGAGTTCATGCGGCACATGCTCTCCAAGGAGTGGTCGACGCTCTTCGCCAAGGAGGCCAACTCGCTCACCATCCTCAAGGACGGCGTCGACGCGAGCGTGAAGCTGCGCCCCGGCACCCAGTCCACGGTCGAGGCGTCCAAGGCGGCCGGTGACAACACCTTCCGCTACCTGTACCCGGACTGGTACAGCGAGATGGACACCGCCATCCAGAACGCCTCCAATGAGCTCATGGCCAAGCGCATCCAGCCGAAGGAATGGCTGAAGCGGTGTCAGGCCGCCGTCGACAAGCAGGCGAAGGACCCTGCGTCCAAGAAGAACCGGCACGAGTAGTTCACGGGGGCGCCGTGGGGGCTGTGTGACTTCAGGGCGGCCGCGGGTCGTCCGTGGCTTGTCGCACAGTTCCCCGCGCCCCTTTCGGGGCGCTGCACAGACCGGAATGTCAGGGGCAGGTATGCGCAAAGGGCAGTACAGGTTCGTCACGGGGTTTCTCTTCATTCCCGTGTTGCTCTACGTGGTCTTCGTGATCTGGCCGTACATCCAGACGTTCGGCTATTCGCTGACCGACTGGAAGGGGCAGTCCCAGACCTTCGACTTCGTCGGCCTTGACAACTACAGGGCGCTGTTCCAGGACGACGTGTTCATGCAGGCCATCTGGCACAACCTGCAGTTCCTGGTCTTCATCCCGGTGATCACGATCCTGCTCGCCCTGTTCTTCGCCTTCATGCTGAACGCGGGCGGTCGCAGCAGGGCCGGCGGGGTCCAGGGCGTCGCCGGATCGAAGTTCTACAAAGTGGTCTACTTCTTCCCGCAGGTGCTGTCGCTGGCGATTCTCGCCGTGCTGTTCAACGCGGTGTACCGCAGTGACGGCGGAGGCCTGCTCAACGGCGCACTGATCAAAATCCATCTCGTCGACCCGGGCAATCCCATCGAATGGCTCAATGAGCCGAACATGGTGTTGTGGGCGCTGATGGTCGCCGTGATCTGGCAGGGCGTCGGCTTCTACCTGGTGCTGTTCTCGGCGGCCATGCAGTCCATTCCCAAGGACATCTACGAGGCCGCGCTCATCGACGGCGCGAACCGGAACCAGTCGTTCTTCCGCATCACCCTGCCGCTGCTGTGGGACACCGTGCAGACGGCCTGGGTGTACCTCGGAATCATCGCGATGGACATGTTCGTCCTGGTCTCCTCGATGACCCAGAACATGGGTGCCTACGGCGGCGGACCGGACCACCACAGCGACGTCATGGCGACCGTGATGATGCGCAACTTCCTCTACTACGGCAAGAGCGGATACGCCTGCGCCATGGGCGTGATCATGCTGCTGCTCACCCTGATCCTGTCCGTCTTCACGCTGCGCGTCACCCGCCGCGAGCGCATCGAGTTCTGAGCGGGAGACATGACGATGAGCGCCCCCATCAAGGAGACCCCCGCCGCCCCCGTCGAGCGGCCCGTCGCCCCGCGGCCCGACCGCCCCGGCGAGCAGCGCGGCGAGGGTGTCGTCCTGAACGTCTTCTCCCACGGCTTCCTCGCCCTGTGGGCCCTGCTGATCGTGCTGCCGCTGCTGTGGCTGGTGATCAGCTCCTTCAAGACCGACGCCCAGATCGGCGGCTCCGCCTTCGGCTGGCCGCACAACTGGTCCCTGGACGTCTTCCACCGGGCCTGGAGCAAGGGCATCGGCGACTACTTCCTCAACACGGTCATCGTGCTGGTCTTCTCGGTGCCGCTGACCATGCTGTTCGGCTCCATGGCCGCGTACGTCCTGGCGAGGTACCAGTTCTGGGGCAACCGGCTGCTGTACTACTTCTTCGTCGCCGGCGCGATGTTCCCTGTCTTCCTCGCCCTGGTCCCGCTGTTCTTCATGGTCAAACGGCTGGACATGCTGAACACCTACCAGGGGCTGATCCTGGTCTACATCGCCTACTCGATGCCGTTCACGGTGTTCTTCATGCACGCCTTCTTCCGCACCCTGCCCACGGCCGTCTTCGAGGCGGCGGTCCTGGACGGCGCCTCGCACACCCGGACCTTCTTCCAGGTGATGCTGCCGATGGCCAAGCCGGGCCTGATCAGCGTCGGCATCTTCAACACGCTGGGCCAGTGGAACCAGTTCATCCTGCCCACGGTCCTGATGCAGCCGCAGAGCGGCGGCGACCCCGAGCGCTATGTGCTCACCCAGGGGCTCATCCAGCTGCAACAGCAGCAGGGGTACGCCTCCGACCTTCCCGTCCTCTTCGCGGGCGTCACGATCGCCATGATCCCCATGCTGGTGGTGTACCTGTCCTTCCAGCGCCAGGTTCAGGCGGGCCTCACCTCGGCCACCCTGAAGTAGCGCTCCGAAACCGCCCGACCGCGCGCCGTTCCCGCATTTCGGGCACGGCGCGCGAACGTGTGTGTGCCTGCGGCCACGTACCCGGAAACGGTTCAACCTCTTGACGGGAGGCGACCCGAACGGCTCAGCTTAGAGTTCACTAGTTGGACATAGACGGGGCCTCATCGAAGCGGTCCCGCGCGCAGGAGGTCGTCGTGGAGACTCCGGGGTCGCAGTCGTCACTGCACCGAGCCAACCTGGAGCGGGTCGTCCGGGCCGTCCGGCTGGCCGGGTCGCTCACGCAGGCGGAGATCGCGAGGACCACGGGGCTGTCCGCCGCCACGGTCTCCAACATCGTCCGTGAGCTCAAGGACGGCGGAACGGTCGAGGTCACACCCACCTCGGCGGGTGGCCGCAGGGCCCGCAGCGTCTCCCTGAGCGGGGACGCCGGCATCGTCATCGGCGTCGACTTCGGGCACACGCATCTGCGCGTCGCGGTCGGCAACCTCGCCCACCAGGTGCTCGCGGAGGAGTCCGAGCCGCTGGACGTGGACGCGTCCTCGACGCAGGGTTTCGACCGGGCCGAGGAACTGGTCAATCGCCTGATCAGCGCAACGGGGGTGGACCGGTCGAAGATCGCCGGAGTGGGCCTGGGCGTGCCCGGTCCCATCGACGTGGAGTCGGGCACCCTCGGCTCCACCGCCATCCTGCCCGGCTGGGCCGGCACCAAGCCCGCCGAGGAGCTGCGGGGGCGGCTCGGCGTGCCCGTGCACGTGGACAACGACGCCAACCTCGGCGCCCTCGGTGAGCTGGTCTGGGGCAGCGGCAGGGGCGTGCGCGACCTCGCCTACATCAAGGTCGCCAGCGGCGTTGGCGCCGGTCTGGTGATCAACGGCAAGATCTACCGCGGCCCGGGTGGCACAGCGGGAGAAATCGGTCATATTACTCTTGATGAATCCGGCCCCGTCTGCCGCTGTGGAAACCGCGGCTGCCTGGAGACCTTCGCGGCCGCGCGCTACGTGCTGCCGCTGCTCCAGTCCAGTCACGGCACCGATCTGACGATGGAAGGCGTCGTGCGGCTGGCCAGGGACGGAGACCCGGGCTGCCGTCGGGTGATCGCCGACGTCGGCCGCCACATCGGCTCTGGAGTCGCCAATCTCTGCAATCTGTTGAACCCGAGCAGGGTCGTCCTCGGTGGTGATCTCGCCGAGGCCGGTGAGCTGGTGCTCGGGCCGATCAGGGAGTCCGTCGGCCGCTATGCGATCCCCAGTGCGGCACGCCAACTGTCCGTGCTTCCAGGGGCACTTGGAGGTCGGGCGGAGGTACTCGGAGCACTCGCCCTCGCCCTCAGCGAGATGGGTGATTCGACCCTTTTGGACAGCACGCTGCACGCAACCACGCCTGCCTTCACTTAGAAAACGCAGGACGTCGTTGCCATCTCGTTAAGTATTTACTTCTTGACGTCGCACGTGCGGCCGAGTTGACTTCCAGCCACCTCGGCCGCAACGACGCGGCCTCGTCAGGGAGGTTTCTCAAGTGAACACGCTCATGCGTCGTGCAGCCGTGACCGTAGCGATCTCGGCCCTCGCCGTCTCGGTCGCCGCCTGTGGCAAGGCCGGTGACAAGAAGAGCAGCGACAGCAGCAGCCAGGGCTCCGGCTCCGGCAGCAAGTCGATCGGCCTGCTCCTGCCCGACAACGTCACCGCGCGGTACGAGAAGTTCGACAAGCCGTACTTCGTGGCCAAGGTCAAGGAGTTGTGCGGCGACTGCACCGTCTCCTACGCCAACGCCGCCGCCGACCCGGCCAAGCAGGCTCAGCAGATGAGCAGCATGGTCACCAAGGGCGTCAAGGTCATCGTGGTCTCCGCCCAGGACTCCGCCGCGATCAAGTCCTCCATCCAGTCCGCGGTGGACAAGGGCGTCAAGGTCATCGCGTACGACCGTCTGGCCCAGGGTCCGGTCTCCGCGTACGTCTCCTTCGACAACGTCAAGGTCGGCCAGCTCCAGGGCCAGGCCCTGCTGGACGCCCTCGGCTCCAAGGCGAAGAAGTCCTCGAAGATCGTCATGATCAACGGTGACGACGCCGACCCGAACGCCGGTCAGTTCAAGAAGGGTGCGCACGAGGCCCTCGACGGCAAGGTGAACATCGCCTACGAGCAGTCGGGTCTGTGGAAGGACACCGTCGCCGCGCAGAAGATGTCGGCCGCCATCACCCAGCTCGGCGCCAAGAACATCGCCGGCGTCTACGCCGCCAACGACGGCATGGCCGGTGGTATCGCCAACACCCTCAAGGGCGCCGGTATCAGCGGCATCCCGCTGACGGGCCAGGACGCCGAGCTCGCGGGCATCCAGCGGATCGTCGCCGGTACGCAGTCCTCCACGGTCTACAAGGCCTACAAGCCGGAGGCCGACACCGCCGCCGAGCTCGCGGTCAACCTGCTCCAGAACAAGGACATCAAGTCCCTGGCCGACACCACCGTCACCAGCGGCTCGGGCGACAAGGTCCAGGCCAAGCTGCTGACCCCGGTCTCGGTGACCGTCAAGAACATCAAGGACACGGTCGTCAAGGACGGTCTGTACACCGTCTCCCAGATCTGCACCGCGGACTTCGCCGCCGCGTGCAAGAAGGCCGGCCTGCAGTAAAGCCGCTAGGGCCCGTCCGACGGACGGGCCCGGGCCCGGGGCGCGATCCTCACCGAACGCGCCCCACACCGCAGGCACCGAACCTGTCCGGCACCCGCGCCGCCTTCATACCCCGCTGCGGGGCGGGTGCCGGACGGAAGCATGGTGGACGCAGCCGTTGCCAAGAGGCACGGTCCGCGCGCATGTTCGACTTGTAAATCAGTGCCGACGGCACACCCCCTTGTAAACAAGTGCTTACGGCACACCCCTCCGCGCCCTACCCCAAGCGCGGCATCCCCGCCGGTCAGGCGGCGAAGGAGATGGTTCACGTGTCCGCTACGCCCGTGCTGGCGTTGCGCGGAGTCTCCAAGCGATTCGGTGCGGTGCAGGCCCTCACCGATGTCGAGCTGGAGGTCCACGCCGGCGAAGTGGTCGCCCTGGTCGGCGACAACGGCGCCGGAAAGTCCACGCTGGTCAAGACGATCGCCGGAGTCCACCCCATCGATGAGGGCGTCATCGAGTGGGAGGGCAGGGCGGTCAGCATCAACAAGCCGCACGACGCCCAGGGACTCGGCGTCGCGACGGTCTACCAGGACCTCGCGCTGTGCGACAACCTCGACGTGGTCGGCAACCTCTACCTCGGACGCGAGCTGCTGCACCGCGGCGTCATCGACGAGGTCACGATGGAGAAGAAGGCCCGCGAGCTGCTGAGCACGCTCTCCATCCGCATCCCGAGCGTTCGCATCCCGATCGCGAGCCTCTCCGGTGGTCAGCGACAGGTCGTCGCCATCGCGCGCGCCCTGATCGGTGAGCCCAAGGTCGTCATCCTCGACGAGCCCACCGCCGCCCTCGGCGTCGAGCAGACCGCCCAGGTCCTCGACCTCGTCGAGCGGCTGCGCGAGCAGAACCTCGCCGTCATCCTCATCAGCCACAACATGGCGGACGTGAAGGCGGTCGCCGACACCGTCGCCGTACTGCGGCTGGGCAGGAACAACGGGTCCTTCTCGGTGAAGGACACCAGTCAGGAAGAAATCATCTCCGCGATCACCGGTGCCACGGACAACGCCGTGACCCGTCGCGCGGGGCGGCGCGGCGCGGAGGCGACCCAGTGAGCGACACATCCAAGGTTTCCAAGGTGGACCCCGAGGCGCAGGACACCGTCGCGCCCGCGGACGACCCCACCGCCGCCCCGGTCTCCGTCGTGGACCCGCGCCTGCTGATCCGCGAAGAGGGCCTCAAGGGCTACTGGACCGAGTTCACGCGCAAGGTCAAGGGCGGTGAGCTCGGCTCGCTGCCGGTGGTCATCGGCCTGATCATCATCTGGACGATCTTCCAGTTCCAGAACGACCGGTTCCTCAGCGCCGACAACGTCTCGAACATCAGCTACTACATGTCGGCCACCGGCATGCTCGCCATCGGCCTGGTGTTCGTCCTGCTGCTCGGCGAGATCGACCTGTCGGTCGGTTCGGTCAGCGGTCTGGCCTCGACGCTGTTCGCCGTGTTCGTGGTCCAGCACGGCATGAACGCCTGGCTGTCGCTGGTGCTGGCCGTCCTCACGGGTATCGGCATCGGCGCGCTGCACGGCTGGTTCTTCGCCAAGATCGGCGTACCCGCGTTCGTCGTCACCCTGGCCGGCTTCCTCGGCTGGAACGGCCTGATGCTGTGGCTGCTGGGCTCCAGCGGCACCATCAACATCCCGTCCGACACCGGTCCGGTCCACCTGCTCGGCCAGAGCTCGTTCTTCATGGACCAGGCCATCATCGGCGCCTACCTGCTGGCCGGCCTCGGGGTAGCGCTGTCCCTGGTCGGCAACTTCGGTGAGCAGCGGCGTCGCAAGGCGGCCGGCGTTCCGTTCCGGCCGACCGCCGAGATCCTGCTGCGCGTCGGCGTGCTCGCGGTGGCGTCCTTCCTGGCCGCGTTCGTGCTGAACGATTCGGCCGGTGTCTCCAACGCGCTGGTGATCTTCCTCGCCGCGCTGGTGATCGTGGACTTCGTGCTGCGCCGTACGACCTACGGCCGCAAGGTCTTCGCGGTCGGTGGCGGTATCGAGGCGGCCCGCCGTGCCGGTATCAACGTGCCGGTGATCCGGATCACCGTGTTCGCCATCTCCGGCGGCTTCGCGGCAATCGGCGGTATGTTCTTCGCCGGCCAGACCGCGAGCGCCACGCTGAGCGCCGGCGGCGGCAACACCCTGATGCTCGCCATCGCGGCGGCCGTCATCGGCGGTACCTCGCTGTTCGGTGGCCGCGGCTCCGTCTGGTCCGCCCTCCTGGGCATGCTGGTCATCCAGTCCATCCAGACCGGCCTGGACCTGCTCAACATGAACACGTCCATCCAGTACATGATCACCGGTGCGGTGCTGCTGGGCGCCGTCGTCATCGACTCCGTCTCCCGCAGGAGCCAGAAGGCGGCGGGCCGGGCGTAACACCCCTCCCGAGACCTGTGCCCGGCACCAACGGCGGTGCCGGGCACAGTCATGTCGTAGAAAAGTGCGATCGTGGGTAGAGCCGATCGCGTGACCTACGACCCGCCGCCCGGGCACCGTCCGCAAAGGCGGAACATTAGACTCGACAAGCCCGGCAACAGCTCGATCAGCTTTTACTGCAAGGAGGCACGGGTGCCGCTGCTGACCCGCATCAGGGGACCGCGCGATCTGGACCGGCTCAGCCTGGAGGAGCTGGACCAGCTGGCAGAGGAGATCCGGACCTTCCTCGTCGACGCCGTCTCCAAGACCGGCGGCCACCTCGGCCCCAACCTGGGTGTCGTCGAGCTCACCATCGCCCTGCACCGCGTCTTCGAATCGCCCAGGGACAAGGTGCTGTGGGACACGGGCCACCAGTCCTACGTGCACAAGCTGCTCACCGGCCGCCAGGACTTCAGCCGGCTGAAGATGAAGGGCGGCCTGTCCGGCTACCCCTCGCAGGCCGAGTCCGAGCACGACGTCATCGAGAACAGCCACGCCTCCACGGTGCTGGGCTGGGCCGACGGCCTGGCGAAGGCCAACCAGGTCCTCGAGCGCGACGACCACGTGGTCGCGGTCATCGGTGACGGCGCGCTCACCGGCGGCATGGCCTGGGAGGCGCTGAACAACATCGCCGAGGCCAAGGACCGCCCGCTCGTCATCGTCGTCAACGACAACGAGCGCTCCTACGCCCCGACCATCGGCGGCCTCGCCAACCACCTGGCGACCCTGCGCACGACCGACGGCTACGAGCGCTTCCTCGCCCGGACGAAGGACATCCTCGACCGCACCCCGGTCGTCGGCAGGCCGCTGTACGAGACCCTGCACGGCGCCAAGAAGGGCCTGAAGGACTTCATCGCCCCCCAGGGCATGTTCGAGGACCTCGGCCTGAAGTACGTCGGCCCCATCGACGGCCACGACATCGAGGCCCTGGAGTCGGCCCTCGCCCGCGCCAAGCGCTTCGGCGGCCCCGTCATCGTGCACTGCCTCACCGAGAAGGGCCGCGGCTACCAGCCCGCCCTCCAGGACGAGGCCGACCGCTTCCACGGCATCGGCCCCATCCACCCCGACACCGGCCTGCCGATCAAGGCCTCCGGCGCCGACTGGACCTCCGTCTTCGGCGACGAGATGGTCGAGCTCGGCAAGGAGCGCGAGGACATCGTCGCGATCACCGCGGCGATGCTTCAGCCGGTCGGCCTGAAGAAGTTCGCGGACGCCTTCCCCGACCGGATCTACGACGTCGGCATCGCCGAGCAGCACGGAGCCGTCTCCGCCGCCGGCCTCGCCCACGGCGGCCTGCACCCCGTCTTCGCCGTCTACGCCACCTTCCTCAACCGCGCCTTCGACCAGGTCCTCATGGACGTCGCCCTGCACAAGTGCGGCGTCACCTTCGTGCTGGACCGGGCGGGCGTCACCGGCACCGACGGCGCCTCCCACAACGGCATGTGGGACATGTCGATCCTCCAGGTCGTCCCCGGCCTCAGGCTCGCCGCCCCGCGCGACGCCGACCAGGTCCGGGCCCAGCTCCGCGAGGCCGTGGCCGTCGAGGACGCGCCGACCGTGGTGCGCTTCTCCAAGGGCGCCGTCGGCCCCGCCGTACCGGCCGTGGGCCGCGTGGGCGGCATGGACGTGCTGCGCGAGCCCGGCACGGACCGACCGGACGTGCTGCTCGTCTCCGTGGGAGCCCTGGCCCCGATGTGCCTGGAGATCGCCGCCCTCCTCGACCGGCAGGGCATCTCCACCACCGTCGTCGACCCGCGCTGGGTCAAGCCCGTCGACGAGGCCATGGCCCCGCTCGCGGAGCGGCACCGCGTGGTCGTCACCGTCGAGGACAACTCCCGCGTCGGCGGCGTCGGCTCGGCGATCGCGCAGGCCCTGCGCGACGCGGACGTCGACGTGCCGCTGCGCGACTTCGGCATCCCGCCGCGCTTCCTCGACCACGCCTCCCGTGCCGAGGTGATGGCGGAGATCGGCCTCACCGCCCCGGACATCGCCCGCCAGGTCACCGGGCTCGTCTCCAAGCTGGACGGCCGTTTCGACCGCAGCAGCGCGGCCGAGGTGGAGCCCGCGCGCGACTGACACCGCCGTACGACCGGATGGGCCGCTTTCCCCCCGCCAGGGGTGGTGGAAGCGGCCCATCCGCGTGAATCCGCGCGCGCCGGGGCATACGTCTTGAGCCCCCTCTCGATCATGGCGAGGACGAGACAGCGTGGGAGGTACGCCGTGAGCAGCACCCTCTTCAGGACGAAGAACGTCGAGCGGTCCATCCAGGACACCGAGGAACCGGAGCACGCGCTCAGGAAATCCCTGTCCGCGCTCGATCTGACGGTCTTCGGCGTCGGTGTCATCATCGGCACCGGCATCTTCGTCCTGACCGGCACGGCCGCCAAGAACACCGCGGGCCCCGCCGTCTCCCTGTCCTTCGTCGTCGCCGGGGTCGTGTGCGCGCTGGCCGCGCTGTGCTACGCCGAGTTCGCCTCAACGGTCCCCGTGGCCGGCTCCGCGTACACCTTCTCCTACGCCTCCCTCGGTGAACTGCCCGCCTGGATCATCGGCTGGGACCTGGTGCTGGAACTCGCGCTCGGCACGGCGGTGGTCGCCGTCGGCTGGTCCGGCTACATCCACTCCCTGCTGGACAACGCCGGCTGGCACCTGCCCGAGGCGCTCAGCGGCCGTGACGGCGCCTCCGGGTTCGGCTTCGACATCCTCGCCGCCGCCCTGGTGCTGCTGCTCACCGCGATCCTCGTCGTCGGCATGAAGCTCTCCGCGCGCGTCACCTCGGTCGTCGTCGCCATCAAGGTCGCCGTCGTCCTGGTCGTGATCATCGCGGGCGCGTTCTTCATCAAGAGCGGCAACTACGACCCGTTCATCCCCAAGGCGGAGTCGGTGGAGGCCGGCGGGAACCTCAAGGCCCCGCTGATCCAGCTGATGTTCGGCTGGGCGCCCTCCAACTTCGGCGTGATGGGCATCTTCACCGCCGCGTCCGTGGTGTTCTTCGCCTTCATCGGCTTCGACGTCGTCGCCACCGCCGCCGAGGAGACCCGCAACCCGCAGCGCGACGTGCCGCGCGGCATCATCGGCTCCCTGATCATCTGCACCGCGCTGTACGTCGCCGTGTCGATCGTGGTGACCGGCATGCAGAAGTACAGCAAGCTGTCCGTGGACGCCCCGCTCGCCGACGCCTTCAAGGCCACCGGGCACCCCTGGTTCGCGGGTCTGATCAGCTTCGGCGCGGCGGTCGGCCTGACCACGGTCTGCATGATCCTGCTGCTCGGCCAGTCCCGGGTCTTCTTCGCGATGAGCCGCGACGGCCTGCTGCCCCGCTTCTTCTCCCACACCCACCCGAAGTTCCGCACGCCCTACCGGCCCACGATCCTGCTCGGCGTGGTCATCGCGATCGTCGCCGGTTTCACCAGCCTCAGCGAACTCGCCGAACTGGTGAACATCGGCACGCTCTTCGCCTTCATCGTCGTCGCGATCAGCGTGATCATCCTGCGCAACACCCGACCCGACCTGGAGCGTTCCTTCCGCACTCCGTGGGTGCCGGTGCTGCCGATCGTGTCGGTGCTGGCCTCGCTGTGGCTGATGCTGAACCTGCCTGCCGAGACCTGGCTCCGCTTCGCCATCTGGATGGTCATCGGCTTCGCGGTGTACTTCTTCTACGGCCGCACGCACAGCCGCCTCGCCCGCCAGGAGCAGCCGGCCGGCAACCCCGACGTCAGGGCCTGACCGTCCGGGGACCGGCGACCTCGGCGCCCAACTCCCGCACCCGTCGCCGCAGTTCCCGGTCCGCCGTCACCACCAGGACGGTGCGGTCGCTTTCCCCTGCCACCAGTTCCACCATCCGGTCGTCCCCGCTCCCCGGAGCCGCCTCCACGCGGACTCCGGGGACGGACTCCACCCCGCGGGCCGCCCCTTCCACCACCAGCACGATCTCCACCGGTCCGGCGTGCCCGGGGACGCCGTCCGCCGCCAACCGGTCGCGCAGTCGTTCGGCGGCCCCCCGCCGGTCCCGCCACCACCCGTCGGGCACCGACCCGACGACGTTCGCGGCGTCGACGATCACGAGCAGGGGGTCGCTGTCACTCATGCGGCCAGGTTGGCACAGTCCGGGAAACGGGTCCGCTCAGTCGGCCGGCTTGTCGTCGAAGCTGGCGAAGTACGCGGCGGCCATGTCCTCGTCGCCGTGTCCCTGCGCGGCGGCCCGTTCAAGGCGCTCGGCGCTCGCGGCGGCCACGTCGAGGCGGACCCCGTTGTCCCGGCCGGCCGCCACGATGAGGCGGGCGTCCTTGGCGGCCGTGGTCACCGCGAACTGGGCGGGGGAGAGGCGGTTCTCCAGGACCATTCCCGCCTTCGCCCTCAGATAGCCCATGTCGAGCGGGCCGCCCGCGATGAGGTCGAAGAACTGCGCCGGGTCGACGTCGAGTGCCCGTGACAGGGCGAGGACTTCACCGGTCGCCGCGGTGGCGGCGAGCACCCAGCTGTTGGCGACCAGCTTCAGCCGCGTGGCGCTGCCGGCCGCGCCGTCCTCGCCGGTCCACAGGGTGCGGGCGCCGACCGCGTCGAACACCGGCTCCACGGCCGCCCGTCCGGCGGCCGGCCCGGCGGCCAGCACCGTCAGCTGTCCGGCCTCGGCGGGCTGGCGGGTGCCGAGCACGGGGGCGTCGTAGAAGACCAGCCCGTGCTCGGCGGCGAAGGCGGCCAGTTCGCCGATGGCTTCGATGCCGGCGGTGGTCGACTGCACCCAGGCGGCGCCGGAGCGCAGCGCGGGGGCCGCCTCGCGCATCACGTCCAGGGCGGCCGGGCCGTCGTACAGCATGGTGAGGACGACATCGGCGCCCTCCACGGCCTCGGCGGGCGTGTCGGCGATGTGCGCGCCGTCGGCGGCGAGCGGCTCGGCCTTCGCGCGCGTGCGGTTCCAGGCGCGGACGGTGTGTCCGGCGCGGGCGAGGTTGCGGGCCATGGCGGCGCCCATGATGCCCGTGCCGAGGACGCTCACGGTGAGCTGGTCGGTCATGAGGTCGGCTTCCTTCTCACGTCTGTCGTTGCGGTTGCCGGGATACAGCCTGCCCCCTCCACGCCCTTGCGTGCCCGTCGGCGCCACCTGCCACGCGGGGCCCGACCGAGGGTCGGCGTACCGGCCCGCTTAAGGTGAACTGGTGAACGGCGACTGGCTCCTGCGCGGCCGTGACGGCCGGCTCAGTGTCTACCTTCCGACCGACGACGCCGTCCTGTGCCGGGCGGAACGGGCGCCCGGCGGCACCTGGACGCCCGTGCGCAAGGTCGGCGGCGAACAGAAGCTGCGGCCGTCCCTGGCGATCGGTCAGGGCGGCGACTCCTACGCGCACCTCGTCTCCTGGCGG
The DNA here is from genome assembly GCF_006715395.1 of Streptomyces sp. SLBN-31. Taxonomy (NCBI): domain Bacteria; kingdom Bacillati; phylum Actinomycetota; class Actinomycetes; order Kitasatosporales; family Streptomycetaceae; genus Streptomyces; species Streptomyces sp. SLBN-31. The sequence continues at coordinate 1,548,249 of NZ_VFNC01000001.1, forward strand.
CCCACGACGGCCGGCGAGTGCCGGCTCGTGCACTCCACCCACTTCCGGCCCCGGCTCGCCGCCCTGGACTGGAACCCGATCGGGCACCCCGACAAGAAGGGGCCGCTGACCGGCATGCCCGCCGTGGCGGTCGACGGCCAGGGCCGCGCCCATGTCTTCGTCCGCAACCGGGGCGGCGGGGTGAGCATGGTCGCGCAGAAGGAGAAGGGCGGCTGGGACCCCTGGCGGGACCTCAAGGGGCGTGACGTGCAGGACGAGTTGGCGGCCGTGACGGGGGAGTCGGGGCGCGTGGAACTCTTCGCCGCCGTGTCCGGCGGGATCCTGCACTGGCGTCAGGAGGAGCCCGGCGCGCAGCCCGTCCTGGAGGAGGCGATCGAGGCACCGGTCCGCGCGGGCACCCTCCACGCGCTCGCGACCTCCGAGAGCGTCACCCTCTTCTACACCGACGAGTCGGGCGACCTGTGCGCGTGGCGGCCCGGCGCCAAACCGGTCGCCCTCCTGCCCTCCGCCGGACCCGGCCCGGCCTCCGCCGTGCGCTGCGAACTCGACGGCTACGACTGCACGTTGCTCGCCCAGCGCTCGGCGAGCGGCCGGGTCGCCTTCGCCGCCTACCCGACCGAGCAGGAGTCGGCCGGTGCCTGGTGGGCCGAGTCCGGGCCCTCCCTCCCGGCGGACGCCGGGGTCTCCCTGGCGGTGGACGAGGAGAACCGGGTGGTGGCGGCCACGTCGTCCCCGTCGACCGGCCAACTCCTCCTCACCCGCCGCAAGGACGAGCCGGGGCTGGCGCTGGAGGCGTGGCGGGAGGTGTGACGGGGGAGGAGCGGTGGCGTCGCCGTCGTCTCCGGCCCAGGTGGGCACGTCGTCGTCACACTGTGTTCGTCAAATGTTCGACTTATGATGGGCGCGCTCGGCCTCCCCCGCGCAGCAGGTGCCCGGGGTTCGGCACCTCGGCCGCGCCGGGCGTCAGGGAAGGGGCGGGCCACGTCATGCGGACCGGATCCGGGCGCGGCGCCGCCCGACGCAGAGGCGCCGACCGCGTCGTCGTGCAGGAGCACGGGCGGAGCGAGCGGCACGCGGCCGAGGCGACCGTGGACGGGCGCTGGCTGCTGCTCGGCAAGGACGGCAGGCTCACCGCGTACGCCCGTGCCCGCGGCGGGCTGCTGCGCTGGACCGAGACCCGCCCGGGCGGCCCGCGGTGGACCGGGCCCGAGTTCTTCCCGGTGCCGGATCTGACGCATCTGTCGGTGGTCCAGGGGCCCGACGCCTACGTCCACTTCCTCGGCCGGCGCGAGCGGAGCGACGGCGACGGGCCCGCCGCCGTCGACATCGTGCACGCCATCCAGTACCAGACCGGACGTCCGGTCACCGAGTGGCGGTCGCTGGGCAACCCGCACCAGGACCGGGAGAAGGCCGCCCGCTTCGGCGTCCCGGTCGGCGCCGTGAGCGCGTCGGGCCGCGTGCACGTCCTCGTGCGCAACGCGGGCCGCGGGCTGATGCTCCGGCGGGAGGCGCCGACCGGCAAGTGGGAGCCCTGGGCCGACCTCAAGGGCAGCGGGGTGCAGGACGGGCTCGCCGTGGTCGCCCACGGCTCCGGGCGGATCGAGGTGCTGGCCGGCGGCGAGCGGGACGCCATGTGGTGGCGGCAGGCGGAGCCCGACGGCGACTTCCGGCAGGAGCCGAACATCGCGCTGCGGGTGGCCCCCGGCACGGCGGCGGCGCTGGAGACCGCCCCGGACCGGGCGACCTTCTACTGGGCCGACCGGGACACCGGCGGACTCGTCGCCCACCGGCCGGGCGGCTGGCTGATCCCGCTGGGCGGCGCCCCGGCCGGCAGCCCTGTCGCGACGCTGCGCGCGGCCCTCGACGGCTACGACTGCACGGTGCTCGCCCACCGCGACATGGACGGCCAGGTCATGCTCGCCGTGTGCGGCACCGAGAACGAACAGGGCGGCCTGTGGTGGTCGCCGACGGGCGAACACTGCGTCGGCGCCCCGGCACTCGCCCAGGACGCCCACGGCCGCGTCGTCCTCGCCGTGGTCGCCCCGGGCGGAGCCCTGCACGTCGCCCGGCAGACGGAGGGCCCGGGCCTGCAACTGTCACCGTCGATCCGCTTCTGACGCCCCCGCCCGCGACACCGGGCAGTCCCTGGCCCGCCGGCCTCCTGCGGGCATGCGCCGGGGCACCGTCCCGCCGCCGACCCGCCCGCCTCGACACCGGGCGCCCCCAGCCGGTCTGCCTTCCGCCGGACGCCCCGGAACGCCGAGCGGACCGTCGTCCGTCCGCCTCCGGCGAGCACCCCCGGACCCCGGTCCGGGGCGCGTGCGGGCTCGCTGAAGAGCGCTCCGCCCGGGACGCCGAGCACCCCGTCGGCCGCGCGCTTCCGGGGAGTGCCCCCGGATCCCGGTCCGGGGCGCGTGCGGGCTCGCTGAAGACTGCCCTGCCCGGGACGCCGAGCACCCCGTCGGCCGCGCGCTTCCGGGGAGTGCCCCCGGATCCCGGTCCGGGGCGCGTGCGGGCTCGCTGAAGACTGCCCTGCCCGGGACGCCGAGCACCCCGTCGGCCGCGCGCTTCCGGGGAGTGCCCCGGCCCGCGGGCCGGCGCGAGTGCGGCCCCGCTGAAGAGCGCTCCGCCGGGACACCGAGGACCCCCGCGGCCGTCCGCCTCCGGCGGGCCCCACGGGACACCTGGCCGGCGCCCTCCCGTCCGCCTCCGACGGACCCCAGGGGCACCGCGCCGGCACCGTGCGGCCCCCGCTGAAGAGCCCAGGAACCCCGGGCGGTCCCTGGTTCGTCAGCCTCCGGCGAACCCCTGCCCGCGCCCGCCTTTCTGCCTGGGTCCGGCCGGGCACCGGGCGTCCCCTCAGGAGGTGGAGGCCCCCGTCTTCGTCGAGCCCCCCGTCGCCGGGGACTTCTTCGCGGAGGCCGGGATGTCCTCGTCCTTGCGCAGGGCCTGCCACAGTTGGCCGGCCTGGGGCTGGGCGGCGATCACGCGGTTGGGGTCCTGGGTGTCGTACCGCACCGGAAGCATGATCGTCTCCATCGTGGAGGGGTCGATGCCGTTCATGCTGCGGCCGAACTCGGCGAGCTTGGTGAGCGACGCAAGGCCCGAGTCGGTGGTGAGGGACTCGGTGAGTTTGTCGGCGATCCGGTAGGACTTCGTCGGGCTGCCGAGGAGGTCCTGCTTCTTTATCTCGCTGAGCAGGTCGATCAGGAACTGCTGCTGCAGGCCGATGCGGCCCAGGTCGCTGCCGTCGCCGACGCCGTGCCGGGTGCGGACGAACTGCAGCGACTGGGTGCCGTCGAGCTTGTGGGTGCCCGCGGTGATGTCCAGACCGCTGTTGTGGTCGTGGATGTCCCGGTCGACCGTCACGGTCACCCCGCCGATCGCGTCGACCAGCCCCTTGAAGCCGGCGAAGTCGATCTCGACGAAGTGGTCCATGCGGACGCCCGACATCCGCTCCACGGTCTTGACCACGCACGCCGGGCCGGCGAGCGAGTACACCGAGTTGAACATCACGCGCTTCGCCGACGGCAGCGCCGAACCGTCCTTGGCCGTGCACGCGGGCCGCGTCACCAGGGTGTCGCGCGGGATGCTCACGGCGACGGCCTGGCGGCGGCCCTCGGGTATGTGGATCACCAGCGCGGTGTCGGAGCGGGCCCCGGCCGCGGTGTCCCCGCTCAGCTTCCCGTTGGCGCCCGCACGCGAGTCGGAGCCCAGCACCAGCAGGTTCTGCCCGGACGTGGGCAGCTTCTCGGGCCGGTCGTCGCCGATCGCCTTGTCCAGGTCGACGCCCTTGATGTTGCCGTTCAGATCGCTGTACAGCCAGTAGCCGACGCCGCCCGCGGCCAGCAGGAGCAGCACCAGGCTCAGCGCGATCCAGCGCCACACGCGGCGGCGCTTCCTCGGCGTCCTGCCCCGGCGGCCCGACGGCGCGCGCCGTGATCCCTCCGGACCCGTCTCCGTCAGGGCGTGCGTCATGTGCGTCGGTCCTCTCTCCTCGACCAGTGGCTCAGGGCATGCGTGGGGGAGAGACCGAGCCAGTCTGCGGCGATGGGCAGTCGCCCACCGGTCATCAGACGTTCATTGAGACGCAAGGGTTGTATGTGTTTTCTGTCATTTCTGTCAGTTCTTGACAGCAGTGTGAGCGCTTGCTGATGATGTGCCGGCCCTGTGAAGGTTAAGTATTCGGTATGAACCGGCGGCGGCTTTTTGCCATCGCCTTACGTGGTCGCCGCCACCGGCGGCATCACCGCCGTCGACTCCGGCGCCGGCCGCACCTGTCTGTACTTCCGCGAGGCCGGCACCCAGCAGGTGATGGCCTACCGCCGGCATGCCGACGGCCGCTGGCCCGGTTCCGGCGCGGGCCTCGGGGTGGCGGTACCGGCGCCGTGGCCGCCCTGTGGGCACCGGAGCGCGGCGCCCGCGAGGCGTTCCTCGCCCACCGGGGCAGCCGGGGCCGTCTCGTCACCTCGATGCCCGACCGGGACAAGGACGTCTCCGGCACCCACTGGCACGAGTCGGGCGGGATGTTCGCGAATGCCCCGGCGATGGCCTACGACGCGACGGGCGCCGTGGTCGTCACGGTCCTCGGCACCGACGGCCGGCTCCACGTCCGCCGCCAGCTGTTCCCGGCGGCGGGCAGCCCGCTGGGGCCGTGGCTGTCGTAGGAGAACCCACAACTCGAGGAGGGCCTCCGCCAGGTGGCGGAGGCCCTCCTCGGTTGCCCTCGGGTGTTACGCCGGAACCGACGCCACGCCCGGAGCCAGGAACTTCTTGCCGTTCACGCGCTCCGAGACACCCTCGCGGTCCAGGTACGGCGTGATGCCGCCCAGGTGGAAGGGCCAGCCGGCGCCCGTGATCAGGCAGAGGTCGATGTCCTGGGCCTCGGCGACGACGCCCTCGTCGAGCATGAGCCCGATCTCCTGGGCGACGGCGTCCAGGACGCGCTCGCGGACCTGCTCCTCGGTCAGGACGACATCGCCCTGCTTGAGCAGCGCGGCGACCTCGGGGTCCAGCTCCGGCTTGCCGGAGTCGTAGACGTAGAAGCCGCGCTTGCCCGCCTTGACGACGGCGGCGAGGTTCGGGGAGACCGTGAAGCGGTCCGGGAAGGCCCGGTTGAGGGTCTCCGAGACGTGCAGGCCGATCGCGGGACCGACCAGCTCCAGCAGCACCAGCGGGGACATCGGCAGACCGAGCGGCTCGACGGCCTTCTCGGCGACCTCGACCGGGGTGCCCTCGTCGATGACGTTCTGGATCTCGCCCATGAAGCGGGTGAGGATGCGGTTGACGACGAACGCCGGGGCGTCCTTGACCAGCACCGCGGTCTTCTTCAGCTTCTTGGCCACGGCGAACGCCGTCGCGAGCGAGGCGTCGTCGGTCTGCTCGCCGCGGACGATCTCCAGCAGCGGGAGGATCGCGACGGGGTTGAAGAAGTGGAAGCCGACGACCCGCTCGGGGTTCTTCAGCTTCGACGCCATCTCCGTCACCGACAGCGAGGAGGTGTTGGTGGCGAGGATCGCGTGCGCCGGGGCGACCGCCTCGACCTCCGCGAACACCTGCTGCTTGACGCCGATCTCCTCGAAGACGGCCTCGATGATGAAGTCGGCGTCCGCGAAGCCCTCGGCCTTGTCCAGCACACCGGTCACCAACGCCTTGAGGCGGTTGGCCTTGTCCTGGTTGATGCGGCCCTTGCCGAGCAGCTTGTCGATCTCGGCGTGGACGTAGCCCACACCCTTGTCGACGCGCTCCTGGTCGATGTCGGTCAGCACGACCGGCACCTCCAGGCGGCGCAGGAAGAGCAGCGCCAGCTGCGAGGCCATCAGGCCCGCGCCGACGACGCCGACCTTGGTGACCGGGCGGGCCAGGTTCTTGTCCGGGGCGCCCGCGGGACGCTTGCCGCGCTTCTGCACCAGGTTGAACGCATAGATGCCGGAGCGCAGTTCGCCGCCCATGATCAGGTCGGCAAGCGCCTGGTCCTCGGCGTCGTAGCCCTGCTGCAGGTCGCCGTTCTTGGCGGCGGCGATGATGTCCAGGGCGCGGTAGGCGGCCGGGGCGGCGCCGTGCACCTTGGAGTCCGCGACGAAGCGGCCCTTGGCGACGGCCTGGTCCCAGGCCTCACCGCGGTCGACGACCGGGCGCTCGACGACGATCTCGCCCTTGAGGACGGACGCCGTCCACAGCAGGGACTGCTCCAGGAAGTCCGCGCCCTCGAACAGCGCGTCGGCGATGCCCAGTTCGTAGACCTGGACGCCCTTGAGCTGCTTGTTCTGGTTCAGGCTGTTCTCGATGATCACCGAGACGGCCTTCTCCGCGCCGATCAGGTTCGGCAGCAGGGTGCAGCCGCCCCAGCCGGGGACCAGGCCGAGGAAGACCTCGGGGAGCGAGAAGGCGGGCAGGGCCGCGGACACCGTGCGGTAGGTGCAGTGCAGACCGACCTCGACGCCACCGCCCATCGCGGCGCCGTTGTAGTAGGCGAAGGTCGGCACGGCGAGGCCGCCGAGACGCTTGAAGACCTCGTGGCCGCCCTTGCCGATGGCCAGCGCGTCCTGGTGCTCCTTCAGCAGCTCGACGCCCTTGAGGTCGGCGCCGACGGCGAAGATGAACGGCTTGCCGGTGATGCCGACGCCGACGATCTCGCCGGCCGCGGCCTCCTTCTCGACCTGGTCGACGGCGGTGTTGAGGTTCGCCAGCGAGGCCGGGCCGAAGGTGGTCGGCTTGGTGTGGTCGAAGCCGTTGTCGAGCGTGATCAGGGCGAAGCGGCCCGCGTTGAACGGCAGGTCCAGGTGGCGTACGTGCGCCTGGGTGACTACCTCGTCCGGGAACAGCTCGGCCGCACCCTTCAAGAGCTCAGTGGTGCTCACTTGCTGCCTCCGGCGTCCTTGTGGTTCGGGTTCTCCCAGATGACCGTCGCGCCCATGCCGAAGCCGACGCACATGGTGGTCAGGCCGTAGCGGACCTCGGGCTGCTCCTCGAACTGGCGGGCCAGCTGCGTCATCAGACGCACACCCGAGGAGGCCAGCGGGTGACCGAAGGCGATCGCGCCGCCGTACTGGTTGACGCGCTCGTCGTCGTCCGCGATGCCGTAGTGCTCCAGGAAGGCCAGGACCTGGACCGCGAAGGCCTCGTTGATCTCGAAGAGACCGATGTCGGAGATCGACAGACCCGCCTGCGCGAGCGCCTTCTCCGTGGCCGGGATCGGGCCATAGCCCATGACCTCCGGCTCGACACCCGCGAAGGAGTACGCGACCAGGCGCATCTTCACCGGCAGGTCGTTCTCGCGGGCGAAGTCCTCGGAGGCGATCAGGGAGGCGGTGGCACCGTCGTTCAGACCGGCCGCGTTGCCCGCGGTGACCCGCCCGTGCACGCGGAACGGCGTCTTGAGGCCCGACAGGTTCTCCAGAGTGGTCCCCGGGCGCATCGGCTCGTCGGCCGTCACGAGCCCCCAGCCGGTCTCACCGGCCTCCGGGTTGGTGCGGCGCACCGAGATCGGGACCAGGTCGGCCTGGATCTTGCCGTTGGCGTACGCCTTGGCGGCCTTCTCCTGGGAGCGCACGGCGTACTCGTCGGCGCGCTGCTTGGTGATCGTCGGGTACCGGTCGTGCAGGTTCTCCGCGGTCATGCCCATGAACAGGGCCGACTCGTCGACGAGCTTCTCGCTCACGAAACGCGGGTTCGGGTCCACGCCCTCGCCCATGGGGTGGCGGCCCATGTGCTCGACACCACCGGCGATGGCGATGTCGTAGGCACCGAAGGCGACCGAACCGGCCACCGTGGTGACGGCGGTCAGGGCACCGGCGCACATGCGGTCGATGGAGTAACCGGGCACCGACTGCGGCAGACCGGCCAGGATCCCCGCGGTACGGCCGATCGTGAGCCCCTGGTCACCGATCTGCGTGGTCGCGGCGATCGCCACCTCGTCGATCTTCTTCGGGTCGAGACCGGGGTTGCGGCGCAGCAGCTCCCGGATCGCCTTCACGACGAGGTCGTCGGCACGGGTCTCGTGGTAGATGCCCTTCGGGCCCGCCTTGCCGAACGGGGTACGGACGCCGTCTACGAAGACGACGTCCCTGACGGTACGAGGCACGATGGCTCTCCTCCAGTGTGCGGGATCTGCACTGCTGCGGCCGCGCTGAGCGCGCGCTCAGGTCCATGCTACTTGCGAGTAACGTAACTGCACACCCCTGACGGCCACAGCGGCGAAGGTCACACCCGCGGAGGTGCGGTCGACCCCCGGGGAGTGAGGACCGGAGTGGGCACCGGATGCGATCCGGGTCCCTCCCCGGTGATCACGCCGAACAGCGTACGCGCGACGTCCGCCCCGAATCCGTGCACGTCATGGCTCATGGCGGAGAGCGTCGGATGGGTGAGCCGGCACAGCTGGGAGTCGTCCCACGCCAACAGCGAGACGTCCGCCGGCACGCTCAGCCCCATCTCCGCCGCCACCGAGAGCCCGGCCACCGCCATGATGTCGTTGTCGTACACGATGGCCGTGGGCCGGTCCGGAGCGGCCGCCGTCAGCAGTGACCGGGTGGCCCGCGCCCCCGACTCCCCCGAGTAGTCCGTGGTGACCTGCCAGGCCCCCGCGAGTTCCAGGGCCCGCGCCGCCTCGTCGAACGCGGCCGTCCGCGTCGCCGTGTGCCCGAGCGCCGCCGCACCCCCCACCCGCGCGATCCGCCGGTGCCCGAGCGCCGCGAGATAGCGCACCGCCTCCGTCACGGCGGTCGCGTCGTCGGTCCACACCGACGTCAGCGAACCCGTGAGCGAGGGATGCCCGACCGCCACCACCGGCATCCCCAGCCGCTCCGCCGAGGCCACGCGGGGGTCGTCGAGCCGGAAGTCGACCAGGATCGAGCCGCCGACCTGCCGCCCCCGCCACCACGAGTCCAGCAGCCCGACCTCCTCCTCCACGTTCCGCACGAGTCGCAGCAGCAGCGAGCAGGACCGCTCGGTCAGCACGCTCTCCACCCCGGAGACGAACTCCATGTAGAAGGGCTCAAGCCCCAGCAGCCGCGCGGGCCGGCAGATCGCCAGCCCCACCACGTCCACCCGGGACCCCGCCAGCGTCCGCGCGGTCGGGTTCGGCGCCCACCCGAGCTCCCGGGCCGCCTCGAAGATCCGGTCCCGGGTCGACTCCGACAGGCCCGGCTTGTGGTTGAAGGCGAGCGACACCGCCCCCTTGGACACACCGGCACGCGCGGCGACGTCCTTGATGGTGACGCGGGAGGTCGTCATGCGGTCGGCTCCAGGCAGTACAGGGCGGCGCGGGTGGTGTCCGGGTCGGGATTCTCCCAGCCGCTGACCCCGATGGTCACCCGCTCCCCGGGCAGCAGCGTGACCAGCCCCCGGTCGGCGCGTGCCTCCGGCCGCAGCCGGTCGGCCTGCAGCAGCAGATCCCGTACGAGGGTGCGGGCCGACACCGTCACCGCGCCCGGCGCCACCGTCACGTCGAACTCCGGTCGGGGGTAGGCCACTTCGCGGTCAGGCACGGGGAACCACAGCGCCCGCAGCCCGTCGGCGTCGGCCACCAGGAACTCGTTCGGGCCGGCCGGCTCCAGCTCCCGCGGCACCGCCACGCAGGCGACCGCGCGCCGCTCCGCCCGGAACTTGACGCCCCTCTCGGCGACCACCGTGCCCTGGACGGACATCCGGCGCAGCGTCACCGTGCCCGTCCACGCCAGCCCGGCCTGGTTGACGGCGGCCAGCACCAGTCCCGGCTCCCGCGCCTGCACCGTCAGCAACCGGTCCGCGTACAGCCGCCGCAACTCGTGGTAGAGCGGTTTCTCCCGGCCGTCCCCGTCGATGGCGGCCCAACTCGTCACCGGCCAGCAGTCGTTGAGCTGCCACACGATCGTGCCCGCGCACTCGGGCCAGTGCGAGCGCCAGTGCTCGATCCCGGCGGCCACCGCGCGCGCCTGGTTGACCTGCGTCAGATAGTGCCAGCGGTCGAAGTCCCCCTTCGGCACGGCGAAATGCCGGGCCAGCCCCCGCTCCAGCTTGCCGTTGCCGTCGTCAGCCTTCTGGTGGTGCAGCATGCCGGGGGAGTCCGGGGCGAGCTCCTCGTCCGGCAGCGCCCGCCGCAGCGTGGCGTACGCCGGCGGCGCCTGCCAGCCGAACTCCGCCACGAAACGCGGCACTTCACGCCGGTACTCACCGTAGTCCGCCCGGTTCCACACCTCCCAGGAGTGGTGCGTGCCGTGCGCCGGGTCGTTCGGGTGCCGCTCCCACGACCCCGACCAGGGACTGCCCGCCGTGTAGGGCCGCGTCGGATCCAACTCGGCCACCACACGCGGCAGTACGCCCAGGTAGTAGCCCTCGCCCCAGGAGTCACCGGCGAGCCGCGCCTGCCATCCCCAGTCCCGGAACCCCCACAGGTTCTCGTTGTTGCCGTTCCACAGCACCAGCGACGGATGCGGCATCAGCCGTACGACGTTCTCCCGCGCCTCGGCCTCCACCTCGCCCCGCAGCGGCTGCTCCTCCGGGTAGGCGGCGCAGGCGAACGGGAAGTCCTGCCAGACCAGCAGCCCCAACTCGTCGCAGGCGTCGTAGAAGTCCCCGCTCTCGTAGATCCCGCCGCCCCAGACCCGCACCAGGTCCACCCCGGCGCGCGCGGCCTGCCCGAGCCGCTCCCGGTAGCGCTCCCGGGTCACGCGCGAGGGGAAGACGTCGTCCGGGATCCAGTTCACGCCGCGCGCGAAGAGCGGCTCGCCGTTGACGACGAGGGTGAAGCCGGTGCCGTGCGCATCCACGGACGTGTCCAGCCGCACGGTCCGGAAGCCGACCCGATGTCGCCACACGTCCAGCGCCTCCCCGTCGTGCAGGAGCGTCAACTCCACGTCGTACAGCGGCTGCTCACCGTATCCGCGCGGCCACCACAGTCGCGCGTCGGGCACCCGGAGCCGCACGGCCCCCGCCGTCCCCTCGATCTCCCCGCGCACCCGGGCACCGCCGACCGACGCCTCCACGGCGAGCGGCGCCTCCACCCGGCTGCGCTCGACCTCCACACGCAGTTCCACCACGCCCACGCCGTCCTCGACCGTCACCAGGGGCCGCACCCGGGCGATCCGGGCGGTGGACCAGGACTCCAGCCGCACCGGCCGCCAGATTCCGGCCGTCACCAGCGTGGGCCCCCAGTCCCAGCCGAACGAGCAGGCCATCTTGCGCACGTACTGGTACGGCTGCGAGTAGGCGGCCGGCCGCTCGCCCACCCGCCCGCGCAATGCCTCCGCCTCGGCGTAGGCGGAGACGAACCGCACCGACAGCCGCCCCCGGAGCCCGGTGACGTCGAAGCGGTGGGAGCGGTGCATGTTCCGGGTCCGGCCCAGTACATGCCCGCCGACCGACACCTCGGCGACCGTGTCGAGCCCGTCGAAGACCAGGTCGGTCTGCTCGTGGCCCCCCGCCCCACCCCGCAGCTCGGTCTCGTACGTCCACTCCCGCCGCGCGACCCACGCCACCTCGGTCTCGTTCGCCCCGAGAAAGGGGTCCGGGATCACCCCGGCCGCCAGCAGATCTGTGTGCACACAGCCCGGCACCGCTGCCGGAAGTTCCTCCCCTTCGTGCCGCAGGACCCATCCCTCGGTGAGCGGTGTCGCCTCCAGCATGCACACTCCCTAAACCGTTTCAGTCCAGTCAGCGAAAAGCTTTCGACAGCCTTGGCGGAATACAGACTTTACCGGTTAAGAAAACGTTGTCAGAGTTCCGAACCAGCCAACCCGCTCGTGCTCGTCCGTCCCATGAACGTGAACCATGAACGGAGCTGATGCACATGTCCCGCCGTACAGTCCTGGCCATCGCGGCCGGAGCCGCTCTCGTCCTCACGGCCTGCACCGGCACCGGTGCCTCCTCCAAGGGCGCGGACGCCAAGGCGCCCGACGACCCGTCGAAGGTCAGCGGAACCATCAAGGTCCTCACCCAGCGCACCGACCTCGTGCAGGACGGCACGATGAAGTGGTACGCCGCCGCGTTCAACAGGACGTACCCCAAGGTCAAGGTCGAGTTCGAGGCCCTCACCAACTACGAGGCCGACGTCAAGATCCGCATGAACACGGAGAACTACGGCGACGTCCTGATGATCCCGGGCGTGGTGAAGAAGAGCGACTACCCCAGGTTCTTCGCCTCGCTCGGCACGCGGGCGGAGCGCGGCAGGAAGTACCGCTTCACGGACTTCACCACGGTGGACGGCAAGGTCTACGGCCAGAGTCCGATCGGCGTGAGCCCCGGCTTCGTCTACAGCAAGAAGGTCTGGCGCGAGGCCGGTGTCACCGAGTGGCCCACCACACCGGCCGAGTTCCTGAGCGACCTCAAGGCGATCAAGTCCAGGACGGACGCGGTCCCGTACTACACCAACTTCGCCGCGCAGTGGCCGCTGACGTCGTGGACCTTCGTCAACGGCTCGGTCGGCTGCGACACCGGTGCCACCACGAAGCTGGCCGACGGCGACCCCTGGGCGAAGGGCAGCGACCTGCGCGTCGGCGACACCCTGCTGTACGACATCGTGCACCAGGGCCTGGCCGAGAAAGACCCGACGACCACCAACTGGGAGCTGTCCAAGCCGCAGTTGGCCAAGGGGAAGATCGCCACGCAGTGGCTCGGGACCTGGGCGATCGTCCAGTTCCGGGACGCCGCGAAGAAGGCCGGGGCGAACCCCGACGACATCGGCTTCATGCCGTTCCCCGCCCAGGTGGACGGCACGTTCTGCGCGGTCGTCGGCCCCGACTACCACCAGGCCGTCAACGTCCACTCCCGGCACAAGGAGGCGGCCCGCGCCTGGATCGACTGGTTTACCGACAAGTCCGGCTACGACAGGGACAACCTGGCGATCTCACCGCTGAAGAGCGCCCCGCTTCCCGATGTGCTGAAGCCCTACGAGGACCGGGGCGTGAAGCTCATCGAGCTCGACGACACCGAGGGCGCCCGGGTGAAGGCCATCGACGACCAGTCCGAGGTCGGCATCAACAAGCCCGACTACCGCCAGGACCTGGTCGACCTCGCGCGCGGCGCCAGGAAGGGCAGCCTGGACTCGTTCCTCGCCGGCCTGAGCAGGAAGTGGACCGAGGCCCAGAAGACCTTGGGGTCCTGAGATGACGCGCGTGTGGCGGGGCCTGACCCCCTGGCTGTTCCTCCTCGTCCCCCTCGCCTTCCTGATCACCTTCACCTACGCGCCGATCGTCAACATGCTGGCGTACAGCTTCACCGACTGGGACGGCCTCAGCCCCGAACTGCGCTACACGGGCATCGGCAACTACACCGAACTGTTCACCCGCCCCGACCTGTTCGAGGTCTTCTGGGTCAGCGGCTACTACCTGGCCGCCTCCGTGGTCCAGATCGCCGTCGCCCTCTACTTCGCCACGATCCTCAGCTTCGACGTCCGCTTCCGGAACCTCTTCAAGGGCGTGCTGTTCTTCCCCTACCTGATCAACGGGGTGGCGATCGGTTTCGTCTTCCTCTACTTCTTCCAGGACGGCGGCACTCTCGACTCGGTCCTCGCGCTCCTCGGCGTCCACTCCGACCACGCGTGGCTGGGCACCCCGGTCTCCGCGAACGTCTCCCTGGCCGGGGTCTCCGTCTGGCGCTACACGGGCCTGAACTTCGTGCTCTTCCTGGGCGCGATCCAGTCCATCCCGGGGGAGCTGTATGAGGCCGCCGAACTGGACGGCGCGGGCCGCTGGCACCAGTTCCGGCACATCATCGCGCCCGGCATCAGACCCGTGCTGAGCCTCAGCGTGATCCTGTCCGTCTCCGGGTCGCTGTCGGTCTTCGAGATCCCGTACATCATGACCGGCGGCGCGACCGGCACCGAGACCTTCGTGATCCAGACGGTGAAGCTGGCCTTCCAGTTCAACAAGACGGGCCTGGCCTCCGCGGCCGCCGTCGTCCTGCTGCTGATCATCCTCCTGGTGACCTGGATCCAGCGGCGCCTGGTCCCCGACGACAAGGTGGATCTCGTATGACACGCCGAGCGGTGGCCCGCACCCTCGTCTACCTGTCCCTGATCGCGGCGAGCGTGGTCGTCCTGCTGCCGCTGGTCGTCGTCCTGCTGACCTCCCTGAAGACCGAACAGGAGACGTCGAACGACACGGGGGCGCTCAGCCTGCCCCACGACCTGCTCAACTTCCGAAACTACGTCACCGCGTTCCACGACGGCCGCATGCTCTCCGCGTTCGGCAACACGGCCTTCATCCTGGTCGTCTCCGTCGGCGGCACGGTCCTCATCGGCTCGATGACGGCCTACGCGATCGACCGGTTCACCTTCCGCCTCAAGAAGCCGGTGGTGGCCCTGTTCCTGATCGCCGCCCTGGTCCCCGGGGTCACCACCCAGGTGGCGACCTTCCGGATCGTCACCAGCTTCGGCCTGTTCGACACCCGCTGGGCGCCGATCGCCCTCTACATGGGCACGGACATCGTCTCGATCTACATCTTCCTGCAGTTCGTCCGCTCGATCCCGGTGAGCCTCGACGAGTCGGCCCGCCTGGACGGCGCGAACGCGTTCACGATCTACTGGCGGATCATCTTCCCGCTGCTGAAGCCGGCGATCGCGACCGTGGTGATCGTGAAGGGGATCGCCGTCTACAACGACTTCTACATCCCCTTCCTGTACATGCCGAACCAGGATCTTGGCGTGATCTCGACGTCCCTGTTCCGCTTCAAGGGCCCGTTCGGCGCCCACTGGGAGACGATCTCGGCGGGCGCGATCCTGGTCATCCTCCCCACGCTGGTCGTCTTCCTGTGCCTGCAGCGTTACATCTACAACGGCTTCACACGGGGAGCGACCAGGTGAGGAGCGCTCAGGAGGGCGGGGCTCCGGCGGACAGCGCGGCCACCAGCACCGGTGTGACCTGCTCGACCTGCCAGGCCCGCGCCCCGTGCCCGGCCAGCGCGGCCGCGACCGTCTCGGCGTCCACGGCCTTCGGCGGCTCCCAGCAGACCCGCCGCACGGTGTCCGGCGAGATCAGGTTCTCCTGCGGCATGTTCAGCCGTTCGGCCAGCGCCGACACCCCGGCCCGGGCCGCCGACAGCCGTGCGGCGGCCACCGGGTCCTTGTCGGCCCAGGCCCGCGGCGGCGGAGGCCCGGTCACCGGCTGCCCGGGCGCCGGCAACTGGGACTCGCCGAGCGACTTCGCCCGGTCCACCGCCGCCTGCCACTGCTCCAGCTGCCGCCGCCCCATGCGGTTGCCGAAGCCGTTCAACGCCATGAGCGCCTGCACATCGGCCGGCAGGGCGAGCGCCGCCTCGACGATGGCCGCGTCGCTGAGCACCTTGCCCGGCGAGACGTCCCGCCGCTGGGCGATCCGGTCGCGCGTCTGCCACATCTCCCGCACGACGGCGAGCTGCCGGCGCCGACGCACCTTGTGCATCCCGGACGTCCGGCGCCAGGGGTCCTTGCGCGGCTCGGCGGGCGGCGCGGCCGCGATCGCCGCGAACTCCTGCCGGGCCCACTCCAGCTTCCCCTGCCGGTCCAGCTCCTTCTCCAGGGCGTCCCGCAGATCGACCAGCAGCTCCACGTCCAGTGCCGCGTACCTGAGCCATGGCTCGGGCAGCGGCCGCGTCGACCAGTCGACGGCGGAGTGCCCCTTCTCCAGTACGAAGCCCAGGACGCCCTCGACCATCGCGCCGAGGCCGACCCTGGGGAAGCCGGCCAGCCGTCCCGCGAGCTCGGTGTCGAACAGCCGCGTCGGCATCATGCCTATTTCGCGCAGGCAGGGCAGATCCTGGGTGGCGGCGTGCAGCACCCACTCGACGCCCGACAGCGCCTCTCCGAGACCGGACAGGTCGGGACAGGCCACGGGGTCGATCAGTGCGGTCCCCGCACCCTCCCGGCGCAGCTGCACCAGATAGGCGCGCTGACCGTAGCGGTAGCCGGAGGCGCGCTCGGCGTCGACGGCGACGGGTCCGGTGCCGGCCGCGAACGCGGCGATCACCTCGGCGAGCGCGTCGGCGTCGGCGACGACGGGCGGAATGCCCTCGCGCGGCTCCAGCAGAGGGATCGGCGCCTCCGCTGCAGAAGATCCGCCGTCGTCCGGAGGGGCGCCTCCGGTGGTTCGCAGTGAAACGTCTGCTGCGGTGTCTTGGGCGTCGGTCACATGTCAAGGGTATCCGTGTATGGACGGCGCCTGCCGACGGAACGTTCCGTCGGCAGGCGCCGTGGGGTCGCAAACCAGTCAGCCAGGTGACAGCTCTGGTTCACGTGCGTGAACTTCGCGGGGCGTCGGGCTCAGTGGATGATGCCGGTCCGCAGGGCCACGGCGACCATTCCGGCCCGGTCTCCGGTGCCGAGCTTGCGGGCGATGCGGGCGAGGTGGCTCTTGACGGTCAGCGCGGACAGGCCCATGGAGACGCCGATCGCCTTGTTCGACTGGCCCTCCGCCACCAGTCTCAGCACCTCGACCTCGCGGCCGGACAGCTCGCGGTAGCCGCCCGGGTGGCTCGGGGCACCCGGGGGGCGGCGGTGCATACGGGCCGCGGCGGAACCGATGGGGGCGGCACCTGGCCGGGTGGGGAGCCCGACGTTGGTGCGGGTGCCGGTGACGACGTAGCCCTTCACGCCACCGGCGAGGGCGTTGCGCACGGCGCCGATGTCGTCGGCGGCGGACAGGGCCAGGCCGTTGGGCCAGCCCGCCGCCCGGGTCTCGGAGAGGATGGTGAGGCCCGAGCCGTCGGGCAGGTGGACGTCGGCGACGCAGATGTCGCGGGGGTTGCCGATGCGGGGACGAGCCTCCGCGATGGACGAGGCCTCGATGACGTCGCGCACACCGAGCGCCCACAGGTGGCGGGTGACGGTGGAGCGGACGCGCGGGTCGGCCACGACCACCATGGCGGTCGGCTTGTTCGGGCGGTAGGCGACCAGGCTTGCGGGCTGCTCGAGGAGAACGGACACCAGGCCTCCTGGGGGGCGGGACGGCTTTCCAAGGTCACAACCGTCTTCGGCACCAAACCTGGAGTCCTTTAGAGAAAGATCACGATTTAGTGAGAAACAATGAGTTCAATTCGGACAGGTGGTCGATCGTTCGGTGAACGAATCGGTTCGTTCGAGGATTCATTCCTGACTGAATGTGGCCGTATCGACAAAGTGACGGTCAAACGGCCACCGTGACTCGAACGTCTGGATTAGCGGGACTGCTGCGGTCCGCGCCGCTGCGGCAGCGTCACCACCGACGCGTCGCCCGGCCCGGCCGGCGGCAGTCCCGCCACCTGCGCCAGCAGATCGCACCAGGACGCCAGGTGCGCCGCGGTGTCGGGAACGCCGCCCAGACCCTCGCGGGGCGTCCAGGAGGCGCGGATCTCGATCTGCGAGGCGGCCGGGCGTTCCGCGAGCCCGCCGAAGTAGTGCGAGCTCGCGCGCGTGACGGTCCCGCTCGGTTCGCCGTACGACAGCCCGCGCGCGGCCAGCGCGCCGGTCAGCCAGGACCAGCACACCTCCGGCAGCAGCGGGTCCGCGGCCATCTCCGGCTCCAGCTCCGCCCGCACCAGCGTCACCAGCCGGAACGTGCCCTGCCAGGCGTCGTGCCCGGCCGGGTCGTGCAGCAGCACCAGCCGACCGTCGGCCAGGTCCTGCTCACCGTCGACGACGGTCGCCTCCAGCGCGTGCGCGAAGGGCGCGAGCCGCTTCGGTGCGCGGGTCGGCTCGACCTCGATCTGCGGCCTCAGCCGACTGCCGCGCAGAGCCTGCACCGCGGCCTGAAAAGCCGGCGGAGCCGCACCGATGCCATCCCCGTCCCCCCCCTGGGTGTCGTCCATTCCGTCAGCGCCGTCCGACAGTCGTCCTTGAGCCGCAGCCATGCGGGAAGATTAGGGGAACCGCGGCTCGGCGCAGGGCAAGACACCCGGGCGGGAGTTACCCGGACGTCATGTCAGACTTGCCCCGTGAGCGCCAACAAGACCCCGCAGACCTCCGCGACGTACGACTCCGCCTTCCTCCGGGCCTGCCGGCGCGAACCCGTGCCGCACACGCCCGTGTGGTTCATGCGGCAGGCCGGGCGCTCGCTGCCCGAGTACCGCAAGGTCCGCGAGGGCATCCCGATGCTCGAGTCCTGCATGCGCCCCGAGCTGGTCACCGAGATCACCCTCCAGCCGGTGCGCCGCCACAACGTGGACGCGGCCATCTACTACAGCGACATCGTGGTCCCGCTCAAGGCCATCGGCGTCGACCTCGAGATCAAGCCCGGCGTCGGCCCGGTCGTCGACCGCCCGATCCGCACCCGCGCCGACCTCGCCCAGCTGCGAGACCTCACCCCCGAGGACGTGTCCTACGTCACCGAGGCCATCGGCCTGCTCACCCGCGAGCTCGGCACCACCCCGCTGATCGGTTTCGCGGGCGCCCCCTTCACCCTCGCGAGCTACCTCATCGAGGGCGGCCCGTCGCGCACGTACGAGAACGCCAAGGCGATGATGTACGGCGACCCCGAGCTGTGGGCCGACCTGCTCGACCGTCTCGCCGACATCACGGCCGCGTTCCTCAAGGTGCAGATCGAGGCCGGCGCCTCCGCCGTCCAGCTGTTCGACTCCTGGGTCGGCGCCCTCGCCCCCGCCGACTACCGGCGCTCGGTGATGCCGGCCTCCGCGAAGGTCTTCGACGCCGTCGCCGGCTACGGCGTCCCCCGCATCCACTTCGGCGTCGGCACCGGCGAACTGCTGAACCTCATGGGCGAGGCCGGCGCGGACGTCGTCGGCGTCGACTGGCGCGTCCCGCTGGACGAGGCCGCCCGCCGGGTCGGCCCCGGCAAGGCGCTGCAGGGCAACCTGGATCCGACGATCCT
Organism: Streptomyces sp. SLBN-31; assembly: GCF_006715395.1. NCBI lineage: Bacteria > Bacillati > Actinomycetota > Actinomycetes > Kitasatosporales > Streptomycetaceae > Streptomyces > Streptomyces sp. SLBN-31. The sequence continues at coordinate 1,567,001 of NZ_VFNC01000001.1, forward strand.
GTTCACCACCCCGGAGGCCGTCGAGGCCAAGACGCGCGAGGTGCTGGACGCGGCCGCCGGACTGGAGGGCCACGTGTTCAACCTCGGCCACGGCGTGATGCCGTCCACCGACCCGGACGCGCTGACCCGGCTCGTGGAGTACGTCCACACGCGCACCGCGCGCTGACTCACCACGTGTGCCGGGGCTGGGCGCGCCTGCCGAACAGCAGGCCGCGAGGCTCCGGTGGCGGGGGAGTGCCCGCCTTGAGGGGCAGGGCCAGCACCATGCCGACGAGGAAGCCCACGACGTGCGCCGCGTACGCCACCGTGCCCGCGGCGGAGACGCCCTCGCCCGCCGAGTAGAACGCCTGCAGCACGAACCAGAAGCCGAGCACCAGCCAGGCCGGCAGTCTCAGCGGCAGGAAGATCAGGAACGGCACCAGGACCCACACTCGTGCCTTCGGATACAGCACCAGATAGGCACCCAGCACGCCCGCGATGGCTCCCGAGGCGCCGATCAGGGGGTCGGCCGAGTCGGCGTTGAGGACGGCGAAGCCGTAGCCCGCCGCGTAGCCGCAGACGAGGTAGAACAGCGTGAAGCGGATGTGCCCCATGCGGTCCTCGACGTTGTTGCCGAAGATCAGCAGGAACAGCATGTTGCCCAGCAGGTGCAGCCAGCTGCCGTGCAGGAACATCGCCGTGAACACCGACAGCGCCGGCGACTTGTCGTATCCCGGTGGGGCCACCACGCAGCCGGCATGACCGCTCGCGCTTGTGCCGACGTCACCCGTGGGGACCAGCCGCGGCATCTGATGGTGGATCAACTCCCGCGGCACCGCCGCGTAGTGGTCCAGGAATGCCTGCAGATGGCACGTCTGCGACAGGTCGCTGCCGCCCGCCACGGAGCCGGCGATGCCGGGCGTGGACAGGAACACGAAGACGTTCGCGGCAATCAGCGCGTACGTCACCCAGGGCGTGCGGCGCACCGGGTTCACGTCATGAACGGGGATGACCACAAGGAATTAGTGCCCCCGATGGGCTCGGCGAATCGGTGAACACCGGCACGCGCGCGTGCGTATGTCTCGTCAACCGTCCGCGGCACGGGGAAGGCGGGCCGCGGGGACGACGTGAGGAACAGGCGATGAACGACCGAGTTACTCCTGCGATGCAGGCGCTCCCCGACGGCGAGGCCGAACTCTCCCTGGTGGTGAGGCTGCCGTGGGAGGACGTGGCCCGGCTGGGTCAGGAGGCCGGGCGGCTGGCCTCCCAGATGCAGCGGCCCGTGACCCTGGACGAGGCGGTGAGCCACCGGCTGCGCACCGTGCGCAGTGCCGCGCACGCGAAGCCCGCGGGGGAGCAGCCGCCCGCGGTCACCTCCACGGCGTCCGTGTCGTCCTTGCCGCCGCGGCCTCCGGCGGAGCAGGCGCGGCAGGCGATCGAGCGGATCAACGGCAGCGCGTAGGGCTCCGCCGATCAGGGTGCGGGTTCGTCGTGGCTTGCCGCGCTCCCGCGGCGGAGCCGCAGATCGACACGGCCCCGCGCCCCTTCAAGGGCGCTCCCGTACCGCCTTCGACGCCTTGCGGGCCGCCACCAGCACCGGGTCCCACACCGGGGAGAACGGCGGCGCGTAGCCCAGGTCAAGGGCCGTCATCTGTTCCACCGTCATCCCGGCCGTGAGGGCGACGGCGGCGATGTCGACCCTCTTGGCCGCGCCCTCCCGGCCGACGATCTGCACTCCCAGAAGACGGCCCGTGCGGCGCTCGGCGAGCATCTTCACCGTCATGGGGGAGGCGCCGGGGTAGTAGCCCGCCCGGCTCGTCGACTCGATGGTCACCGTCTCGAACCGCAGGCCCACTCTGCGCGCGTCCTTCTCGCGCAGGCCCGTACGGGCGATCTCCAGGTCGCACACCTTGCTGACCGCGGTGCCCACCACCCCCGGGAAGGTCGCGTAGCCGCCGCCGACGTTGGTGCCGATGACCTGGCCGTGCTTGTTGGCGTGGGTGCCCAGCGCGATGTGGCGCTCCTGGCCGGAGACCAGGTCCAAAACCTCCACGCAGTCGCCGCCCGCCCAGATGTTCTCGTGGCCGCGGACCCGCATGGCCAGGTCGGTGAGCAGGCCGCGGTGGGCGCCCAGCGGCAGACCGGCGGCCGCCGCGAGGGACGTCTCGGGGCGGACGCCGATGCCCAGGACCACCACGTCCGCCGGGTACTCGGCGTCCTCGGTGGCCACCGCGCGGACGCGGCCGTCGTCGCCGGTGAGGACCTTGGTGACCTCGGTGTCGTTGACCATGGTGATGCCGAGGCCCTCCATGGCCTCGTGCACCAGACGGCCCATGTCCGGGTCGAGGGTGGACATCGGTTCGCTGCCGCGGTTGACGACCGTGACCTCGTAGCCGCGGTTGATGAGCGCCTCGGCCATCTCCACGCCGATGTAGCCCGCGCCCACCACGACCGCACGCCGGCCACGCGTGCGCGTGAGCGAGTCGAGGAGCGCCTGGCCGTCGTCCAGGGTCTGCACCCCGTGCACACCGGGGGCGTCGGCGCCCGGCATGTCCGGGCGGATCGGGCGCGCCCCGGTGGCGATCACGAGCTTGTCGTACGACGTCCAGGACTCGGCTCCGGAATCGACGTCACGCGCGCGTACCCGGCCGCGCGCCACGTCGATCTCCGTGACCTCGGTGCGCATCCGCAGGTCGATGTCCCGCTCGCGGTGCTCCTGCGGGGTGCGTGCGATCAGCTGCTCCCGGTCGGAGACGTCGCCGCCGACCCAGTACGGAATGCCGCACGCCGAGTACGAGGTGAAGTGGCCTCGTTCGAACGCCACGATCTCCAGCTCGTCGGGGCCCTTCGATCGGCGTGCCTGCGACGCCGCGGACATCCCCGCGGCGTCGCCGCCGATCACCACCAGTCGTTCCCTCGCACCGTTCATGTTCATGCGAACACGCTACGGGGGCGGGGCATTTCAGTCCCGCTCGCCGCTCTCCCGCCGGCCCGGCCGGAGCAGGCGCAGCCACACCAGCGCGAGCAGCGCCGCCACCGCGGCGAACGGCAGCACCGCGCCGATTGCCACCGCCAGCCAGCGCAGCATCGTCACGAACGCGCCCCAGCCGCCGGCCAGCGCGTCCACGAAGCCGGGGTCGTCGTCCTTCGCGGCCTTCTTCGCCGGTGTCCCGGACAGGGAGAGCGTGATGGTGGCCAGGCTCGTGCGGTCCTTCAGGGACTTCTGCTGCGCGAGCAGCGCCTCCAGGTCGGACTGCCGGCTGCCCAGTTCTCCCTCCAGCTCCACCACGTCGCTCAACTTGGTCGCCCGGTCCATCAGTTCGCGGATCCGGGCGACGCTGGCCCGCTGCGACCTGACCCGGCTGTCGACGTCGACGACCTGCTCGGTGACGTCCTCGGCCTTGGAGGTGCGCGACATGAGTTTGCCGGTGCCCTGCAGGCCGGCCAGGACCTCGTCGTACTTCTCGACCGGCACGCGCAGCACCACGCGTGTGCGCTCGTGGCCCTGCGGGTCCCGGGTGGTGGTCTCGTCGCCGACATAGCCGCCCGCGTTCTCGGTGGTGGTGCGGGCCTCGTCGAGGGCCTTCGGCACGTCCCGGACCTGCACGGTGAGGGAGGCGGTCCGGATGATGTCGGTCCCGGTGAGCTTCGGCGTCCGGTTCGCCGCGGCACCGGACGCGTCCTTCTGACCGCCGGGGGCGGAGCCCTTGGCCTCGCTCCGGGCGGGCCCGTCGGCGGCGGAGGAGCCCGCGGAGTCGCTCCCGGCACCGCTGCATCCGGTCAGCGCGAGCGACGCGGCCAGCAGGATGCCGGCCACGGCCCGGACAGGTCGTACGGAACGTCGTGCGCGCATGCGGGTCCACCCCCGAGGGTCGGTGACTAGTGACGCTCCTTCGACGCCCGGGAGGTCCGGGACGTTGGCGGGCGAGGGTCCCGATGTGGTCACGGTCGGGACTCCTCAGGGCCACATGGCCCTCGCGTCGGTGTCGGTGGTGTCTGAGAGGGTGGAGCCATGAGTGGATCACCTCCGGCCGAGGGCCGGGTCGTCGTCATCGGAGCCGGGATCGCGGGCCTGGCCGCCGCCCACCGGCTGCTGCAGCGGGGCGCGCGGGTGACCGTGCTGGAGGCGTCGGACCGGGTCGGCGGCAAGCTGCTGCCCGGCGAGATCGCGGGTGCCCGCGTGGACCTCGGCGCCGAGTCGATGCTGGCCCGCAGGCCGGAGGCGGTCGGCCTGGCCCGCGAGGTGGGGCTGTCGGAGCGGCTCCGGCCGCCGGCCACCGCGACGGCCTTCCTATGGACCCGCGGCGCCCTGCGCCCCATGCCCAAGGGGCATGTGATGGGCGTCCCCGGCACGGCGTCCGCCCTCACCGGCGTCCTGTCCGACGAGGGCCTGGCCCGTATCGAGCGCGACGCCGAACTGCCGCGCACGGTTGTCGGCGACGACGTGGCGGTCGGTGAGTACGTGGCCGAACGACTGGGCCGCGAGGTCGTCGACCGCCTCGTCGAACCCCTGCTCGGCGGCGTGTACGCGGGCGACGCGTACCGCATCTCGATGCGCTCGGCCGTCCCGCAGCTGTTCCAGATCGCCAAGACGCACACCTCGCTGACCGAGGGCGTGCGCGAGATCCAGGCGAAGATGTCCGCCGGCGGGCAGACCGGGCCGGTGTTCATGGGCATCACCGGCGGCATCGGCACCCTGCCGCTCGCCGTCGCCGACTCGGTGCGCGCGCGGGGCGGCGAGATCCTCACCGACGCGCCGGTCACCGAGCTGCGCCGCGAGTCGTCCGGCGGCTGGCGGGTCGTCGCGGGGGACCGCGTACTGCGGGCCGACGCGGTGATCGTCGCCGTACCCGCCCCGGCCGCCGCCGGCCTGCTGCGCCCCGAGGCGCCCGAGGCCGCCGCCGAGCTCGCCGGCTTCGAGTACGCGTCGATGGCGCTGGTCACCCTCGCCTACCGCCGCTCCGACACCGCCCTCCCGGACGGCAGCAGCGGCTTCCTGGTGCCGCCGGTCGACGGCCACACCGTCAAGGCGTCCACCTTCGCCTCCCAGAAGTGGGACTGGATCGCCGAGGAGAACCCGGACCTCGTCGTCCTGCGCACCTCCGTCGGCCGCTACGGCGAGACGGAGATCCTTCAGCGCGACGACGCCGGCCTGGTGGAGGTCTCCCGCCACGACCTGAAGGCGGCCATCGGCCTGGACGCCACCCCCCTCGAGACACGGGTCACCCGCTGGATCGACGGCCTGCCCCAGTACCCGGTCGGCCACCACACGCGCGTGGCCCGCGTCCGTGAGCACCTGGCCAAGCTGCCCGGCCTCGCCGTCTGCGGCGCGCAGTACGACGGCGTCGGCATCCCGGCCTGCATCGCGAGCGCGTACGCGGCCGTGGACCAGCTGGACGGAGACCTTGGCGGTGTGCAGGAGCTCACCGCCAACCCGGTGCAGAGTCTGCACGGAGGAGCAGGAGAATAAGGGACATGAGTGACGACGCCCCCACCACCGAGGCCGGCCGCATCCCGAACAAGGGCAAGCTGGCCAAGGACCTCAACGAGGTCATCCGCTACACGCTGTGGTCCGTCTTCAAGCTGAAGGACGTCCTGCCCGAGGACCGCGCGGGCTACGCCGACGAGGTCCAGGAGCTGTTCGACCAGCTCGCCGCGAAGGACGTGACGATCCGCGGCACGTACGACGTCTCCGGCCTGCGCGCCGACGCCGACGTCATGATCTGGTGGCACGCGGAGACCAGCGACCAGCTGCAGGAGGCGTACAACCTCTTCCGCCGCACGAAGCTGGGCCGCGCGCTGGAGCCGGTCTGGTCGAACATGGCGCTGCACCGCCCCGCCGAGTTCAACCGCTCGCACATCCCGGCGTTCCTCGCCGACGAGACGCCGCGCAACTACATCAGCGTCTACCCCTTCGTGCGCAGCTACGACTGGTACCTGCTGCCCGACGAGGACCGCCGCCGCATGCTCGCCGACCACGGCAAGATGGCCCGCGGCTACCCCGACGTCCGCGCCAACACGGTCGCCTCGTTCTCCCTCGGCGACTACGAGTGGATCCTCGCCTTCGAGGCCGACGAGCTGTACCGCATCGTCGACCTCATGCGCCACCTGCGCGGCTCCGAGGCCCGCAGGCACGTCCGCGAGGAGGTCCCGTTCTACACGGGCCGCCGCAAGGACGTCGCGGAACTGATCGCGGGCCTCGCCTGATCAGCGGGCGGGCCGCAGGGCCGCCTTCCGGGCCGGGTCGACCGGCTCGGGTTCCAGGTGCGGTGCGCAGGCCGCGCGCCGCACCGGCAGCCGGCCCTCCAGCAGATACGCGTCCAGGTAGGCGTTGACGCACTGGTTGGGCCCGCCCGCGACCCCGTGCGTCCCCGCGTCCCGCTCGGTCACCAGCACCGACCCCGACAGCCGCCGGTTCAGCTCCCGAGCCCCCTCGTACGGCGCGGCCGCGTCCCGCTCGGCCGCCAGGATCAGCGTCGGCGGCAGCTCGCCGGGGCCGGTGCGCACATCGACCGGCCGCTGCCGCGGGGCCGGCCAGTACGCGCAGGGCAGGTTCGTCCACACGTTGTCCCAGGTCTGGAACGGCGCCACGCGCGCCAGCCGCGTGTTGTCGCGGTCCCAGACCCGGAAGTCCGTCGGCCAGGGCGCGTCGTTGCACTCCACCGCCGTGTACACCGCGCCGGAGTTCTCCGCCTCCGCGGCCGCCTCCCGCACGGGCGCCGCCTGCTGGACGAGCGGCTTGGGGTCGCCCTTCAGATACGCCGAGAGCGCCGCGGCCCGCTGGGGCCAGTAGTCGTCGAAGTACCCGGCCGTGAGGAAGGCGCCCTGCAACTGCGCCGGCCCCACCTCGCCCCCGGCCGGCTCGGCGGAGAGGCGCGCGCTCGCCTTCACGTAGCTGCGCTGCACCGCGGCGGCGGTGGTGCCCAGCCCGTACACGTCGTCGTGCCGGGCGATCCACTCCCGGAAGTCCGCCCAGCGCTCCTCGAACGCGGCCGACTGGGCGAGGTTGTCGTGGTACCAGACCCGCTCGGGATCGGGGTCGACCGCCGAGTCGAAGACCATGCGCCGCACGTGCGAGGGGAACAGGGTGGCGTACACCGCGCCGAAGTACGTGCCGTACGAGGCCCCCATGAACGTCAGCCGCTCCTCGCCCAGGGCCGCCCGCAGGACGTCCAGGTCGCGGGCGTTGTTGAGCGAGTTGTAGTACCGCAGTGCGCTTCCGGTCCGCTTCGCGCACCCGCGCGCGTACGCCTTCGCCTGCGCGATGCGCTCCTTCTTGTACGAGGCGTCGGGGTGCGTCGGCGACAGCGACGGCCCCTTGTAGAAGCGCTTGGGGTCCTGGCAGGAGACCGGGGCGGAGCGGCCCACGCCGCGCGGGGAGTAGCCGACGAGGTCGTAGGCGGCGGCCAGACGCTTCCACTGCGGCATGAAGCCGACCAGCGGGAAGTACAGCCCGTCGCCGCCGGGCCCGCCCGGGTTGTAGACCAGCGCGCCCTGGCGGGGCACCCGGCGCTTGCTGTTGTACGGGTCCTTGTGCGTCGCCCGTACCCGGCTGACGGTGAGCTTGATCTGTCTGCCGTACGGGTTCGCGTAGTCGAGCGGCACCGACACCGTGCCGCACTCCAGAGAGCCCGGCGTGTCCTGGGCGTCGGAGCACTTGCCGAAGTCGACTCCGGCGGCCATGGCCCGGGCGGCGGCCACCGCCGTGCCGCTGCGCTCGGCGGGCTCCGGGACGACGGGCGCACCGCCTGCCGGGGCGGCGGTGAGGGTGGTCAGGAGCAAGGATCCGGCGGCCGAGTACAGGGCGGCTGATCGCATCGCGTATCCCTTCGGTGCACTACGGCGACAAAAGGGATGTTTCGTTCGGCACCCGGCGAACGCAAGCACCGCCCCGCCGGTGTCGCCCCCAATGCTCCCACGCGCCCCCGGCGCACGATGCACGCCGGGGGATGCCGCTAGGGCTGGTCGCGGTGGGTGAAGGCGGCTCGTAGGTCCGGTTCGCCGATCGCGCGGACACCGCGCACGGCGACGGAGGTGAGGTAGGTGCGGTCGTCGCCGCCGCCGGCCCGCCGGGCGAGGGTGCCCAGCAGCCGCTGCCCGGCCGGGGAGGCCCACCGCGAGTACGGGTGGACCTCGACCCGGGCTATGGCCAGGCAGCTCAGCGTCAGGGCGAGCGGCAGCGCGAACCACAGGGCGACCAGCCCGCGGGGCATGTCCGGCTGGGCGGGCACCAGCAGCGCGGTCGCGCCCAGCGCGAGGACGGCCAGCGCGGCGAGCCGCACCTGGCGCACCCCGGACGCGACCGTGGTGCGGGCGTCGGCGGGCACGGCCAGACCCGCGTGGACCAGCCGCTCGCCGAGGTCGCCGACGGCGTCCGCGGAGGCCGCGCGGGCCCGCACCGGGGCGATGCGGCTCTGCCCCTCGGGCCCGATGGCACCGATGACGGACCGCTCGATGTCGTCGCGTCCGCGCGGATCGACCACCGTCGCCCAGCCGGTGTGGGCCAGCAGCAGCCGGCGCTGCCGGGCCATGGAGACCATCGTCAGATCGGCGACCCGGCGGGGGCCGCCGGACAGAAAGGCGGCTTCGTAGAGCGTCAGATCGTGCTGGGACGCATCCGTGTCGTCGGCCGCGGAGCGGACGGCGGCCAGGCACAGCCGCGTGCACGCGGTGCCCGCGACGGTCCAGGCCAGCAGCAGGAGAAGGACCCAGAACATGCCGCGTTTCTATGCCAAAGGCCTCACCGAACGCCATGCCCTGTTCACAATACGGACGGAGTGTTGTCAGTACGTGACGTTCCGCTTGTCCGGAAGCCGACTACTGCTGCGGCGGCGGGCTGGACTCGGCAGGCGGCAGCGTGTACGTCGGCGAGGGCACCGGTGTGAGGGGGGCGGCCGGAGCGGGGTCCGCGGTCGGACCGGGCGGGGCCGGGGAGGGGATCAGCGGGGGAGGGCTCGCGGAGGCCATGTCCCGTGCCAGCGCGTCCCAGTCGACGTACCCGGTGGCCTCCAGGGCCCTGATGTGGTCCAGGACGGTCGTGTTGGCGTCGTCGGCCAGGGAGCGCACCAGAGAGTTGCGGGTGGTGGCGCGCACCTGGGCGACGAGCGAGAACACCTTGCCGTGCGCCAGCCGCGCGATGTTGACGAAGTCGCGGTCGTAGTCCGTGCCCTGCGCCGCGCTCAGGGTCCGGAGCCACTGCTCCTGCTGGTCGCCGGGCCGGTCGGGCAGCTGCAGCCCGAGCTTGCCGGCGACGTCCCGGACCTGCTCGTCGAGGGCGGTGTGGCCCTCGACCAGGTGTTCCCCCGCCGTCCGTACGGCCTGGGTGGTGCCCTTCCGCTCCGCCTGCCGGCCGGCGGGCAGCTCCCACAGGCCGGCCAGCCGGACCTTGGTGACGAAGTCCCGGTCCAGCCCGGACAGCGGCCCGTAGCTCGTGGCGACCGTCTGGTCGCTGAGTACGTCCACGCCGGTGCCCGAACGGTCGGCGTAGGAGAAGATCGGGAAGATCAGGGCCAGCAGCGTCGCCGTCAGGCCGACGATGATGACGCCGGTGCCACTGATCATGCCTCGGCCCCTGAGGGGCGGTCGCGGTCGCATGGTGCCTCCTGGTACGGCACCGCACGCTGGTCGGTTTCGGGTGCGGGACTGGCATGTTACTTCGCGGTGCGGGACGACCGCTCGGGGGTCACCGGTGCTGCAGCACCCTGCGCGCCGCCCGCACCGCCCGCACCACGGGCCTGCGGGACGGCGGCACCGGTCCCGAGCGCTCCAGCCACCACTCGCGCAGTTCCCTCCGTGTTGGGCCCTCCGCCGGCGTCTCCGACACGAGCAGGTGCTCGGCGAAGTCCAGTGCGTCGCGCCGGTACCCGCCGGACATGGGGTGCCCGTGGGCGTACGCCAGGAACAGGCCCCGGTACTTCTCGCCGAGGATCACCGGCAACTCGGGCGCGATCTTCCCCACCACGTCGGCCCGCTTCCCGGCGAGCGCCCGCGCCTGCACCCCCAGGCGCACCCCGTCGAACCCCTCCGGCACCGGTGTCCCGGCGACCAGCGCGGACAGCAGCGCGGTCTGGGCGAGCGCGAGCCGCTGCCGGGCGGGCTCGGTGGACTCCGCGGGCAGCGTCACCCGCTCCCCCTCCGCGGCCCCCGCCGACGATGCCGTCGCCCGCGCAACCCCCCGTTCCGCGGCCCCCTTCTCCAGCGCCCCCCGGACGGCCTCCAGCTCCCGCGCCAGCTCGGCCGGTTCGGGAAAGTTCTCGTCCCGCTCCAGCAGCACTCCCGGCGGCGAGACCCGGGACGCCAGGTCGGCCAGCACGTCGAGGACCGGTTCCGGGACCGGGTGGGCGTGGCTGTCGTGCCAGACGCCGTCCCGTTCGAAGCCGCCCGCGACATGGACGTACGCGATGGCCTCCAGGGGCAGCTCGGCGAGCGCCTTGGCGGGGTCCTCGCCGCGGTTGACGTGGTTGGTGTGCAGGTTGGCCACGTCGACGAGGAGCCGCACGCCGGTGCGGTCGGCCAGTTCGTACAGGAACTGTCCCTCGGTCATCTCCTCGCCCGGCCACGAGATGAGCGCCGCGATGTTCTCCACGGCGAGCGGCACCGGCAGCGCGTCCTGGGTGATGCGGACGTTCTCGCACAGCACGTCGAGGGCGTCGCGGGTGCGGGGCACGGGCAGCAGGTGCCCGGCCTCCAGCAGGGGCGAGGCGGTGCGGGCGCCGCCGGCCCGTACGAAGGCGATGTGCTCGGTGACCAGCGGGGCTCCGAGGGCCTCCACCCGTTCGGCGAGCGCCGCGAGACGCCCGGCGTCGGGTCGCTCCGCGCCGCCCAGGCCGAGGGAGACACCGTGGGGGATCACGGTCACCCCGCGCATGCGCAGCCGCCCGAGCGACTCGGGCAGATGCCCGGGGCAGACGTTCTCGGCCACGACCTCGACCCACTCGATTCCGGGCATCCGCTCCACCGCGTCGGCGATCTCCGGCCGCCATCCGATGCCCGTCCCCAGTCGCTCCATGGTCTTCCCCTCCCTGCCGTCTCCCCGCGAGAACGTGACGGGGGTATGGCCCCGGCGCCCGCACCCGAACCGCCCGCCGGTCACCTTCAGAGCAACATTTGAGGTTCGGGCGGACCGGGCGCGGGGCCTTCCGGCCTCACCCCAGCACGCCCGCCGAGTCCTGCGGGTCCGGCCGGTCGGTGTTGACCGTGCCCGGCGCGCCCGGTGACGGGCGTGACGTCGCGCCCACGTCGCCGCCGGCCTCGGCGGCCGGTGCCGAGGGCACCACCTGGCCGGGCACCGGCGCGGAAGGACCGGTGGGGCTCGCGGTGGTGCCGGCCACCGAGTCGTTGGCGATGGCGTCGAAGTCGACCCTGCCGGTCTTCTCCAGGACCGTGATGTGGTCCAGCACGGTCTGGTTGGCGTCCGAGGCCAGCTGCCGTACGAGCGTGTTGCGGGTGGAGTTCCGGACGGCGCCGATGGCCGGGAAGATCTTGCCGTGGGCCGCCCGCAGCAGGTTCACGAACTTGTACTCGTACTCCGCGCCGCTCGCCGCGGACATCTCCCGCAGCCAGCCCTGCTGCTGCTCGTTCGGCTGGTTCGGCAGCTCCACGCCCAGTTGCGCGGCGACGATCCGCACCCGCTTGTCCAGGTCGGTGTGGCCGACGATGAGGTGGTCGCCGGCCTCCTTGATCGCCTGGCTCGGCGCCCGCACCAGGGCCTGCTGCCCGGCGGGCAGTTCCCACAGTCCGGCCAGCCGCACCCGCACGATCAGATCCCGGTCGGAGGCCGTCAGCGGGCCCCACTGGGTGTTCACGGTGCCCGCCGCCAGGTTCGCCTGCCCCGTGCCGGAGCGGTCGGCGTACGACCAGACGGGGAAGACCAGCGCGCCGACGGTGGCGACGAGGGCCGCGATGAGAAAGGCCGTACCGTTGATCCGCACTCGCAAGGGTGCCTCCCGGGTGAAACCGACTGCGCGTCGCTGCTTGGTGGTTGGCCGGCGCCAGGAGGTACGCGCGACCGGACCGCGATGTTCAAGCGCAGTAAAAGAAATCAAACGGAAGGCAAAGTCGAGGCGGTTACCCTGCGCGCAGCGCCGGATGATCGGCGACCACCGTGCACGACCCCGGCGCGATCTCCGTGAACCCCGCGTCCCGCACCAACGGCAGGCCGCTGCCGGTCAGTTCGCGCCAGCGCCCCGGTTCCGCGGTCCGCACGGCCAGCGGGAAACCGGCGTCGCGCCAGACGGCCCGCTCCTCGTCCGACAGCTCCCACCAGGCCAGTTGGGCGCCGTGCCCCGCCTGGGCCATCGCCTTCCCGGCCGACATGCCGAGCTCGGGGTTCATCCACAGCACCGGCACCTCCGGCCCGGCCCGCTCCACCGGCTCCGGATCGTCGAGTTCGGTACCGGAGACCTGCAGCCTGGCCAGGTCCTTCGGCCACCCGTCGAGCGGAACGGGCGGGAACACCCGCACCTCGGCCGACTTCCCGGCGACGGTGATCCCGTCGAGCGCCTCGGCCCGCCGCCACTCGGCCCCGCGGGCCCGGCGCACCACCTTCCGGATCCGGGCGTCCTGCCAGTCCCGCACGACCTGGGCCCACTCGCCCTCGCCCACGGACCGCTCGTCGGCGAGCATCACGAGAACGGCCCGCGCGGCGGTCTCCAGGGCGTCGGTACGGGCCGGCGGCGCGGCCTTCTCGACCCGCACGACGAGGGGCAGCACGAACTGGGGCGCCTCGTCACGAGGGTTGCGCTCGGACTGGAAGGGACTGTCACTGGTCGACGTATGACTCACATCCGCCCACCCTACGGGGACGGGCGCGCGTCCCTCCGTTCACCCTTCACCCCGAACAGGCGGTCCGCTGGGCCTCCTGCCACTCACACACGGGACACAGCGTGATGCCCTTGTACGACTCCGGGTACTCCGTCGGCTCCCGGCACAGCACGCACTCCGCGTACGGCGGCCCGTCCGCCCTCGGCGGTCTCGTGGTGTCGCCGATCGCGCAGTAGCCGTCACCGTCGTCGCTCATGTCCCCGGCGTAAGCCGCTCACCGTTGCCCGTCCGCGGACCGGATCAGCTCGGAGACCTTCACGAACCGGTAGCCCTTCTCGCGCAGCTCCGGCACGATCGTCCGCACCGCCCGCTCGGTCGCCGGGGCCGCGCTGCGGGTGCAGTGCATGACGACGACCGAGCCCGGTCGCACCCCCTCCAGCACCTGCCGGGCCACGGCGTCGGAGTCCGTGGCGAACGCGTCCCCGCTCACCACGTCCCACTGGACGGCGGTGACACCGGTCGGGGTGAGCGCCTTGAGGGCCGCCCGGTCGTAACACCCGCCGGGGAAGCGGAAGTACGGCATCGCGTCCGTCACGCCGGCCCTGCGGAAGGCGGCGTACGCGCGCTCCACGTCCGCCCGCATGCGGTCCTCGGACACCGTCGGCAGTCCGTAGCAGTCCCCGGTGAAGGCGTAGTGGCTGTAGGAGTGGTTGGCGATCTCGAAGAGCGGGTCCCGGTCGATGGACCGCGCCTGCAGCGGATACTCGTCGGCCCAGCGCCCCGTCATGAACACGGTCGCCGGTACCCTCAGCGCCCGCAGCGTCGCGATGAGCTGCGGATTGTCGAAGCGTTCGCCGCGTGCCGCCCGCGCGCCCTCGTCGGCGGTCATGTCGGCGTCGAAGGTGAGCGCGACCGTCCGGCCGTCGGTGCGGGGGCCGTTGCGGAAGACGGGGGTGACGCCGGTGGGGCCGGGGGCGAGCGTCGGGGGCCTGGACGGGGCGGCGGTCGCCGAGGGTGCCGGGCGGGCGGCACGGGGTGCGGTGGGTGCGCCGCAGGCTGTGAGCGCGGCGCCGAGCGCACAGGCGGCCGCCACTTGTCGTACTCGAATGATCACCCCACGAACATAAAGGGGTGAATCGTCCTATTTACGGACCGGCACACCCGTAGCGGTCAGCAAGCCCCCTTTCAGCAGCCGCTCCCGGCACTCCTCCAGGTCGTAGTCGGGCTTCGGGTAGCGCGGGTCCAGGGCATGCAGGTGCTCCAGGAGCAGCCGGGCGATCGCCCAGTCGCGGTACCACTTGCGGTCGGCCGGGATCACGTACCACGGGGCGTACGGCGTCGAGCAGCGGTGCAGCGCGATCTCGTACGCCTCCTGGTAGGCGGGCCACAGCGCGCGGTCGTCGATGTCGCCGGGGCTGAACTTCCAGCGCTTGTCGGGGCGGTCGAGGCGCCTGAGGAGGCGGCGGCGCTGCTCCTCGTAGGAGATGTGCAGGAAGCACTTGACGACGGTGACCCGGTCGTCGACCAGGCGCTGCTCGAAGCGATTGATCTCGTCGTAGCGGCGCTCGATCTCGTCGCGGGGGACCAGCGCGCGGACGCGGGGGACGAGGACGTCCTCGTAGTGGGAGCGGTCGAAGGCGCCGAGTTCGCCGGGCCGGGGGAGTTCCCGTTCGATCCGCCAGAGGAAGTGGTGCTCACGCTCCTCCGGGGTGGGGGCGCGGAAGCCCATGACCCGGCAGCCGGCCGGGTTGAGCAGCCCCACCACGTGTTTGATCGTGCCGCCCTTGCCGCTGGTGTCCATGCCCTGCAGCACCAGCAGCACCCGGCGTCGGTCGCCCGTGAGGCCCGCGGCCCACAGGCGTTCCTGCAGGCCGGCCAGGCGCTTGCCCAGCCGGGCGGTGGCCGCGCGGCCCGCGGACTTGCCGCCGGGCCCGGCGGGGACGGCCCGGGTGTCGTACGCCGTCAGGTCGATCGGCTCACCACGGGGCACGCGCAGCAGCGTCCGGAGATCCGTCGCGGCCTTCTGCTTCCTGCCGTCCTGGGACACGGGACACCCCTTCCGGTCCGGTCTTCCTCGATCCTGCGGCCTCTGGGCGCGAGTTGCCAGCGATCAGCGGCCGTAACGGCCCGTCAGGGTGCCCGCTGCCAGGGTGTGGCCGGTCAGCGCGCGCTTCAGCTCGTCGGCCGAGGCGCCGGCGGGCAGACGCAGGGTGCGGTCGGTGGCGTAGACCGAGAAGACGTAGCGGTGGGGGCTGTCCCTGGTGCCCTTGGGCGGGCAGGGGCCGCCGTACCCCTGCTTGCCGAAGCCGTTGCGGCCCTGTACCGCCCCGGCGGGCACCTGCCCGGCCGGCCAGCCGGTCCGCCTCGCGTCCGCGTTCCACAGCAGCCAGTGGGTGAAGGCGCCGTGCGGGGCGTCGGGGTCCTGGACCAGGACGGCCAGGGTGGTGGCGCCGGCGGGAACGCCGGAGAAGGCCAGGGGAGGGGAGACGTCCTCGCCGTCGCACGTGTGGCGGCGCGGGATCGTGCCGCCGTCGCCGAAGGCGGGACTGGACACGGCGATGCGGTGCGCTGCGCTGGGCGCGGGGACGGACGCACCCCCTCCGCCGTCCCCGCAGGCCGACACGAGCCCCGTCAGCGCCGCGAGGGCCACGATCGCGAGCCCGCGGTCCGTACCGCGCGGCACCCGTCACTTCTCCAACTGGGGCTTCGGCGGGTGCTGTTCCTGGGCCTTCTCCAGGAAGCGCAGCAGCTCCACCGGGAAGGGCAGCACCAGCGTCGAGTTCTTCTCGGCCGCGACGGCGACGACCGTCTGCAGCAGCCGCAGCTGCAGCGCGGCGGGCTGCTCGGACATCTCCTTGGCCGCCTCGGCGAGCTTCTTGGAGGCCTGCAGTTCGGCGTCGGCGTTGATGATGCGAGCCCGGCGCTCGCGGTCGGCCTCGGCCTGGCGGGCCATGGAGCGCTTCATCGACTCCGGCAGCGAGACGTCCTTGATCTCCACGCGGTCGATCTGCACGCCCCAGCCGATGGCCGGGCTGTCGATCATCAGCTCCAGGCCCTGGTTGAGCTTCTCCCGGTTGGACAGCAGGTCGTCGAGGTCGCTCTTGCCGATGATCGAGCGCAGCGATGTCTGTGCCATCTGCGAGACGGCGAACTTGTAGTCCTCGACGTTGACGAGCGCCGCCGCCGCGTCGATGACCTTGAAGTAGACGACGGCGTCCACGCGCACGGTGACGTTGTCCCGGGTGATGCCCTCCTGGGCCGGGATCGGCAGCGTGACGATCTGCATGTTGATTTTGGCCAGCCGGTCCACGAACGGCACGATCATCGTGAACCCGGGGCCGCGCACGTCACCGCCGAGCCGCCCGAGCCGGAAGAGCACCCCGCGCTCGTACTGTTTGACCACGCGGGCCGCGGACGCCACGTAGACGAGGCCGGCGGTTCCCACCGCGACGGCGGCCGTCACCAGCTCAGGGACCATGGTGACCCCCTGTGGGAGAGGTCTTTCTGTCTGCCTCTGCAACGATATGCCCGATGGCCGGTCCCGGGCCACGAAGGGCCCGGGACCGGCCATCGGGTGGTCATACCGCCGACGTCATACGACCGTGGTCACGCGGGCGTGATCATGCGGCCGTCGTCACGCGGCTGTCGTCACGCGCACCGGCTCGGTGCCGGCCGAGCTGTGCCGTTCCGCCCAGTTGTGCAGCGCCGTACGGCAGGCGTGGTCCAGGTGGTGCAGGCCGGAGAGGTCCAGCTCCACCGGGCGGTCCTGGGGCAGCGCCTCCAGGCTGTCGAGGATCTTCGGCAGCCGCAGGAAGGTGGCGTTGCCCGTCAGATGGACCTGGACGGGACCGGCGCCCTTGTCGACGATCTCGGTCTTGAGGTGCGAGGCCTCCCAGGCGGTCTTGACCACGGACAGGGCCAGACCGATGAGCACGCCCTCGAACATGTTCACCGCCACGATCGACACGGCCGTGACCACGAGGATCAGCGCCTCGCCCTTGTGGCCGCGCCACAGAGCCGTGATCTGGCGGAACGGGATCAGCTTCCAGCCCGCGTGGACGAGGATGCCGGCCAGGGCCGGGATGGGGACCAGGGCCAGGGCGGACGGCAGGGCGGCGGCGAACAGCAGCAGCCACGCGCCGTGCAGCACCCGCGAGGCCTTGGTCCTCGCGCCCGCGTTGACGTTGGCGGAGCTGCGCACGATCACCGCGGTCATCGGCAGGGCGCCGAGCAGACCGCAGACGGTGTTGCCCACGCCCTGGGCGACCATCTCCTTGTCGTACTCGGTGCGCGGACCGTCGTGCAACCGGTCCACGGCCGCCGCGCTGAACAGGCTCTCCGCCGAGGCGATCAGCGTGAACGCCACGACGGTGCCCCAGATGGCCGGGGTGGCCAGCTCGCCGAAGGCGTCGGCGCCCGGCGGTTGGACGACCCCGAACAGGCCCTCCACCTCGACGGTGGCGACCGGCAGCCCGAGGGCGAGCGTGGCGAGCGTGGCCAGGACCACCGCGGCCAGGGCGCCCGGTACGGACCGCACCGCCTTCGGCAGCCGCTTCCACAGCACGATGACGGCGATGGTGCCCGCGCCGATGGCGAGCGAGGCCAGGGCCGCACTGCTGCCGAGCGCGTCGGCGAACGCCCCGGGCAGGCCCGCGATCTTGCCGATGCCGGTCTGCGGGGCCTTCAGCCCCGCCGCCGCGTAGACCTGCCCGGCGATGATGACGAGGCCGATGCCGCAGAGCATGCCCTCGACGACGGAGACGGATATCGCCCGGAACCAGCGGCCTATCTTGAAGAAGCCCATGGCGAGCTGGAACAGGCCGGCCATCAGCACGATGACGCCGAGGGTGCCGACCCCGAACTCGCTGACGGCCTCGAAGACCAGCACGGTCAGACCGGCGGCCGGCCCCGAGACCTGGAGGCTGCTGCCGGGCAGGAACCCGGTGACGAGGCCGCCCACGATGCCGGTGACCAGGCCCAGCTCCGCCGGGACACCGGAGGCGACCGCCACGCCGACGCACAGCGGCACGGCGACCAGGAAGACGACTATGGAGGCGAGGAAGTCCTGCCGCAGGTGAGGGTATTTGGTCGTCATCGCCGCGCTCACAGGGCCTTGAAGGTGTCGGCGGCCGGGTCGTGCGCCAGTACGGCGCCGGTGTGGACCTCGTAGAACCAGGCGTGCAGGGTCAGTTGCCCGTCCGCCAGCTTCTTGTCGATGTATGGGTACGAGCGCAGCCGCAGCAGCTGTGTCAGGACGTGGCTCTGGACGCCCTCGGCGACGGTCGGGTCCTCGACCGTGCCCGAGGGGCGCGGGGTGGCGTGGGCGAGCCAGTCGCGCACGGCGGGCACGGCGTCCAGGTCGTCGCCGCGCACCAGGGCGCCGACGGCGCCGCAGTGCGAGTGCCCGCACACCACGACGTCGGAGACGCCGAGGACCTCCACGGCGTACTCGATGGTGCAGGCCTCGCTGGTGGGGTGCTCGGAGGCGTACGGCGGGACGATGTTGCCCGCGGTGCGCAGCTCGAAGAGCTCGCCCGGGCGGGCGCCGGTGATCAGGGCCGGCACGACCCTGGAGTCGGAGCAGGTGATGAACAGCACCTGCGGGGACTGGCCTTCGGCGAGTTTGGCGAACTCCTCAGGGCGCTGTCCGAACGTACGGGCGTTGTCGATGAGGGGCTGCATGATGTTGGCGTCTCCTCCTGGCGCGCCGTGGGGGGCGCGTCGGTGTGGGCAGGACAGGGTGGGGGAACTGCTCTGTTCTGCTCGGCTCTCTCAGCAGCGGAAGACCTGAAGTGCCGCCGGAGAGTGGGATGCCGAGGGTCTCGACAGAAGAAGGGCGCGCAGCGCGACCGGTTCGTGGCCGGACCCCGGGTCCCCGGCCAGGGGCCGGCGCTCGGCCTCATCAAGGGCGCATCCGGTGCTCGTGTGGCGGTCGCGGGTGCGCAGGGGACCGGCGGGAACTCCGGAGTGGTCGCAATGGCGGAACGTGGCCGACTCGTCACGCAGCGCCTTGCCGGAGGGGTTGGTTCCGGGCAGGTCCTTGGCCACTGCATGACGGGCCGTGTGCGCGGCTGCGAAGGAGGCGGTCGGTGCGAAGAACTGGAGGGTGAGCAGGACGGCGGCGAGCAGGGCCACCGCGGTCGACCTTGTCCCACCTCGTGACATGCCCCTCCCTCCCCACGCACCACGGCCTTTACGTCGACCAAGGGATGGTCAAACGCCGGTCAAGAAACACGTTAACCCTGCAAAGTTGTTTGCAGGGTTAACTCGACGTTTCCAGCGAAAGAGAGCCTGAAATGCGCTGCTGGGTTGGCGTGATCTAGTCGCTCGTGACGAGCCGCGCGCCGTCCCGGGCCAGGGCCGTGAGCCGGGAGATCGCCCGGAAGTACTTCTTGCGGTAGCCGCCGTTCAGCATGTCCTCGCTGAACAGCCGGTCGAAGGACGCCCCCGAGGCGAGGACCGGTACCTCACGGTCGTAGAGCCGGTCCGCGAGTACGACGAGCCGCAGCGCCGTCGACTGGTCGGGCACCGGCTCGACGCCGGTCAGGCAGACCGCCCTCAGGCCGTCGGTCAGGGCGCCGTAGCGGCTGGGGTGGACCCTCGCCAGGTGGCCGAGAAGCTGTGGGAAGTCGTCGAGCGAGGCGCCCTCGGTGGCGTGGGCAGCCTTGGTCACCTGCTCGTCCGAGTACGGCGCCGGCGCCTCGGGCAGACCGCGGTGGCGGTAGTCCTCGCCGTCGATGCGCAACGTGCGGAAGCGGGCCGACAGGCCCTGGATCTCACGCAGGAAGTCGGCCGCCGCGAAGCGGCCCTCGCCGAGCTTGCCGGGCAGGGTGTTGGAGGTGGCGGCCAGGGCGACGCCCGCCTCGACCAGCTTGCCCAGCAGGGTGGAGACCAGGACGGTGTCGCCCGGGTCGTCGAGCTCGAACTCGTCGATGCACAGCAGCCGGTGGCCGGAGAGGGTCTGCACCGTCTTCTGGAAGCCGAGGGCGCCGACCAGGTTGGTCAGCTCCACGAAGGTGCCGAACGCCTTGAGCGCGGGCTCCGCCGGGGTGGCGTGCCACAGGGAGGCGAGCAGATGGGTCTTGCCGACGCCGTAGCCGCCGTCGAGGTAGACCCCGCGGGGACCGGCCGGTGTCCTGGGCGCCTTGGGCCTGCCGAAGCCGAGGAAGCCGCGCTTGCCGCCGCCGACGGCGTGCGCTCCGCCGAGTCCGGCCGCGAAGCCCTCCAGGACCCGCACGGCCTCGGTCTGGCTGGGCTGGTTCGGGTCCGGGATGTACGTGCTGAAGCGCACCGAGTCGAAGCGCGGCGGCGGCACCATCTCGGCCACCAGGCGGTCCGCGGGGACGTGGGGCTCACGGGCGCACAGGGACAGCGGGGCCGCGTCGGCTATCGCATCGATACCGGGAGCGGAAGGCATGGACGACACGGTTACCCATGCTAAGCGTCGTGGAACACTGCACGACATGCGACGCCTGTTCCCTGTGACCGACCAGACAGTGCCGACGGCCCCCGGCGGAAGTGCCGAGGGCCCGGACGACCGCGAGTGGAGCCTCGCCGAGCTCGCCGCCGCCTACGCCTATCCCGAGCCGGCCGCCGGCGGCGGGCGGGTGCCCTGGCTGCGGGCCAACATGGTCTCCACGCTCGACGGGGCGGCGCAGCACGACGGCAAGTCGCAGCCGATCTCCAACGCGACCGACATGCGGATCTTCGGGACGCTGCGGGCGCTGGCCGACGTGGTGGTCGTCGGTGCGGAAACGGTACGTCAGGAGGGGTACCGGCCCGCACGCGCGCGTGCGGAGTTCGCGGCGGCCCGCACGGCGGCCGGGCAGGCGCCGGCGCCCGCGATCGCCGTGGTCAGCGCGAGCCTGGACCTGGACTTCTCGCTGCCGCTGTTCGCCTCGCCGCTGGTGCCGACCCTGGTCCTCACCGGCGCCGCGGCGGCTCCGGAGAGGGTGTCGGCGGCGGAGAAGGGCGGAGCGCGCGTGGTGATCGCCGGTGACGGCATGGGCGTCGAGCCCGACCGGGCCGTGCGGGCCCTCGCCGAGCTGGGCCACACCCGGCTGTTGACCGAGGGCGGGCCGCGGCTGCTGGGCCAGCTGGTGGCCGGGGGCGTGCTCGACGAGCTCTGCGTGACCGTGTCGCCGATGCTCACCGCCGGGGACGCCCAGCGCATCGCCGGCGGGCCGTCGGTTCCGGTTCCGCAACGTTTCGCGCTGGTCTCCCTCCTGGAGGAGGAGGGGTTCCTGTACGGCCGCTACCAGCGCACCTGATATTCGTTCAGCGGTGCCGATGGTCCCGGAAACGGCGGAATCTTCCGTTCCGCTTGGGTTCCGGCGGGCACACTGATTTTCGCAGTCCCCGTGACACGACGGGGCAGGATGGTTTCCGCAGAAGGGGCGCCCCCGTTGTTCACAAGCGTATTGATGATCGAGAAGGCCCTGACGTCCGCAGACGTGGAGTTCGTCACCGGCTTGCACGGGGACGAGCAGGTGCTCTTCCACGTGCTGCTGCAGCCCCGCGGCGATCAGGCGGACCGCCTGCTGCGGGCGATCGACGACGTGGCGCTCGGCGAGCTGGACGAGGCCGCGCGGGAACGCGAGGTGCCCGAGGGTGAGGCCGCGCGGCCCTTCGGGGAGCGCGCGCTGGAGGTCTCTCTGCAGGCGCTGCGGGTCTCGGGCAGCGAGGCCGAGGGACGACTGATCGAGGACCACCCGCTGGACGCCCTGAAGTCCCTGGTCGACGAGGTGAACGCGGACGAGGTGATCGTGCTGACCGACCCCCACTACGTGGAGGAGTTCTTCCACCGCGACTGGGCGTCGAGGGCACGCCACAAGGTGGGGGTGCCGGTGCTGAAGCTGTTCTCGCACAGCAAGGCGTGAGGCCTCACTCCCGCGCCGGGACGGGTGCCATAGGGTTGGGTGGCTCATAGTCCGCCGTACCCCAGGAGACACCGCATGGCACCCGGCCTTCCCCCCGCCATGGACCGACCGCACTTCATCGGCATCGGCGGCGCCGGGATGTCGGGGATCGCGAAGATCCTGGCGCAGCGCGGGGCGAAGGTGGCGGGCAGCGACGCCAAGGACTCCGAGACCGCGGCGGCGCTGCGGGCGCTGGGCGTGACCGTGCACATCGGGCACGCCGCCGGGCACCTCGCCGACGACGCGAGCTGTGTCGTCGTGTCGTCGGCGATCCGCAAGGACAACCCGGAGCTGGCCCGCGCGGCCGAGCTGGGCATCCCGGTCGTGCACCGGTCCGATGCGCTCGCCGCGCTGATGGACGGCCTGCGTCCCATCGCCGTCGCCGGTACGCACGGCAAGACGACCACCACCTCGATGCTGGCGGTCTCCCTGTCCGAGCTCGGCCTCGACCCCTCGTACGCGATCGGCGGCGACCTGGACGCCCCCGGCTCCAACGCGTTGCACGGCGAGGGCGAGATCTTCGTCGCCGAGGCGGACGAATCGGACCGCAGCTTCCACAAGTACGCGCCCGAGGTCGCCATCGTCCTCAACGTCGAACTCGACCACCACGCCAACTACGCCTCCATGGACGAGATCTACGAGTCCTTCGAGACGTTCGCCGGACGGATCGTGCCCGGCGGCACGCTGGTGATCAACGCCGATCACGAGGGCGCGCGGGAACTGACCCGGCGGCTGGCCGGTTCGGTGCGGACCGTGACGTACGGCGACGCGGAGGACGCCGACGTCCGTGTACTGGCGGTGCGGGCGCAGGGGCTCAAGAGCGAGGTCACCGTCCTGCTCGGCGGCGAGGAGCTCACCTTCGCGGTCTCCGTCCCCGGCCGGCACTATGCGCACAACGCCGTGGCCGCCCTCGCCGCCGGCGTCGCGCTGGGCGTCCCGGCCGCCGAGCTGGCGCCCGCGCTGGCCGCGTACACCGGCGTGAAGCGGCGGCTGCAGCTCAAGGGCGAGGCGGCCGGAGTCCAGGTGATCGACTCCTACGCCCACCACCCGACGGAGATGACGGCCGACCTCGAGGCCATGCGCGCGGCCGCCGGCGACTCCCGCATCCTGGTCGTCTTCCAGCCCCACCTGTTCTCGCGGACGCAGGAGCTCGGCAAGGAGATGGGGCAGGCGCTCGCGCTGGCGGACGCCTCCGTCGTCCTGGACATCTATCCGGCCCGCGAGGACCCGATCCCCGGCGTGACGAGCGAGCTGATCATCGAGGCGGCGCGGGCCGCGGGCGCCGACGTGACGGCCGTCCACGACAAAGCCGAGGTGCCCGCGACGGTGGCGGGAATGGCGAAGGTGGGTGATCTCGTTCTCACCATGGGCGCGGGCGATGTCACCGACCTCGGCCCGCGCATTCTGGACCGTCTCGCCAAGTAAGGGGCTGAGCTTCATGTCGTACGACGTCGAAAAGCCGGACGAGCAGTGGCGTGCGGAGCTGACCCCGGCCGAGTACGCGGTCCTGCGGCAGGCCGCCACGGAGCCGGCGTTCACCGGTGAGTACACCGACGCCAAGACCAAGGGCGTCTACTCCTGCCGTGCCTGCGGCGCCGAACTGTTCACCTCCACCACCAAGTTCGAGTCCCACTGCGGCTGGCCGTCCTTCTACGACCCCAAGGACTCCGACGCCGTGGAGCTCATCGAGGATCGCTCGCACGGGATGGTGCGGACCGAGGTGCGCTGCGCCCGGTGCGGGTCGCACCTCGGGCACGTGTTCGAGGGTGAGGGGTATGCGACGCCCACGGATCAGCGGTACTGCATCAACTCCATCTCGCTGCGGCTGACGCCGGACGAGAGCTGAGGTGACGGCCGGCGGCGGGGTGTCGTCCCCGCCGCCGGTTCACAGCACCTTGCGCTGCACCAGCACCGACAGCAGCAGCGCGCCCGGCAGCAGGGGCAGCCACACCGTCAGGACCCGGTAGCCGACCACGGCCGTCGCGGCCAGCTCCACGGGCGCGCCGTAGGCGCGGGCGAAGGTGAACACCAGGGCCGCGCCCAGGTCAGCGGCAGGCCCAGCGCGGCACCCACACAGAAGATCACCGTCGACCAGGACGAGGACCCGGCGGGGCAGGGGGCGGGGCGTGGCGAGGAGACCGGCGGCGGGAACAGCGGGCGGGCCGAGGGGCGCGGAGGGGACGGCGGCCGGGACGAGGGTGGGCGTGGGGAGCGGTCCGCGGGGTTCGTCGAGCGGCGGTGGGGACACGGCACACGCCGTCCTTTCACGTCGGGCCCGGACCGCGGTGCGGCACGGAGCGTGCCGGGGGCGAGGCGGAGGGGACGGCGGAACCGTTCCCGCACGGTGTGACGGCACGGTGTCGAGGAGCCGAAGCCACGCGGGCGAATCGGCGACGGCACAGACATGGCGGACATGGCGGACACGGAGGACACTGTCCGGAGGGCGGCCCACCCTGTGAATCAATCATCCAATTAAGGGTTGACTTCTGGATGATTGAGTCAGAAGAATCCTGGAGGTGAGCTCCGCGCACATCTTCGAGACCCGGCCCCCGTCTCCCGTCTCCTCCGAGCTGGACGAGGCGGTGCACCGCTGCCTCGTCGCGGGTTTCGAGGGCACCACGTCCTTCCCCGACACCCTCAAGCGGCTCATCGACCGCGGGCTCGGCGGAGTAGTCCTGTTCACCCGCAACATCCGCGACGCGGAACAGGTCCGCGAGCTGACCGACGCGCTGCGGGCGATCCGGCCCGACCTGCTGGTCGCGATCGACAACGAGGGCGGCGGCATCGGCCACCTGGTCACCGCGGGTGCCCCCGAGGTTCCCGGCAACTACGCCCTCGGCGTCGTCGACGACCCCAACCTCACCGCCCGCTGCGCCGACGCCCTCGCCGGGCACCTCGCGACCCTCGGCATCACCGCCTCCTACGCCCCCGTCGCCGACCTCCAGCACCATGCGCGCAACCCCGTCGTGCGCACCCGCTCCTTCGGCGCCGACCCCGAGCTCGCCGCCCGTCACCTGCGGGCCTGGATCGCCGCCACCGAGGCCCGGTCCATCGCCTCCTGCGCCAAGCACTTCCCCGGCCACGGCGGCACCGAGACCGACAGCCACCACGCCATCGCCGTCGACCCGCGGCCGTACGACGAGCTGCTCACCGACCTCGAACCGTTCCGCGCGGCCGTCGCCGCCGGAGCGCCGATGCTGATGAGCGCGCACGTCGTCTACCCGGCGCTCGACACCAACCGCCCCGCCACTCTCAGCCGCCGCATCCTGGGTGACATCCTCCGTCTCGACCTCGGTTTCGAAGGCGTCCTGGTCAGTGACGCCCTGGAGATGAAGGCGATCGCCGACCGCTACGGCGAGGCGGCCGGCGCCCGGATCGCGCTCGCCGCGGGTGCGGACCAGGTCGTCGTGGCCGTACCGGAGCTGGAGGTCTCCCTCGGCTGCCGTGACGAGGTGCTCGACGCGCTGCGCTCCGGGCGGCTGGCGGAGGAGCGGGTCATGGAGGCGGCCGGCCGCGTGCGGCGGCTCGCCGAGCGGTACGCGAAGCCGGTCGCGGGACCGGTGGCCGCATGGGACGCCGGGGCCGGGGCGGAGGCGGCCCGCCGGGCGGTACGCGCCCGGGGACTGCCGCCCCCGGTGCCCGGCGCCCATCTCGTCGACCTCTTCCCGCCGCCTCACCCCGCCCTCCACTGGGGCGGCGAGGACCTGCTGAGCGAGCTGCGGATGGTCGACCCGGCGGCGGGCGGCACCGCGGTGAGCGGGGAGCCGGCAGACCCGGCCGCCCTCGCCGACGGCATCCTGCGCATCTCGGCCAGGGCACCGCTGGTCGTGGCCACCTGCGACGCCGGGCTCCACCCCTGGCAGGCCCGGCTGCGTGACGCCCTGCTGGCCCGGCGCCCGGACGCGGTCCGCGTGGACACCGGGCTGCCGGAGGGCGGCGCCCTGTGCTCCTACGGACGGGGACGGGTCAACCTGCGGGCCGTGGCCGAAGTGCTGGCGGGCGTCTGAGGGCGCCGCGCCAGGACAGCCGTACGGTCCTCGATGCCCCGCACCGCCAAGTGGCGCGTGTCGTCGGCCCGTCCGCCCGGCACCACCGCCGGACGCAACCACCATGGTCGGTGATGAACAGCGATGTGAACCAGGCAATCGGTGGATCGGGGTCGAGGTCGGGGCCGGGACCGGGATCGGATGTCGCTCCGGTGCCGGACCCGGCGCGAGAGCCGGGTGGGGGGCGAGGGCCGGTGACGGTGGTGGGGCTCGACGCCGGTGGCACCCGCACCCGCGCCGTGCTGGCCGACGCCGCCGACGGCGGCATCCTCGGCGAGGGCGCCGCCGGTCCGGGCAACGCCCTGACCGTCCCGCTGCCCCGGCTCACCGAGCACCTCGCGCAGGCCGTCGCCCGCGCGGTGCCGGAGTCCGCGCGGAGTGCCGTCGTGGCCGTGGCCGGAGGCTTCGCGGGCGCCACGGGCGGCGACGAGGACGACCCTGGGCGCCACAACGCCCTGACCGCCCTCACGGCCGCCCTGCGCCGTCTGGGGATCACCACCGGACGACTCACCGTGAGTAGTGACATCGAGGCCGCCTTCGCCTCCGCGCCCGGTGCCCCGGCCGACGGCCTGGCCCTGGTCGCCGGCACCGGAGCGGTCGCGATGCGCATCACCGGCCGCCGCCGCGCGTTCACGGTCGACGGCGACGGCTGGCTCCTCGGCGACGACGGCGGCGGCTTCTGGATCGGCCGCGAGGCGGTACGGGCCGCGCTGCGGATGGCCGACGGTCGGGGCCCGGCGACCGTACTGGCGGAAGCGGTGGGGCGGGCGCTGGGCCTGCCGGCACGGGTGCTGCCGGGGCCCGGTTCCGGCGCTCCCCACAATGCCGGCGTCGACGGTTCGTCCGCCTGTTCCGGGGCGGACGAACCGTCGTACTGCGGCTGGACGCGCGCCGGGCGGGAGGCCTACCGCGGGCATCTGCTGCCCGTCGTCATGGCCGAGCCGCCGACCCGGCTGGCCCGACTCGCCCCGCTGGTGGCCGACGCGGCCCGGGAGCGGGACACCGTCGCGCAGACGATCCTCGACCGGGCCGTCGATCAACTCACCGACACTGTGCGGGCGTTGGCGCCGCGGGCGGGGGAGCGGGTCGTCGCGACCGGTGGTCTGCTCGGCCCCGGCGGGCCGCTGACCGCTCCCCTCACCGCCCGCCTGGGCGCCCTCGGCCTCACCCTCGACCTGGTCGCCGACGGCTGCCCGGGTGCCGTGGCCCTCGCCCGTCTCTCCCTCTGACCGCACCCGTGAAGGAACCGCTCGCATGCTCAGGCGTGCGGGAGGGCTCACCTCGTCCGGCGTGACTTCACCGCGTGCTGCGGGGTGATGTGGTCGGTCAGCGCCAGGGAGGCGCTCGCGCGCTGGTAGGAGAGCTGGGCGACCCGGACGTACAGACAGTCGACGATCATCAGGACCGAGTGGCGGCCACCGATGCTGCCGGTGCGGAAGCTGGTCTCCGAGGTGGCCGAGATCAGCCGGATGCCGGCGGCCCGGGCCAGCGGCGAACGCGGGTCGGTGGTGATGGCGATCGTGGTGGCGCCGCGCTCGCGGGCCATCTCGAACGGCTCCAGGGTCTCGCGGGTCGCGCCGGAGTGGGAGATCCCCACGGCCACGTCGGCCGGGGTGAGCAGGGCCGCGGAGGTGGCCGCCCCGTGCACCTCGGTCCAGCCGCGCACCGCGCAGCCGATACGGAACAGCCGCGTCTCCGTCTCCTGCGCCACCGCGCCGCTGCCGCCGACGCCGTACACGTCGATACGGCGGGCCTTGGCCAGCGCCTGGGCCGCGCGTTCCAGCGCGTCCAGGTCGAGGCGGTCGACGGTCTGCTGGATCGCGCGCAGGTCCGCGCTGCCGACGATCTGGACGACCTTCTCCAGGCTGTCGTCGGGCGAGATCTCGGAGATGATCTCGGCGGAACCCCAGTCGGAGGCCTCGCCGCGGCCGCGCTCCTGCGCCAGCTCGATCAGCAGGTGCTGGTAGGAGTCGAGGCCGATCGCCCGGCAGAAACGGGTCACCGTGGCCTGCGAGGTTCCCGTTCGGCGGCCCAGCTCGGCGGCCGAGCAGTGGGTGACGCCGGCTGGGTCCGCCAGGATCAGCTCGCCGACCTTCCTCAGGGAGCCGGTCAGGCGCGGCAGCTCCGTGCGGATCAGTGTGGTGACGTCCGTGGAGGGCATGAGGAGAAGGTATCAGCCACCCTTGATGGCAAGATTTGAATACCAGGACCGGATCAAGGTGCGAGTCGTATGGCCCTTGCTGCCTCATTGTCCGCGAACTCGAGGCGTGTGATTTATTGATTCGCGAGTTGGGTACTACGGGGTGAATGAATCCACCACTGGGAATGAATCCACCACTGGGGAGTGTCGCGTGTCCGTCGAGTCCGTGAGCGCCGAGGGCTTCGCGCGAGAGGCGCTGGCCGTCCTGACGCAGATCACCGCCTCCGCGCGCGACGAGGTCGCGGGCGCCGCCGGGCTGATCGCCGACTGCGTGCGCTCCGACGGCGTCATCCAGGCCTTCGGCACCGGCCACTCCCAGGCCATCGTCCTCGAACTCGCGGGCCGCGCGGGCGGATTGGTGCCCACCAACCGCCTGAGCATCGCCGACCTCGTCCTCTACGGCGGCGAGGACCCCGCCGTCCTCGAGGACCCGCTCCTGGAGCGCCGGGCGGGGGTGGCCGAGCGGCTGTACGGCCTCGCCGCCCCACGCCCCCAGGACCTCTTCGTGATCGTCTCCAACTCGGGCGTGAACAACGTCGTCGTGGAGACGGCGCTGCTCGCCAAGGAGCACGGGCACCGGGTGCTGGCCATCACCTCGCTCGCCCACACCCGGTCCGTTCCGGCCGGACACGCCGGCGGGAAGAAGCTCGCCGACATCGCCGACGTCGTGCTCGACAACCGGGCGCCGCGCGGGGACGCGCTGCTGGAACTGCCCGGCGGCGGCTCGGTGTGCGCGCTGTCCACCCTGACCGGCGTAATGCTGGTGCAGATGGCGGTGGCAGAGGCGTCCAGGATGCTCCTCGACGCCGGTGAGCGGCCGCCGGTGTACGTCTCGGCCAATGTGCCCGGCGGGTACGAGGGCAACCTGGAGCTGGAGAAGCGCTACGCCGGACGGATCCGCCGCACGGCCGGTTGACTCCGCCGCCGGTGAGCGGTCCCGGGCCGGCTCCCGCGGGAGACCTCGCGCCACAGGTGTTCGGTGTTGTGGCGTGGGTCACACCGGGTCTAGGGTGAAACCGCTTGGAGGCCCCGCCGGGGGCGAGCCGATCGGCGGCGCGTCACCGGACCGGCTCCAGGCGAGGGAAGTGATCTCGTTGTCCGTCCCCTGGGACGACATCGGCGGGCTCGTCGATGCCCATGAACGATTCCTGACCGGTGCGCGCGTCGAGGCGGACGTACGGGGTCCGGTGCTCGACTCCTGGAAGCGGTGCCGCTCCGCCGGGCTCGAACCGGACCGGCTCCTGGTTCCCTACGCGCCCGGCCTGAGCCTGGACGAGCGGTTCCTGCGAGCGGCCGAGCCGGTGCTCGAGACGCTGACCGCCTCACTTGCCGAGGTGGGCATGGCCATCGCGCTGTGCGACGCGCGGGGCCGCATGGTGCGGCGGTTCGGCGGCGACCGGCAACTGCGCGACCGGCTCGACGCGGTGAGCTTCGCCCCCGGCTTCGACGCCTCCGAACCGGTCGTCGGCACCAACGGCGTCGGCACCGCCCTCGCCGAACGCGGCCCCGTCTACGTCGTCGGCCGCGAGCACTTCGCCGACTGCCTGCAGCCCTTCGCCTGCGCGGGCGCCCCCGTCCGCGATCCGCTCAGCGGGCGCATCGAGGCCGTCCTGGACCTGACCTGTCTGCGGGACGACGGCGACCCCACCATGCTGCGGCTCGTCCGCGAGGCCGCCCGCGACATCGAGGCCCGGTTGCTGGAGCAGGCGACACGACGCGAACGAGCGCTGCTCGCCGCGTACCGGCGGGCCGGGCCCCAGCCGGGCGGCGCGGGGCGAAGGGACGAGCGCGCTGCCACCGACGGCGAGGCCCTGGACCGCATCGACCTCGCCCTGCTGCGCGAACGCGCCGAGGAACTGCTCGCCTCCCCCCGCCGCACCCTGGACGAGGTCGCACTGCCCGACGGACGCGTGGCCACGCTGCTGCGACGCCTGGTCCGCAGCGCGGACGGGGAGTTGGGCGTGGCGGTCGAGGCACGTGTTTCCGGCGGGGCCCGTGTGACGGGACTGGGCGGAAAGGCGGTCGCGACGGACACGGGCGTCCGTGACGGGGTGCGCCCGCCGAAGCCGTCCGCCGTGTCCGCGCGCCTGGTCACCACGCCGGTATCCGCCGCTCCGGTCGCCACCGCGCCCCCGGAGACCGTCGGGGACATCCTCGGCGGTGACGGGAGCCGGCTGTTGCTGGTGGGGGAGCCCGGTGTCGGACGGCTGGCCGTGCTGGCGCGCAGGCGGCTGGAGCTGCTGCACGAGGCCGGGGTGCGCATCGGCACCACCCTCGACGTGGCGCGCACCGCCGAGGAGCTGACGGAGGTGACCTCCCCCGGATTCGCCGACTTCGTCGCCGTGGACCTGCCTGACGCGGTGCTGCGGGGCGAGGAGCCAGGACCGCTCGGCGCGCGGACTCGGCTGCGCCGGGTGGCCCTGGGCGCCGTACACGAGGAGTCGCATCTGTGGTCCGTGGGGGACCCCGTCGCGTACGTGGCGTCGACGCCGCAGGCCC
This sequence comes from Streptomyces sp. SLBN-31, assembly GCF_006715395.1. NCBI lineage: Bacteria > Bacillati > Actinomycetota > Actinomycetes > Kitasatosporales > Streptomycetaceae > Streptomyces > Streptomyces sp. SLBN-31. The sequence continues at coordinate 1,597,405 of NZ_VFNC01000001.1, forward strand.
GCTGCCTGGAGAGCGGACGGGCCGTGCTGGAACCCGTGCTCTCGGACGCGGGCGGCTGGAAGGCACAGGACCCCTCAAGGCTGGAGCGGACTCTCGCGGCCGGCATCCACTCCCTGATCACCGTGCCGCTGAGGGCCCGCGGCACGACCCTCGGCGTGGTCTCCTTCTACCGGTCCGAGAAACCCGCCCCCTTCGAGGACGACGACCTCTCCCTCGCCCAGGAACTGGCGAGCCGCGCCGCGATCTGCATCGACAACGCCCGCCGCTACACCCGCGAACACCACACCGCCCTCACCCTGCAGCGCAGCCTGCTGCCCAGGGGGCGGCCGGAACAGAGCGCCGTCGAGGTCGCCCACCGCTATCTGCCCGCCCAGGCGGGCGTGGGCGGCGACTGGTTCGACGTGATCCCGCTCTCCGGCGCGCGGGTGGCGCTGGTCGTCGGGGACGTGGTGGGGCACGGCCTGCACGCGGCCGCCACCATGGGCCGGCTGCGCACCGCCGTGCACAACTTCTGCGCCCTGGACCTGCCGCCCGACGAACTCCTCACCCACCTCGACGATCTCGCCGGGCGCCTGGACCGGGGTGAGGGCTGGGCGGTGGAGAGCGGCCTGGCCGACTCCGGCATCGTCGGGGCGACCTGCCTCTACGCCGTCTACGATCCGGTGTCCCGGCGCTGCACCCTCACCCGCGCCGGGCACCCCCTGCCCGCGGTGGTACGGCCGGACGGCACCGTCGAGTTCGTCGACCTGCCCGCCGGGGCGCCCCTGGGCCTGGGCGGCATGCCCTTCGAGACCGTCGAGCTGGAGCTGGCCGCGGGCAGCCAACTGGTGCTCTACACCGACGGGTTGGTCGAGGACCGGCTGCGGGACATCGACACCGGACTGGACCGGCTGCGCACCGTCCTGGCCGTTCCCGAACGGGCGCCGGAGGAGACCTGCGAGGCCGTCCTCGACGCCCTGCTGCCGGCCCGGCCGACGGACGACGTGGCCCTCCTCGTCGCCCGCACCCATGTCCTCGGCCCGGACCGGGTCGCCCAGTGGGACCTGCCCAGCGACCCCGCGGTCGTCTCCGCCGCCCGCGCCGCCGTCACCGAACAGCTCACCGCCTGGGGCCTGGACGACCTCGCCTTCACCACCGAACTGGTCGTCAGCGAACTGGTCACCAACGCCATCCGGCACGCCCACGGCCCCGTCCAGCTGCGCCTGTTGCGCGACCGGGCCCTGATCTGCGAGGTCTCCGACGGCTCCGGCACCTCCCCCCGCCTGCGCCGGGCCCGCACCGAGGACGAGGGCGGCCGCGGCCTGTTCCTGGCCGCCCGGCTCACCGAGCGGTGGGGCACCCGGTACACGCCGGAGGGCAAGGTGATCTGGACGGAACAGCCATTGCCGTGACCCTCACCAGCCCGTCAGCAGCAGGTGGTTGACGAGCAGGGCCAGCACCGCCTGGGCCGCGAGCCAGACGCGCGGGCGGGGCAGTGCCGCGCACGCCGGAAGCAGCCACACCGCGAACGGCAGCCAGATGCGCTCCGTCTCCGCCTTGCTCATCCCGGACACGTCGGCGACCAGCAGCGCGAGGAACGCGGCGGCCACGAGCGTCCCGAGGGCGTCGGCGCGCGACACCCGCGTCCGGCGCAGGCCCGCGACCGTCGCCGGACCGACGATGAACACCGTGCAGGCCAGGTTGGCCCACACCCAGTAGCCGTAGGGCCGTACGCCGCCCGCTCCTTGGCGGTAGCGGGTGACCAACAGGCGGTACGCCTCCCACCAGTCGAAGCCCAGCACGGTGAACACGACCGGGACGACGGCGAGTCCGGCGAGCAGGAACGGGAGGGGACGGGTGCGGTGCGCGCCGAGCAGGAGGACGGCCCCCGCGATCAGCGCGAAAAGCGTGAGGCCGTAGGACAGGTAGGCGGTCAGCCCGAAGAGGAGGCCCGAGGCGAAGCCGGCCGCGGCCGCACGGCGGCCGGTCACCGCCAGCGCCAGGAACGCCACCGCCCATGCGGCGACCGCGGTGAAGTACCCGTCGGCCGACGTGCCCACCCACACCGCGCCCGGCGTCAGCACCAGGAACGGCGCGGCGCGGCGGGCCCGGTGCTCGTCGGCGAGCGCGCGCACGGCGATCAGGACCGCCACCGCGGCCGTCGTACCGACCGTGATCACGAACGCGCCCGCCCAGCCGCCGCCGCGCAGGCCCGCGTGGTCCAGGAGGACGAAGGTGAGGGTGGCGCCCGGCGGGTGGCCCGCGACGTGGGCGGGCCAGTTGGCGGGCGCGTCGATCAGGATGTGCTGGTCGAAGTCCCGCAGCGCGCGCGGGATGTCGTGGAAGCGGTCGATCACCCGGAGGTACTCGTTGCGCGTCGTCAGCTGCTCGGCGACGCCCCGGTACCAGCCGTCGACGAGCGCGAGCGACCACGTCCAGGCCATCGACGCGCCCCAGACGGCCAGGAGCAGCGGACGCCAGGGGAGACGGGCGGCGAGCGCGGGGCCGTAGGCGATCGCCGCGACCGCCACGGCGATCGCGGCCGGGGTGCCGGGGCCCACATGCGGATCCCAGGTCGCCAGGAGCGGCGGCCACCCCACGCGGAGCGAGCCGTCACGGTGCTGGATCGCGGTGCCGATCGTCACCGCCGCCAGGACGAGGAGCACGGCCGCCGCGACGGCGTACAGATCACGGCGGGATGCGTGAGAAGGAGGTGGGGACACGCCGACGACGCTAGGGCGCGCAGCACCGCCCGGAGCGCTGACATGCGTGGACGTCAGAGTTTCGTCATGGTTCGCAAGCCCCTTCCCGGGGGCGCGCGGACCTACGGTCGGGGCATGGAACCGTCGCGTTTCTCTCCCTTCTCCCCCCGCTTCTGGCGCAGCCCGCTGCGGGGCCCCTGGCTCACCTCGGTGCTCGGTGTCGTCCTGCTCGTCGGGATCACCGCGCTCTTCGTGACCGGGCTGCTGTCCTACGCCGCGTACAACCCGGGCCTGGCCCCGGTGAACGACAAGACGCCCGACAAGGGCGTCCTCGGCTTCTACCTGTTCGCCTGGCCGACCCACCCGCACTGGCTGTACCGGCTCACCCAGGGCGTCCACGTCACCCTCGGGATCACCCTGATCCCCGTCCTGCTGGCCAAACTCTGGTCGGTGGTGCCCAGGCTGTTCACGCTGCCGCCGGCCCGCTCCCTGGCCCACGCCCTGGAACGGCTCTCCCTGCTGCTGCTCGTCGGCGGCGGCCTGTTCGAGTTCGTCACCGGCGTGCTCAACGTCCAGCTGGACTACGTCTTCCCCGGCTCCTTCTACCCGCTGCACTTCTACGGCGCCTGGATCTTCTTCGCCGCCTTCGTCGCCCACGCCGTGCTGAAGACGCCGGCCGCCTTGCGCAACCTGCGGCAAATGCGGGACGAGCGTGCGGAGCCGGCCGAGGTGACCGAGCGCGCCGAGCCCACCGGGCTGACCGCCCCGGACCCGGACCCGGCGACCGTCTCCCGGCGCGGCGCGCTCGGCCTGGTCGGCGGCGGCTCGCTGCTGCTGTTCGCCACCACGGCCGGGCAGAGCGTCGACGCGCTGCGCTGGACGGCGCTCTTCGCCCCGCACGGCCGCAGCGACCCGGGCGGCGGACCCGGCGGCTTCCAGATCAACAAGACCGCCGCCTACGCCGGGATCCGCCCCGCCGAGACCGGCGAGGACGCCTGGCGGCTGGTGGTGAAGGGGCGCGGCGGAACCGTCCGGCTCAGCCGCGCCGAGCTGCTGCAGATGCCCCTGCACAGTGCCGCGTTGCCCATCGCCTGCGTCGAGGGCTGGTCGACCTCCGACCAGTGGTGGCGTGGCGTACGGCTGCGGGACCTCGCCGCGCTCGTCGGCCACGACACCGATCCGCCCGACGTCCTCGTCGAGTCGCTGCAACGGCACGGCGCGTTCCGCCGGGCCGCCCTGCGGGCCAACCAGGTCGCCGATCCCCGTTCCCTGCTCGCCCTGTCCGTCAACGGCGAGGACCTCACCCCCGACCACGGCCACCCGGCGCGGATCATCGTGCCCGCGGCACCCGGTGTGCTCAACACCAAGTGGGTGGCCGCGCTGACCTTCGGAGACCTGTGATGCGCCCCAGGATCGTCATCGGCAGCCCGCTCCAACTCCTGCTGCTCGTCTGCTCGTTCGCGCTCGCGGTGTACGCGGGCGTGCGACTGCTGGACGGGGACTGGTTCGGCGTCGCACTGTGGTTCGTGGGCGCGGCGCTCCTGCACGACCTGGTGCTGCTTCCGCTGTACGCGGCGGCGGACCGCGCCCTGGTGAAGGGCGCCGGAGCGCGCGGGCGGCGGGCGGTGGCCTATGTGCGCGTGCCCGCCGCGCTCTCGCTGCTGCTCCTGCTCGTGTGGTTCCCGCTGATCAGCGGGCAGGTGGCAGGCCGTTACGGCCATGCCACCGGCCTGTCATCGGACGGCTATCCGGCCCGCTGGCTGCTGGTGAGCGCGGCATTGTTCGGCGGCTCGGCGCTGCTGTTCGTGCTGCGGGCGTCGCACCGGCGCAGGGCGACGAAGCAGCGGCCGCCGGCCGCCCACTGATCGACGGCACGCCAGCCCGCGCGCTCCGCGAGCCGCAGCAGGGCCGGCGTGCCGACCCGTGCCCAGGGAAAGGGGCTGCCGACGGCTCCCCGGGCGTCGGTGACCCGCACCCGCACCCGCTCGTCGACATCCGGACCGGGCACCGTCTCGGCAATCAACAAGCCGTTGGTGTCGAGGAGTTGGGCCGTCCGGTCGAGCAGCGCCTGCGGGTCGCCGCCGATGCCCACGTTGCCGTCGATCAACAGTGCGGTGCCCCAACGGCCCTCGCCGGGCAGGGACTCGAAGACAGAACGGCGCAGGGCCTGGCCGCCGAGCCGGTTCGTGCGCGCGACGGCCGCCGCGCTCACGTCGATGCCGAGCACCGGCCGGCCGAGGGCGCCCAGCGCGGCGACGAGCCGGCCCGGTCCGCAGCCGACGTCCAGCACGGCGCCCTCGCAGCGCCGCAGCACCGCCAGATCGACGGCGTCCGCCTCCGCACACCACCGCTCCACGTCCAACGGCAGCAGCCACCCGTCGGCCCGCTGCAGGAAGAGCGGACCCCGGCCGGTGCGCAGGGCGCGTGAGTAGGGGTCGTTTGACCAGCTGCCGGGGTCCGGGGCGGCGCCCGGTCCGGGTGCGGGGGTGTCGGGGCGCGGGACGGTGATGCGGGGACCGACGCCGCTGGTGCCCGTGATGCCCGTGCCCGGGGCGGCGGCCGTTGCGGCGGTGTCCGCCGGTCGCGGGCCGGGCAGGCGGGTGCGGGGACGTCGGGGTGGGGTGGCGGGGTCCGCCGGGCGGCCGATCCGAGCGGTGGCCTCCCGGGCGCCGCTCATCGGCGCACCGCCGCAAGGCGGGTGTGGGCGGCCGCGAAACGTCCGTCCGGTGCCGCTCTCGCGACCAGCTCCGCGTCGTCCGCCGTGTCCACGTCCCGCAACTCCGGCAGGTCCCGGACGCGCAGGCCGGTGAGGCGGGCGCGCTGGGCGGCGCCGGTGCGCGGCGTGGACATCGGAACGCCCCGCAGCAGGCCGGGGTCGGGTGCGGCCAGGCCGAGGGCCCAGAAGCCGCCGTCCGCCGCCGGACCGAAGTACGCGTCGCAGCCGGCGAAGTCGACGGTGAGGAGCGCGGGAGTGACCTGGGGGGTGTCCATGCCGATGAGCAGGGCCGGGCCGTCGCAGTGCGCGAAGGCGGCGGCCAGCCGTTCGTCCAGACCGCCCGCGCACTGCCGTACGACCTCGAAGCCGGGCGGCAGCCAGGGGCCGGGCGTGCCCTCCAGGACGAGCACCCGGCGGCGGGCCGGCGTACGCGCGACCACGTCCAGCGTGTCGGCGAGCGCCGCCTCGGCCAGCCCCGCGGCCTCCCGCGGGGTGAACGGCGGCGTCAGCCGGGTCTTGACCCGTCCGGGCCGGGGCTCCTTGGCGATGACGAGCAGGGTGACCGGTGACGTCACGGGCGGGCTCCTTCCGGTACGCGGGGTGCCACGGGCGGCTCGGCCAGCACCCGGCTCATGTCCCGCACCGCCTGCCAGGTGCCGCGCCAGGTGCCGGTCACCTTGGAGGCGCCGGTGCGCGGGAGGTAGGGGACGTCGTACTCGGCGACGCGCCAGCCGGCGTCGGCGGCGCGGACGACCATCTGCAGGGGGTAGCCGCTGCGCCGGTCGGTGAGGCCGAGGCCGAGCAGCTCCTCGCGCCGGGCGGCGCGCAGCGGGCCCAGGTCGTGCAGGCGGACGCCGGTGCGGCGGCGGAGCAGACGGGTGAGGGCGAGGTTGCCGGCGCGGGCGTGCGCGGGCCAGGCGCCGCGGCTCTCGGGGCGGCGCCGGCCGAGGACCAGGTCGGCCTCGCCCGCGGCGATCCGGTCGACGAAGGGCACCAGGTCGGCGGGGTCGAGGGAGGCGTCGCAGTCGCAGAAGCAGACGACGTCGGCCGTGGCGGCGGCCAGGCCCGCGTGGCAGGCGGCGCCGAAGCCGCGGCGTTCCTCGCGCACGACGCTCGCCCCGAGGGCGTGGGCGACGTCGGCCGAGCCGTCCGTGGAGCCGTTGTCGACCACGAGGGCACGCCAGCCGGGCGGGATGCGTTCCAGTACCCAGGGCAGGGCCTCGGCCTCGTCGAGACAGGGAAGGACGACGTCCACGGACGTCGTCGGGGGTGCGGAAGCGGATGGGCTCGTCACGGCTCTCACCCTACGATCACGAAACGGACGAAAAGGGCACCGGCTCCTTACGAAACGCGGACGTCGACAGGCGTGCGGCGGCGGCGAGTTGACCGCTCCGCGGGCTGCGGGGCCCGTCGGGCGGGGGGCGTCGGGCGGGTGTCCGGTCGCCCGAGCCGCGAGACCGTCGGCGGAGCGCGGATCCCCGGCGCGTGGGGGCATGGGCGAACGGCGGCCGGTCGGCTGCCTCGCGAGGCCGTTCGCGGGCCGGGGGTTCTTACGGAAGCCGGACGTTCGGGCGGTGGTGCGGCGGCTCGGGGCGGTGGATGCGAGGCTTGGCGGTATGGAGCTGCAGCAACACGGGCGGGGCGGGGCCCGGGTCCTCGTCGTCGACGACGACCCCACCGTCGCCGAGGTCGTCACCGGCTATCTCGACCGGGCCGGATACGTCGTCGACCGGGCCGGCGACGGCCCCGACGCCCTCGCCCGGGCCGAGGCCCACTGGCCCGACCTCGTCGTCCTCGACCTCATGCTGCCGGGCATGGACGGGCTGGAGGTGTGCCGGCGCATGCGCGGCCGCGGCCCCGTGCCGGTCATCATGCTCACCGCCCGCGGCGACGAGGACGACCGCATCCTCGGCCTGGAGGTCGGCGCCGACGACTACGTGACCAAGCCCTTCAGCCCCCGGGAACTGGTGCTGCGCGTGGAGTCCGTACTGCGCCGCACCCGCCCCTCCCAGCCCTCCGCCACCCTGCGCGCGGCCGGCCTCTCGGTCGACCCGTCGGCCCGCCGCGCCCTCAAGGACGGCACCGAACTCGCCCTCACCATCCGGGAGTTCGACCTCCTCGCCTTCTTCCTGCGGCACCCCGGGCAGGTCTTCAGCCGGGAGGACCTGATGCGCGAGGTGTGGGGCTGGGACTTCGGCGACCTGTCGACCGTCACCGTCCATGTGCGGCGGCTGCGCGGCAAGGTGGAGGACGATCCGGCGCGGCCGCGACTGATCCAGACCGTGTGGGGCGTCGGCTACCGCTTCGACGCCGCGGACCAGGGGGCCTGACCGTGCGCGCCAACCTGCTCATCGCCCTGTTCGCCTTCCTCGGCGCCGCCGTGGCCGGTCTGCTCGGCGCCGGTGTACTGCTGCTGATCCGGCGCCGCTCGCTCGCCCTGCACCTCGGCGTCGTCGCGGGCGTCGGCGTCGCCGCCATGTTCGCGGGCACGCTCGCGGTCGCCCAGGCCATGTTCCTGTCCGGGCACGACCTGAAGGTGGTCACGACCGTCGTCGCGATGGCCGCCGTGGTCTCCCTGGCCACCGCCGTGCTGCTCGGCCGCTGGGTCGCGGCCCGCAGCCGCGCCCTCACCCTCGCCGCCCGCTCCTTCGGCGACGGCGGCGACTTCACCTCGCCCGACGGGCCCGCCACCGCCGAACTCGCCGCGCTCAGCCGGGAGTTGGTGGCAACCAGCGCCAAGCTCGCCGAGTCCAGGGACCGCGAGCGCGCCCTGGAGTCCTCACGGCGCGAGCTGGTCGCCTGGATCTCCCACGACCTGCGTACCCCGCTGGCGGGCCTGCGCGCCATGTCCGAGGCCCTGGAGGACGGCGTCGCCGCCGACCCGCACCGCTATCTGAGGCAGATGCGCACCGAGGTCGAGCGCCTCAACGACATGGTCGGCGACCTCTTCGAGCTCTCCCGCATCCACGCGGGCGCGCTGGCGCTGAGCCCGAGCCGGATCTCCCTGTACGACCTCGTCGGCGACGCGCTAGCGGGCGCCGATCCGCTCGCCCGCGAGCACGGGGTACGGCTGGTCGGCGCCGGGGTGACGTCCGTGCCGGTCGAGGTGGACGGCAAGGAGATGAGCCGCGTCCTCGGCAACCTCCTGGTCAACGCGATCCGCCGGACGCCCGCCGACGGAACCGTCGCCGTCTCCTCGGAGCTGCGCGAGGACGGTGTCGTCGTGTCCGTCACCGACGGCTGCGGCGGCATCCCCGAGGAGGACCTGCCCCGGGTCTTCGACACCGGCTGGCGCGGCACCCACGCCCGGACGCCCCCAGCCGGCGCCGGGCTCGGCCTCGCCATCGTCCGCGGCATCGTGGAGGCCCACCAGGGCACGGCCACCGTACGCAACGTCCCCGGCGGCTGCCGCTTCGAGGTGGTGCTGCCCGCCGCCGCTTCCTGATTGACGGGCAACACCACCGGCTCGTGCGGGGCCCTCACGCCCCGCGAGGCGTCCACCCCCGGCGTCGGGCGCCGCTCGCCCGGCGAGGCTTCGCCCCCCGGCGTCCGGCGCCTTCCGCGTCAGGCGAGGCTTTCGGGCCCCCGGCGTCGAGTGCCGCTCGGCCCGGGAGGCTTTCGCCTTGGCGTACGGCGTGGATCGTCCCGTGGCGCTTCCGCCCCGGCGTCCGGCGCCTTCCGCGTCAGGCGAGGTTTTCGCTCCCGGGATCGGGTGCCGCTCGGCCCGGGAGGCTTTCGCCTTGGCGTACGGCGCGGATCGCCCCGTGGCGCTTCCGCCCCGGCGTCCGGCGCCTTCCGCGTCAGGCGAGGTTTTCGCTCCCGGGATCGGGTGCCGCTCGGCCCGGGAGGCTTTCGCCTTGGCGTACGGCGCGGATCGCCCCGTGGCGCTTCCGCCCCGGCGTCCGGCGCCTTCCGCGCCCCGCGGCGCTTCGGCCCCCGGTGCCCGGCGCCGCTCGCCCCGCGCTAGGACACGTCCCGCGCTAAGGCGCACCCCGGATCTGAGGCGCACCCCGGATCTGAGGCGCACCCCGGAGCTGAGGCGCCCCCCGCATCCCCGCCAGGGCGAACTCCTGCATGCCCTCCGTGAAGGAGACCTGTGCCTTCCAGCCCAGGTCCGCTCGCAGCCGTGCGGAGTCGGCCGTGATGTGGCGGACGTCGCCCAGGCGGTACTCGCCGGTGACGACCGGGTCGGGGCCGCCGTGGGCCGCGGCCAGGGCGTCGGCCATCTCGCCGACCGTGTGCGGTTCGCCGCTGCCCGTGTTGTACGCGGTCAGCGTGCCGCCGGCCGAATCCGCCTCCAGCGCCGCCACGTTGGCCGCCGCCACGTCCCGTACGTGCACGAAGTCCCGCCGCTGGCGTCCGTCCTCGTACACGGTGGGCGCCTCGCCGCGGGCCAGGGCCGAGCGGAAGAAGGAGGCCACCCCGGCGTACGGGGTGTCGCGGGGCATGCCCGGGCCGTACACGTTGTGGTAGCGCAGCGCCACCGCCGTGCCGCCGGTGGCGCGGGCCCAGGCGGCCGCCAGATGCTCCTGGGCCAGCTTGGTCGTCGCGTACACGTTGCGCGGATCGACCGGCGCGTCCTCGCCGACCAGCCCCGGCGCAAGCTCGGCGCCGCACACCGGGCACGGCGGTTCGAAGCGGCCCGCGTCGAGGTCGGCGACGGCACGCGGCCCGGGCCGCACGACGCCGTGCCGCGCGCACTCGTACCGCCCCTCGCCGTACACCACCATCGACCCGGCCAGCACCAGCCGCCGTACGCCCGCCTCGGCCATGGCGGTGAGCAGCACCGCCGTACCGAGGTCGTTGCGGGAGACGTACTCGGCCGCGTCCGCGAAGCCGGTGCCCAGACCGACCATGGCCGCCTGGTGGCAGACGGCGTCCACGCCGACGAGGGCGCGCTGCAGGGCGTAGGGATCCCGCACGTCGGACGGGGGCTCGGCGCGGGTGTCGTAGACGACGGGCTCGTGCCCGTGGGCCTCCAGCGCCGTCATGACATGGGACCCGATGAACCCGGCACCGCCGGTGACCAGTACACGCATGCGCTCAACGTAGGGCGGCGGGCGGCCCCGGCGGACCGGGCACGGCCGTCATGTCACCGCTCCGTAAGACCTTCCCCGTCCCCCGCCGGCAGCCGCACGGTGAACACCGTCGCCCCCGGCCCGCCGCGCAGCTCGATCGTGCCGCCGTGCGCGCGGACCAGCGCGCTCGCGACCGACAGGCCCAGGCCGCTGCCGCCGCGGTCACGGCTGCGGGCCTTGTCGACGCGGTAGAACCGGTCGAAGACCCGCTCCCGGTCCTCGGCCGGGATGCCGGGGCCGGCGTCCTCCACCCGGACCAGGGCCGAGTCACCCTCCAGTGCCACCTCCACCGACACCGGCGTACCGGCCGGGGTGTGCACGGCGGCGTTGGTGAGCAGGTTGTCCAGCACCTGCCGGACGCGGTGCGGGTCCAGGCGCAGCTTCAGCGGGCCCGGACCCATCCGCACGGTCAGCGGGCGGTCCGGACGGCTCGCCCGGAACGCGGCGGCCGCCTCCTCCACCAGGGCCACCAGGTCCGTGTCCTGCGGCCGCAGCGGAGCGTCCACCTCCGCCGCGTCCAGCCGGGCGAGCAGCAGCAGGTCGTCCAGGAGGACGCCCATGCGGGCCGCCTCGGCGCGCAGCCGGACCAGATGGCGGTCGCGATCCTCGGGGGCGTTGGCGGCGGCGTACTGGAAGAGGTCCGCGTAGCCCCGTACCGACATCAGGGGCGTGCGCAGCTCGTGCGAGGCGTCCGCGACGAACCGGCGCAGCCGCTGCTCCGCCTCCGCGCGCACCGCCAGCGAGTGGTCGATGTGCTCCAGCATGGTGTTGAAGGCGGTGCGCAGCTCCTCGACCTCCGGGCCACCGCCCCGCTCGTCCGCGCGCAGCGGCAGCCGCGCCGCCGACTCGGTCAGGTCGTGCGAGGCGATGCCGTGCGCGGTGTGCGCCATGTCGCTCAGCGGGTTCAGCCCGCGGCGCAGCATCCGCCGGCCGAACACCACCAGCGCCGCCAGCGCCAGCCCGAACGCCACCACCTGGACCGTGATCAGCCGCCGTACCGTCGCGTCGATGTCGTCCATCGGCGCCCCGCTGACCAGCACCACCCCCGGCTCGACCTCGCAGGCCCGCAGCCGGTACTCGCCCTGGCCCGCGAGGTTCGCGGTGCGCAGCCTCTCCGTCCTCGAGGTGGCCTGCGCCTCGGCCAGGGAAGTGAGGGGCGCGATGTCGGCGGGCAGGTCGCCGCTCTCCTCGGGCCTGCGCAGCACGGCCCGGCCGTCCGACACGTCGTACACCGCGTAGTACCAGCGGTAGTACTTCTTCCCGCCAGCGTGCCGTTCTCCGCGATGCTCTTGGACTGGGCGACCTGGGCGAGCCCCAGCTGGTCGTCGAGCTGGGCCGACAGATAGTCCCGCATGTACGTCGTCAGGGCTGTGCCGACCACCGCGAACACCACCAGCGCCAGCGCCCCGAGCCCGAGCGCCAGCCGGGTGCCGAGCCGCAGCCGCCGGTACGACCGCAGGAACCGGCCGATCACTCGGCCGCCTGCCGGACGACGTACCCGAATCCCCGTACCGTGTGGATCAGCGGCTCACCCGTGTCGTCCAGCTTGCGGCGCAGCCGGCTGACGACCAGCTCGACGACGTTCGAGCGGCCCCCGAAGCCGTACTCCCAAACGTGGTCCAGGATCTGCGCCTTCGTCATCACCGTCGGCGACTTGCGCATCAGGAAGCGCAGCACCTCGTACTCGGTGGGGGTCAGCGTCAGCAGCTTCTCGCCGCGGCGGACCTCCCGGGTGTCCTCGTCCATCGTCAGGTCCGCCACCCGCAGCACCGAGCGCTGGAAGCCGGGCCCGGCGCTGCGCCGCAGCACCGTCCGCAGCCGCGCCATCAGCTCCTCCACCGCGAACGGCTTGACCAGGTAGTCGTCCCCGCCGCGGGTCAGCCCCGCCACCCGGTCGGCGACCCCGTCCCGCGCTGTCAGGAACACCACCGGCACCATCGTGCCCGACCGCCGCAGCCGGTCCAGGACGCCGAAGCCGTCCAGGTCCGGCAGCATCAGATCGAGCACCACGATGTCCGGGTGGAACTCGCCGGCCAGCCTCAGCGCCTCCTCGCCGGAGTTCGCGGTGAGCGCGTCCCAGCCCTCGTAGCGGGCGACGGTCGCGACGAGATCGGCGATGGGCGGGTCGTCGTCGACGACGAGGAGACGTACTTTTTCCACCCGGTCATACTGCGGCACACCGCAGGTGGCCGGCTGCCCCGCGGCCGACGGTGAGCACATCGACAGGCACTTGTTAGGAGGCCGACAGGTTTTCGACAGCTCCCGCCAGCGAAGCTCGGGGCATCCGGATCACCGATCAAGGAGCTGCCGTTCCGTGACGACCGTCCAATCACCCCCTGCGCCCCCCACGGCGATACGCCCCAGGGTGGTGGCCCGCACGGGCCTGTACGCCGTGCTGGCCGCGAACGCGGCCGTGGTCGCCTACTTCTTCGCCCAGGCGGGCTTCGCCTCCAACGCGCTGATCGTCATCGGCCGCCTCGCCGGCCTCTACGGCGCCCTGGTCATGGCCTTTCAGCTGGTGCTGGTGGCCCGGCTGCCCTGGCTGGACCGCCGTATCGGCATGGACCGGCTGACGGCCTGGCACCGCTGGACCGGCTTCGCCCTGCTGTGGACGCTCCTCACGCACGCCGTCTTCATCTCCTTCGGATACGCCGACGGGGCCAGCGTCGGCCCGGTCACCGAACTCGTCGACCTCGCCGAGACCACCGAGGGTGTGCTGCGCGCGATCGTCGCGCTCGGCATCGTCCTCGCGGTCGGCGCGGTCTCCGCGCGCTGTGCCCGCCGCCGACTCGCCTACGAGACCTGGCACTTCATCCACCTCTACACCTACGTCGCGGTGGTCCTCGCCTTCACCCACCAGGTCGCGGTCGGTACGACGTTCACCTCGTCGTCCGCCGCGAAGACGTACTGGTACGGGGTGTGGGCCGTGGCGCTGGGCGCGGTGGCCCTGGGCCGCCTGGTGCTGCCGCTGTGGCGCAACACCCGCCACCGGTTCCGGGTGTCGGCGGTCGTCCCGGAGTCCGACAACGTCGTGTCGATCCACATCACCGGCAAGGACCTGGACAAACTGCCCGCGCGGGCCGGCCAGTTCTTCCTGTGGCGCTTCCTCACCCCCGACCGGTGGTGGCAGGCCAACCCCTTCTCCCTCTCCGCCGCCCCCGACGGCCACACCCTGCGCCTGACCGCGAAGGCGGCCGGCGCGGGCAGCGCCGCCCTGCGCCACGTGAAGGCCGGCACGCGCGTCTTCGCCGAGGGCCCCTACGGCGCCTTCACCACCCTGCACCGCACGAGGACCGAGTCCCTGCTCATCGCGGGCGGCGTCGGCGTCACCCCCATCCGGGCCATCCTGGAGGACATCGAGGGCCACGCGGTCGTCGTCTACCGCGTCGCCTCCGAACGCGACGCCGTCCTCTACGACGAACTGCGCGACCTCGCGCTCGCCAAGGGCGCCGAACTGCACCTGGTGACCGGGCCGCCGGTCCCCGACAAGCTCGCGCCGAGCGAACTGGCCCGGCTGGTGCCGGACATCGCCGAGCGGGACGTATTCCTGTGCGGACCGCCGCCGATGATGAACGCGGTGCTGCGCACCCTGGACGAGCTGGGCGTGCCCAAGCGGCAGGTCCACTTCGAGCGCTTCAGCCTGGCCGGATGAGGAAGACGGGAAAGACATCGTGAAGCGAGCCATACCTGTCGTCGTCCTGAGCATCGCGGGCCTGGTCCCGGTCTGGCGCTACGAGCCGTCGGCCGGCGCCCCGGCCACGACACCGTCCGCGTCCGCCTCCACGGGAAGCTCGTCGGGAACCTCGTCTGGGACCGTCGTCAAGGGGACGACGATCCGGACGGACAAGGGTCCGGTACAGGTCCAGGTCACCTTCGACGGCGACCGGATCACCGCCGTGCGCATGCTCCAGCAGCCGAACCACCCCCAGACGACGGCCGCCGTGCCGAAACTGGTCGCGGAGACGTTGCGGGCGCAGAGCGCGGACATCGACACGGTGTCCGGCGCGACGATCACCAGCGACGCCTACAAGGAGTCCCTGCAGGCCGCGATCGACGTGAGAGGCTGATCCGGTGCACCGGGTCGAACACGTCATGGGCTTTCCCGTCTCGCTGCGGGTGGACGACGAGGACGTACCCGAGCGGGCCGCGGACGAGGTCTTCGCGTGGCTGCGCGAGGTCGACGCCCGGTTCAGCCCCTACCGGCCCGACAGCGAGGTGTGCCGCCACGACCGCGGTGAACTGGAGCGGCACGAGCTCAGCGACGACCTCGTCGAGGTCCTCGACCTGTGCGAGCACTACCGCCGGGCGACCGGCGGCGCGTTCGACGCGCGGCTGCCGGGGCGGGGGCTCGACCCCAACGCGGTGGTCAAGGGCTGGTCCGTGCAGCGGGCTGCCGACCTGCTGCGGGCGGCCGGGGCACGACGGTTCGTGCTGAACGCCGGCGGTGACGTGGTCGCCGCCGGCGGGCCCTGGCGGGTGGGAGTACGGCACCCCGAGCACGCCGACAAACTGTGCGCGGTGCTGGAACTGACCGACGGCGCCGTCGCCACCTCCGCCCGCTACGAGCGCGGCGACCACATCGTCGACGGCCGGACCGGACGTCCGGCGACCGGGCTGCTGAGCCTGACGGTCGTCGCCCCCTCGCTCACCGAGGCGGACTCGGTGGCCACGGCCGCCTTCGCGATGGGCACCGAGGGCATCGGCTGGGCCGCCTCGCTCCCCGGGTGCGAGGTGTTCGCCGTGGACACCGGGGGCCAGGTGCTGCGCACGGAGGGCTTCCCCGTCGCGCGGGAGGATCCGGCACCCGGATGAGCCGAAGGGCGGGCCGCCGGCGGGGGAGTCCGGCGGCCCGCCCGCTCATGGGGTGGGGAAGAGGGTCAGGCGACGTCGGAGGCGTCCAGGCGGTACAGGCCGCTGTAGGCGCTCACCGCCGTTCCATGGGCCTTGACCCAGGTGGAGACAGCGGAGTCGGTGCCCTGGCCGCCGCCTTGGCTGCTGACGACGACGTAGTGCAGCTTGCCCGACTTCACCAGGCTCTTGAGCTTGGCCAGCGTCATCGCGTTGTCGCTGCCGGACCAGCCGCCCATGGAGATGACCGGCTGCCCCGACTCCAGAATGATCGAGGACGCGGTCTGGTCGGTGGCCACCGCCACCAGCCAGGTGGCGCCGTCCTGGTGCTTCTTCAGGTACGTGATCATCGCGGAGCTCACGCCACCGCCCATGCCGCCGCCCATGCCTTCAGCGCTACGTCCGGCCTGCGACCGGCTGCTGCTCCCGGTACCGGTCGGCGGCTGCCCCATGGACTGCCCTCCGCCGACGCCTGATCCGCTCGGCGCGCCGCCCATGCCGCCACCACCGGGGCCGCCGCCCATGCCGCCGCCGGTACTGGGGCCGGCCGTCGGGTTGGTGCCGTTGGTGCTCGCCGTCGTCGCCGTCGAGACCGAGTAGGCGGCAGGACCGGCGAGCAGGGCCACGACCGCCGCGAGCGAGGCGAGACCGATCAGCCTCCGCCGCCGCGTGAACCGCCCGGCCGCCAGCCCGAGCACCGCGGCCGCACCGGCGAGCGCGACCACGACCTCGGCGACCGTGTACACCGTGCCGGAGCCGGAGGCCCGTCGGAGCAGTACGACCGCCCAGACCGCGCTGACGGCGACCGCACCCGGCAGCACCCAGCCCCACCCGACCGCCGGCCGCTCCTTGAGGGCGCCGTACAGGATGACCCCGCCCGCACCCGACAGTGCCGCGATACCGGGGGCCATGGCGGTGACGTAGTAGGGGTGGAAGGTGCCCTCGGCGAGGGAGAAGGTCAGGTAGTGCAGGACGAACCAGCCGCCCCACAGCATCAGCGCCGCCCGCCGGGCGTCCGTGCGCGGCGCCCGGCCGCGCAGCACCAGAGCGCCGACGAGCGCGATCGCGGCGAACGGGATCAGCCAGGAGATCTGTCCGCCCATGATGTCGTTGAACATCCGGTAGATGCCCGAACTGCCGCCGAAGCTCGCGCCGTTGCCCTGCGAGCCGACCGACGAGCTCGCCCCGAGGATCCGGCCGAAGCCGTTGTAGCCGATGACCAGGTCCCAGACGGTGTTGTCGGTCGACCCGCCGATGTAGGGGCGGTCGGAGGCCGGGAGGAGGTCGACGATCACCATCCACCAGGCGCTGGAGACGACCAGTGCCACCGTGGCCACGGCGAGGTTGCGGATCCGCCTGCCCAACGAGGTGTTCGCGGCCCACAGGTAGACCACGAAGAACACGGGCAGGACGACGTACGCCTGCATCATCTTCGTGTTGAAGGCGAAGCCGATGGCGACCGCGGACCACACCAGCGGCATCGTCCGGCCGGAGCGCACGGCCTTCAGCAGGGCCGCCGCGCCGAGCAGCATCAGGAGGACGAGGACCGGGTCCGGGTTGGTGTCCCTGGTGATGGCGACCGTGATCGGGGTGAGCGTCAGTGTCAGCGCGGCGATCGTGCCCGCCACCGCTCCGAAGTCCCGCTTGACCAGCCGGTACAGCAGGGCCACGGAGCCGGTGCCCACGGCCACCATCGGCAGCGTCAACTGCCAGGTGCCGTAACCGAACACGCGGGCCGAAAGGCCCATCACCCACAGCGCGAACGGCGGTTTGTCAACGGTGATGAAACTGCCGGAGTCCAACGCGCCGAAGAAGAACGCCTTCCAGCTCCTGGTCCCGGAGTAGACGGCCGCGTTGTAGAAGGTGTTGCCGGTGACGGAGGACAGGTTCCAGGCGTACAGGACCGTCGCGAGGAGCAGGATCGCCCACAGGGCGGGGCGGGCCCAGCGCGGGTCCCCGGGGGCGCCGGTGAACAGCCTTCTCATCCGGGAGGCGGGCGGGGCGGCTGCCCGGTGCCTGCCCTCCTGGGCGGGCGCGGGAGGCGGGGCGAGGGTCGTCATGACACGTTCTCCAGGTGGGTGTTCGCCCCAACGGGCAGCTCGACGAGAGTGGTTCGCACGGCAACGATCGGCGCCCCGGCTGTGCGATCCCTGAGGGGGTACTGAGCGGAGAGTGAGAATCAGAGAACTCACAGGTCGACCACAGCGAACCGGCCATGATCCCGCAGAAGTGGCGAAACAATAGGGGTCTAGACTCGGCCTCCAACGGTCCAGACCCGAAGGGTATTCGGCGTTTTGATACGAATAGATTCAGTCACCAAGCGCTACCCGGACGGCACGGTGGCGGTCGACAACCTGTCGCTGGAAATACCCGATCGTGCGATCACGGTGTTCGTCGGACCGTCGGGCTGCGGCAAGACGACCACGCTGCGGATGATCAACCGGATGATCGAGCCGAGCACCGGCACGATCACCATCGACGGCAAGGACATCACCAAGCAGCCGGTGAACACGCTGCGCAGGTCCATGGGTTACGTCATCCAGAACGCCGGTCTCTTCCAGCACCGCACGATCGTGGACAACATCGCCACCGTGCCCCGGCTGCTCGGCTGGGACAAGACCAGGGCGCGGGCCCGGGCCCGGGAGTTGATGGAGCGGGTCGGGCTCGACGGCTCCCTCGCCAAGCGCTACCCCTACCAGCTCTCCGGCGGCCAGCAGCAGCGCGTCGGCGTCGCACGGGCGCTCGCCGCGGACCCGCCGGTGCTGCTGATGGACGAGCCGTTCTCCGCCGTCGACCCGGTGGTCCGCAAGGGCCTGCAGGACGAACTGCTGCGCATCCAGGACGAGTTGGGCAAGACCATCGTCTTCGTCACCCACGACATCGACGAGGCCGTCAAGATCGGCACCATGGTCGCCGTGATGCGCACCGGCGGCCACCTCGCCCAGTTCGCGCCGCCCGCCGAACTGCTGTCGGACCCCGCCGACGCCTTCGTCGAGGACTTCCTCGGCGCCGACCGCGGCATCAGGCGGCTGTCCTTCTTCTCCTCCGCCGGACTCGACCTGCTGACCGCCCCGGTCGTCGCGGTCGACGCCACCGCCGAGCAGATCGCCGCCCGCGTCTCGAAGGACGTGCCCTACCTCCTCGTCACCGACGTGGCCGGCCTGCCCCTCGGCTGGAGCGAGCCGGGGCGGCTGACCGCGGGCGCCGTGGACACCGCCCGACTCCTTCCGTACGGGCGGCCCTTCGTGCACGGCAAGGAGTCCCTGCGCGCCGCCCTCGACGGCGCCGTCCTGTCGCCGACCGGCTGGGCGGTCGCGGTGGACGCCGGCGGCCGGGTCACCGGCGTGGTGTCCCAGCAGGCCATCGGCGAGGCCATCCGCACCGCCCACGCCGAGGGCCGCAGCGACGAGAAGGTCGCCGGATGAGCGGCGGGCTGTTCGACATACCGAGCGACCTGCAGAACTCCTACTGGGGTCTGGTCGGACTGCATCTGCGCGAGGCGCTGATCCCGGTCGCCGTCGGACTGGTGGTGGCGCTGCCCATCGCCCAACTCTGCGTGCGGCTGCGCTGGTTGTACCCGCCGGTGCTGTGGGTGACGACCGTCCTCTACGCCATCCCCTCACTCGCCTTCTTCGTCGTGCTGATCGACTACACCGGGCAGACCGAGACGACCGTGATGATCCCGCTGGCCGTCTACAGCCTGGTGGTGTTCGTCCCCGCGATCGTCGACGGTGTGCGATCGGTGCCGCAGGAGACGCTCGACGCGGCCACCGCGATGGGCCTCGGGCCCGTACGCCGTTATTTCCAGGTCCAGTTGCCCATCGCCGCGCCCGCGATCATCGCCGGTCTGCGGATCGCGACGGTCTCCAGCATCTCCCTCGTCTCCGTCGGCATGCTGATCGGCAACCAGGGCGCGCTGGGCAACCTGCTCCACGACGGCCAGATCTACAACCAGCCCCGCCTGATCTGGCTGTCCGTCATCGGTACGGCCGTCCTCGCCGTCCTCGCCGACGCGCTCCTCGTCGTCGTACGCATCCTGGTGACACCGTGGATGCCGCGCGGCGGCCGTGCGCCACGCCCCGTGGACGAGCCCGAACCCCTCACGGCCGCCCTGGAGGACGCCGCCCGATGAACGTCCTTCACCTCGTCAACGCCTTCTTCAGCGACGGCGCCCACTGGCACGGCTACGACGGCATCCCCACCCGGCTGCGCGAGCACGTCCAGTACACGCTGATCGCGCTGGCCATCGCCGCCGCCATCGGCCTGCCGATCGGCCTGCTCACCGGCCACACCGGCCGCGGCGGCAACGCCCTCGCCCTGGTCGCCACCGCGGGGCGCGCCCTGCCCAGCTTCGGCCTGCTGGTGCTGATGTTCGTCCTGCTGGGACTCGGCCTGACCCCGGTGATGATCCCGCTGGTCGTCCTCGCCGTCCCCCCGATCCTGGTCACCACCTACGAGGCGGTGCGCTCCGTCGACCCCTCTCCGGTGGACGCGGCCCGGGGCATGGGCATGTCGGAGTCCCGCGTCCTTTTCCAGGTCGAACTCCCGGTCGCGCTGCCGCTGATCCTCAGCGGCCTGCGCTCGGCGGCCATCCAGATCGTCTCCACGGCGACGATCGCCGCGTACGTCTCCCTCGGCGGCCTCGGCCGGTACATCGTGGACGGTCTCTACCAGCTCAACTACCAGAAGGTGGTGGGCGGCGCGACCCTGGTGGCCGCCCTGGCGCTGCTGACGCTCGGGTTCTTCGGCCTGGTGGCGCGGCTCACGGTGTCACCGGGAGTGCGCCGCGGCAACTGACGCCCCGGGGCCCGGGGTCGGCGTTCCCGGGCCCGTCCGTCAGCCCTCCGTGCGCGCCAGCGCCAGCTCCAGTACGACGAGCAGCGCGTCCCGGACCGAGCCTCGCTCGCGGGCGTCGAACACCAGCACAGGGACGCGCTCGGCCACGTCGAGCGCCCAGCGCACCTCCTCCAGGGTGTGCTCGACCTTGCCGTCGAAGGCGTTGACGGCGACCGCGAACGGGATCTGCCGGTGCTCGAAGTAGTCGACGGCGGCGTAGCAGTCGTCGAGGCGGCGCGTGTCGACGATGACGAGGCCGCCGACGGCGCCCTCGACGATGTCGTCCCACATGAAGCCGAACCGCTCCTGCCCGGGCGTGCCGAACAGGTACAGCTTCAGGGTCGGGTCGATGGTGATGCAGCCGAAGTCCATCGCCACGGTGGTGGTGGTCTTGCTCGGGGTGTGGCTGAGGTCGTCCACGCCCGCCGCGACCTCCGTGATGGCGGCCTCGGTGGTCAGCGGCTCGATCTCGGAGATGGAGCCCACGGCGGTGGTCTTGCCCACGCCGAAGCCGCCCGCGATCACCATCTTGACCGGCAGCGGCGGTCGTACGGCGGCCACCGGAGCGGCCGCGACGGGGGCGGCCGGTTCAGTCGGAGTCACGC
Organism: Streptomyces sp. SLBN-31; assembly: GCF_006715395.1. Classification (NCBI taxonomy): domain Bacteria; kingdom Bacillati; phylum Actinomycetota; class Actinomycetes; order Kitasatosporales; family Streptomycetaceae; genus Streptomyces; species Streptomyces sp. SLBN-31. The sequence continues at coordinate 1,618,169 of NZ_VFNC01000001.1, forward strand.
AGTACCCCTCGGGAGTCGGGGATGGCACGCAGGGCGTCGATGACCCTGCGCAGGACGGTGGCGTCGTGGATGACGCCGGTGTCGGGGACGTGCACCGCCAGGAGTCCGGCGGCGCGCAGGTCCTCGGCGAGGACCCGTACGACGTTGAGGTGCAGCCTGAGCCGGGCCGCGAGTTCGGCGACGGACTGCGGCTGCCGGCAGGCGGCGACGATGTCGTACTGCTCGAAGGTGAGGTCGTCGAGTTCGGCGAGACCCTCGGCGGTGGCCACCACCTGGGTCTCCACCGGCACCGGCCGGCCGGACGCGGTGGGCGCGACCCGGCCGGCGGTGACCAGGAACGGCCGTACGGCGGGGGCGGGACCGACCGGTTCCGGACCGTCCGGCGGTGGGGAGCCGTCCGGCATGGGGTGTCTTCTTCCTCCTCGACCGCGCCCTCGGCCGAGGGCTTCGGACCGGCGACCGGTCAGCGCGCGGACGCGGCGCCGACGCTGTTCTTGAGCTGGAGCACGAGCTGGGGACTGAGCGCGCTGCCGGCCCGGTTGGCGAACAGCGTCATCTCGTAGGCGATGTTGCCGAGCTTGGCCTCCTTGTCGGTGACGACGCCGAGGACGGCGCCGCTGCCGATGGCGGAGACCAGGACATGGCCGCCCTCCAGGTCGATGATGACCTTGTTGAGGCCGCCCAGGCCGTAGTTGCCGGAGGCGCCGGCGGCCAGGGACGTGATGCCGGAGACGATCGCGGCCAGCCGCTCGGAGTCGGCGTGCTCGCGCAGCTCGGACACCGCGATGAGCAGCCCGTCGGACGACACCGCGATGGCGTCGACGACGCCCGCGGTCTCGGTCGCGAAACGGTTGAGCAGCCAGGTGAAGTCGGCTGCGGCGGCCTGCAGTTCGGCCGGCGTGGTGGCTCCCGCGGGGGGAGTGTCACCTGTCGACGTACTCACTGCTCGGCTCCTTCCGGGAGGTGGTTCTGGTGGTGCGGGTCGGTGGTCGGACGCGGGGCGGATCCGCCGGGGCGGTCGTCGTCGTCCGGGGCACGGCTGTCGCGGTTGGCGCGTTCCACGGCCGCCTCGAACTCGTCGAGGGCGTCCCGGACGGCTGCCGCGTCGGCGGGGCGGGCGGGTTGCCGGGCCGCGTACTGGGCGGCGGCGTCGACGGTCGTACGCAGGGTGGCACCGCGCACGCGGCGGCGCAGAGGACGGGGGGAGTCGCCGGCCGACCGGTCGGACAGCGCTGTCTCGTCCGGCCTGACCTCGAAGGACGATACCGCCCGGCCTGCCTCGCCCGAGTGGGTGGGGGTGGTGTCCTCGGGCCGAGCGTGCACCACACCGGCCTCGGCTTCCCCACGGGCCCGCGGCACGAAGGGCCTCTCCTCGTCCTGCGCCGTGTCGGCGGACACCGAGTGGGCAATCGGAGCCGGTCCGGTTCCGGGCGTCGTGTCCGCGACGGGCTCCGGATCCGCGGGGTCCGGGTCCCTGCGGGGGACTCGGCGGGGGAGCGGGCCGGGGTGGCCGTCGCGCGTAGTGTTGTCCCGGGTGACGGCCGCCCGGCGCGGGCCGGCGGGCGTGCCGGGAAGCGGCGGTTCGGCGAACCCGCGGGCGGTGTCCGGGGCTTCGGCGACCGCCGTGCGGGCGGCGGCCGTCTCCGTCGGCGCCCCGGAAGCGGTGGCCCGGTCGACGGCTGCCGGTGTCCTCGCCGCACCGGCGGCGGTCCCCACCGGGCTCATCGCCAGCAGCAGCGAGGGCGGCACCGACACCTCCGCCGTCACACCGCCGCCCGGCGTGCGGGACAGGGCGACGCCGATGCCCCAGCGGCGGGCCAGCGTGCCCACCACGAACAGGCCGAGCACCTTCGTCGGCACCACGTCCAGCCGCTCACGGCGGATGAGACGGGCGTTCTCCTCGGCGAGCCGGTCGGCGCCCATGCCCAGGCCGTGGTCGGCGACCACGATCGTCGCGCCGCCCGCGGCCTCCGCCGCCGAGGTGTCACGGACGTACACCTCGACCGGGCTGCCGGCGGGCGAGAACGACACCGCGTTCTCCAGGAGTTCGGCCACCATCAGGGTGAGGTCGCCGATGATGTCGGGCTCCACCATGACCTCGGTGCGCGCGTGCAGCTGCACCCGCCGGAAGCCCTCGATCTGACCGAGCGCCGCGCGTACGACGTTGGTCAGCGCCGTCGGCCCCGAGTCGAGGACGGTCTCGCGGATGCCGGCCAGCAGCATCAGACTGTCCGCGTTGCGCCGCAGACGAACGGCGATGTGGTCGATGGAGTAGAGGCGTTCGAGCAGCGCCGGGTCCGTCTCGCCGCGCTCCACCGCGTCGATCAACGACAACTGACGTGCCGTCAGGTTGCTGACCCGGCGCCCGACGTTGCCGAACATCTCGGCCACGTTGCGCCTGCTGAGCACCTGCCGCTCCAGGAGCGCGATCGCGGTGGTCTGCACCCGGTTGAACACCTCGGCCAGCTCACCGATCTCGTCGTCCGCGGTGACCGGCATCTCGCGCAGCTTCGGCGGGCTGTCGTCCTCGTCGTCGTCGGCGACCCGGGCCAGTTCACGGCCGGCCACCTCGGCGACCTCCTGCGCGGCACCGGTGAGGGCCTGCACGGGCCGTACCACCGAGCGGCGCACGATGACGGAGAACACGATCCACAGTGCGAAGCCGAGCAGACCGATGTTCAGCAGCAGACCGGCCCGCCAGGCGGCGTCGCTGCGGGCGCCGTCGGCGCGGTCCGCGATCTGGCCGATCAGCGAAGAGGTGATCTTCAGCCGGGCCTCCGCCTGCCGCGGGTAGGCGGGGTAGTCGCCCAGGGCGTCCTGGAACGCCCTCCTGACCTCGGCCGGGGAACCGGCCTGCAACGTGCTGGGAGCGACCTGCAGTTCGGCGTACGCCTCGGCGATCTCCCGCATGGCGTCGGTGTGCTCGACGCCCGACAGCTCGTCGGCCTGCTCCGGGCCGGCGAACCGGGAGAACCGCTCGACCTGGTTGTTGTAGAGCTCGTAGGCGCCGACGGCGGTCGTGAACTCGATCTGGGCGTTCGTGTCACCGGTCGTCGCGGAGAACACGCCGGTCTCGAAGGAGCCGTGCGCGGCGTCGGCCCGCAGCAGGGAGTCGAGCAAATTGCCGGTGAAGGTGGCCGCGAGCTCGGAGTTGCGGTCCAGGCCGAGCCCGCCGATCACGGTCCTGGCGGCGTTGTTGTAGGCGGGGTCGATGTTGCTGGCGGGCAGGTAGCTCTGCTCGACCGTGCCGCGCAGACTGGTGAGGCCCTCGACCTCCTTCAGCGCCTGCGCCTCACCGTCCGGCAGCCCGTCGCCGAAGGCCTCGCGCACCTTCACGATCTGTGCGTCGACCTTGTCCTGCGCCTTGCGGTAGCCGGCGAGGGTGGACTCGACGCCCTTGCCGCCGGCCTCGTAGCGTACGGACAGCAGGATGGCCAGCTGGTGCTCGCTCTCCAGGTCGTTGACCAGCCCGGCCACCTGCTCGCTGTTGCGCACCAGGTCGGCCGCCGACGCCGCGTCCCTCGCCTGGCCCACCTGGTCGGCGATGAGGTAGGAGAGCAGGACGGCCACGACGGCCAGCGGGATGCCGACGAGCAGATTGAGCTTTCGCCGGAACGGCCACCGGTCGGCGAAGTGCCGGAGACGACCGCGCCTGAGCCGCGGCGGAGCCGACCGGGGCGGCGCGTCCACCTCGTTCGTGGACACCGAGCCTCCTTACAAGGGAATCCTCGGTCGCGCGAGACGCGCATGACCGATTCCGATCGATGCTGGATCGTGAAAGATGGTGCGGATGACACCGAAGCGGCCCCCGTATACCGCTGTGACCGACGCCAACTTCGGTGAGACTACCGCCTCTTCGAACGATCAAGCGTGTCGCCCTACGTCAAGAATCCGTTACAAAGCGCCTCCGATTCCACTGACGTCCGTTCACTCAGCCTTCACAACCAATCACTCATTGAGGCCAATTGGTGACCAGGGCGCTCTTGACTGAGTGAGAACAGGCTGGATTGGATCAGTTGCAGCGCTTGCTCCTCATCAATCCCCCGAGTCCGGAACGGGAATCGTGACTTCCAACGCCCCACGCAGCAGGTCCATCAAGAGCTACCCCGCGGCGGCCGTCGCGCTCGCCGCGACCACGGCCCTGCTGGCGGGATGTGGCTCCTCCGACGACAAGTCCTCCAACCCCCTCGACGGGGGCAAGTCCGACGGCAAGACGGTCGTCGTCGGCTCCAACAACTTCGCCGAGAGCATCCTGATCGCCGACATCTACGGCGAGGCCCTCAAGGCCAAGGGTGTCAAGGTCACCTACAAGCCGAACATCGGCAGCCGCGAGACCACCTACGGCCTGCTGAAGAACGGCTCCATCACCGTGCTGCCGGAGTACAACGGCGCACTGCTGGCCTACCTCGACCCGAAGGCGACGCCCAAGACGGTTCAGGCCACCACGGCGGCCATCGAGGCCAAGCTGGACTCCAAGCTGACGCTCCTCGACCCGTCCGCCGCGCAGGACAAGGACTCGGTGACGGTCAACAAGGCCACCGCCGACAAGTACAAGCTGACCTCCGAGTCCTCCATCGCGGACCTCAAGGCCGTCGCGAAGGACCTCGCCATCGGCGCCTCGCCGGAGTTCCAGACCCGGCAGCAGGGCCTGGTGGGCCTGAAGTCCGTGTACGGCGTGGAGTTCAAGTCGTTCAAGGCGCTGGACGCAGGCGGCCCGCTGACCCTGGCGGCGCTGAAGAAGAACACCGTGCAGGCCGCGGACATCTTCACCACGGACCCGAACATCACCAAGGAGAAGTTCGTGGTCCTGCAGGACCCGAAGAACCTCTTCGGGTTCGAGAACGTGCAGCCGCTCGTATACAAGAGCGGTCTGTCCTCGGCCGGCGTCTCCGCCCTGAACGCGGTCTCGGCCAAGCTCGACACCAAGACCCTGCTGGACCTGGACTCCCAGGTCCAGCTCGACAACAAGGACCCGCTGGACGTCGCCAAGGCGTGGCTGAAGTCGGCGGGGCTGGCCTCCTGATCCGTGCGGTGTGGGTGCCCTCCCCGGCGGAGGGCGCCCACAGCGCTCAGTACCCGACGCGGAAGGTCGCGTCCTGCTGGTCGGTGGCGCTGGAGATCGGGTCGATGCGCAGGACGAAGTCGGAGTGCCGGATGTAGCGGGTCGGGTAGTTGTACGACCGGAACGACGACCAGGACGAGTCGGCGAGGCCCGCCGTCCGGTAGAACGTGGCGTCCCCGGCGAACGCCGTTGTGCCGTCGTTGACGTCCAGCCGCAACTGGTAGTCGTAGTGCCGCAGGTAGCGCGTCGGGTAGTTGACCGACTGAAACGAGACCCCGGACGAGTCGGCGAGACCCGGCACCAGCTTCCACATCGAGTCGGTGTACGGGTCGAAGGCGTAGGCGTCGGTCCGCCCGACGTAGTCGGCGTGCCGGACGTAACGGGCCGGGTAGTTGTAGGACTTGAGCCGGTTCCAGGCCGGGGTGCCCCACCTGGCGACCAGGTTGTTGTACTCGGTCGCGGTGATCGGCTGGATGCCGCAGTGCTTGGAGTTGAGCGGCTGCGTGTACGCCTTCTGGTCGAGGGCGGTCCAGGTGCCGGCGGACAGACTGCTGGTCTGCCAGGCGTAGAAGACGCCGTTCGGTGACCAGGTGTCGCCCCACAGGTACCAGGTCGAGCCGGACGTCAGTGACTTGACGAGGGTGGGCGCCTCGGTGCCGCCGTGCGAGACGGCGGTGCTGAACTCGGTGAAGCTGCCCGGGTCCAACGAGGTGGACCTCGCGCCGACCAGTGTCGAGTTCTTCTTGAAGTAGAGGTAGTTGACGCCGTTCACGCCGACGGCCAGATCGCCGTCGATGACGTCGTAGCCGGGGTCGAAGAAGACCTGCGGGGCGCCGGCGGTCACGAAGTCACTCGTGTAGTTGACCATGATGACGTTGTGGCCGCTTGAGTTCACGGCCGAGTAGATCACGCCGTACTGGCCCCGCCCCGCGTCCCAGAAGGCCTCCGGCGCCCAGCTGTGGGTGTTCATGTCGTGCAGCTTCATCCGCCGGTAACCGGTGAAGGTGCGCAGGTCGCTGGAGTCCCAGACATGGATGTACTGGCTGACGTAGGTCCAGTCGGTGCCCTTGAGGTCGGTGGCGAGCACCACGAACGTGCCGTCCTGCTTGCGCAGGATGAAGGGGTCCCGCAGACCGGTGGAGCCCGCGGTCGGGGTGGCCACCGGGGCGTTCTGGTTCAGCGGGGTCCACTCCAGGCCGTCGGTGCTGACGGCCAGGTGCAGGCCGTAGTCGGCGGCGAGCATGTCCGGGGACTCGGTGAAGTAGCACATGACGTAAGCCGAGTCGGTGGCCGCGCGGGCGGTACCGGCGCCGAGCGCGAGGGCGCCGGTCGCCGCCAGCGGGACGGCCGCGGCCATGCCGAGGAAGTGGCGCCGGGAGGGGTGGGGGAGAGGGTGCGACGGTCTGGCGTTCATGGGCGCTCCGGTACGTGCGGTGGCGTTGGGGTGGCCAAGTGACGGTATTTCGAACGAGGTTCGGTAAACCGATCAGAAGGTAGGGATGTGACGCGTGTGCGTCAATCACACGGTCGCGCTTGGCCGGTTCTCGTCGGTCCGGACCTCCCGGACCGGACCCGACGAGTGAACTACGTTCTGAAAAGCGCTAGTTGACGGCGGCGGCGATCAACTGGTCCAGCAGGGCGATCAGTACGTCCCGGCACGAGCCGCGCTCCCGTGCGTCGCACAGCAGCACCTGGACGTCCTCCGGCAGGGCCAGGGCGTCCCGGATCTCCTCGGGTGGATAGGGGTGTTCGCCGTAGAAGCCGTTGACACCCACCACGAAGGGGATGCCCCGGCGCTCGAAGAAGTCGATCGCGGCGAAGCTGCTCTCCGGGCGACGGACGTCGATCAGGACGACCGCACCCAGCGCGCCCAGCGCGAGGTCGTTCCACATGAACCAGAACCGCTGCTGGCCCGGCGTACCGAAGAGATACAGGACCAGGTCGTCGCCGATGGTGATGCGGCCGAAGTCCAGGGCCACCGTCGTGGCCTTCTTCTCCTCGATGCCCTCGAGGTCGTCGACGCCCAGGCCGGCCTCGGTCAACGGTTCCTCGGTGCGCAGCGGAGCGATCTCGCTGACCGAGCCGACCATCGTGGTCTTGCCGACGCCGAAGCCGCCGGCGATCAGGATCTTCACCGTGTCGGGCGCGGCCCGGGTGACGGTGTCAGAGTCGGCCAAGGCCGTCCCTCACTTTCTGCAGCAGGTCCAGATCCGGGTTCTGGGACACCGGACGCGGCGGGCGGAGCGTGATCCGGCCCGCCTCCAGCAGATCGCACAGCATGATCACGATCACACTCACCGGCAGGTCCAGCAGAGCGGCGAGTTCGGCGACGGCGATCGGCTCGGCGCAGTGGCGCAGGATGCGCTGCTGCTCCGGCTGCGGTCGGGTGGCCCAGGTCGGCGGCGGGTCCACCGCGGTCACCGTCGTGATGAGCGTGAAGTCGGCACGGCTCGGCCGGGTGCGTCCGCCGGTCAGCGCGAACGGTCGTACGAGACGGCCTGCCGTGTCGCCTCCGGCCACCTCACGCGCCGGAGTCGACGGTGGGGCCGATGCCGGCCCGCGGCGCCGCGCTGAGGTGCTCACCGATCTTCTTGACCAGCATGTTCATCTGGTACGCCACCACGCCCACGTCGGCGCCCGCGCTGGTCAGAACGACCAGGTGGGCGCCGGGGCCGGCCGAGGTGAGGATCAGGAAGCTGTTGGCCATCTCGATCAGCGCCTGGCGGACCGGACCGCCGCGGAAGTCCATGCTGACGCCCTTGCTGAGGCTCATCAGCCCGGAGGCGGTGGCGGCGAGCCGCTCGGCGTCGTCGCGCAGGAACCCCGTGGACTTGCTGACGACGAGGCCGTCCTCGGAGAGCACCACGGCGTGGTTCACCTCGGCGACCCGCTCCACCAGTCCGGTGAGCAACTGGTCGAGCTGGGTGTGGGTGGCGGGGATGGGGCGTGTCATGACGTGTCCTTCGTCAGCGGTCGGCGGGCGGGGGCGTATGAGTGCCGGCGCCTGTGTCGGCGGGCCCGGCGTCCGGTTCTGCCTGGTCCTGCGGTACGGGGTTCTCCTCCCGGTCGTCGTGGGCCCCGGCGTCGTCGTCACGCGCCCGGAGCGTGCCGCGCTGGAAGCCGCCGAGCGAGGAGGCGGCGCGTTCCGCGGTGAACTCACCGGCCTGCCCCTCCTCTTCGCCCGACAGGTCCTCACGCAACTCGGCGGCCAGACTGGACTGCGGGACACGGCGGGGCAAGGGGGCGAGCCCCGGACGCCGCCCCGAACCCCCCGGCCAGCCGGGCCGACGGCCCCCTCCGGCCTCACCGCCCCGCGCGGGAGCGCCTGCGCCCGGGCCTCCGTCCGCGCCGGCCGTGCGCCAGGAATCGCTGCCGTCGGTTCCGCCCGCGCTCGGGGTGTCGGCCCCTCGGCCCGGGTCGCCCGCTTCCGTCCGGCCGGGACCCGACGCCGCCCAGCCGTCCCTGGCCCGGGTGTCCCTCGCCCAGACGGCTTCCTCGATCCGTCTGGTCCTCGCCAGCCGGTTGCTGTACGCCGTGAGTCTGTCCAGACGCCCGCGGTCGGGCACTTCCGCGTCCGGCCCGGGATCGGTGTCCGTGTCGTGCGCGCCCTGCGTTCCGCGCTCGGCGCGGTCGGCCACGCCGTCCGGGCCGCCGAATGTAGGGAGGTCACCGAGGTCTCCGAGGTCACCGAGGTCGCCGAAACGCCCGCGCCCGGTATCTGCCTGCCCGCGCTCGCCGTCCGCCCCGCCGTCGGCGTTCCCCGAACGCGCGGCGCCCGCCGGGCGTTCGGCCGTGCCCGTGTGCTCGGGGTCTCCGGCGTGCCAGGAGTCTTCCGCGTTGCGGGTGGCCTGTGCGGGCCAGGTGCTCCCCGTCTGTCCGGCGCCCGCCGGGCGTTCGGCCGTGCCCGTCTGCTCGGAGTCCCGGGCGTGCCATGCGCCTTCCGTGTATCCGGTGGCCTCGGCGGGCGAGGCGTCCTCCCTGTATCCGGTGGTGTCGGCCGCCCGGATGCCCGTGTCCGTCGTCTCGGCCGGGCGGGCGGTGCCCGGGGACGGGGGCGCCGTGTGGTCCGGCTCGGCCGACGGGCCGGTTTCGGCCGCGCGGGTGTGTTCCCCGTCCGCGAAGCCGGCCGTGTCGTACGCCGTGTCGGTCCCGGCGCTCCCGTGGCGCGCGCGGCCGGGGGCCGCGTCCGAGGTGCCGGGCTCCGGCGCTTCCCGTACGACGACGTCGTGCGGAATCAGGACGATCGCCGTCGTGCCGCCGTACGGCGACGGGCGCAGGGTGACGGCGATGCCGTGGCGGGTGGCGAGGCGGGCGATGACGAACATGCCCAGACGCAGGTCGTCCGCGAGCGCGACGACGTCGAACTGGGGCTCCACCGCCAGCTGTTCGTTGAAGGAGGCGTAGTCCTCCTCGGACATGCCGAGCCCGCGGTCCTCGATCTCCACGGCGAGCCCCTTGGCGACCAGCGCCGCCCGCACGGACACCGGCGCCGGCGCGGGGGAGTACGCGGTCGCGTTGTCGATCAGCTCGGCCAGCAGATGGATCACGTCGGCCACGGCCGGCGGCGCCAGGTACACGTCCTCGTCGGTGTGCACCTCCACGCGCGCGTACTCGGCGACCTCGCCGACCGCGCTGCGCATGATGTCGATCAGCGCGACCGGCTCCCGCCAGCTGCGCCGCGGCTGCTCACCGCTGATGATGACCAGGTTCTCCTCGTACCGCCGCAACTGGCTGGCCGTGGAGTCCAGTTCGTACAGACCCTTGAGGACGTCGGGGTCGGTGTGCTCCCGCTCCAGCGTGTCCAGCTTGGTGAGCTGGAGGTTGACCAGGTTCTGCGACTGCCGCGCGATACCGAGGATGACCTTCTGGAACCCGCGCCGGGTGTCGGCGAGTTCGACGGCGGTGTGCACCGCGGTCCGCTGTGCCTTGTTGAACGCCCGCGCCACCTGGCCGAGTTCGTCCCGTCCGTAGTCCAGCGGCGGTGTCGCCTCGTCCGCGTCGACCTTCTCCCCCCGGTCCAGCCGCGCCACCACGTCCGGCAGCCGCTCCTCGGCCAGGCTGAGGGTGGCCTCCCGCAGGCCCCGCAGCCGCCGCGACAGCGAGCGGGTGATCCGCCAGGACATGCCGACGCACAGCAGCAGCGCGATCAGTCCGCCCGCGCTCAGTGAGGCGGCGGTCAGCAGCAGGTTGTGCGCCTTGTCGGCGCTGCGGTCGAGCAGGACCGACGTCTGCGACCGGATCATCCGCCCGTACTCGTCGCCGACCGTGGCGAAGGCGGCCGCCCACCTGTCCCGCGCGTCGGGCAGCGCGGCCCTGCCGTCGGCGCCGGGCCGGGCGGCGAGCACCTGGTCCTCGATGTCCTGCACGCTCCGCCACTCCGGGCTCTGCAGGATCCGCTCGGTCTCGGTCTTCGCGCCGCCCTGCAGCGAGGGCACGATCTGGTCCTCCACCAGCCAGCGCCGGGTGGCGACCAGCTGGGAGAACGCCGCCCACTGCTTCTCCGTCAGCTTCCCCGTCGGCCAGGCCAGGGTGAGCTGCGCGTCCTCCTGCGCGACCACCTCCGCCGCGTGCTCCAGCGCGACCAGCGGGCCGGCCTGCGAGGTGAGGTCGCCGTCGTCGACCTGGGACAGTTCCTGGAAGGCGTGGATCTGGTCGTCGATGATCGAGCCGTACTGGCCGAGCGCCTGCGCGGAGGTGATGTCGGTCGGCTTGTCCACCTGCCCCCGGTAGTACTCGAGGCTGCCGACCGAGCCGAGCACCGAGTACAGCCGGTCCGAGATGCGCGCGGGCGCCTTGTTGATCGCGTCGGACTGGCCGACCAGCTTGGCGACCGCCTTGTCCGTGGCCCGGCGCTGCGCCTCCAGGGCGGCCCGGGAGCCGCGCGGGTCGCCGGCCAGCCAGGCCGCCGACAGGCTGCGCTCCCGCTGCAGCGCGAGTGTGGCCTCGGTGCCCATGGCGCCGGTGGACCGGCTCAGCTGGGTCTGTCCGCGCAGCCGCAGGCCCTCGGTGAACATCTGCGTCGTCGTCACGCCCCACATGGCGGCGAGCGTGACGCTGGGCACCAGGGCCAGCAGGATCAGGGAGAGACGTATGGAGCCGAGACGGCGGGGCCGGGCACCTGTCCGTGGAGACATCGTCGTCCTAGGCGATCAGCGGGAGCGGAGAGGAGAGCGGGCTACGGGGGTGGCCGTGAGCGGGGGAGAGAAGGGGTGCACAGGATGCTATCCGTACAAGTGACCGCATGAGCCACGGGCCCGAAGAATCTTTCGGGACAATGAGCCGTGAAGTGTCGCGCGGCGGCCCCTCAGCGGGTGCCGCCCGCCGCGAACTTGGCGACCGTCGCCACGTTCGCCTTCGTCACGAACGCCGGTCCGGTGAGCACGGGGGAGACACCGCCGCCGCTGATGTTGCCGTTGGTCCGGTACAGCCACAGCCCGTCCACCGCGAGGTAGCCCTGCAGATACGGCTGCTGGTCCACGGCGAACTGGACGCTGCCCTTCTGGACGGCCTCGACCAGGTCCTTGTTGAGGTCGAAGGTGGCGACTTTGGCCCGGCTCCCCGACGCCCGCACCGACTTGACGGCGAGCAGCGAGAACTGGGCGCCGTTGGTGACCACTTCGTCGATCGTCGGGTCCTGCCGCAGCCGGGCGGTGATCACGGCGGTGGTCGCGGTGGCGTCGGTGCCCTCCACATAGAGGTTCTCGGTCCGGCCGCCGAAGGTCTTCTTCACGCCGGCGCAGCGGGCCTCCAGGGCGACGTTGCCGCGCTCGTGGATGACGCACAGGGCGTGCTTGACCTTCAGGGCGTCCAGCTTGTTGCCGACGGCCTGGCCGGCCACGCTCTCGTCCTGGCCGAAGTACTCCAGCAGCCCCTCGGACTGCCAGGAGTCGATACCGGAGTTGATGCCGACCACGGGTATGTCCGCCGCCCGGGCCGCGGCGATCGGCGCCTTCATCGCCTGCGGCTTGGCCAGGGTCACGGCGATGCCGTCGGCCTTGTTGCGGACCGCGTCGCGCACCAGTTCGGCCTGGCCGGCCGTGTCGGGGTCACTGGCGTAGGTCAGGTCCACGCCGTCCTTGGCCGCGGCCGCCTCGGCGCCCCTGCGCACCAGGTCCCAGAAGGCGTCGCCCTTCGCGCCGTGCGTGACCATGGTGATCTTGATACGGGAGCTGCCGCCCGCCTTGCCGACGGAGTCGGCGGTGGATTCCGACCGGTCGCCGGAGGCTGAACAGCCCGCCACGAGCAGCCCGGCGACCACGGCCAGGGCCGCGAGGCGAACCGGTCTGTGGGAGGCAGACGGTGGGGGAGGAGTCTTCATCGAAGTGCGGCACCTCGCTGTGCGGCCGAGCTGGAGGAACAGCGCGAGCACGGCTTTGGACGACGTCCGAGGGGTCGTAGACCGTCCAGGCGACTCTCGCTGGCCGGAGCCAATCGCGTGTGACCGCCGGTAGTCAAGTGAGCAGCCACTTTCAGTGAGTTACTGCTCCCGCTTCGTGATGTTTGCTTACCGCGTCAGACCGTTTGCAGTCGAATGCCATCCGGCCGGAGCGGTTTCCGGCCATCGCCGAGGGCCGGTGGGCGGGGGCGCGGCGCCTAAACTGGTGCGGTTCGTACGACAGGGACCCGGACAGGAGAGCGACGACGTGGCGGCAGCCGGCAGTGGCTTCGAGGACCCCTCCGCCGACGTGCTCGACCGCGCGGCCGCGGCCTTCGGGCTGCTGGCCTCGCCCGCCCGGCTGCACATCGTGTGGGCGCTGGCGCAGGGCGAGAGCGATGTGACCGGGCTCGCCGAGCGGGTCGGCGGCGCGCTGCCCGCGGTCAGCCAGCACCTGACCAAGCTCAAGCTGGCCGGTCTGGTCCGTGCCCGCCGCGAGGGCCGGCGCCAGGTGTACCTGGTCGACGACCCGGACGTCGTGGACGTCGTACGGCTCATGGTGGACCGGCTCGCCGGCCGGGAGGGCGACATCCCGGTGCCCCGCCTCCGTGGCCTCTGAGCCCGCCGCCGGCACCCGGCTGCAGGTGCTGCGGCACCTGGAGACCGGCCCGCGCGGGCTGACCGACGCCGAGGCCGCGGCCCGGCTGGCCGAGGTCGGCGAGAACACGCTGCCCGAACTGCGCGCACCCTCCTGGGCGCGCCGGTGCGCGCGCGGTCTGCGGGACCCCTTCACCGCCGTACTGCTCGTCCTCGGCCTGGTGTCAGCCGCCGTCGCCTCCTGGGGCACCGCCGCCGTCATCCTCGCCCTGGTCGCCGTCAGCTGTGTGCTACGGGCGAGCGGCGAGCACCGGGCCGACCGGTCGATGGCCGCGCTGCGCGGCTTGGTCGCCGGCACCGCCACCGTGCTGCGGCGCGGCGAGGGCGGACCGGCGGCCCGCGAGACACCCGTCACCGAACTGGTCCCGGGCGATGTGATCCGGCTCGGTCCCGGCGACCTCGTCCCCGCGGACGTACGGCTGCTGCGCTCCCGTGGTCTCACCGTGCACCAGGCCGCGCTCACCGGAGAGAGCACGCCGGTCGCCAAGTCCGCCACCGAGACACCCGCCGCTGCGGCCGACGGCCCCTTCGACGAGCCCCACCTGTGCTACCAGGGCAGCGGCGTCGCGACGGGCAGCGCCACCGCCGTCGTCCTCGAGACCGGTCCGCGCACCCGGCTGGGTGCCGCCCACGACGCCGGACCGCGGGCGGCACCGCGACGGCGCGCCGGCCGCTCCGGTGGGACGGTGCCGCCGGAGGCCGGCTCCTTCGACCGTTCCGTGCACGGCATCTCCTGGGTGCTGATCCGGTTCATGCTGCTGACGCCGCCGCTGGTGCTCATGGCGGGCGCCGCCCTGCGCGGGCGGGGGCTGGAGACGCTGCCGTTCGCCGTCGCGGTGGCCGTCGGGCTCACGCCCGAGATGCTGCCCGTGATCGTCACCACCTGCCTGGCCCGCGGGGCGGCGTTGCTCGCCCGCCGCCACGACGTGATCGTCAAACGCCTGCCCGCGCTGCACGACCTGGGCGCGGTCGACGTCCTGTGCGTCGACAAGACCGGCACGCTCACCCAGGACCGGCCGGTCGTCGTACGCTCCCTCGGCCCGGCCGGCCACGACGACCCCGACGTCCTGCGCTGGGCGGCCGTGGGCGCCTGGTGGGGCCTGCAGCTCGCCGATCTCCCCGCCCCGGACACCCTCGACGAGGCGCTGCTGCGGGCGGCGGGCGCGGCCGGCGAGGAGTACGACGGGGTGGGCGCCGTCCCCTTCGACCCGGTACGGCGCCTGGCCACCGCGGTCGTACGGGGTCCCGGCCCCGGCACTCACACCGTCGTGGTCAAGGGCGCCGTGGAGGCCGTGCTCGACCGGTGCGCCACGGCCCCCGGGGAGCGCGACCGGGTGCTCGCCCTCGCCGCCCGCGAGGCCGAGTCGGGGCTACGACTGCTCGCCGTCGCCACCAGGCAGCGCCCCGTCCGTCCCCGCGACCGCACGCCCGCCGACGAACGGGACCTGGACTTCCGCGGTTTCGTGACCTTCCGCGACGCCCTCGCCCCGAGCGCGGCCGAGGCAGTGCGCGACCTGGCCGCCCGAGGCGTCGCCGTACACATCCTGACGGGCGACCACCCCGCGACGACGACCCGCGTCTGCCGGGACCTGGGCCTGAACCCGGGGCGGGTACACATCGCGACGGACGTCCTGGACCCGTCCGCCGAAAACGCCGGCGTGGTGTCAGCCGTCTTCGGAGCGGGCCCCGGGGAAACGGCGGTGGCCGCGGACGGGTCGGGACCGGCCGCCGGGGCGGCCTGTGTGGTCGCGGACGTCCCGGGAGCGGCCGCAGGGGACGCCGCCGTGGCCCGGAACGTCTTCGGGGCGGCCGCCGACGGCACCGCCCCCGGGACCCGAGAACCCCTGCGGGCCGCAGAACGCGTGTCAGCCGCCGTCGGGGCCCTCGGGACCCGAGAACCCCTGCGGGCCGCAGAACGCGTGTCAGCCGCCGTCGGGGCCCTCGGGACCCGAGAACCCCTGCGGGCCGCAGAACGCGTGTCAGCCGCCGTCGGCGAGAAGTCCCCCGGGTGCTCCACCGTCGTGGTCGCCCGTTGCACCCCCGCCGACAAGGCCCGTGTCGTCGCCGGGCTGCGGGCCGCCGGGCACACCGTCGGGTTTCTCGGGGACGGCGTCAACGACGTGCCCGCGCTGCGGGCGGCGGACGTCGGGATCGCGCCGCGGGACGCCGTGGCCGTCGCCCGGGAGAGCGCCGACGTCGTGCTCGCGGCGAAGGACTTCACGGCGATCGGGCACGCGGTCACCGCGGGCCGCTACAGCAGCGGCAACATCGCCTCGTACCTGCGTGTGACGCTCTCCTCCAACCTCGGCAACGTCCTGGCGATGCTCGCGGCAGGCCTGCTGCTGCCGTTCCTGCCGATGCTCCCGGCCCAGGTGCTGGTGCAGAACCTCTGCTTCGACGCCGCCCAGCTCGCCTTCGCCCACGACCGCCCCGGCCCCGCCGCCCTGCGCCGCCCGGCCGGCCTCCGACCCCGGGCCTTCCTGAGGTTCATCACCGGCTTCGGCGTTCTCAACGCCGTCGCCGACCTCGCAACCTTCGCCGTCCTCGCACTCGCCCTGCCCGGTACCGAGGCGGTGGACGACGCCCCCGTCTTCCAGTCGGCCTGGTTCACCGAGAACCTCCTCACCCAGGCCCTGGTGATGCTCCTGCTGCGCACCGGCCGGCGTCTCGCCGAGGGCCGCGCGCCCGGTCCGATCGGCTGGTCCGCCACCGGCCTCGCGGCCGTGGGCCTGCTGCTGCCGCTCAGCCCGCTCGGCGCGGCCCTCGGCCTGACGGCCCTGCCCGCCGCCTACCACGTCCTGCTCACCGTCGTACTCGCCCTGTACGCGCTGGCCCTGCTCGCGGCCAGGGCCTGGTACGAGCGACGGCACGGCTGAGAGGGAGGCTCGGCGCACCCGCCCCATGGTTGTACAGTTGCGCAAAGTGGCAACCGTTGACGGGTGTGCGGGCAACGCCGACCGTCCTTCGCCGACGTTGACGTAGTTGAGGAAAGGGAGGGTGCGGCATGCTCCGCAACGGACTGGAACCCTGGCACCTGCTGATCGTGGCCATCGTCGTGATCGTGCTCTTCGGCTCGAAGAAGCTGCCCGACACCGCCCGCGCCCTGGGCAAGTCGATGCGCATCCTCAAGAGCGAGGCGAAGGCGATGAAGGACGAGAGCCCCGCCGCGGCACCCGCGCAGACGCTCGTGGAGCCGACGGAGGTCGGCAAGGGGGCCGCGGCCTCCTGAGCCGCCGCCCGCTCACACGCACACGTGCAGGCCGACCCGGTACACGACTCCGGGTCGGCCTGCACGTGTGTCCTACGGCTGTTCGGCGGCGGTTCCGCGGCCCTGCTACGGCACCTGGACCGCCTCCGCGGTCGCCCCCGATTCCGTGGCGGCCGCCGTGTCCTTCCGGCACTGCCGGCGGCTGCGGCGCGGTTCCTGGTCGGGCAGCCAGCCGAAGACCAGGCAGCTGCCCACCCCACCCAGGAGCAGGCCGATGAAGAAGCCGCCCAGGTTCGAGGTGAGCCACGTGCCCAGCGAGGACATGACGCCGATGATCGAGTAGAACAGGCGCTGACCGGGGCTGAGCAGCGCCAGCAGCCCGCACAGCACCATCACGACCGGCAGCAGATAGCCGGCCAGACCCTGCATGCCGATGTGCATGATGACCTTCAGCGAGGCCTTCTCGGTGAGCAGGATCTCCGCCCCGCCCAGGGTGAGCAGCAGCCCGCCCCAGAACGGCCGGCCCGCCCTCCAGCGACGGAAGGCGGGACCGAACCCTTGCTTCGGGGAGCCCGACATCAGCAACCCGAGTCGCTGAACCGGAGCTTGAGGCCCGGAAGCTTGAACACACCGGCGGTGGTGGCGTAGTTGGTCTGCCGCAGGTTGTCGATGTGAACGGTGTCGGCCTGCTGGCTGAAGACGCCCGCCGGACCCTTGACCCCGGCCTTGGTGAGGGTGCTCGCGTCGTTGCCGATCTCGATGTTGTTGAACGAGGCGTCACCGGTCAGCTGCGTCGAGTCGGTGGTCAGGTTGCTCGCCTGCACCTTCGAGGAGCCGCTGCCCGCCGTGATGAGCAGGTTCGTGCCGCCCAGGTCCACGCTCTGGCAGAGGCTGTCCAGCGTCGCGTTCTTGATCGCGGAGGTCACGACCAGGACCTGACCGCCGGTGTCGCCCGCGTTCGGGCTGTTGTCGATCATGCTGTCGAGCGCGCCGAACTGCTCGAAGCCGGTGCCGTCCAGCGACTTGGCGGTGACGGTGAAGGGCATGCCGGAAATCGAGAACGACACCCCCAGGGCGCCCTGGGCGGTGAGGATGCCGAGGCCGGCGAGGGCGGCGACGGCGGGCACCGCCATCACCGCGGCGCGGCGGGCGCGAACCCGGCCGCGTCTGGCGGGCTCGGACGAGGAACCGCTTTCGGGGTTCTCGGGGGTGAGGTCGGCGGACGAGGTGACGTCCGGGGACGAGGCCATTTCTGCTCCCATGTGCATAGTCAGTGCGGGTTGGGCGTCAGCGGCGCGTTGTCCTGGCGCGGACAGCCTGCGGACGCACGGCACCTCCCAACTCCCGGCGGGTGGAAGGGCTTTCTCGTACTCCGCAGTAGCCAGCGAGGAAGTTACCCGTGGTTACTTTCGAGGGTCAAGGCAGTTGTGAAAAAAGGGTGTCGATTGTGGGTCGCGCGTGGGTCGTGACTCGACCGGTCTCCCTCTCTTCTTGTGCGGCCTATTAGAACGATCGTCAACTCCCTTGTGCATGCTTGACGTTGACTGAGTATCAGGTCTACAACTGCCCCTGGCTTCCCCCGGATCCGTGGCGCCGGATCCCGCCACGCGGCATCGTCCGCGTCTCCCGGACCCCTGTTGTCCAGTGCGGGCTCTTCATCGCCCGACACAAACCCTCCATGGCCCGGCACGGGCACTTCCCCCCTGGTCCACGCCGGGCCGACTTCCCGGCCGGCCCGGTCGACGGCCCTCCCCACGGGTCTGCGGCCGACCGCCGGCCGGTCGCCGTCGCCGGCCCGTGACGCAAGGAGAAGGCGTCACGGGCCGGCAACGGCGGACGCGGACTCGCGCCCGCTGTCTCCAGCGACCCCCCACGTCCCACCCACCCTCGAAAAACCCCCACTTCGAAAGAGGCACTGACGCATGCGCACTCGCACCCTTCTGACCCTCGTCGGCACCGTCGCGGCGCTCTCCCTGCCCGCCGTCGCCCCCGCCTCGGCGGCCGACACCGCGGTTCTCACCACCGGCTCCGCGGGCGGCTCCGCCGTCGCGGTCGGAGACACCCTCACCGCCCCGCTGGCCAGTGGCACCAGCGCCACCCTGTACTCGAGCGCGACCGGCACGAGCGGTGTGTCGTGCACGTCCTCGACCTTCAGTGCCACCGTCACGGACAACCCCTCGGCGCCCGGCACGGCCACCGAGTCGGTCAGCGGGCAGACCTTCGACAGCAGCAGCTGCACCAGCAACGTCCTCGGCGTGACGGGCGTCAGCAGCATCACGGTGGACAACCTGCCGTACACCACCACCGTCGCCTCCGACGGCACCCTCACGGTCAGCCCGGCGAGCGGCTCCACCATCCAGACCACGGTCAAGCTCAAGACGCTGCTGGGCAGCATCACCTGCGTCTACCAGGCCGCCGCCCTGACCGGCACGGCCGACAACGCCGACAACAGCATCAACTTCACCAACCAGCAGTTCACCAAGGTGTCCGGCTCGTCGCTCTGCTTCAGCAGCGGCTTCTTCACCGCCAAGTACGCCCCGGTGACCGACAACGGCGCGCCGGTCTACGTCAACTGACGCACACAGGGCCGAGATTCAGCGTCGACGCAGACGCAGGGCCAGGGCGGCGCCGCCGGTGAGCACCAGCACCGCGGCGGCGCCGCCCGCCAGCAGGGGCGCGGACGGACCTGAGTCCGCGGTCCCGGTGGAGGCGACGGGGGTGCTGTCGGGACTCGACGGCGCCGGCGTCGCCTCCGTGTTCTGCGCGGGAACGGTCCGCGTACGGCGCTTTTCGGCCGTCGGGGACGGTGAGCCGCTGTTCGTGCGCACGGCAGTCGGAGTGCTGCCCCTCGTCTGCCCGGCGGCCGGGGTGCCGGCGCCCCCGGCCGCCGGGAACACCACGTCGGAGCACGAGTAATAGGTGTCCGTCGTGCTGCTGTTCTGCCAGATCGTGTAGAGCACCTGCCGTCCCGTCCGATCGGACGGCAGCTTGGCGGTGATGCGGTAGGCACCGTCCGTCAGCGCCGGGTCCTTGACCGTGGCGAATGGCCGGTCGGGCAGCTCCGACCAGGTCAGCGGCTTCGTCGGGTCGTAGCCCTGCTCGGTCAGATAGAGCTTGAACGTGCCGGTGTGCGGGATCGTCGAGGCGTACTTCATGGTGAGCGTCGCGCCCGGCTTCAGCCGCGTCGCCGGCCAGTCAGTGCGGGCAAGGTCCAGGCCCTTGTAGTCGGACAGGCCTCCGCTGCACAGCTTTCCGTCCGGAATGGTCTGCCGGTCCCGCCCGTTCACGTCCGCCACGCGCAGGTTGTCCCAGAAGGTGAAGGGGGCGCCGTTCGCGGCCACGGCCGCTCGGCAGGCCGCCGACTTCGCGTTCGCCCCGCCGTCCGGGGAGCAGGCGTAGGCCCGGCTGACCGGGTCCGTGGGCGCGCCGTGCGCCTGCGCCGGGCCCGCCGCCCACAGCGGCAGCAGGAACGGGGTCACGAAGGCGGCCGCCAGGGCGGTGCGGTGTGCGGTCATCCGGGGCATCCGGATCGTCTCCTCGGCCGGCGCGGGAACGGGCTGCTCCCGTGGAGTACGGCGAGCCGGCCCCGTGCGTTCACCCGGTGACGTCCGTGGGGTGGGCACTCTTCGATCCTCTGAAAACCAACCGGTCGCCCTGTACTCTGCCGGCCGCCCGCCCCGGTGTGCGCCTTCGAGTCCTCATCCGTTTTCGCGGGGTCCCCGCAGGGAATGCCTCAACAGACCCTGGCGGCCCACCGGTTTGCGGAAGCGCAGGGTTACACGTGTCGTCGGGAGCCGCCCGAGCGGCGCGGTGGGCCAACTCCACGGCAGCTAAGGTGAGTCGACGGTCCTGAAAGGGCACCGTCCGTGCCGTCGCACGGTGAGATATCGTGTACGCGGAGTAAGAAACAAACGGCACGCCCCGTTCTTTCCAGTCCCGGGAGGGTTCAAGTCTTTCCCAGGAGTGTTCGGTTCCGGTCCCAGGAGAGTTCAGTCGATGGCGAGGCAGTTACGCGCCGAGCAGACCCGCGCGACGATCATCACAGCCGCAGCAGAACTGTTCGACCGTCGCGGTTACGAATCGACCAGCCTGAGCGACATCGTCGAGCACGCCCAAGTCACCAAGGGCGCGCTGTACTTCCACTTCGCGGCGAAGGAGGACCTGGCCCACGCCATCATGGAGCTCCAGTCCAAAGCCTCGCGCGAGGTGGCGAACGAGGTGGAGAGCCGGGGCTACTCCTCCCTGGAGACGCTGATGCGCATCACGTTCGGCATCTCCCGCATGTCCGTCGAGGGTCCGATACAGCGGGCCGGACTCCGTCTCGCGACCGGTCCGGTCGAGGTGCGCCCGCCGCTCGCCCATCCCTTCACCGAATGGCGCGATCTGGCCTCCCGCAAACTCCACGGTGCCGTCAAGGAGTCCGACATCCACCCGGACATCGATATCGAGGCCACCGCGCATGCGCTGGTCAGCTGGTTCGTCGGCACCCGTGTCGTGGGCCGTACCCTCGAACCCGTCGCCCGCCAGCCCCGCCGGGTCGCCGAGATGTGGCAGGTCATGATCCGCGGCCTGGTTCCGGTCACCCGCCGCGCCCGCTACCTGAGCCTGGCCGCGCGCCTGGAGCGGGAGCCGAGAACCGTCTGAGCCGCCCCAGTTATGTGGAGCGGGAGCCGAGAACCGTCCGGGCCGCGCCACTCGTCCGGAGTGGGAGCCGAGAAGCGTCCGGGCCGCGCCACTCGTTCGGAACGGCAGACGAGTAGCGTCCGGGTCGTGCCACTCGTCCGGAGTGGGAGCCGAGAAGCGTCCGGGCCGCGCCGCGCGTCCGGAGCGGGAGCCGAGGACCGTCTGAGCTGCGCCAGTTCTGTGGAGCGGGAGCCGAGTAGCGTCCGAGCCGTGCCACTCGCCTGGAGCGGGAGCCGAGAAGCGTCCGGGCCGCGCTGCGCGTCTGACCCCCGCCGTGCGTCTGGAGCGGCAGCCCGGGGCCGTCCGAGCCGCGCGATACGGTGAGCCGCATGCCCCACGCCCCGTCCGCGCCCGTGATCCTCGGCAACGAGCCGGGTTCCTTCCCGCGCAGCGTCCTCGCCGAGCGCCACCCCGCGATCATCCGGCAGGTGCGCGAAGCCTTCCCGTACGACCCCGCGACGCATCGCGCCCTCGACGCGCTCCTCGACAGCTGCACCAAGGGCGCGATCGAACCGCTCCCGGCGGCCGCGAGCGACCGGGACCGCTGGGAGTCCTGGGGCCTCGCCGAGTATGCGGGCCGTTCCTGGTACGACGTGCCGTGGCTGTGGTCGGAGAGCTATTTCTACCGTCAACTCCTCGATGCCGTTGGCTACTTCGAGCCAGGCCCCTGGCAGGGCATCGATCCGTTCCGCCCCTTCAAGCTCGCCGAACTCCACGCCCCGGAGACGGACGAGGAACTCGCCGCCCTGGACGGCCTGTCCGCGCGGGACACGGGCCCGGCCCTGCTCCACGGCTCCCTCTGGGGCAACCGCGCCGACCTCGGCTTCCGGCTCTCCGACGCCAGTGCCGGCACGGCGGCGGCCGTCCCCGGACTGGTGGCCGACGACAGCGACACCCTGTGGTCCCTGCTCCCGCCCTCCGGTACCGGCACGCTGTCCCTGATCGCCGACAACGCGGGTCGCGAACTGGTCCCCGACCTGGTGCTGATCGCCCACCTCCTCGACGGCGGACGCGTGGAGCGGGCGGTGCTGCACGTGAAGCCATATCCCTACTACGTCTCCGACGCCACCCCGGCGGACGTCCTCGACGCGGTCCGGCGGCTGGTCGACGCGCCGGGTGCGGCGGCCGCGTACGGCCGTACGCTCTGGTCGGCGATGACCGACGGCCGTCTCACCGTCCGCGCCCACCCCTTCTCCTGCGCTCCGCTGCCGTACGAGGACATGCCGGACGACCTGCGCCGGGAACTCGCCGGTGCCACGCTGACCGTGGTCAAGGGCGACCTCAACTACCGCCGTCTGGTGGGCGATCGCCGGTGGCCTCCGACGACCCCGTTCGCCGAGGTCACCGCCCATTTCCCGGGCCCGGTGGCCGCCCTGCGCACCCTGAAGTCGGATGTGATCACCGGCCTCGACGCCGACACTGAGGCCGCGTTGGTGGCGGCGGAGGGACAGCGGTGGCGGACCAGCGGAACGCACGCCCTGGTGCAGGTGCGCGCGTAGGCGTCGTCAAGCCACCGACACCGGAAGCGACTTGATCCCGTTGATGAAGTTGGAGGTCAGCCGCCGGGCCGGTCCCGCCGTCCGCAGGACCGGCACCTCCCGCAGGATCTCCTCGTACAGCACCCGCAGTTGCAGTCGGGCGAAGTGCGCGCCGAGGCAGACGTGCGGGCCGTCGCCGAAGGAGACGTGCGGGTTCGGTGTGCGGGCGAGGTCGAGGAGGTCGGGGGAGGCGAAGACCCGTTCGTCGCGGTTGGCGGAGGCGTGGAAGACGACCACCTTGTCCCCGGCGCGGATGCGCCGGCCGGCCAGCTCGGTGTCCTGGGCGGCGGTGCGGCGGAAGGTGAGCACGGGTGGATGCCACCGAAGCAACTCCTCCACAGCGGAGGAGAGTTCGAACCTTCCGGCATGAAGTCCCTCGTATCCCGACGGGTGTTCGGCCAGTGCCAGCAGTCCGCCGGGTGCCGCGCTGCGGACCGTGTCGTTGCCCGCGACGGTGAGCAGGAAGAAGAACATCTCCAGCTCCGCGTCGGCCAGTTCGGGATCGTGGGCGAGGGTGGTCAGCACGTCGTCGGCCGGGTGGCGGCGCTTGTCCGCGGCCAGCCGCTGCGCGTAGTCGAACATGTCCCGCAGGGCCGCGGGGGAGCGCGGGTTCACCGGCCTGCCCGCCGCGTCCAGCAGGGGCGGGCCCGCTTCGTCCGGGTCCTGGTAGCCGATGATCCGCTTAGTCCAGTGCAGCAGCAGTCCGCGGTCGACGGCCGGGACGCCGAGCAGGTCGGCGAGGTTGAGGAGGGCGTATTCGTCGGTCACGGCGGTGACCAGATCGACCGTGCCGTCGGCCGCGCGGGCCGCCCGCAGTGCCTCGGCGAGCAGGGTGCGGGCCCGTTCCCGGGCGACGGCCGTGAAGCGGTCGACCCGGCCGGGCGTGAAGGCGCGGCTCACCAGGCGTCTGAGTCTGCCGTGCCCCGGCGGGTCCTGGTTGAGCATCATGCGCCGGATGAAGGGCAGGTCGTCGGGATCGGGGTCGCGGATCTGCGTCGCCCCCACGTACGAGGAGTACGTCGCCGAGTCCTTCAGCACCCGCACCACGTCCGCGTGCCGGGTCACCGCCCAGAATCCGGGCCCGGCCGGCCAGCCCAGCACCTCCGACTCCGCCTGCCAGGCCACGGGGTGATGATCGCGCAGGACGCGATAGGCGTCGTACGGCACCTCGACGGCGTACTGCCGGGGATCGAAGACGTCCGGAACGGGCGGGGCCTCACGTGCGCTCATGGGACCACGGTGACGTGGCGGCCGGTGCCCGGCAAGGCACCGGAAGCCGAGGGCCCCCTGGGGTGCGACGAGCGGATCGCGGCGGGAACACTTCCATGCTCTTCGAAGAGCACCGGTTCCAGCGATCGATCTGTGGTGATCATGACAGAACCCTGATAGGCATGCCCGCATGGCGTTACATCGATTGCGGGTGGGAAGCCGAGTGCGCCCAGGGCGTCGGTCCGGGGCCACGGGAACCCGGAGGCCGGCGGCCGCTCTGGCCGCTCTGGTCCTGCTCCTCGCGGGCTGCGGGGAGGGTGGCGGCTCCGGCTCCGCCGACGGCGACGGACTGACCCACATCACGGTCGCCGCACTGCCGTTGACCGACTCGGCCGCGCTCTACCTCGCCCGGGACCGCGGGCTGTTCGAGAAGGAGGGGCTGAGTGTCCGGATCCAGCCCGTCCAGCAGAGCATCCAGGCGCTGCCGGCCCTGTCCAAGGGACAGGTCGACGTGATCGCGAGCGCGAACTACGTGACGTTCCTGCAGGCCCACGAGAAGGGCACCCTGGACCTGCGCATCCTCGCCGAAGGCGTTCGTACGGCGCCGCACATGATGGACGTCCTCGTGCCCCGGGACTCCGGCATCAAGAGCGTCGCCGACCTCGCCGGCAAGAAGGTCGCCGTCAACATCCTCAACAACATCCAGTCCCTCACCCTCGACGCGATCCTCGACCGGCAGGGCGTCGGCCGGCCCGTGTACCGGCAGATCGCGTTCCCGCAGATGGGGCCGGCGCTGGAGCGGAACCAGGTCGACGCCGTCCATGCCGTGGAACCCTTCGACAGCGCGATACAGGGGCAGTTGAAGGCGAGGGTGCTGCTGGACGGGGCGACGGCGCCGGTACGGTCGCTGCCCATCAGTGGCTACGTCACCACGGGGAAGTTCGCGACCGGTCACGCCAAGGCCGCGGCCTCGTTCCGGCGGGCCATCGAGGCCGCCTCGAAGATCGCCTCCACCGACCCGTCGGCGGTACGGGCCGAGCTGCCCGAGTACACCAAGGTGACCGCGGAGCAGGCCAGGACCATCCACCTGCCGTCCTACCCCGCGACCGCGGACGCGGCCCAGTTGCGCCGGCTCGCCCAACTGATGAAGAAACAGGGGCTGTTGCAGAAGGACATCGACCCGGCGACGCTGTTGGTGAAGTGACGCGGGGTGAACGGGCGGACGGGACGACGTCGGGAGCCGTGGCTGGGTCCGGCCGGAGTGCTGATCGCCTTCGGGATCTGCGAGGTCGTCGGGCGCGTCGGCCTCGTGCGGCGGAGCTACCTCCCGCCCGCCTCCGAAGTCCTCACCCGTGCGGTGCAGTTGGCGGCCGACCGGGCCTTCCTGAACGGCGTCGGCGCCACCCTGCGTGCGTGGGCGCTCGGACTCGGGCTCGCCGTCGCGATCGCCGTACCGCTCGGGCTGCTGCTCGGCAGCCTGCCGGTCGTCGACTCCGCCGTACGCGTGATCGTCGAGTTCCTGCGGCCGCTGCCGTCCGTCGCACTCATCCCCCTGGTGTCCCTGCTGCTGGGCGCCGGCACCGGGACCGAGGTCGCCCTGATCGCGTATGCCTCCCTCTGGCCGGTCCTGTTCAACACGGTCTACGGCCTCGGTGAGACAGACCCGCTCGCCAAGGACACCCTGCGCGCCTTCGGCTTCGGCCGGCTCTCGGTCCTGCTGCGCGTCGAACTGCCCGGCACGGCACCCTTCATCGCCGCCGGCGTCCGGATCTCCGCGGCCTTCGCCCTCATCCTCGCCGTCGCCACCGAACTCCTCTCCGGCTTCGGCGAGGGCCTCGGCATCTTCATCGCCCAGGCCGGACTGGCCACCGACGGAACCCGCGACGTCCTCGCCGGCGTGGTCTGGGCCGGCACCCTGGGGCTCGCCGTCAACGGCGCGCTGGTGTGGGGGGAACACCGTCTGTTCCCCTGGACACCGGACCGGCAGGCGACGACCGCCCGGCGGGTGGGGGCATGAACGGGGAGAGGGGGCGTACGTCCCCCACGTCCCGCCGCGCCCTCCTGCTGCGCCTCCTGGTCCTCCTGCTCACCCTGGCCGTCTGGCAGTCGGTCGCGCGAGCCCACGGCAGCGTCTACTTCCCGCCCCCGAGCCGTATCGCGCGTCGCGCCCACGACCTGTGGTTCTCCGGGCCCGCGCGGCACCTCTTCCTCACCGACGCGGCCGTGGGGAACGTCCTGCCGAGCCTGGGGCGGATGGCGGCCGGATTCGGGATCGCCGCCGCCTGCGGGATCGGCCTCGGCGTGGCGGTCGGGCGGTCCCGGTGGGCGTACGCGCTGTGCAACCCGGTGCTGCAGTTCGCCCGCGCCGTGCCACCGCCGGCCCTGGTGCCCGTCTTCGTCGTGGTCCTTGACTTCGGCACCCCCATGCAGATCACGGCGATCGCCTTCAGTGCCGTATGGCCGGTGCTGATCAACACGGCGGAAGGGGTGCGCAACACCGACCCGCTCCGGCTGGACGTCGCCGCCGTCCTCCGCCTCAACCCCGTCGAACGGCTCGGTTTCCTGCTCCTCCCGTCGGCCCTGCCCCGCATCTTCGCCGGCCTCCGCCTCAGCCTCTCCCTCTCGCTGATCCTCATGGTCTTCTCCGAACTCCTGCCCGGCACCGCCGACGGCATCGGCTACACCCTCACCGACGCTCAGTCCCGCTCCGACCTGCTCACCGTCTGGGCGGCCCTGCTCCTGCTCGGCGTCCTCGGCCACCTCCTCAACACCGCTTTGCTCGCGGTCGAACGACGGCTGCTCGGACAGGGAAGGACGACGGCATGACCCTCCGCCTCGACGCCCTCGGCCAGCGCTACGGCGACCACCCCGTCCTGCGCGACGTCACCCTCACCGTCCCCGACGGCCAACTCCTGTGCGTCGTCGGCCCGTCGGGATGCGGCAAGTCCACACTCCTGCGCACCGTCGCGGGGCTGCGGCCCGCCCACGAGGGCACGGTCACCCTCGACGGCACGCCCGTCACCGGCGTACCCGACCACCTCGCCGTCGTCTTCCAGGACTACGGCCGCTCCCTCTTCCCCTGGCTCACCGTCCGCGACAACGTCGCCCTGCCACTGCGCCGCCGCGGCCTGGCGCGTGCCGAGCGGCGGGCCGAGGCCGAGCGCATCCTGGAACGCGTCGGCCTCGACGGCGCGGGCCGCCGGCACCCCTGGCAGCTGTCCGGCGGCATGCAGCAGCGCGTCGCCATCGCCCGCGCCCTGGTCTGCCGCCCCTCGCTGCTGCTCATGGACGAACCCTTCGGCTCGCTGGACGCCCAGACCCGCGAGGACCTCGAAGACCTCCTCCTGGAAGTGCACCGCACCGAGAACACCACCATCCTCCTCGTCACCCACGACATCGACGAGAGCGTCTACGTCGGCGACCGCGTCGTCGTCCTCTCCCCCGGCCCCGGCGCCCGCGTCGTCCTCGACCTCCCCGTCGAACTGCCCGGCAGGCGCGACCAGATCGGCACCCGCGGCCTGCCGGAGTTCGTCGCGCTCAGGTCGCGGGTGGGGCGGGCCGTACGGGGCGCCTGAGAAGACGCCGGCCGGACCGTCCGAAGCGTGAACGCCCCAAGACGCCGCGGACGCTCCCGGATCGGCCCCCGTTCACGCGATGGTGTGATCATGTCCCGCTCCGCGGATGCCGCCGCGGGGCCACGGGTAGGGCCCGGCCATGACGCAGCAGCCCTTCGAACTCCCGCACTTCTACATGCCGTATCCCGCGCGGCTGAACCCGCACGTCGACGAGGCGCGCGCCCACTCGACCGAGTGGGCGCGCGAGATGGGCATGCTGGAGGGCTCCGGGATCTGGGAGCAGTCGGACCTCGACGCGCACGACTACGGACTGCTCTGCGCCTACACCCACCCCGACTGCGGCGGCCCGGCGCTGTCGCTGATCACCGACTGGTACGTGTGGGTCTTCTTCTTCGACGACCACTTCCTGGAGACCTTCAAGCGCACCCAGGACCGGGCCGGCGGCAAGGCCTACCTGGACCGGCTCCCGCTCTTCATGCCGCTCGACCTCGCGACCGCCGTGCCCGAGCCGCGGAACCCGGTCGAGGCCGGGCTCGCCGACCTGTGGGCGCGCACGGTGCCGTCGATGTCCGCCGACTGGCGCCGCCGCTTCGCCGTGGCCACCGAGCACCTGCTCAACGAGTCCCTGTGGGAACTGTCCAACATCAACGAGGGACGGATCGCCAACCCCGTCGAGTACATCGAGATGCGCCGCAAGGTCGGCGGCGCGCCATGGTCGGCGGGGCTGGTGGAGTACGCGACGGCCGAAGTGCCCGCGTCCGTCGCCGGATCCAGGCCGCTCAGGGTGCTGATGGAGACGTTCTCCGACGCCGTCCACCTGCGCAACGACCTGTTCTCCTACCAGCGAGAGGTCGAGGACGAGGGCGAGAACAGCAACGGCGTCCTCGTCCTGGAGACCTTCTTCGGCTGCACCACCCAGGAAGCCGCCGACACCGTCAACGACGTGCTGACCTCGCGCCTCCACCAGTTCGAGCACACCGCGCTCACCGAGGTGCCCGCGCTCGCCCTGGACCGGGCCCTGACCGCGGCCGAGGTCGCGGCCGTCGCCAAGTACACGCAGGGCCTGCAGGACTGGCAGTCCGGCGGCCACGAGTGGCACATGCGCTCCAGCCGCTACATGAACGCCCGCGCGCGTGCCACCAGTCCCTGGCACGGTCCGACCGGCCCCGGCACCTCCGCGGCCGACGTCGGCGCCCTGCTCGCGTCGGCAGGCGCCGAGCGGCTGCGCGCGTACACGCACGTGCCGTACCAGAAGGTCGGCCCCTCGCTGCTGCCCGACTTCCACATGCCCTTCCAGGTGGAGCTGAGTCCCCACTTGGACGGCGCCCGCACCCGGCTCGCCGCCTGGACGCACACCATGGGCATCCTGCACGAGGGCGTCTGGGACGAGGACAAGCTGGCCGCCTACGACCTCCCGCTCTGCTCCGCCGGCCTCGACCCCGACGCGGCACCCGAAGCCCTCGATCTCAGTGCCGCGTGGCTCGCCTGGGGCACCTACGGGGACGACTACTACCCGCTCGTCTTCGGCCACCGGCGCGACCTGGCCGCCGCCCGCCTCACCACGCGGCGCCTGTCGGAGTGCATGCCCCTGGACGGCGCGCAGGCCCTCGTCCCGGTCAACGCCATGGAGCGCGGCCTGACCGACCTGTGGGCGCGTACGACGGCGCTGATGACCCCGGACCAGCGGCGCATCCTGAAGGACGCCGTGGACGTGATGACCGAGAGCTGGGTGTGGGAACTGTCCAACCAGCTGCAGAACCGCATCCCTGACCCGGTCGACTACCTGGAGATGCGCCGTGCCACCTTCGGCGCGGACCTGACCATGAGCCTGTGCCGCATGGGTCACGGCCCCGCGGTCCCGCCCGAGGTCTACCGCAGCGGTCCGGTCCGCTCCCTGGAGAACGCCGCCGTCGACTACGCCTGCCTGGTCAACGACGTCTTCTCGTACCAGAAGGAGATCGAGTACGAGGGCGAGATCCACAACGCGATCCTGGTGGTCCAGCACTTCTTCGGCGTCGACTACCCGACCGCGCTGCGCGTCGTCGACGATCTGATGACCCGGCGCATGGAGCAGTTCGAGCACGTCGCGGCGAACGAACTCCCCGTCGTCTACGACGACTTCGACCTCTGCGACGAGGCCCGGGAGATCATGCGGGGCTATGTGGAAGACCTGCAGAACTGGCTGTCGGGCATCCTCAACTGGCATCGCGAGGTCGACCGTTACAAGGCCGGCTATCTGGCCCGCCGCACCCACGGCTTCCTGCCGGACCTGCCGGCCGCCGTACCCGTTCACTGACGTACCGAGAGTTTTTCGCCATTTTGTGCGGAATACGGTATTCCGGGGAACTTCGCCGAGGCGCCACGAGTCCAGTGAGGTGAGAGAACAAGACCACAGAACACACGGGGGTGTTCGACCTTGACCGACATCATCGAGAGGATCGCCGGCGACGGCACGGGGGAAGCGGCACCGGCTCCGGACGAACTGGCGCCGTACGTCACGCCGTTGCCGGTCCCGCCCGTCCTGCGCCCCGGCACTGGTGACGTGCTGCGCGAGACCGAGATCGCGGTGCGCCCCACCTGGGTCCGCCTGCATCCGCAGCTTCCGCCGACCCTGATGTGGGGCTACGACGGGCAGGTACCGGGGCCGACCATCGAGGTCCGGCGCGGGCAGCGCGTGCGCATCGCCTGGACCAACCGGATTCCCAGGGGCAGCGAGTACCCGGTCACCTCGGTGGAGGTGCCCGCCCGCACGCCCGGCACCCCGCCGCCCAGCACCGAGCCGGGCCGCGAGGGAGCGGAGCCGAACAAGGACGTCGCCGCCCTGCCCGCGTGGACGGTGACGCACCTGCACGGAGCGCAGACGGGCGGCGGCAACGACGGCTGGGCGGACAACGCCGTCGGATTCGGCGACGCCCAGCTGTCCGAGTACCCGAACGACCACCAGGCGGTGCAGTGGTGGTACCACGACCACGCCATGAACATCACCCGGTGGAACGTGCACACGGGCCTGTACGGCACCTACCTCGTCCGTGACGAAGAGGAGGACGCCCTGCAACTCCCGTCCGGCCACCGCGAGATACCGCTGCTGCTCGCCGACCGCAACCTCGACACCGACGAGGACGGACGGCTCAACGGCAGGCTGCTGCACAAGACGGTGATCGTCCAGCAGCGGAACCCGGAGACCGGCAAGCCGGTCTCCATCCCGTTCACCGGCCCGTACACGACGGTCAACGGCCGCATCTGGCCGTACGCCGACGTGGACGCCGCCTGGTACCGCTTCCGGCTCGTCAACGCGTCGAACGCGCGCATCTACGAGCTCGCCCTGGTCGACGAGGACGGCAACCCGGTGCCGGGCGTCGTCCATCAGATCGGCAGCGACGGCGGACTGCTGCCCCGGCCGGTACCGGTCGACTTCGACGGCGCGCTGCCGACCCTGACCGTGGCGCCGGCCGAGCGCTTCGACCTGCTGGTCGACTTCCGCGGTCTGGCCGGCAGGAGGCTGCGGCTGGTCAACAAGGGACGCAACCAGCCGCCCGGCGTGCCCGACCCGGCGGGTGACGTGCGCTACCCGGCGGTGATGGAGTTCCGCGTGGGCGAGGACGGCTGCGAGGACACCTTCGAACTGCCCGAGGTGCTCTCCGGTTCCTTCCGCCGCCTCACCCACGACATTCCGCACGGCCACCGTCTGATCGTGCTGACCGTGCCCGGCACCAAGGGCTCCGGCGGGCACCCGGAGATCTGGGAGATGGCCGAGGCCGACGACCCCGGCGACCTCCGGATCCCCTCGGACGGCGTCATCCAGCTCACCGGCGCCGACGGCTCGACGAAGACGTACCGGCGCATCTCCCGGACGTTCAACGACGGCCTCGGCTTCACCATCGCCGAGGGCTCCTACGAACAGTGGAGCTTCCTGAACCTCGCGCCGATCGTCCACCCGATGCACATCCACCTGGCCGACTTCCAGCTGATGGGCCGTGACGCCTACGACGTCTCGGGCTTCGACCCGGCGGTGGGCGGCACGCGCACACCGATCGCCTTCGACCCGGCGAAACCGCTCCCCCTGGCGCCCAACGAACTCGGCCACAAGGACGTCTTCCGGGTGCCGGGCGGTCAGATCCTGCGCGTCATGGGGAGGTTCGACGGCGCGTACGGCCGGTTCATGTACCACTGCCACCTCCTCGAACACGAGGACATGGGCATGATGCGGCCCTTCGTCGTGATGCCCGAGGAGGCGATGAGGTTCGACCACGGCGGGGCACACGGCGGCCACGGAGAAGGTCACACGGGCTGACGCACGCGCCCCGGGCCGGTCCTTCACCCTTGGGCGGCGGGCAGTCTCACTCGTTCGTGGCTCGTCGTGCGCCGGCGCGCAGGGTAGGGCTCCTGCCGGAGGCGAGACATGGAACAGACTGCGTTGCGTCCCAAGCCGATGCCCGGCCAGGACCCCGGCGGCGGTGCCGCGCCCGAGGCGCGCGTGCGTCGGCCGCACGCCGTGCGACGGAGGGGCCGGCGGCTCAGGACCGCGCTGTTGGCGCTGTTCACCGGCACCCTCCTGGTGTTGTCCGGAGTCGGCCTCGGCGCCGTCGGTGTCACGGCGATCGGCATGGGCAGGCTGGCCGACCTGCAACGTCAGGCGCACATCCCGGGCGACCCGGCGGGCGCGGCCCATCCCGTGCCCTCGTCGCGGCCCGCACCGGGGACCGCGTCCCCCGCGCCCCCGGCGGCGACCCTCGGTCTGGAGGCCGTCGACGCGGACAAGGCCGGCGCCCTGGTCGTCGGCGTTCATGTCCCCGGTCCCGGCTACGCGGCCGGCCTGGTCCGCGGTGACGTCCTCCTCGCCCTCGACCGGACCCGCATCGACTCGGCGGCCGACCTCGCCCGCGCGGTCGCCCACGCCCGCCCCGGCACCCGGGTGGCCCTGATGATCCGTCACCGAAGCGGCGGCTACCAGCAGTTGATCGCCGTGCCCGGCGTCGTCACATGACCACCCGGAAGTGCGTGGTCAGGCGCCCGGTGTCGCCCAGCACGTGAAAGGCGAGTCCGACCGGGGCGTCCCGGTCGGCAGCGCCCTCGCCCTCCCACGGCAGGCGCAGCGTCCACGTCACCGCGGGGCCGACGACCAGCGGCCGCCCGGCGAAGACACTCGCGGCGCCGGTGTGCGCGTGACCGGTGATCAGCCCCGCGATCTCCGGCCGCCGCTCCAGCAGTGCCGCCAGCCGGCCCGGTCCGGCCAGCCGGCCGGCGTCGGGCAGGGAGTGGTGCAGGACGGCCGGCGGGTGGTGGAAGGCGAGCAGCACGGGCAGGCTCCCGTCGAGTTCCTGGAGGGTCGCCTCGATCCAGTCGTACGTCTCCTCGTCCAGGGCCCCCTCGTCCCGCCCCGGGATGCTGGAGTCGCACATCAGCACCGCTCCCTCGTCGAAGACGTGCGCGCTGTTGGCCGGCCCGTCCGCCGCCGGACGCCCCAGCAGGGCCTTGCGGTACGGCCCCCGGACGTCGTGGTTGCCGGGGCAGGTCAGCACCGGGAACGGCGCCCCGCCGTCGCGCAGCCCCAGGATGCGGGCCGCCTCCTCGTACTCCGCCTCCGTCCCGTGGTCGGCGATGTCGCCGGTCACCAGCAGTGCGTCCACCCGGCCCGGCAACCCCCACGGCCGGTCCCGCACCCGCTCGGCGCGCTCCGTCGCCCGCCGGCTTCCGTCGAGATGCAGATCGCTGATGTGTGCGAGTACGAGCACGGGCGTGTGCCTCCCGAGAGCTGACTAATGGCTTACGCGCATCTAAGCATTAATGACTAATGGTTGGCGAGGCTCTTGACGTTAGGCGCGGGAAAAGCGCTGGTCCCGGAACCCGGCCCGGGCCACGATGGCCCTCATGCTGAGCACCCTCCTCGCCTTCCTCGGCGCGTGCACGCTCATCGCCGCCTCGCCCGGGCCCAGCACGGTACTGATCGTCAGACAGTCGCTGCGCAGCCGTCGCTCGGGCTTCCTGACCGTTCTGGGCAACGAGACCGGGGTCTTCACCTGGGGCGTCGTCGCCGCCTTCGGGCTGACCGCGCTGCTCGCGGCCTCCGAGGTGGCCTACGGCGTGATGCGCTTCGCCGGCGCGCTCGTCCTGGTCGTCTTCGGCGTCCAGGCGCTGCGGCGGGCCCGGCGTACCGGGGACGGCGAGGAGGCCGAGGACCTTGGCGAAAGTCGCGTCAGGACCGGCTGGGCCGCCTACCGCGGCGGACTGCTGCTCAACCTCGCCAACCCCAAGGCCGCCGTCTTCGCCATGTCCTTCCTGCCGCAGTTCGTGCCCACGGGCGCCCCGCACCTGCCCGCCATGATCGGCCTCGCCGCGCTCTGGGCGGTCTACGAGGTCGGTTACTACGGCCTGTACGTATGGTTCGTGGGCCGCCTGCGCGCCGTGCTGTCCCGTGCCGGGGCGCGCAGGCGCCTGGAGCAGGTCTCCGGAGGCGTGCTGCTGCTCCTCGGTGTCCGGCTCGCCCTGGAGGGCTGAGGCGGTGAGCGACGAGGCGGTCGAAAGATCCGCAGACCGGTCGCGCCGCCCCCGGTGTACGGGCAGGATGCTGCCCGTAGTCCCTTGTGGTCCCTTCACCCGACCAGGGAGGCCCGGATGACCGGCAGCACGCCCGCGCCCTTCACCGCCGACGACTACCGGGCCCGCATGGACCGTGCGGCGCGGGCGGCGGCCGACGCCGGGCTCGCCGGGCTCCTCGTGGCCCCGGGACCGGACCTGGTGTGGCTGACCGGCTACGCGCCCCCCGCGGCCACCGAACGGCTCACCCTCCTGGTCCTCGCCCCCGGACGCGCCCCCGTCCTGGTCGTCCCCACCCTGGAGGCCCCGGACGCGGCGAAGGCGGCCGGCGCCCCGGCCCTGAGCCTGCGGGACTGGACCGACGGCAAGGACCCCTACGCCGCCACCGCCGCCCTCCTCGACGTCGACGGGCGCTTCGGCATCAGCGACAACGCCTGGGCGATGCACCTGCTCGGCCTGCAGCGGGCGCTGCCCGGCACCACGTACGCCTCGCTCACCCAGGCTCTGCCGATGCTGCGGGCCGTCAAGGACGAGGCGGAACTGGAACTGATGGCAGCCGCGGGCGCGGCTGCCGACGCGACGTTCGAGGAGATCCGGAAGGTTCCCTTCACCGGCCGCAGGGAGTCCGAGGTCGGCGCCGATCTCGCCGACCTGCTGCGGCGGTTCGGCCACTCCCAGGTCGACTTCACCATCGTCGCCTCGGGACCCAACGGCGCCAATCCGCACCACGAGGTCGGCGACCGCGTCATCGACCGCGGCGACATGGTCGTCCTCGACTTCGGCGGCCTGAAGGACGGGTACGGCTCCGACACCTCCCGCACCGTGCACGTCGGCGAACCCACCGACGAGGAACGCCGGGTGCACGACCTCGTGCGCGAGGCCCAGGAGGCCGGCTTCCGGGCGGTCCGGCCCGGGGCCGCCTGCCAGGACGTCGACCGGGCCGCCCGCACGGTCATCGAGGCCGCCGGGTACGGCGAGTACTTCATCCACCGGACCGGGCACGGCATCGGCGTCACCACGCACGAGCCGCCGTACATGATCGAGGGCGAACTGCAGCCCCTCGTGCCCGGCATGTGCTTCTCGGTGGAACCCGGCGTCTACCTGCCCGGCCGCTTCGGCGTGCGCATCGAGGACATCGTGACGGTCACCTCGGACGGCGGCCGCCGCCTCAACGACACCGACCGCGAGATGGTCATAGTGGACTGAGCGATCCATGAGCCCCCGTACACCCCCGAGTGACAACGGCGCGACCATGACCCAGGCACCGACACCCACCGCGGACACCGTCCGCCGACTGGTCAGTTCCCTGCTCAAGGACGGCACGGGCGCCGCCGGGCCAGAGGTGCGGCCGGTCGCCGAGGGCGGTGGGCACTCCACCTGGTGGGTCGGCACCCGCCACGTCCTGCGCCTCGCCCCCGACCGCGACGCCGCGCTGCGCCAACGCCGCGAACTGCGCCTGCGGGACCTCGTGCGCCCGCACCTCCCGCTCGCCGTGCCGACCAGCGTCGCGCACGGCGAGTGGGCGCCCGGGCTGACGTACACGCTCGACACCAAGGTGCCCGGTGGCACCGCCGAGCGGCACGACGTGTCGGCCGTCGGCGAGGCCGACCTGGCGGGACTGCTCACCGGGCTGCGCGAGGTGCCCGCCCGGCAGGCCGAGGCGCTCGGCGTCCCGCGTGCCGCCCCGCGCTCCCTGGAGGTGCTGCGCAGGGCCGCGGAGAAGGCCGCCGTGCGGCTGGCAGCGGCCGACGAGTTCGACCCCGCACGCCTCCACCAGCTCACCCCGCCGGCCGCCGTCCAGCTCGCCGCGCAGCCCGGCACCGCGGTCCTCGTCCACCACGGCCTGCGCGGCGAGCACCTGGTCGTCAGCGCCGACGGCCGGGTCCGCGGCGTCCTCGACTGGACCGCCGCGGCGATCGGCGACCCCGCGGAGGACATCGCCGGTCTCGCCGTCGCCGTCGGCTCCCCGGCCGCGGTCCGCGCCGCCACCCTCGCCGGCTACGGCGCCCGCCCCTGCCTGCGAGGCCTGTGGCTGGCCCGCTGCGACACGGTGATCCACCTGGCCCGTCAGCTCGACGCCGGCGACAAGGCCGCACTGCCGCTCCTGCAACTCCAGCTCCGTCATGCCTGGGAGGCCATCCTCCTGGAACGGGTGACGGAACTCAGAGGCGAGGACACGGGGGCGTAGCGCCTGCCGGGTGCCCTGCACCGCCCGCCCCCGCGCTCACCCCTGCAGCAGTACCACCGCGGACTCGCCAGGTACGTGCAGTACGCCGTCGGCGCCCGGCGGCTGAACCGGTTCCCATGCGGCCAGTACGCGCGCGTGGCGCGGTCCGAGCGGGATCGCGGCCGGGGCCTTGGCGAGGTTCACGGCGACGCGTACGTCCCCGCGCCGGAAGGCCAGCCAGCGTTCCCGCTCGTCGTAGGCCACCTTGGTGTCGCCGAGGTCGGGGTCGGTGAGGTCGGCCTGTTCGTGCCTGAGGGTGATGAGGCGGCGGTACCAGGCGAGCACGCGCGCGTGCGGGTCGCGCTCCGGCTCGCTCCAGTCGAGGCAGGACCGGTCCCGCGTCGCCGGGTCCTGCGGGTCGGGCACGTCCTCCTCGGCCCAGCCGTGCGCCGCGAACTCCCGCCGCCTGCCCCGCCGTACGGCCTCCGCGAGCTCGGGATCGGTGTGGTCGGTGAAGAACTGCCAGGGCGTGCCCGCGGCCCACTCCTCGCCCATGAACAGCATCGGCGTGAAGGGCGCGGTGAGGGTGAGCGTGGCCGCGCAGGCCAGCAGGCCGGGGGAGAGCGTCGCGGACAGCCGGTCGCCCTGGGCGCGGTTGCCGACCTGGTCGTGGGTCTGGCTGTAGCCCAGCAGCCGGTGCGCGGCCACGCGCGTGCTGTCCAGGGGACGCCCGTGGTGACGGCCGCGGAAGCTGGAGTACGTGCCGTCGTGGAAGTAGCCGCGGGTCAGCGTCCTGGCGATCGCGGCCAGGGGAGCGCGCGCGAAGTCGGCGTAGTAGCCCTGGGACTCACCGGTCAGCGCGGTGTGCAGGCAGTGGTGGAAGTCGTCGTTCCACTGCGCCTGCAGGCCGTATCCGCCCTCCTCGCGGGGCGTGATGAGCCGCGGGTCGTTCAGGTCGGACTCGGCGACGAGGAACAGCGGCCGCCCCAAGTCCGCGGAGAGGGTGTCCACCGCCGTCGACAGCTCCTCCAGGAAGTGGCACGCGCGGGTGTCCTTCAGGGCGTGCACGGCGTCGAGCCGCAGCCCGTCGATCCGGTAGTCCCGCAGCCACGCGAGCGCGCTCTGCAGAAGGTAGTCCCTGACCTCGTCCGAACCCGGCGCGTCCAGGTTCACCGCGGAGCCCCACGGGGTCTGGTGCGTGTCCGTGAAGTACGGCCCGAACGCCGGCAGGTAGTTGCCCGACGGCCCCAGGTGGTTGTGTACGACGTCCAGGACCACCCCGAGACCCAGCTCGTGCGCCCGGTCGACGAACCGTTTCAGCCCCTCCGGGCCGCCGTACGGCTCGTGTACGGCCCACAGCGACACGCCCTCGTAGCCCCAGCCGTGCCGTCCCGGGAAGGGACACAGGGGCATCAACTCGACGTGTGTGACACCGAGTTCGACAAGGTGCTCGAGCCGCTCGGCGGCCGCGTCCAGGGTGCCCTCACGGGTGTACGTGCCCACGTGCAGCTCATAGAGCACCGCACCCGGCAGCGAACGCCCGGTCCACTCGGCGCGCCAGTCGTACCGGCCGTGGTCGACGACCGCGCTCAGCCCGTCCGGGCCGTCCGGCTGCCTGCGCGAGCGTGGGTCGGGCAGCACGGGACCGTCGTCCAGCGCGAACCCGTACCGCGAGCCGTCCCGCGCCTCCGCCTCGCCGCGCCACCAGCCCTCCCGTTCAGGATCGGGTTCCAACGCGCGCGTGACGTCCTCGCACTGGAGCGTCACGCGGCCGGCCTGTGGTGCCCACACCTCGAACTGCACGGACGGTTCCCCTTCGTCTGCTCACCGTGATGTAGCCCGTCCATGGTGCTTCAAACGAGATCAATCCGCTTTCCAATGACCTCTTTTACGGCGGGTCTCGCCCCGCACGCACGCGTGGCGGCCGTATTCTCGTTTCCTGGACACCCGGGGTTCACTGACCGACAATCACCAACGTGACGTCGTCCTTCGAGTTCAACACGTACCCCGCGCGGCTTTCGGACGCGGAGCGCGACAAGGCGCTGAAGGTGCTCCGCGACGGCGTCGCCATGGGACGGCTGTCGCACGACACGTTCATCCGCCGCATGGAGCTGGCCCTCGCGGCCCGCGGTTCGGACGAGCTCGCCGTCCTCACCGCCGACCTGCCCCAGGAGAGCCGCGTCTCCCGCCTGGTGTTCGGCACCGTCGAGGCCGTCTCCGGCTTCACCGTGCGGCTGCGCAGGGCCTGGCAGGCCGAGCGCCTGCCCAAGCTGCTGCTGCCGCACCCGGCGGGCGGCCACCCGCTGCGGATAGGTCGGGATCCGGCCAACGGACTGCGGCTGACGCACGAGACGGTCTCACGGGTGCACGCCGAGCTCAGCCGGCAGGG
Source organism: Streptomyces sp. SLBN-31 (assembly GCF_006715395.1). Taxonomy (NCBI): domain Bacteria; kingdom Bacillati; phylum Actinomycetota; class Actinomycetes; order Kitasatosporales; family Streptomycetaceae; genus Streptomyces; species Streptomyces sp. SLBN-31. Next base: position 1,656,566 of record NZ_VFNC01000001.1, read on the forward strand.
CGGCATGTGGGTGCTGCGGGATCTGGGCTCCACCAACGGCACGACGGTCAACGGCCGGCGGGTCATCGGCGCCGCCGTCGTCCGCGAGGGCGACCAGGTCGGCTTCGGACGGATGTCCTTCCGGCTCGCAGTCGACTGACGGGCGACTGAGCCGGACCTTAGCTTTGGCCTGAGCATGACACCGGGTTGACCTGGTGTGATGGCTCAAACCCGGTTCCTCTCCGCGGTGTTGACGTACCCCGCAACTCGTGACTGACTGTGCGTACGCCATGTACGTCAGGTGAACCGACGGCACCGCATTGTGGAGGTGTGCCCTGCCGCCCCTCCAGCGCTACCCGACCGTCGACGAACTCGGCGCCCGGGCGGCCGCACTCGTCGCCCGCCACCCGCGCGACGCACGGCTGCGCCGCGTGGGCACCTCGCGCGCGGGCACTCCCATGTGGCTGCTTTCCATCGGTCACGGCAGCCGCCAGGCCCTGATCGTCGCCGGCCCGCACGCGAACGAACCCGTCGGCGGCGCCACGGTCCTGCGCCTGGCCGAACGCGCGCTCGCCGACCCCCGCTACACCGAGGGCGCCGACGCCACCTGGAACCTGCTGCTCTCCCTCGACCCCGACGGCCTGCGCCGCAACGAGGGCTGGCTACGGGGCCCGTACACCCTCGGCCGCTACTTCCGGAACTTCTTCCGGCCCGGCTTCCACGAACAGCCCGAATGGCTGCCCGACGGCGCCGCGGGCGCCGCGCTGCCGGAGACCCGCACCCTGCTCCACCTCCAGGACGAGCTGCGGCCCTTCCTGCAGTGCTCGCTGCACGGCGTCGACGTCGGCGGCGGGTTCGTCGAGCTCACCCACGACCTGCCCGGCCTCGCCCAGCGCGTCGCCGGCACCGCCGCCCGCCTGCGCGTCCCGCGCGAACTCGGCCCCTACGACACCTTGTACTGGCCCTGCCTGGGGCCCGCCGTCTACCGCATCCCGCCGCCCCGCATCGGCGACCTGGCAGCCGCCATCACCGAGGCCGCCGTCGAGTCGACCTGGTACCACCCCTACCGGTACGGCACGGTGACCGCCATCGTCGAGGCCCCCATGTGGGGAGTGGCCGCCGTCGAGGACGGCTCCCCGCCCGCCGACGCGACCGGCGTGCTGCGCACCGTCAGCCACACGCTGCGCCACGACACACGGTTCCTGGAGCGGCTCCTGGCGGTGGTCCGGCCGCACCTCGCGGACGTGCCGGACGCGGCCCGTCTGCTCGCGCCGGTGGACGACTATTTACTGGTCTGCCCCGGCCTCGCCGACACGTGGGACCCCGACGTCGCCGACGGGGCGCGCCCGCTTCCGCCGATGAGCACCGCCCACCTGGCCGCGCTGCGCATCGCCGGACGGCGGCTCGCCCTGCGAACGGCCGGTCTGCTGCACCAGCTCGTCACGAGCGCCGGACGCGATCCGGCGGACGTACTCCCGGAGCTGGACCGCCTGATCGACGAGTGGTGCGTCGACTACCGCGACGGCTGCGGCGCGCGCTGGATACCGGTCACGCGCCAGGTGGAGTACCAGTCCCGGGTGGTGCTCGCCGCGTTCGAACTCGCCGTCCAACAGGCGCCCGCGTGCTCCCGTTCGGGTGAGTCGGGGTGGGGTTCCCAGGCCGCCGTGCCGATGCATCTGGAATGACGATCAGCACCACAGCGAAAGCGGTACGGGGCGGTCTGCTGACGGCCGTCCTCCTCCTGGCCGGCGCGGCCCCGGCGCAGGCGGCGGCCGCGCCGCCCTACCCGCTCTCCGGCGACTACCTCTACCTCACGGTCACCAAGGGCGACGCACGCTCCAGCGACACGCGGGGCACCCTCCTCATGTGCGACCCGCCCCAGGGGCACACGCTCGCCGCCGAGGCGTGCGCGGAACTGTCCGCGGCGGACGGCGACATCGCGGCACTCCCGCCCAAGAACGTCTTCTGCCCGATGGTCTACGCGCCGGTCAGCGTCCACGCGCGCGGGACGTGGGACGGCCGGCAGATCGAGTACGCGCAGACCTTCCCCAACGGCTGCGCGATGTCGGCGCGCACGGGCTCGGTGTTCGCGTTCGGTGACTGAGGGGCGACCGCCGAGGGCTGACGGCACGCGCGCGTGACCCGCGGTCTCGCGGCCCGGGGCTCAGGCTGTGCGGTCGCGCGCGTGCAGCGCCGCGGCCACGACCGTGCGGGCCTGGTGCTCGATCTGGTGCTCCAGCGGGACCCAGCGGGCGCGGAAACTTTCCGCGAAGGCATCGCTCCACGTCGCCACGAGCCGCTCCATGCGCGGCGCCGCACGGTCGTCACTCTCCTGCAGGACCCGCAGCAGCATCGCCGCCGCCCTCAGCGGCAGCCGCCGCCCGAACGCGTCCACGCTGCCGACGTACGCCATCGTGTCGTCGGCGGGCGGCGTGCGCATCCAGTCCTCGGCCAGCCCCGGGACCAGGTCCAGTGCCCATCTCGCCGCCCGCAGCAGCGGCCCGTCGACACCCTCCAGGCGCGGCAGCGCGTCGGCGAGGACCCGTTCCACCTCCAGGGCGTCCCGCAGCAGCCGGCTCGCCAGCCGTCGTATCGCCTCGGCGGGCGCGGGATGCGGCGCCGGATCGTCCACCAGGTCGCTCGCCCACATCGGCACCTCCACCACCGCGGTCAGACCGCCGTAGCGGTGGGTGCGGTACCAGGTGCTCCGCCGTGCGTCGTCCGGCATGCTCGGATACGCGGCGCCCGCTCCGGGCGAGGGCATCACATGCACGCCGGGCCCGGACGCCGCCCAGCCCACCGCGTCCGAGGCGCCCGTCTCCACCGGGATGTGCAGCTCCGCCGCGGACTTGGCGAACGGCTCGGCGAGCCCCGGCACGTCCCTGGTCAGCTGCACCCAGGTGCCGCCCAGGTCCGTCCCGTGCAACGTCACCTGCAGATACGGGCGCAGCTCGTCGATGACCCGGGTCAGCGTCCGCGTCTCGGGCGGCAACCGGTCCGGCGGCAGCACCGACGGCGCCCACTCCGGCTGCTCCTCGGCCGCCGGCCGGAAGAAGCCGAGGTGGTAGTCGAACAGGCTGCGCGGCGCCGGGGTGACGTGCAGGCTCGCCCCGTCCGGGTCCGCGCACAGCAGGAAGTGCCACGAGGTGTCGGTGCGCAACTCCCGCTCCCGCAACACACGTTCGGCCAGGGCGAGCAGGGTGGGACCGCCCGTGGGCTCGTTGGCGTGGGCGCCGGCGACGACCAGTACGGCCCGCCGGGCACGGCCCACGGACAGCAGATACAGGGGCCTGCCCGCGCGGGAGACACCCACTTGCCTCAGCGCGCACAGGGTGGGTCGATGAGCGGCCAACGCCCTTGCGGAGGAGATGAGTTGGATCATGGTGGGGTAGCGCAGCACCGGCAGGAGACTCACCCCCGTCACATCCGCCCGGCCTCGCAATCCGCAGTACCCCACGGCCGCCGGGAACTGTCAAGCCGGCCCCCGGGTCGGCTCCAGGGGGCGCTCGGATGCATTCACCGCCGACGTGACGGGGCGTCGCCGTGGGACCCGGCTCACTGCTGGTGCAGTCCGCGTCCGGCCAGTGTCAGGAACGCCTCCCCGACCGCCTCGGACAGCGTGGGATGCGGGTGGACGTGCCGGGCGACGTCCGAGGCGTACGCGTCCCAGCCGACGATCAGCTGGCTCTCCGCGATCATCTCGGAGACGTGCGGTCCCACCAGATGCACACCGAGCACCTGACCGCCGCCGGCCTCCGCGACACCTTCACCATGCCGCCCTGCCCGTGCACCATGCCCTTCGCCACCGCCGTCAGCGGCATGGTGTTGACGGCGACCTCGTGCCCACGCGCGCGTGCCTCCCCCTCGCTCAGCCCCACGGCCGCGGTCTGCGGGGACGAGTACGTCAACCCTGGGGACGGACGCGTAGTCGACCGGGACGGACTCCACGCCGGCCAGCGTCTCCGCCACCAGCAGCCCCTCCGCGAACGACGCGTGCGCCAGGCCCAGGGACGGCGGCGGCAGCAGGTCGCCCACGACGTGGACGCCGGACACCGCGGTCTCCAGCCGCGCCCAGTCGGCGGGTGCGACGAAGCCGCGCGTCTCCGTCCCCAGTCCCGCAGCGGCCAGGTGCAGGCCCTCGGTGACCGGAGCCCGCCCCACCGCCACCAGCAGCCGCTCCACCTCGACCGTGCGGGTCTCGCCGCGGGCCGTGCGCACGCGTGCGCGTACGCCGTTGCCCAGCAGCTCGGCGTCCAGCAGCCGGGCACCCGCCTGAACGTCGATGCCGCGCTTCTTCAGACCGCGTGTCAGGTGACGGCTCACGTCGGCGTCCTCCAGCGGCACGATGCGGTCCGCGGCCTCCACGAGCGTGACCTCCGCGCCCATGGAGCGGTGGAACGAGGCGTACTCGACGCCGATCGCACCGCCACCGAGCACCAGCACGGACGCCGGGAGCCCGGGCGCGAAGAGCGCGTCGTCGCTCGTCACCACGCGCCGGCCGTCCGGCTCGAGCCCCGGGAGGGTGCGCGGGCGCGAGCCCGTCGCCAGGACGATGCCGCGGCGCGCGGCGAGGTCGTGCGCGCGGGGCGCGGGTTCGGTGGGAGCGCCGGTCGCCGGATTGTGCGCGCCTGGCGCGTGCTGACTGCTCACGCCGGGCGTGGAATTTTCACGCACGCCCTCGACGCGCACCGTGCGCTTTCCCGTCAGGCGCGCGCTGCCCCGCACGACCCGCACGCCGGCGTGCGCGAGATGCGCCTCCACGCCCCGGTGGTTGCGCGTCACGATGTCGTCGCGCGTCGCGACCAGCGCCGACCAGTCCACGGCGTCCAGGCTCGCCTTCACACCCCACCGTTCGCGCGCCTCGGCGATGCCGTCGACGAGTTCGGCGGCGTGCAGCATCGCCTTGCTGGGGATGCAGCCGCGGTGCAGACAGGTCCCGCCGACCTTGTCGCGCTCCACGAGAACGACGTCGAGGCCGAGGGCGGCGGCGCGCAGGGCGGTGCTGTATCCGCCGGTGCCACCGCCGATGACGACGACGTCCGCGGTGCTGGGGTCTCTTGAGTTGTCCATGCCCCCAACCGTCCGCCCCGCCCTTGCCATAAGTCCAAGGCAATGTTCTTCTGGATCCGATGCAGCATGTTTATGGATCGGGGGCGGCGATGAGCCTGCGGCAGATGGAGTACTTCCTGGCGGTCGTCGAGGAGGCCTCGTTCACCCGCGCGGCCGAGGTGCTGCACGTCTCCCAGCCCGCGCTGTCGCACCAGATCAAGGCGCTGGAGCGTGCGGTGGGCGGCGCGCTCCTGGAACGCATGCCGCGCGGGGTGCGCCCGACCCCGATGGGCCGCGCCTTCCTGCCGCACGCCGAGCACGCCGTCCGCAGCGCCGCCCAGGCCCACCGCGCGGCCCGTGCCGCCGCCGGTGCCGAGGGCGGCGAACTGCACGTCGCCGCCGTCCACTCGGTGGCGGTCGGCGTCCTGCCGGACGTCTTCGCCCGCTGGCGCGCGGCGCATCCCCAGGTCCTGCTGCACCTGCACGAGTACGCCACGACGCAGGCCCTGGAGGAGGAGGTCGAGCGCGGCACCGCGGACCTGGCCGTCGGGCCCGCCCCGTCCGACTGGCCCGGCACCGTCGTGCCCGTCGGCGAGGAGGAGGCGGTGCTGGTGGTCCCCTTCGACGACCGTTTCGCGGGCCGTACGACGGTGACCCTGCCCGAACTGGCCGACCGCCACTGGATCCGCTGCGCGATGGAACCGGTGGTCCACGGCGAGCGCTTCCTCGACCGGGCGTGCGCCCGCGCCGGCTTCCGGCCGCGCACCGCCGTCTGGACGGAGCACACCTCGACGGCCGTGCGGATGGCCGCCGCCGGAGTCGGGGTGTGCCTCGCGCCCTCCCACATCGTGCGCGGCGCGGTCGGCGAGGACGGCGCGGTCCTCTCGCACGCCCCGTCCTGGACACGCGAGACGACGGTCTTCGCACGCGTCCCACCGACCGGCGCCGCCGAGGCATTCGTGGAGCTGCTGCGAGCGACCTGGCCGAAGCCCGCGGCTCCGGGCTCACACGCGCGCGTCTAGCGCGGCCCCACGCCACGCGGTCAGCCCTCGTCGGCCCGCTCCAGCAGCACCACCGGCAGTCGTGCGAAAAGGTCCTCCACGCGTGCGTGGCCCGTGAACTCCCGCTCCGGAGCCAGTACGTCCGACCACCGTCCGGGCGGCAGCGGCAGCAGTGTGTCCTGCCAGCCCCCCGCCTCCGCCAGCCGCAGCGACAGGCGCGTCACGGCCGTGACGACCTCGCCGGAGCGCGCGAACGCCAGACAGTGCTCCGCCGCCGGTCCCTCCGCCGTCAGCGGCGTGTACGTGGCCGTGTCCCCGAAGGCGGCCGGCCGCCGTGCGCGCAGCCGCAGCGCGGCCTCCGTCAGCGCCCCCTTGTCGCCGGGGTCCTCCGGCGGGTACCGCACCGGCCGCCGGTTGTCCGGGTCGACGAGGGCCAGGTACTCGCTCTCGGTGCCCTGGTAGACGTCGGGCACGCCGGGCATCGTCAGATGCACCAGGGCGGTGCCAAGCACGTTGGCCCGGATGTGGGGCTCCAGCTCGGCGCGCAGGGCGGCGACGTGCTCGGCCGGCGCCCCGCACGGGCCCGCCGCCACGAACGCCGCGACGGCCTCCTCGTAGGCGGGCTCCTGTTCCGTCCAGCTGGTGAACAGGCCCGCCTCGCGCACGTGCTTCAGCAGCGCCTGCTGCACCCGTTCCCCGTCCGCGGGGCCGAGCCCGAACACCGTCTGCCAGGCCGCCCACGCCAGCTGCGCGTCCGGCACGCTCTCCTCGGCGTGGGTCACGTCGGCCAGCAGGTCCGCCCAGCGCCCGGGGCACTCCGTGAGCACGGCCAGCGCCGCCCGCACGTCGGCGCTGCGCTTGGTGTCGTGCGTCGAGACGACCGTCCCGGTCGTCGGCCAGTCGCGCTGCACGCGCGCGCAGTAGGCGTGGAAGTCGTCCGGGGACACCGACGGACTCCCCGGCTCGCCGCCGACCTCGTTCGCCGACAGCAGCGGGACGTAGCGGTAGAACGCCGTGTCCTCCACGGACTTGGCGCGCAGGGCCGAGGCCGTCTGGGCGAACCGCGTGAAGAACTCGGCCTGCTCGGGACCGGCGTCGGCCCGCCCGAGCACCAGGTCGCGCACCACGTCGACCGCGCCGGCCTCCTCCGGGACGGCGAAGGCGCCCCGCGCCTCGGCCGCGGCGTCCTCGGTGACGACCAGGGCCGGGTCGCCGGAGGTGTAGGGCCGGTAGACCTCCAGCCGGACCAGGAGTTCCTGCAGAGCCGTGCGCAGCGCCCAGGGGGCACGGTCGCGCAGGGCGGGGTCCGGGGCGGTGGCGCAGACCTTGACCGCCGCCCGGGTCAGCCGGTCGACCTCGGTGGCCAGCTCGTGCGTGAGCACCTTGTACGCCGCCCGCCGCACCGTCGCCGCCCAGTCGCCGCCCCGGTCCGTCTGCGGGGCGGCGAAACGCCGGTACAGGCCCAGCAGCTCCCCGCACCCTGCCGGGTCGGTGAAGAGCCCGTCGATGCGGCGCAGGGCGTCGTAGCCGGTGGTGCCGGCGACGGGCCAGGAGGCCGGGAGGGGCTCCGCGTCCGCGAGGATCTTCTCCACGACTGTCCAGCGGCCGCCGGTCGCCTCGTGCAGCCGCGCCAGGTAGGCGTCGGGGTCGGCGAGCCCGTCAGGGTGGTCCACGCGCAGCCCGTCGACCACGCCCTCGCGCAGCAGCTGCAGGATCTTCGCGTGCGTGGCCTCGAACACCTCGGGGTCCTCGACCCGCACTCCGATCAGCTCCGAGATGCTGAAGAAGCGCCGGTAGTTCAGCTCGGTCCGGGCCAGCCGCCACCACACGGGCCGGTACCACTGGGCGTCCAGGAGCTGCGGCAGGGGCAGCTCCTCGGTGCCTTCACGGAGCGGGAAGGCGTGCTCGTAGTAGCGCAGTACGTCACCGTCGACCCGCAGCTCGTCGACGACCGAGCCGAGCGGGCCGCCCAGCACCGGCAGCAGCAGCTGGCCGTCCTGTGCCTCCCAGTCGATGTCGAACCAGCGCGCGTACGGCGACTTGGGGCCCTCGCGCAGGACCTCCCAGAGGGCGTGGTTGTGGCGCGGGGACATCGCCATGTGGTTCGGCACGATGTCGACGACCAGGCCGAGGCCGTGCTCGCGCGCGGTGCGGGCCAGGGCGCGCAGCCCCTCCTCGCCGCCGAGCTCGTCGCGCACGCGCGCGTGGTCGACGACGTCGTAGCCGTGCGCCGAGCCGGGCACGGCCTCCAGGACGGGGGACAGGTGCAGGTGCGAGACGCCCAGGGAGGCCAGGTACGGTACGGCCGCCGCCGCGGCGGTGAACGGGAAGTCGGGCTGCAGCTGGAGCCGGTAGGTGGCCGTGGGCACCGCGGGGTCGGGTCGCACAGATGTCATGCAGACCTACGTACCCGCCCCGCGGCTCTTCGTGTCATCCCGTGCGCCGAGAGCCCGCGCGGGTGCCCGGCCGGCGGCCGGGCACCCGCTCTAGACCGGCCGCTGCAACACGGTCAGGCTGCGGTCCACCAGGGTCAGCCGGTCGCCGGCCGTCACCTTCGGGCCCTCCGCGGGCGGTACGCCGTCCGCGCGGGCGGTGTCGACGACGACCTGCCACTGGCGGCCGTGGTTGACCGGGACGACGAAGTCCAGCGGCTCGGGCGAGGCGTTGAACATCAGCAGGAACGAGTCGTCGGTGATCCGCTCGCCCCGGGCTCCGGGCTCGGAGATCGCGTTGCCGTTGAGGAACACGGTCAGCGCCGACGCCTGCGCCGAGTCCCAGTCCCGCTGGGTCATCTCCCGGCCCTCCGGGGTGAACCACGCGATGTCGGACAGGTCGTCGTGGGTGCCCTCCACGGGCCGTCCGTGGAAGAAGCGGCGGCGCCGGAAGACGGGATGGTCCTTGCGCAGCCACACCATCGCGCGCGTGAAGGCCGGCAGCCCGCCGTCGTCCTCGTCCTGCTCGGTGGCGGGCCATTTCACCCAGGACAGTTCGTTGTCCTGGCAGTAGGCGTTGTTGTTGCCGTCCTGGGTGCGGGCGAACTCGTCGCCGTGGCTGATCATCGGCACGCCCTGGGACAGCATCAGGGTGGCGACGAAGTTGCGCATCTGCCGCGCCCGGAGTTTCAGCACCTCGGGGTCGTCGGTCGCGCCCTCCGCGCCGCAGTTCCACGACCGGTTGTGGCTCTCGCCGTCGCGGTTGTCCTCGCCGTTGGCCCGGTTGTGCTTGTCGTTGTAGGACACCAGGTCGTGCAGGGTGAAGCCGTCGTGGCAGGTCACGAAGTTGATCGAGGCCAGCGGGCGGCGGCCGTCGTCCTGGTAGAGGTCGGAGGAGCCGGTCAGCCGGGACGCGAACTCCGCGAGGGCCCGCTGCTCGCCGCGCCACATGTCGCGCACGGTGTCGCGGTACTTGCCGTTCCACTCGGTCCACAGCGGCGGGAAGTTGCCCACCTGGTAGCCGCCCTCGCCGACGTCCCAGGGCTCGGCGATCAGCTTCACCTGGGAGACCACCGGGTCCTGCTGCACCAGGTCGAAGAACGACGACAGCCGGTCGACCTCGTGGAACTGCCGGGCCAGGGTCGCCGCGAGGTCGAAGCGGAAGCCGTCGACGTGCATGTCGGTCACCCAGTACCGCAGCGAGTCCATGATCAGCTGCAGGACGTGCGGCGACCGCATGAGCAGCGAGTTCCCGGTGCCCGTGGTGTCCATGTAGTAGCGGGGGTCGTCGGTCAGCCGGTAGTACTGCGGGTTGTCGATGCCCTTGAAGGACAGCGTCGGGCCCAGGTGGTTGCCCTCGGCCGTGTGGTTGTAGACGACGTCGAGGATGACCTCGATGCCGGCCTCGTGCAGCGCCCGGACGGCCGACTTGAACTCCAGGACCTGCTGGCCGCGGTCGCCCCAGGAGGCGTACGCGTTGTGCGGGGCGAAGAAGCCGATCGTGTTGTAGCCCCAGTAGTTGTTCAGGCCCATGTCGACCAGCCGGTGGTCGTTGACGAACTGGTGGACCGGCATCAGCTCCAGCGCCGTCACGCCGAGCTCCACCAGGTGCTCGATGATCACGGGGTGCGCGAGCGCCGCGTAGGTGCCGCGCAGCTCCTCGGGCAGCCCCGGGTGCTGCATGGTGAGGCCCTTCACATGGGCCTCGTAGATCACCGTCTCGTGGTAGCCGCGGCGGGGGCGGCGGTCGTCGCCCCAGTCGAAGTACGGGTTGACCACGACCGACGTCATCGTGTGCGGCGCCGAGTCCAGGTCGTTGCGCCGGTCTGGTGCGTCGAAGTGGTAGCCGTAGACCTCCTCGCCCCAGCGGATCGAACCGCTGATCGCGCGCGCGTACGGGTCGAGCAGCAGCTTCGCCGAGTTGCAGCGCAGCCCGCGCTCCGGGGCGTACGGGCCGTGCACCCGGAAGCCGTAGCGCTGGCCCGGCATGATGCCGGGCACATACGCGTGCCGCACGAACGCGTCGCTCTCGCGCAGTTCCACCGCCGTTTCCGAGCCGTCGTCGTGCAGCAGACACAGCTCTACTCGGTCCGCGGCCTCCGAGAAGACCGCGAAGTTCGTGCCGGCGCCGTCGTACGTGGCACCGAGTGGATACGCCTCGCCAGGCCAGACCTGCATGGATACGACTCTTTCAGGTGGAGCGCGCCCCAGGTGGCGCCTTGGCGTCGAGTCTCCCCGAAAGTGATGGAACCACCTATGACTTACGCCCCTCTTACCGATCGACCTGGCATACGCGGTATGCCGAACCAGTGGGGCAGACACGTACTCCCGTGACCAAGGGGGAGTAGGGGGAAGATGTGCGCAAGATAGTGCACCGCCATCTGGGCAAGGTGGTGGCCGGTGCGGCCATCGCGGTGGCCGGGACCGCCGTGATGGTCGGGATCACGCTGCCGGGGACGGCAGGGGCGGACGAAACGGGAGGGAAGACGGGCACCCGGGCGGGGCAGCAGGCCGGCCAGGGGCAGGACGGGGCGGTACCGGCGGGCGTCGTCGAGCAGGCGCCGGCCCAGGGGGACAAGGGCAAGGGCGGTGATCCGCTGACCGACGACGAGATGAAGCGCGCCGAGCAGATCGCCGCGAGCCGGCAGCTGCTGAAGTCCGCCGAGAACGTCGACGGCAAGCGCGGCCCGCAGCGCCTGACGGTCGACCTCGCCGACCCGGAGAACGACGAGACCGACGACCCGTCCGCGCCGCGGCGGGCCGACGTGACGTTCTACGACTACAGCAACGACACGCTCGTCACCAAGACCGTCAACCTCGACACCGGCAAGGTCGAGGACACCGGCGTGCAGCACGGCGTGCAGCCGCCGCTGAGCCGCGCCGAGAACGCCGAGGCGGCCACGCTGCTGATCGCCGACCCGCTCGGCAAGGGCCTGCGGGCCGATTACAAGGACGCCACCGGCAAGGACCTCACCTCAGCCGACCAGCTGCTGCTCAACGGCGCCGTCTACCGTGCCACGCCGGGCGCCCAGCCCGCCGTGCTCGACAAGTGCGGCGAGCACCGTTGCGTGCGGCTGTTCCCCAAGGTCGTCAACGGCCCGTGGATCGACGCGAGGTCCTTCGTGATCGACCTGAGCGCCCACAAGGTCGCCCAGCTCAAGCGCGGCTGAGCCCGCACTCCATCCACTTTTCCAACTTGCTCCTCCTGTGCAAGGGAGTCACCTCGTCATGCCCGTCAAGAGAATGAGCCGCGCCCGCACCCGGGCGGCCGTGGGCCTGTCGGTGGCCGCGCTGGCCGCCGGCGCGACCACCGGAGCCGCCCCGGCCACCGCCCAGCCGAGGACCGCCGGCGCGGCGGCCGCCGACTGCAGCGCCGCCTACAAGATCGAGCAGAAGCTCTCCAGCGGCACCACCTGGCGGATGTGCTGGCGCTACGACAGCAAGGCAGGGCTGGTCCTCGACAACGTCTCCTACCAGCCCAAGGGCGAGAGCGCGCCGATCAAGGTCCTCAACAGCGCCCGGCTCGCCCAGATCGACGTCCCCTACGACGACGGCAGCGTCGAGTACGACGACCTCACCGGCTTCGGCTTCGCCCAGGGCCTGATGAACCTCGCGCCCGGCGAGTGCCCCGGCGGCACCATCAAGACGGTCAAGGTCCCCGACGCCTGGGACCCGCAGCACCCGAACGTCAACGGCCTGTGCACCACCACGCGCTCGCGCGGGCACGCGTACCGGATGCAGGGCGACACCGCGAACAAGGTCTACCAGGCCCAGGGCAAGGACCTGCTCGTCTACACGGTCAACCAGGTCGGCTGGTACGAGTACATGACCGAGTGGCGCTTCCAGGACGACGGCACGGTCAACATGAACGTCGGCGCCACCGGCAGCCTGTCCTACGACGACTACGACGCCGGCGACGGCCGCGGCTGGCCGCTGGGCAAGGGCGCCAAGGCCTACGCCACCAGCCACAGCCACAACGTCTTCTGGCGGCTCGACTTCGGCCTCGACGGGTCCTCCAAGACGAAGGTCGAGCAGTACGACTCGACCGTCAGCGCGCCCGCGCACGGCCAGGAGGCGCCGAGCGCCAAGACCACCCGCACCAAGGTCGCCAAGGAGCTCGGCGGCGACTACAAGGCCTACCGCTGGTGGCGGGTGGTCAGCGCCACCGGCAAGAACAAGGACGGCCACGCGCGTTCGTACGAGGTCGTCCCCGGCCCCACCACCAAGTACGCGGGCCGCAGCTTCACCAAGCACGACGTGTACTTCACCGAGTACAACAAGTGCGAGCAGTTCGCCACCAACAACACCGGCAACTGCCCCGCCGGAGCGGGCAAGTCGGTGGAGAAGTGGGTCAACGGCCAGACGCTCACGCACCCGATCGTCTGGATGAACGTCGGCTTCCACCACATAGCGCGTGACGAGGACCAGCAGCCCATGCCCATCCACTGGCAGGGATTCTCCATCGCCCCCAGGGACGTGACCGCTATGAATCCGCTCACTCCGGACGAGCTCTCGTGGCAGAACGGCCACTGGCGGCCGCGTAGTTGAGAAACGACCCTGTCCATCCGGCTGCATCGCCGACCGCTCCCGGAGTACCCTTCCTTGATCGTTGGCAAGGGGAGTGCTCGGGGGAGCGGAAGGCGGTGCGCGGGTGGGCTCGGGAGGGCTGGAGTTGCCCCCTGGTGACGAGGGTCACGAGGGGAACTCCGCAGACGTCCCGCCCGGCACGGTGTCCCTGGCCAGGCCGATGGAGACGACGTCCATCGGACCGGAGCTGGACTGGGACGCCGACGCCTGGCGCGAGGTGCGTACGCGCGCCCAGCGGGCCGGCCGGGCCTACATCTGGCTGAACCTCGTCGAACAGCGGCTGCGCGCGGTCGTGGCCGCTGTTCTGCGTCCCATCTACGAACCCGTCCACGGCGACGAGTGGGTGATCGCCGCGGCCGGGCCGGCGGGCCAGGAGTGGGTGCAGCGCGCGGTCGCGGTCCGCGAAGTCAGCCGACGCAAGGGCTACTTGCTCGATCCGGCCGACGACAACGTCCTCAGCTTCCTCACCCTGCCCCAGCTGCGCGAGCTCATGGTGCAGCACTGGCCGTGCTTCGAGCCCTACGTCGACGACCGCCGCGACGTCGAACTCGCCCTGGACGAGCTGGAGGTGACCCGCAACGTCGTCTCCCGCAACCGGGCCCTGTCGGAGGCCGTCCTGAACCAGGCCGAGCGGGCCTCGGCCAGGCTGCTGGACGCCCTCGGCGCGGGCGGTGACGTGCCGTCGGCCCGCCGCCTGCCGGTCGACGCGGTCGAGGACCTGGTGGGCGACCGGTACGCCGACGTGGTCGCCGTACACCCCGACCGGGTGCGGCTGCTGCGTCAGTTCCCCGCCGAGGACATCTTCGGCGGCGCCCGCCGTCTCGACGCCGTCGGCATCGGCCTCAACCTGCTCGTGCAGAACTTCTCCGGCCGCCGTCTGGTCCGTCTTGCCGAGGCCGGCTGCCGGGTGCGGCTGCTGTTCCTCAACCCCGCCTCCAGCGCGGTCAAACGGCGCGAGCGGGAACTCGGCATGAAACGCGGCGAACTGAGCCGCGCGGTCGAGATGAACATCCTGCACATGCGCCGGGTCCGCTCCCGGCTGCGCGACCCGGGCGCCTTCGAGATCCAGGTCTACGACGAGACACCGCGCTTCTCCGCCTACCTCGTCGACGGCGACGGCGCGGACGGCGTCGCCGTCGTGCAGTCCTACCTGCGCCGGTCCCGGGGGATGGAGGCGCCGGTGCTCGTCCTGCGCAACGGCAGCCGCGTGGTCAAGTCGGACGAGAAGAACGAAGGGGTCGACAGTGGTCTCTTCCCGACATACCGCGAAGAGTTCGAAACGACCTGGGTGGATTCGCGTCCCGTGTCCTGAACTGTCCGAAGCGGCAAGCGGAATGCGGTCCTCTGATTGTCAGTGGCGCATGGGAAGGTGGAGACCACTGGGGGAAAGCACGACCAAGAAGGGGGGCCGCCGATGGCCTGGCACCGGGAACTGCTGATCGGCTTCGACCTGGAGACGACCGGTACGGATCCGCGCGAGGCGCGCATCGTCACGGGGGCCGTGATCGAGGTCAGGGGCGGACAGCCCATGGGGCGCCGGGAATGGCTGGCGGATCCGGGCGTGGAGATCCCGGCCGACGCGGTGGCCGTGCACGGGATCAGCAACGAGCGGGCGACCGCCGAGGGCCGCCCGGCCGACCAGGTGGCCGACGCCATCGCGGACGTGCTCACCTCGTACTGGACAGCGGGCGTCCCGGTCGTCGCCTACAACGCCGCCTTCGACCTGAGCCTGCTCTCCGCCGAGTTGCGCCGCCACGCACTGCCCTCCCTGAGCGACCGCCTCGGCGGCCTCGACCCCGCGCCGGTCATCGACCCGTACACCATCGACCGCTGGGTCGACCGGTACCGCCGCGGCAAGCGCAACCTCGAAGCGGTCTGCGCGGAGTACGGCGTCCCCCTGGAGGCCGCCCACGACGCCTCGGCCGACGCCCTCGCCGCGGCCGGCCTGGCCTGCGCGATAGCCGACCGCCACCCCAAGATCGCGGCCCTCGGCCCGGCGGAACTGCACCGCCGCCAGATCGAGTGGTACGCGCAGTGGGCGGCGGACTTCCAGAGCTTTCTGCGCCGCAAGGGCGACGCGACGGCGGTGGTCGACGGGACCTGGCCGCTGCGGCAACTGACGGACGAACCGGTCTGACGGGCGGCCGTCGGGCCGCCCCCGATCAGCCGCCCACGGGGCTCGCGACAAGGAGGTCCGGGCTCTCCGTGCGCCGTCGGCGGTCCGCGCGTTCCACGGACTGCCCCCAGTAGGTGCCGGCGACGAGCAGGGCCGCGCCGAGGACGGTGAGCACACCGTAGCGCTCGCCGCCGAGGGCGACGCCGGCCGCGACGGCCCAGACCGGTTCCGTGCCCAGCAGCAGGCTGGCGCGGCTGGCGGAGGTGCGCTGCACGGCCCAGGTCTGCGCGAGGAAGGCGAACACGCTGCAGAACAGGGCGAGATACACCAGCTGCGTCCAGGTCGCCGCGCCGGCCCGGGACAGCGCGGGCAGACCGTTCGCGGCGCCGGGCAGGAACAGGCAGGTGCCGACCAGAGCCTGCACGGTCGTCAGATGCAGCGGACGGACGGCCCGGCCACCGGTGAGCCGCCCGACGAAAGCGACATGGCCCGCCCGTATCACCGCGGCGCCCAGCATCAGGAGGTCACCGAGGCGTGGGGTGTGGAATCCGTTGCCGGACATCAGCAGCCCGACGGCCAGGACGCACACGCCGGCGGCTGCGAAGTAGGAGGCGGGCAGCGCGCCGCGTGAACGGTCCAAAAGCGGGGTGAGCACGATGGTGAGGCTGATGATCAGCCCCGCGTTGGCGGCACTGGTGTGGGCGACGCCGTACGTCTCCACGACCAGGACCGCGGCCTGCGTCACGCCCAGCGGAAGCCCGGCCCGAAGCTCGTCCCGGGTCCATGGACGCGGTCCCCGGCGGGCGGCGACCAGCCCCAGACAGGCCAGCGCGGACAGGGCGTACCGCGCGAACAGCACCGTCAGGACGGGAAGCGCGAAGGTGGCGGTCTGGGCGGAGAGATAGCTCGAACCCCAGACGACGGCGACAAGGAGGAGCACGGCATCGGTGCGGCGGACGTCGGTCATCCGCCCACGGTGCACCGGAACGGTCCCTGAAGCCCAGTACCACTTCCTGAAACGATCTTTTAGAAGAACTACATCGACTTCCTACACTCGGACCATGGACGAACGTCAGTTGCGGATCCTGCGGGAGCTCGGCGAGCTGGGCAGTGTCACGGCGGTCGCCGAGGCGCTGCTGGTCACCCCTTCGGCGATCTCCCAGCAGCTGCGGCTGCTGCAGCGGTCGATCCCGGTGCCGCTCACCGAGCGCCAGGGGAGACGGCTGGTGCTCACCGACGCCGGTCAGGCGCTGGCGAGGGCGGCGATCGAGGTGGAGACGGCGCTGGCCCGGGCCCGGCACAGCGTCGGGGAGTTCCTGGACCAGGGGGCGGGCGAGGTCTCCGTGGCGGCGTTCCACAGCGCGGGCACGACGTTCTTCCCCCTCCTCCTGCGCGCGCTCACGGGGCCCGGCGCCCCGGTCGTCAGACTCGCCGACGAGGACGTGGCCCAGGAGGACTTCCCCCGGCTCACCCGCGAGTACGACCTGGTGCTCGCCCACCGCCTGGTCCACGCCCCGCCCTGGCCGGACACGGTGACGGTGACCACGCTGCTGCGCGAACCCCTCGATGTGGCGATGCCCGCCGACCACCCGCTGGCCGCCAAACGCCGAGTCACCCCGCGCGATGTCGCCGACCAGCCGTGGATCACCGTCCACGACGGCTTCCCGGTCCTGGCGACGATCGAGGCGATCGCGGCCGCGGCCGGCCGGCGCCTTCGACTCGTCCATCGCATCAACGAGTTCACGGTGGTCGCCGAGGCGGTGGCAGCCGGCGGCGGCCTCGCCCTGATGCCCCGCTGGACGATGCGACCGCATCCGGAACTGGTCCTGAGGCCCCTGAGCGGCGTGCGGGCCAGACGCCACATCGACGTCCTCCACCGCCCCGAACGCGCGGCCCGGGCAGCGGTGCGATGCGTCCTCACCGAGCTTCGCCGGGCGGCGCACACGATCCGGAACGGCGAGACCGCCTAGACCGGCACGGCCTCGGTCAGAACGGATACCACCGCACGCCCTCGTCCCCGTCCCGCAGCGACGCCACCCTGCGCCGGAACTCGGCCAGCGCATTGGGGTTGCTCGGCGCGTGCTGGGCCACCCACGCACAACTGGCCGTCTCCCTGGCGCCGCGCAGGACCGAGCACCCCTCCCACTCCCGTACGTCCCAGCCGTACGCCTCGGTGAACGAGTCGTAGGCCTCGGCCGCCAACCCGTACCGGTCCCGGGAGAGTGCCATCACCACCAGATCGTGCTCACGGAAGTCCGAGGCGAAGGTCTCCAGATCCACCAGCACCGGCCCGTCGGGACCGACGTGCACATTGCGGGGCAACGCGTCCCCGTGGATCGGCCCCGGAGCCAGCCGCGGCGTCAACGCGCCCGCGGCCGCAGCGAACCCGTCCCGCCGCTCGCGCAGATACGCGGCGTCGGCCGGGTCGATCGCGTCCCCCGCGAGCCGCAGCCACCGCTCCACCCCGCCCAGCAGTTCACGCGGCGGCAGCGCGAACGCGGGCGCGGGCAGGGCGTGGACCACCCGCAACAGTTCGGCCAAATCCCGGGGTTCGGCGGGCCGCACCGCGTCCGGCATCCGCTGCCACACGGTCACCGGGTGCCCCTCGACCAGCAGCGGCTCCGGCCGCGCCGCCCGTACCGCCGGCACGCCGGCCTCGGCCAGCCACAGCGCGATGGCCAGTTCGCGCCGCGCCCGGTCGAGCAGCTCCGCGTCCCGGCCCACCTTGACGACCAGGTCACCGGCGGCGAACACGGCGTTCTCGCCGAGGGCGAGGAGCCGCGCGTCCCGTGCCGGGCCGGGCAGCACGTCCGCCGCGGCCAGTACGTCCCGCGCCCGTGCCTCGTCCATCGTCCGCCTCCCATGTCCGCGTATGCACCGGTGGACGGCGTCGAGAACGCGCCATCCATCGGCCAGTCTCGCATTCGCACAGGTCGGGGGGTGTGCGCGCTGCCTTGACGGCGCATGCCTCCTTCACGACCATGACACGGGCCCGCCGGGTGCGAACGTCACGAGCCGTGCGAAGGAGCCGATGACGTGACCTTGGTGACCGCGACGAAGCGGTCGGCGCAGCGCACGCCGCGCGCCGCCGGCGGCCCGGACCGGCCGCTCCGCGACCGCGGGGCCTGGTTCCTCGTCCTGCCCGCGCTGATCCCGATCCTCGTCCTGAGCGTCGGACCGCTGCTCTACGGCATCCTGCTGGCCTTCACCGACTCCCAGTCGGGCCGCACCCAGCCCACTCGGTGGATCGGCGGCCTCAACTTCCAGGACCTGCTGCACGACACACTGTTCTGGGAGTCGTTCCGCATCGGACTGGTGTGGGCGGTCGGCGTGACCGTGCCGCAGTTCCTGCTGGCACTCGGCCTCGCCCTGCTGCTCGGCCAGGACCTGCGGCTGAGGTGGCTGGCCCGTGCCCTGGCGATCATCCCGTGGGCCATGCCCGATGTGGTCGTCGGCATCATGTGGCGGCTGGTCTACAACCCGGACGCGGGCGTCCTCGCCGAGACCCTGCACGACCTCGGCCTCGGCGGCGGCCACGACTGGCTCAGCGGTCTGGGCACCGCCCTGCCCGCGGTGATCGTCGTGGGCGTCTGGGCCGGCATGCCGCAGACCACGGTGGCACTGCTCGCCGGCCTGCAGAACACCCCGCGCGAGCTGCACGAGGCCGCCGCCGTCGACGGAGCGGGCGCCTGGCGCCGCTTCCGCACGGTCACCTGGCCCGCCCTCAGACCGGTCGCCCTCGCCATCACCGCCCTCAACCTCATCTGGAACTTCAACTCCTTCGCCCTGGTCTACGTCCTGACAGGCGGCGGTCCCGGGGGTCGCACCCGGCTGCCCATGCTGTTCGCCTACGAAGAGGCCTTCCGCTACGGCCAGTTCGGCTACGCGGCGGCGATGGGCTGCGTGATGGTCGCCGTGATCTCGGTGCTCCTCGCCCTGTTCCTGGTGGGCCGGCTCAGGGGAGGCGACGACCGTTGAGGACCTCGACGACCGCGCGGGCCGGCCAGTACGCGGCCCTGCTCGCCTATCTCGCCTTCCTGGCCTTCCCGTTCCTCTGGCTGGTCTCGACCGCCTTCAAGTCGCCCCGCGAGCTGGGCAGTCCGCACCCGACCTGGATCCCGCGTCATCCCACCCTCGACAACTTCCGACAGGCCTTCGACGCGCAGCCCCTGCTGCACGCCGCCCTCAACTCCCTGCTGGCCGCCGTCGGTGCCGCCGTCGTCGCCGTGGTGATCGCGACCCCGCTGGCCTACGTCATGGCCCGCCGCCGTACCGCGCTGACCCGGGGCGCCACCGGGTGGGTGGTGGTCAGCCAGGCGTTCCCCCTGGTCCTGGTGATCATCCCGCTGTTCCTGGTGCTGAAGAACCTCCGGCTGATCGACTCCCTGGCGGGGCTGACGCTGGTGTACGTGGTGTGGGCGCTGCCGTTCGCGCTGTGGATGCTCGCCGGGTATGTACGGGCGGTGCCGGCCGAGGTCGAGGAGGCGGCGGCCGTCGACGGCGCCGGGCGGGCCCGCACGCTCGTCTCGGTCGTCGCGCCGCTGCTCGCGCCGGGCATCGTGGCGACGGGGCTGTTCGCCTTCGTCACAGCCTGGAACGAGTTCTTCTTCGCGCTCGTCCTGCTGAAGACACCGCAGAAACAGACCCTGCCGGTCGTCCTCACCCATTTCATCGGCGCCGAGGGTGTCGCGGACCTCGGCCCGCTCGCGGCGGCCGCCTTCCTCGCGACACTGCCCTCGCTGGTCGTGTTCGCGGTCGTGCAGCGACGTATCACCGGCGGCATGCTCACCGGGGCGGTGAAGAACTGATGCGCGCCAGACTCGTGACCCTCGTTGTCCTGGTCCTGCTGCTGGCCGGCTGCACGGGCGGCGGCGGCCCGGCGGACGGCGGCCGGATCACCCTCCGCTTCCAGTCCCTCGCCTGGCAGCAGGAGTCCGTGAAGGCCAACAAGGAGCTGGTGAAGGAGTGGAACGCCGCGCATCCGGACGTCAAGGTCGAGTACGTGCAGGGCAGTTGGGACAGCGTCCACGACCAGCTTCTCACCTCCTTCGAGGGCGGTGAGGCCCCCGACGTCATCCACGACGCCTCCGACGACCTCGCCGACTTCGCCTACGGCGGCTACCTCGCCGACCTGCGCGGACTGCTGTCGCGACGCCTGAAGTCCGACATCCCGCAGCGCAGTTGGCGCACGACGACCTTCGGTGACGGCGTGTACGGCGTGCCGTTCCTCCAGGAACCGCGGGTGCTCGTCGCCAACGCCACCTGGCTGAAGAAGTCGGGAGTGCGCATCCCGACGCCCCAACACCCATGGACCTGGGTGGAGTTCAGGCAGGTGACGAAACAGCTGAGTGGCGACGGCAGGTACGGCGTCGCCTGGCCCCTCAAGGAGCCCGTCTCCGCGACCCTCAACCTCTCCCTGTCGGCCGGCGGCGAGCTGTTCCACCGGGGCGCGGACGGCAAGGTGACCGTCCGTTTCGGGGCGGCCGACCAGGTGGTGCCCCGCACCGTCCACGACCAGGCGAACACCGACCACAGTGCCTCGCCCACGACCCTGGGCAGCGGCGGCTCGGACACCCTGCCCGGGTTCTTCGGCGGCAAGTACGCGATGGTCCCGCTCGGCTTCTCCTACCGCCAGCAGATCGCCCAGCAGGCCCCCAAGGGCTTCGCCTGGCAGGTGCTGCCCGCCCCGGCCGGAGCGGACGGACCCGCCCAGGGCGTCAGCCCGCAGACGCTGTCCATCGCCGAGGACAGCCCGCACAAGAAGGAGGCCGCCGCGTTCGTCGACTTCCTGCTGCGGCCGCGGAACATGGTGCGGCTGGCGCTCGGCGACTGGATGCTGCCCACCGGCACCCGGGCCCTGAAGGACCCCGCCCTGCACACCGCCGAGAACGGCTGGGCCACCGGCACCGCCCTCGCCGCCCACCTCCGCTCGGCGCCCGCGCAGTCCGTCCGCGGCTACCCGGAGTGGAAGGACAAGGTGGCTACCCCCGCCTTCCAGGAGTACTACAGCGGGGCGATCGGTCTCGCCGAGCTGCGCCACCGCCTGGAAAAGGACGGCAACCTGGTCCTCGCCCGTTACCAGCGCTGAACCGTCCACCGAACTCGGCCGCGCGCGGGCGTGATCGAGGGCCCGCTGGTTCCCCCGGGAGACCAACGGGCCCTCAGCATGGGCGGGTTCAGACCCTCACGGGCTCACCCTCGTCCTTTGCCGCGTGCGTGATGGCGTCTGGCGCCTCGTCGTGCGTGAGGTCGGGCATCCGGTGCAGCCACTTCGGCAGGTACCAGTTGCGCTCGCCCAGCAGCGCCATCACGGCCGGCAGCAGCACGCCCCGGATGATCGTCGCGTCGATGAGCACCGCGGCCGCGAGGCCCACGCCCATCTGCTTCATGGACTGCATGGACAGCGTGCCGAAGATCGCGAACACGGCGACCATGATGACCGCGGCGCTGGTGACGACACCGGCCGTGGTGACCACACCGTGGTGGATCGCTTCGTTCGTCGTACGGCCCCGCAGGCGTGCCTCGCGGATCCGGGAGACCACGAACACGTGGTAGTCCATGCTCAGCCCGAACAGGATCACGAACAGGAACAGCGGCAGCCAGGTGATGATCGCCCCGACGCCCTCCGCGCCGACCAGGGAGGCACCCCAGCCGTGCTGGAAGACGGCGACGAGGATGCCGTAGGCGGCGCCCACGGACAGGAGGTTGAGCACGATCGAGGTGATCGCGATGGTCAGCGAGCGGAACGACAGCAGCATCAGCGCGAAGGCGAACACCACGACGAACGCGAAGACCGGGACGACGGCGCCGCCGAGCTGGTCGTTGAAGTCCTTCGAACCGGCCACCTGGCCGGTGATCGGGGCCTGGACGCCGTCCACCTTGCCCAGCGTGGCCGGCCGCACCTCGTCGCGCAGCTTCTCCAGACTGGCGCCCGCCTTGTCCAGGTCGGACCCGCCGACCAGCGGGACGTAGACGTAGGCGATGTTCTGCGCGTCGTGCAGGGTGATCTGGACCGGGCCGCGCGAGGCGCCCGAACTGATCGCCCGCTCCTTGAAGTCGGCGAGCGCGCTCTTGACCTCGGGGGCGTTGATGTCCTTGGCCTTGACGACCGCCTCGGCCGGCTCGGAGCCGCCCGGGAAGGCGTCGTTGACGCGGTTGTACGTCTGCACGATCGGCAGCGAGTCGCCGAACTCCTGGTCCAGCGTGAGGTTCTGGGTCTTCATGCCGAGCGCGGGAGCGGCGACGGCGAGCAGCGCGCCGGCCGCCACGACCACCGACACCAGCGGCCTGGCCAGCACCGCGCGCACGACGGTGCTCCAGAACCGGCTCTGCCCGCCCGAGCGGGCGGCCCGGCGCTGCATGGCCTTGCGCAGGAACGGCACGCGTCCCTTCTCGACCCGCTCGCCCAGCAGCGACAGCAGGGCCGGCAGCACGGTAACCGAGCCGACCATGGCGACGGCGACGACCATCAGCGAGGCCAGGCCCATGCCCTCGAAGGTGGCGAGCCCCGTGAACAGCATGCCCGCCATCGCCACGCACACCGTGATGCCCGAGACGATGATCGCGCGGCCGCTGGTCGCGGCGGCGACCCGCAGTGCCGTCTGTCCGTCGCGTCCGGCGGCCCGCTCCTCCCGCTCACGGCGCAGGTAGAACAGGCAGTAGTCGACGCCCACGGCCAGACCGACCAGCAGCATGACGGAGTTGGCGGTATCGGTCATCGGCTGGACGTGGCTGACGAGGCCCATCAGGCCCATCGTCGCCATGATCGCGGTGATCGCCAGGGCCACCGGCAGCAGCGCGGCCACCAGGGCGCCGAAGGCGATGAGCAGAATGCCGAGGGCCACCGGCACCGCGGAGTACTCGGCCTTCTGGAAGTCGTCCCCGAACGCGTCGTCGAAGGTCTTGCGCATGCTGGCGCCGCCGATCTCCTCGATCCGCAGCGACCCGTGGTCCTTCTGCACCCCGGCGACGGCCTTCAGCACCGGTTCCACCCGGTCGCCCGCGGTCTCCGCGTCGCCGCGCATGTCGAACCGCACCAGCGCGCTGCGCCCGTCCTTGGAGATCGTGTCCGTGGTGTACGGCGACTTCACGTCCGTGACCCGGCCGGTGGCATCCACGGCCTTCACGACCGCCGCGACCGCCGACCGGAACTCGGCGTCGGTGGCCTTCGGGCCGCTGTCCTTCGACTGGATCAGGACGGTCTCACCGGCCGGCTCCTTGATCCCCGCGTCATCGATGATCCGGGCGGCGGTGTGCGTCTCGCCCTTGAGCTGGTCGCTGTCCTTGAGATCCACCCGGCCGGCCGCCGAGCCGAGTCCCATCGCCAGGACGACGAACAGCACCCAGATCCCCACGGCGGCCCATCGGTGCCGGGCACTCCAGCCGCCCGCCCGGGCGGCGATGCCCCGCACCCGCGATTCCTCGTTCCCCATGACGGGCCTGCCCCCTCGTGAGCGGTGACAGCCCCGTGCCGCCACCTTCCGTTTCGAAGGTATGGGCGAGGTAAGGCCGTCTCGTCGTGCTTCCCGGTGAAGTGCCGTGGCCGGAACTCATCCCCACGGACCCGGTGCCCTCACCGCTGGGGAGGACCGCGGCCCCCTACATCTATCCGGGCTACTCGGAGGTAGTGATCAGGGTGGCCGCGCCTGCCGTGGAGTGTCCGGTCCACCGGTCTCGCTCCTCTTTGTGATTACGAAACCTTGTTGAACAAGTCACAGCTGCGTGTAGCTGTTGCCGTGGGCCCACCCGGTCGGCCAGAGTTTCGCGCAGTCCGCCCCCACGCGGACCTGGCCGTCGTGCCCACCCCCACGGGGCACGACGGCCGTCCTAGGGTGTGCGCCATGACGACGACGTACGCGGCGCTGCTGCGCGGCATCAACGTGGGTGGCAAGAAGAAGGTCCCTATGGCCGAGCTGCGGCAGCTCATGGAGGGCCTCGGACACGACGCCGTACGTACCCACCTGCAGAGCGGGCAGGCCGTGTTCGCGTCGGATCACGGCGACGAGGAGTCCCTGGCCGCCGAGCTCACGCAGGCCATCGAGCAGCACTTCGGCTTCCCCGTCGACGTGATCGTGCGCGACCACGCCTATCTGAAGGCGATCGCCGAGGACTGCCCCTTCCCGGCCGCCGACCTGGAGGCCAAGCAGCTGCACGTCACCTACTTCTCCGCACCGGTCACCGCCGACCGGTTCGCGGAGATCGACCAAGAGGCCTGCCTCCCGGAGGAGTTCCGGCTCGGCGACCGCGCCCTGTACCTCTACGCGCCGGACGGCCTGGGCCGCTCAAGACTCGCCGAACTGCTCGCGAGGCCCCGCGTCAACAAGGGCCTGATCGCCACCACCCGAAACTGGAACACCGTGGTGAAACTGGTGGAACTCACGGCGGGTTGAGCGCGCGGGGGCCCGGGCCGCCGGTGGTCGGGCCGTGTGCGAGGCTCCTGCCATGCGCTACATCATCATCGGAGCGGGCGCCGTCGGCGGGGCGATCGGCGGGCGGCTCGCGGGGGCCGGGCACGAGGTCGTCGCGGTTGCCCGCGGCGCGCAACTCGCGGCGCTGCGGGAGAGCGGGCTGCGGCTGACCGTACCGGACGGGCAGCACACCTACCGGCTGCCGGCCGTCGAAGGCCCGGGCGAGCTGGGGGAGTTGCGGGCCGACGACGTCCTCGTCCTCGCCGTCAAGACGCAGGACACGGTGGCCGCCCTGCGGGAGTGGGGGCCCGCGCCGGTCGACGGCGGCGGTACGGCCGCCGAGCGGCTGCCGCTGCTGTGCGCCCAGAACGGCGTGGAGGGACAGCGGCTCGCCCTGCGCGTCTTCCGGCACGTGTACGGCGTCTGCGTGTGGCTGCCCGCGACCTTCGTCGAACCGGGCCGCGTCTCCGCAGCCGGCGCCCCGCTCACCGGCATCCTGCACCTGGGCCGGTATCCCCACGGCACCGACGAGACCGCCCGGCGCATCGCCGCGGACCTGGACAAGACGCGGTTCCTCGAGGCGCCGGTGGTGCCGGACGTGTCGCGCTGGCAGTACGCCAAGCTGCTGTCCAACCTGGCCAACGCGCTGGAGGCGGTCTCCTCGGCCGCCGGTGACAAGGCGGGGGAGCTGTACCGGCGAGTGCGGGCCGAGGGCGAGGCCGTGCTCGACGCCGCCGGGATCGCGTACGCGAGCGTCGAGGAGCAGCGGGCCACGCGCGGCCACAAGGTCGACCTGGTCCCGCTCGACGGCGCGCCGCGCGGCGGCGGCTCCTCCTGGCAGTCGCTCAGCCGGGGCACCGGCACCATCGAGGCCGACTACCTCAACGGCGAGATCGCGCTGCTGGGCCGGTTGCACGGCGTACCGACCCCGCTCAACGACCTCCTCCAGCGGCTCGCCAACACCTTCGCACGCGAGCACCGGGCGGCCGGCTCGATGCCGGTCGAGGAACTGGTCCGGCTCGCCGACGAGGCTGTCGCGTTTGTTCAAGAGTCCTGAGCGCCCCTTTCCTAGCGTGGGGCGCATGACGTACGACGACCCCAAGCACCTGCACACGTACATGACCGAGTGCGCCGCCGAGGCGGCCCGCGTGGCGCGCGGCGTCCCGGCGGCCCGCCTCGGCGAGCCCACCCACTGCCCCGACTGGGACGTCCGGGCCCTGGTCAACCACTGGGTCCTCTACACCTCCCACGGTCTGGAGCACCGCGCCCTGCGCAAGCAGCTCCCCGAGGAGCTGACCGCCCGCGACTTCACCGCCGACCCGGACTGGGCCGAGGCCTACGCCGCCCAGCTGGACCGCGCCGTCGCCGCCTGGGCCGATCCGGCGGTGTGGGAGGGCGAGGTCGACCTGGGTATGGCCAAGATGTCCGCTCTCGACATCGCCTCCATGGTCGTCAAGGAGATGGCGGTGCACGGCTGGGACGTGGCCGCCGCCACCGGCCAGCGGTTCCGGATCTCCGACGACGCGGCCCGCTTCATCCTCCACGTGGTCGAGAAGCACGGCGACATCTACCGGCAGTACGACGGCTTCGCCGACCCCGTGCCGGTGCCGGACGATGCCCCCGTCTTCGACCGGGCCCTCGCCGCCAGCGGGCGCGACCCCAAATTGGGCCAATGAAAACGTGAACAATTGGGGCGGGACCCTGTGCCGCCTCGGGACTAGCGTCGACGGTATGACCGACACCGCACCCATCCCCGTCGACTTCTGGTTCGACCCCGCCTGTCCCTTCGCCTGGATCACCTCACGCTGGCTGCTGGAGGTCGAGCGCGAGCGCGCGCTCGAGCTCCGCTTCCACGCGATGAGCCTGTACCTGCACAATATCGGCAACGAACTCCCCGACTGGTACCGGGAGTTGGTGGACCGTTCGATCGGCCCGGTGCGGGTGGCCGTGGCCGCGGCGGAGCGGCACGGGGAGAAGGTGCTGCGCGATCTGTACACCGCGTTCGGCACCCGCATCCACGTGGGCAAGGCCGACTCCACCGACCGCTTCGCCGCCGTGATCACCGAGTCCCTGGCGGAACTGGGCCTGCCGGCCGAACTGGCCGCCGCCGCGCACGACCCGTCCTACGACGAGGCAGTCCGCCGCAGTCACGAGGCCGGCGCCGAGCCCGACTCGGGCGGTTATGTCGGCACGCCCACCCTCCACGTCGACGGGACGGTGTGGTTCGGCCCCGTGCTGCGGGCCGTTCCCCGAGGGGCCAGGGCGGCCGCGCTCTTCGACAGCTTCCGCGTCCTGGCCACCGATCCCGACTTCTTCGAACTCAAGCGCACCCGCACGGGATCGCTCCGCTTCGACTGACGGCCCGGGCCGAGCGCTGGTCAGGCGCCGAGAGCCGCCAGCGCCGGTGCGCGCACCGCGTCGTAACGTTCCAGCAGCACGCGGGCCACCTCCGGCGCCGGACCGAGGACGTCGGCGAGCACGTCCCCCTCGGCCGCGCCCCGCGCGATGCGGTCGGGAAGGAAGCCGGGGGCCAGGACGTACGGAGCGACGGCCACCCGCGCGCAGCCCAGGGCCCGCAGTTCCCGTACCGCGTCCTCGGTGCGGGGCAGAGCAGCGGAGGCGAACGCGGGTCGCACGGCGCACCAACCGGTGTGCCGCCACTCCCGCGCGATTTCTGCGATCACCGCGATCGCCTCCGGGTCGGTGGACCCCGCCGAGGCCAGCACGACCCCGGTCGAGGACTTGTCGGCGGGCGACAACCCCGCCTCGTACAACCGCCGTTCGAGGGCGGTCAGGAGCAGCGGCGAGGGGCCGAGCACCTCCGCCTGACGGATGCGCAGGCGCGACGGTGCCTCCCGCAGGACCGCCGGGATGTCGGCCTTCGCGTGGAACGCGCGCGTCAACAGCAGCGGAAGGGCCACGACTTCACGGACGCCGTCCGCCGCCAGCGACTCCAGGACTCCCTGCACGGACGGGATGTTGAAGTCCAGGAAACCGGTCTCCACCCGGACCTCCGGGCGCAGCGCGCGCACCTCGCGGACCAGGGCATGCACCGTCGCGGCATGCCGCGGGTCACGGCTGCCGTGCGCGATCACCACGAGGACGGGGCGGGCGGACGTCGTACGCATGGAACCTCAGTTCCTCACGAGCAGGCCGCGGCTGCGCAGGACCCAGCGTTCGAGGGGGCTGAATACGATCAGGTCGATGGCGATGCCGACGAAGAGGATGAGCAGGATGGCTTCGAAGACCATGGCCATGTCGGAGGCGGTGCGGGCGTTTTCGAGGAGTTGGCCGAGGCCGACGCCGAGGTCGGGGAAGCTGGCGATGATCTCGGCGGCCATGAGGGAGCGCCAGGAGAAGGCCCAGCCCTGTTTCATGCCGGCGACGTAGCCGGGCAGGGCGGCGGGCAGGGTGATGTGCCAGGTGCCCTTGAGGCCGGTGGCGCCCATGGTGCGGCCGGCGCGCAGGAAGAGCGGGGGGACCTGGTCGACGCCGGAGACGAGGCCGTTGGCGATGGAGGGGACGGCGCCGAGCAGGATGACGGCGTACATCATGGAGTTGTTCAGGCCGAGCCAGATCACGGCGGGGGGTACCCAGGCGACGGAGGGCAGGGACTGCAGGCCGGACAGGATGGGGCCGATGGCGGCGCGGATGAACTTCACGCGGGCCACCAGCAGGCCCAGCGGGGTGCCGATGAGCAGCGCGAGGCAGAAGCCGAGCAGGCCCCGCGAGACGCTCGTCCAGATGTAACCCAGCAACGTGCCCTCCAGCCACGACTGGCGCAGCACGTGCCAGACGTCGGCCGGCGAGGGCAGCTTGCTCGGGTCGTCGACGATCCCGAAGGAGATCAGTCCCTGCCACACCACGAGCACCACGGCGATCGCCGTGATCGGCGGCAGGACCTTGTTGACCAGGGTCTGGCGCAGGGACGCCCGTCCGGTGGTGGTGGTCTCCAGGGCGTCGAGGCCGGCCTCGACGCTCCCGGCGTCCTGGGCCGGTGTCGTGTCAGTGCTGGCCATGGCGGCGGATCTCCCCACGCAGTACATCGGTGATCTCCAGGGACAGCTCGGCCACGGGTGCGTCCTCGATACGGCGCGGCTGGGGGATGCCGACCCGCCACTCGCGGGCGATACGGCCCGGGCGCGAGGACAGCAGGATCACCCGCTGCGCCAGGCGTACGGCCTCGCGCACGTTGTGGGTGACGAACAGCACCGACAGGCCCGTCTCGGCCCAGATGCGGGTCAGTTCGTCGTGCAGCACGTCCCGGGTGATGGCGTCCAGCGCGGCGAAGGGCTCGTCCATCAGCAGCAGCCGGCTGTCCTGGGCGAGCGCCCGGGCCATGGCCACGCGCTGGCGCATGCCGCCGGACAGCTCGTGCACCCGCTTGCCGTGCGCGCCCTTGAGCCGCACCAGCTCCAGCAGCTCCTCGGCCCGCCTGCGTCGCTCGGGCTTGGGAACTCCGCGGAGTTTGAGGGCGAGTTCGATGTTCTTGCCCGCGCTGAGCCAGGGGAACAGGGCGTGTTCCTGGAACATCAGGGCCGGGCGGCCGTCGGTGGTGATGGTGCCGGCGCTGGGTTCGTCCAGGCCGGCGACCAGGTTGAGCAGGGTGGACTTGCCGCAGCCGGAGGCCCCCAGGAGGGTGACGAACTCGCCCGGGGCGACATCGAGGCTGATGTCGTCCAGGACGAGCTGCTGCCCGGCGGGGGTCGCGAAGGACTTCGAGACGTGCGCGATACGGGCGGCGTGCTCGACCGACTCGTCGGCCTTGGCGAGCGTCGTGATCGTGGCCATGGTCGTCACCTCCTGGGAATCTCGTCGTGGCCGTGGCGGGGAGGGCGGCGGACCGGTGCCGCCCGGGACGGTCAGAAGTCCCAGCCGTCGTCCTCGGACTCGTCCTTGACGGGCTCCGGGGACGCGAACGACTCGCCGACCATGCCCGCGGTGAGCGTGGTGCCGTCGCTGGGGTCGATCAGGATGAACGAACCCGTGCGCCGGGAGTCCGCGTAGGAGTCCACCGGCAGCGGCTCCGCGGTACGGATCTTCACGCGGCCGATGTCGTTGGCGACGAGCTGCCCGGGGTGCGGGTGCAGGGACAGGTCGTCGAGCGTGAGCCGGGACGGGATGTCCTTGACGATCGCCTTCACCGTGCGGGTGCCGTGCTTGAGCAGGACACGGTGGCCGACGGTCAGCGCGGCGTCGGCGACATGGCAGACGGTCGCCTCGATGTCCTGCGTGGTCGCCGGGGCGTCCTTGCTGGGCACGATCAGGTCACCGCGCGAGATGTCGATGTCGTCCTCAAGCAGGAGCGTCACCGACTGCGTCGTCCAGGCGACGTCGACCGGCTCACCGAGCAGGTCGATGCCGGCGATCCGAGAGGCGCGGCCGGACGGCAGGACCGTCACCGCCTCGCCCACGTGGAACGAACCGGCGGCGATCTGCCCGGCGTAGCCGCGGTAGTCGGGGTGCTCGGCCGTCTGCGGGCGGATCACGTACTGCACGGGGAGGCGGGCGTGGCAGTGGCTCAGGTCGTGGGTGACCGGGACCGTCTCCAGGTGCTCCAGGACCGTCGGGCCGCCGTACCAGTCCATGTTCGCGGACGGCTCCACCACGTTGTCACCGGCGAGCGCGGAGATCGGGATCGCGGTGACCTCGGGCACGCCCAGTTCGAGGGCGTACGCCGTGAACTCCTCGGCGATCGCCGCGAAGACGGACTCCTGGTAGTCGACGAGGTCCATCTTGTTGACGGCGAGGACCACGTGCGGGACCCGCAGCAGGGCCGCGATCGCCGCGTGGCGGCGGGTCTGCTCCACGACGCCGTTGCGGGCGTCGACCAGGATCACCGTCAGCTCGGCCCTGGAGGCACCCGTCACCATGTTGCGGGTGTACTGCACGTGGCCGGGGGTGTCGGCGAGGATGAACCGCCGCCTCGGCGTGGCGAAGTAACGGTACGCCACGTCGATGGTGATGCCCTGCTCGCGCTCGGCCCGCAGACCGTCGGTGAGCAGCGCGAGGTCGGGGGCGTCCTGGCCGCGGCTCGCGGAGGCGCGCTCGACGGCCTCCAGCTGGTCGACGAGGACCGACTTGGAGTCGTGCAACAGCCTTCCCACCAGAGTGGACTTGCCGTCGTCGACGGAGCCCGCCGTCGCGAAACGCAGAAGGGTGGTCTCGGAGATTTCCGTGGTCGTGCTCATGCTTAGAAGTACCCCTCGCGCTTACGGTCTTCCATTGCGGCCTCGGACATCTTGTCGTCGGCACGCGTCGCGCCGCGCTCGGTGAGCCGGGAGGCGGCGATCTCCGTGATGACCTGCTCCAGCGTCACGGCGTCCGAGTCGACGGCGCCCGTGCAGGACATGTCGCCGACCGTGCGGTAGCGCACGAGGCGCTTCTCGACCGTCTCGCCTTCCTTGGGGCCGCCCCACTCGCCGGCCGTCAGCCACATGCCGTTGCGGGCGAACACCTCGCGCTCGTGCGCGAAGTAGATCTCCGGCAACTCGATGCCCTCGCGGGCGATGTACTGCCACACGTCCAGTTCGGTCCAGTTGGACAGCGGGAAGACGCGGACGTGCTCGCCGGGCGCGTGCCGGCCGTTGTACAGGTTCCACAACTCGGGCCGCTGGCGGCGCGGGTCCCACTGCGAGAACTCGTCCCGCAGGCTGAACACCCGCTCCTTCGCCCGCGCCTTCTCCTCGTCGCGCCGCCCGCCGCCGAACACCGCGTCGAACTTCTCCGCCTGGATCTTCTCCGTCAGCGGCAGCGTCTGCAGCGGGTTGCGGGTGCCGTCCGGGCGCTCCTTGAGGACGCCGCGGTCGATGTAGTCCTGTACGGAGGCGACGTGCAGCCGCAGCCCGTGCTTGGCCACCGCCCGGTCCCGGTAGTCGAGGACCTCGGGGAAGTTGTGGCCGGTGTCCACGTGCAGCAGGGAGAACGGCACCGCGGCCGGGGCGAAGGCCTTCAGCGCCAGGTGCAGCATGACGATGGAGTCCTTGCCGCCGGAGAACAGGATCACCGGCCGCTCGAACTCGCCCGCCACCTCGCGGAAGATGTGCACCGCCTCGGACTCCAGCGCGTCCAGGTGCGAGAGGGCGTACGGAGCCTCCGTGCCCCCCTCGGTCTCGGCGACGGTCGTCGTCATGCCAGTCCCCTCTCGGTGAGCAGCGCGTGGACCGCGGCCGCGGACTCCTGGACGGTCTGGTGCTGCGACTCGATGCGCAGGTCGGGCGACTCGGGCTGCTCGTAGGGGTCGTCCACACCCGTCAGCCCGGTCAGTTCGCCGGCCGCCTGCTTGGCGTACAGGCCCTTGACGTCACGCACGGAGCACACCTCGACCGGGGTCGCGACGTGCACCTCGATGTACGGCGCCCCGCCGTCCTGGTGGCGCTTGCGCACCGCCTCGCGGCTGTCGGCGTACGGCGCGATGACCGGGACCAGCGCCTTGACGCCGTTGCGGGCGAGCAGTTCGGCGAGGAAGCCGATGCGCTGCACGTTGGTGTGCCGGTCCTCGCGGCTGAAGCCGAGGCCTGCCGAGATGAACTCGCGGATCTCGTCGCCGTCGAGCACCTCGACGCGGTGGCCCTCCTCGCGCAGCCGGCCGGCCAGCTCGTACGCGATGGTGGTCTTGCCGGCACTCGGCAGACCCGTGAGCCAGACGGTGGCTCCGGTCGTCACCTGCAACTCCTCAGTCGTCGTCATGCGTGCAGCCCGCACTCGGTCTTGGCCCGCCCGGCCCAGCGGCCGGCGCGCGCGTCCTCGCCCTCGAGCACCCGGCGGGTGCAGGGGGCGCAGCCGACGGAGGCGTAGCCGTCCATCAGCAACGGGTTGGTCAGGACGCCGTGTTCGGCGACATAGGCGTCCACGTCGTCCTGGGTCCAGCGGGCGATCGGGGAGATCTTGACCTTCTGGCGCTTCTCGTCCCAGCCGACGACCGGGGTGTTCGCCCGGGTCGGGGACTCGTCGCGGCGCAGGCCGGTCGCCCAGGCGAGGTAGTCGGTCAGGCCCCGCTCCAGCGGCTGCACCTTGCGCAGCTTGCAGCACAGGTCGGGGTCGCGGTCGTGCAGCTTCGGGCCGTACTCCGCGTCCTGCTCGGCGACCGTCTGACGCGGGGTGAGCGTGATGACGTTGACGTTCATCACGGCCTCGACCGCGTCGCGGGTGCCGATGGTCTCCGGGAAGTGGTAACCGGTGTCGAGGAACACCACGTCGACGCCGGGCATCGCGCGGGAGGCGAGGTGGGCGACCACCGCGTCCTCCATCGACGAGGTCACGCAGAAACGCTTTCCGAAGGTTTCCACCGCCCACTGGAGGATCTCCAGCGCGGAGGCGTCCTCCAGGTCTCGGCCGGCCTGCTCGGCGAGCGCCTTCAGGTCGTCGGTCGTCCGTTCTTCCGTCACCGCGGTCATGTCCGATCTCCCCCTGCTTCGGAGTGCTGGAGGCCCCGGGCCAGCAGCCCGAGGAACTTCAACTGGAAAGCCCTGTTGCACGCGGCGCATTCCCACGCGCCGTGGCCCTGCTCGCCCGGACGGAGGTCCTCGTCGCCGCAGTAGGGGCAGTAGAAGGGGGCGGCGCGCTCGCTCACGACAGGGCCTCCTCGGAGGCGCGCGCGGCCCAGGCCGCGAACCGCTCGCCCTCCGCGCGTTCCGCCTGGAACCGCTTCAGGACGCGCTCGACGTAGTCGGGCAGCTCCTCGGAAGTGACCTTCAGACCGCGCACCTTGCGGCCGAACCCGGCCTCCAGGCCGAGCGCGCCACCGAGATGCACCTGGTAGCCCTCGACCTGCTCGCCGCGGTCGTTGAGGACCAGCTGGCCCTTGAGACCGATGTCCGCCACCTGGATACGGGCGCAGGCGTTCGGGCAGCCGTTGAGGTTGATGGTGATCGGCTCGTCGAAGTCCGGGATGCGGCGCTCCAGTTCGTCGATCAGCGCGGAACCGCGCTGCTTGGTCTCGACGATGGCGAGCTTGCAGTACTCGATGCCGGTGCAGGCCATGGTGCCCCGCCGGAACGGCGACGGCTTGGCCGTCAGGTCGAGCGCCTCCAGGGCCTCCACCAGCGGCTGGACCTGCGCCTCCTCGACATCGAGGACGATCATCTTCTGCTCGACGGTGGTCCGGACCCGGTTCGAGCCGTGCGCCTCGGCCACCTCGGCGATCTTCGTCAGCGTGGCGCCGTCCACGCGGCCGACGCGCGGGGCGAAACCGACGTAGAAACGGCCGTCCTTCTGCCGGTGCACACCGACGTGGTCGCGCCAGCGGCCCGCGGGATCGGCGGGCGCGGGGCCGTCGACCAGCTTGCGGCTCAGGTAGTCGTCCTCCAGGACCTGACGGAACTTCTCCGGGCCCCAGTCGGCGACGAGGAACTTCAGGCGGGCGCGGTTGCGCAGCCGCCGGTAGCCCCAGTCGCGGAAGATGCCGACCACGCCGGCCCACACCTCCGGGACCTCCTCCAGCGGCACCCAGGCGCCGAGCCGGACGCCGAGCTTGGGGTTGGTGGACAGGCCGCCGCCGACCCACAGGTCGAAGCCGGGTCCGTGCTCGGGGTGTTCGACGCCGACGA
This sequence comes from Streptomyces sp. SLBN-31, assembly GCF_006715395.1. NCBI lineage: Bacteria > Bacillati > Actinomycetota > Actinomycetes > Kitasatosporales > Streptomycetaceae > Streptomyces > Streptomyces sp. SLBN-31. Next base: position 1,690,685 of record NZ_VFNC01000001.1, read on the forward strand.
ACGCCACGTCGTTGATCTCGTGCACGACGTCCAGCAGCGGGGAGCCGGAGATCGCCGTCTTGAACTTGCGCGGCAGGTTGGAGAACTCCTTGCTGCCGATGTAGCGGTCGTGGATCTCCTCGACCGCCCACGAACCGTCGATGATCTCGTCCTCGGCGATCCCGGCGACCGGCGAGCCGATCACGACACGCGGGCAGTCGCCGCACGCCTCGGTGGTGGACAGCCCGACGGCCTCCAGCCGCTCCCAGATCTCCGGCACGTCCTCGATGCGGATCCAGTGCAGCTGGATGTTCTGCCGGTCGGTGATGTCGGCGCTGCCGCGCGCGAACTCCTCGGAGATCTCGCCGATCACCCGCAGCTGCCGGGTGGTGAGGCGGCCGCCGTCGACGCGGACCCGCAGCATGAAGTACTTGTCGTCCAGCTCCTCCGGCTCCAGGATGGCGGTCTTGCCGCCGTCGATCCCGGGCTTGCGCTGGGTGTACAGGCCCCACCAGCGCATACGCCCGCGCAGATCGCTGGGGTCGATCGAGTCGAAGCCACGCTTGGAGTAGATCGTCTCAATGCGTGTCCGCACATTGAGACCGTCGTCGTCCTTCTTGAACTGCTCGTTGCCGTTCAGCGGAGTGAAGTGCCCCGCGGCCCACTGACCCTCGCCACGGTGACGGCTCACCTTGCGGCGGGAAGTCGCGGCGGCAGGGTTCTGCGGGGAGGCGGCCATGGTGATTACGTCCTTCGGGACAGGCGGAAAGCGGCTCTGGCCTGCGCGTACGTGCGCATGGGCATGCGTGCGCGTCTTTGCGCAGGGAAAGAGGAGATGTCAGAAGATGTCGGGCGGCTCTGAGCTGTCAGCTCGCCGGACAGATGGCGCTGGACATGCGGCCGAGGTCGACGTGCCGCCGACTCACCAAGGCAATTCCAGTTCCAGACATGACGGAAGCGTGTCACGGCGATCTGGACACAGTCCAGCTTCGTCCATGATGCGGACACCCTTGTCCCGACAGGTGAGACAAGAGTGTCGTCGATCACATACTGCGCACGGGCTCTTGTCCGTGCAGGTCAGACGCGGTAGGCGCCGGGCCACGGCCCGGGAGCGGCCACCTCGGTCTGCTCCTCGACCTTGGTGTCGAAGAGCCTGAAGCCCCTGCGCAGGTAGTTGTCCATGGCGTGCCGCCCGTCCAGGCTGCAGGTGTGCAGCCAGACCCGCTTCGTGCGGGCCAGCCCCGGCCAGCGGTCCGCGAGGTCCCAGGCGCGGGCGGCGCCGTACGACAGCAGGTGCCCGCCGATCCGGCGGCCCCGGAAGGCGGGGATCAGGCCGAAGTAGACGATCTCCACGACCCCGTCGTCCTGCGGCTCCAGCTCCACGTACCCGGCGGGCGTGCCGCGGTCGTAGGCCACCCACGTCTCCACACCGGCCCGCCCGAGGTGCTCCTCCCATCGGCCGTACGTCCAGCCGAGCCGGTCGATCCAGCGGATGTCGCCGCCGACCGACGCGTACAGGAAGCGACTGAACTCGGGGGAGGGGACCTCGGAGCGCACGATCCGCACGTCTCCCTCCGGCGCGGCGGCCGTCAGGAGGTCGGTCGGGGCGGTCTGCTCCAGGGACCAGGTGGTCACGGGGATGTTCGTCATGCCCGCCAGGGAATCATCTAGCCCAGAGATCTGTCGATCGAGCTCAGCGGCAGCGCGTAGAGCATCCGCCCGGACTGGGACCACACCTCGCCGGTCTCCTCCCAGTAGGACAGGGAGCCGGCCCGGCCGCTCCAGCAGCTGGTGGACTCGTCGGTGCCGCACTCGGTGGCCCGCGCGTCGCGGGTGTTCTGCCGCCACAGCGTGCCGTGCCCGGCCGGGTCGTCCGCGGCGCGGTCGAGATACCAGTTCGAGCCGTACGACAGGACGCCGCCGACGTCGGTCGTCTTCGTCTCGTACGCCCGGGTCGCCGACGCCTCGCCGGCGGCGTCCGTGGCCAGCAGCCCGGCGCGGGCCGGGTCGGAGCTGAACGCGTAGCGCCACAGGCGGGTGTGCCGGCCGCTGTCCGAGGACACCCGTTCGCTCGCGACCAGGCTGTCGGGCGCGGTGCTGCGGTCGAGGGAGATCGCCTCGGGGCGGGCGGCTCCGGCGGCCGCGCGGTAGGTGCCGATGGCCGGCAGCACGTACCGGTATCCGTTTGCCGCCCAGCCGCCGGGCACCTTGCCGACCCGGCCACTGTCGACGGTGGCCCGCTGGACGCGGTGCAGGTCGTAGACGTACAGGCCGTCGGCGGTGGTGACCAGCAGCTTGCCCTGGTACCAGGTCATGCCGGACACGGCGGAGGTCAGCCCCCGGTAGTCGCGGCCGCCGTCGACCGGGACGGCGAGCAGGGCCCAGGTGTAGACGAGGTTGTCGGGGTCGTCGGCGTCGACGAAGGCGACCCGGGCCAGACCCGGCGCGCCCGCCCGGCCGGCGTGCGCCCAGCCGGACAGCAGCACCCGGTGTTCGCCCCAGTGGCCGTCGTCGTCCGCGTCGCCCGAGGTGGTGACCGCTCCGGCCCGCCAGCCGCGGGTGTCGGCGGCGTCCCAGCAGTACGCGCGCGTGGCCGCCGGCTCCACGGGCAGCGCGGCGCGGTCCGCGGTCGTGCAGTCGGCCGGCGTGCGCAGGGAGTGGTCGGCGTCGTCGAGGACGGCGCGCACGCCGACGGGCCTGCCCATCTCGGAGGCGAGCCGGTCCAGCGTGGCCTCGGGCACCAGCCGCTCCCGCAGCCGGAACTCCGCGGCGGAACCGGCGAGGGTCTTCAACCCCCCGGGATCCTTGCTGACCGTGGCCTGTGAGGCGCTGATCATGGTGGCCGCCGCGGTGAGCGCGAGGGCGGTCCCGGCCAGGAAAGCGCGCAGCGCACGGCCCCGCTTCTGCCGACGGTGCCTGCCACGTTGCTTCATAGGTCCTCCCGAGGCGAGCCAACTGCGTTCATTGGTCCGTGTGTTGACCAAAGGAGCAGGTGGGGTGGCCCGTAGAGGGATGCTACGGCAGTTCGGGGCGGCCCAGGGCTAAGACCCTGCAAATATGCGGAAGATGCTCCCTCGATGCCCCGCGATGTCACTCGGAGGGAGCGGAAGGACACATTCCCGGCGTGTCGTCCGGCGTGCGCTGCCCGATCACCGCCGGTGCCGTCGAGTGCGGCAACAGGTCCCGCGGGTTGGCCGGCAACAGCACCTCCACGTCGGCGCCCTCGGCGAAGCGGTAGGGGCGGTGCTCCAGCAGCCCGCCCAGGTAACGCCGTACCCGCGACATCTCGGCCCGGACCGTCACCGTACGGGCCGGGTCCCCGAACACGTCCTCGGCCAGGCCCGCCGCGCTCCGGCCGTCGCGGTGCAGGGCCAGCAGATACAGCAACTCGGCGTGCCGCGGACTCAGTTCGTGACTCCATGAACCCGCACTGCCGGACACCGTCACCGTCCAGCGGCGCGGCCGCGTCAGATCCAGCACCACCCCGGTGGCCGTCCGCGGCACCGGCTCGTCCGAGACCCGGATCAACCAGCCCCCGGCCAGCGGCTCCACCGTGCACAGCCCGAACGGCGGCAGCCACCGACGGCCCGTCGAGAGGGATTTGGGCAGGAAGGTCCGGCTCGTGTACGGCATCCCCGTCACCGCCGCCGTCCAGCCGTCCCGGTCCACCGCCAGGGCCCGGCCGCCCACCCGGGCCAGCACCGGGGCCGCCACCGAGCGCAGCCGTTCCAGTGAGCCCAGATGCAGTTCGCGCAGCTTCGACTCGGCGAGCTTGGCCACCGAGTCGACCCAGGCGAGGGTGGCCGGATGCATCGTCTCCAGCGGCCCGCTGACGTCCACGACACCGAGCAGCCGGCCGTCGCGCGGGTCCGTGATGGGCGCGCCGGTGCAGGTCCAGGACGTCTGCGAGCGCACGAAGTGCTCGGAGGCGAAGACCTGCACGGGCCGGCGGGCCACCACCGGGGTGCCGATGCCGTTGGTGCCGATGACGCTCTCCCGCCAGTCGGCGCCGAGTTCAAAGCCGGTCCCGTCGGCCTTGCGCAGCACCGGCGAACTGCCCTCCCGCCACAGCACCCGGCCGTCGGGGTCGGCGATCACCATGATGTGGTGGGCGGTGTCCGCGACCGACAGCAGGCCCTCGCGCAGCACCGGCAGCACATGTCTGAGCTCCGAGGCCTCCCGGCGGCGCCGCACCTCCTCCTGGGACAGCAGCCCGGTGCGGAAGTCGTGGTCGGGGTCGACGCCGCTGCGCAGCATGCGTCCCCAGGACTGCTCGATGACCGGGCGGGGTGCGACCGGCGCGCGCTGCCCGGAGAGCGCGGCGGAGCGGACGTCGCTGAGTACCCGTGCCGCGCGAGCCGTGTCCACCACCGCGAGTTGCGTCACGTCCGTCGGCGTGAGTGCCACTGGTCCTCCCGGAGGGAACATCCTGACTGTCCGTCCAATAGTGCCGTTCGTTCATGACGGACGGACACAGTCCGGCCACAGACAGCAGCAAGTTGCAACCCCCTGCAACCCTGGTGAACGCTCCCGGCTTGTTTGAATATTGAGCGACGCCGTCCCGAGCGGCGTTCGCGGCCTCGACCGGGCCAGTGCGGCGGGGGTGGTGCCGTGTCGGCGCAGCACCACCCCCGCCGTGTGCCTTCGGCGATCGGGCCGGCCTCGCCTCGGGGGTGGGGGCTTGGGCGCGACGGCGGGTGCGGGTCCGTCGTGGCTGGTCGCGCAGTTCCCCGCGCCCCTGGGTCCGCCGGCCTTGAGTCAGTCGGTAGGCCGGGCCCGATTCACCACCGGCTTCAGGTTCAGGGTGTGGGGCAGGGTGCCGAAGGCCGCGCCGGCGTCGCCGCCCAGGCGGGAGGCGCAGAAGGCGTCGGCCACCTCTGGGGGTGCGAACCGCACCAGGAGCGAACCCTGCAGGACCAGGGCGAGCCGTTCCGTCAGGCGCCGGGCGCGGGCCTCGATGCCGTCCAGGTCGGCCAGGTCGGTCAGCAGGTTCTTGATCGCCTGGTCGAGGCGGTGGTCGGCGCCCCGGGCCCGGCCCACCTCCTGGAGGTAGGCGTTCAGCGCCGTCGGCTCCCGGCGCAGGGCGCGCAGCACGTCCAGGGCCTGCACGTTCCCGGCGCCCTCCCAGATCGAGTTCAGCGGCGACTCGCGCGCCAGCCGGGGCAGCCCCGACTCCTCGACGTAGCCGTTGCCGCCCAGGCACTCCGCGGCCTCGACGACGAGCGGCGCGCACCGCTTGGTCACCCAGTACTTGGCGGCCGGCACCGCGAGGCGCAGCAGTGCCCGCTCCTGCTCGCCGCCGTCGTCGCAGGCGGCCGCGAGGCGCAGCGCGAGGGTGGTCGCCGCCTCGGACTCCAGGGCGAGGTCGGCGAGCACGTTGCGCATCAGCGGCTTGTCGACGAGTTTGCCGTCGAAGGCCTCGCGGTACGTGCAGTGGTGGACCGCCTGCGCCACCGCCTGCCGCATCAGACCGGCCGAACCGAGCACGCAGTCCAGCCGGGTCGCGGCCACCATGTCGATGATGGTGCGTACCCCGCGTCCCTCCTCACCGACCCGCCGCGCCCAGGTCCCGTCGAACTCGACCTCGGCGGAGGCGTTCGAGCGGTTGCCGAGCTTGTCCTTGAGGCGCTGCAGGAGGAAGACGTTGCGGGAGCCGTCATCCAGGACGCGGGGCACGAGGAAGCAGGTGAGCCCCTCCGGTGCCTGGGCGAGGACCAGGAAGCCGTCGGACATGGGCGCCGAACAGAACCACTTGTGCCCGGTGAGCGCGTACGTCCCGTCCTCGGCGAGCGGCGTCGCGGCCGTCGTGTTGGCGCGTACGTCACTGCCGCCCTGCTTCTCCGTCATGCCCATCCCGAACAGGGCACCGGCCTTGAGACGGGCGGGCCGCAGCTCGCGGTCGTAGATCATGGACGTGAGTCTGGGTTCCCAGACGGCGGCGAGGTCCGGGTCGGTGCGCAGCGCGGGGACGGCGGCGTGGGTCATGGACAGCGGACAGAGGTTGCCGGCCTCGACCTGCGTCCACACCAGGAACGCGGCCGCTCTGCGCACATGGCCCGCGGGACGGGCCCAGGCCGCCGTCAGCCCGGCCGCGACGCCCTTGCCGAGCACGCGGTGCCAGGCCGGGTGGAACTCGACCTCGTCGACACGGTGGCCGTGCCGGTCGTGGGTGCGCAGCCGGGGCGGGTTCTCGTTGGCCTGCGCACCCCACTCCTGCACCTGGGCCGACCCGGAGGCCCGGCCGAGCGCGGACAGCTCGGCGTGGATCTCGTCCTGAAGGTCGGGGGAGACATGCCGGTCGACGGCCTCGCTGAGGACGCGGTCGGCGCGGTAGACGTCGTAGCCGGTCAGGGGAGGGGGCTGGTTGGACACGGTGTGCGTGGTGCCTGCCATGCCGCGAAAGTACCCCGTCTCGGCGCCGGCCAGCACAACTCCGCCGAGGACATTCCGGCCAACGGGGACATGACACAGGTGCGGCCGTGCCCCGGGCGCGGGATCCGGCCGTGTCGCCCGGGGCCGGGGGATGAGTGCACTCGGACCTGCCGGATACCGTTAGGTCGTGCAGCCAGCAAGTGAGTCCTCGCAGCGGCCCTCCGGCCGTCTCCACCGGGCGCGTGCCCTCTACCGGAACGTCTCCAAGCGCCGGACCGCCTGGCTGCTGCTCAAGGACACCGTCAACTCCTGCATGGAGTACCGCATCCTCGGCCTCGCGGCGGAGGCCGCGTTCTTCACTCTGCTGTCCGTGCCGCCCCTGCTGCTCAGCCTCATCGGCCTGCTCGGCTACGTCGACGCCTGGACCGGCACCGACAGCATCTCCAGCCTGGAGACCAACATCCTGAACGCCTCGCGGACCGTCCTGTCCGACAAGGGCGTCAACGAGATCGCCGTGCCGATCCTGCACGACGTGATGAAGGGCGGCAGACCCGACGTCATCTCCATCGGCTTCCTGTTCGCCCTCTGGTCGGGCTCCCGCGCGGTCAACGTCTTCATCGACACCATCACCGTGATGTACGGCCTCGACGGCGTGCGCGGCATCGTCAAGACCCGGATCGTGGCGTTCCTGCTGTTCCTCGCGGCCCTGGTGATCGGGTCGGTGGCGCTGCCGCTGATGGTCGCGGGCCCGGACGCGGTGGTGCGGATCGTTCCGTGGTCGGAGACGGTGGTGCAGGTCCTGTACTGGCCCGTGGTCATCATCCTGTCGATCGTCTTCCTGACCACGCTCTACCACGTGTCCGTGCCCGTGCGGTCCCCGTGGATCGAGGACGTGCCCGGCGCGCTGGTGGCGCTGGCGATGTGGGTGGTCTGCAGCTTCGTGCTGCGCATCTACCTCACCAACACCATCGAGGGTGCCTCCATCTACGGCTCCCTCGCCGCCTCCGTCGCCGTGCTGCTGTGGATCGGGGTGGGCGCCTTCGCCGTGCTCGTCGGGGCCGCGGTCAACGCGGCGATCGACCGGGTGTGGCCGGCCGCGGCGACGGCCGCGGCCCGCGCCGCCAACGAGCGGCTGCGCGAGGCCCAGCTGGCCGAGCACGTGGCCCGTGCCGCGGCCGGGCACGACACCGACCCCGAGGACCCCGACATGCCCTCGGAGTTCCCCGAACGCTGGTCCCGCTTCCTGCCGCCCGAGGACGTCACCTCGCGCCTGCGCACCCACGTCAAGAGCACCCACCCGCCGCACAAGCCGGAGAGCTCCTGAAGGCTCACGCCGAGCCGTCCGCCGCCTCGGCCGCGCGCGTCTACGCTGACCGCCATGGACGCCCTCGCAGGTCTGCTGGAAGGCCCACGCGCGCGTGGCGCCTTCATGATCCGAGCGTGTTTCGATCCGCCCTGGGCCGTGCGGGTGGAGGACCGGGCCCCGCTGACAGTGATGCTCATGGTCCGCGGCGACGCCTGGGTCACCCCGAACGCGGGGAAGCCGGTGCGGCTGCGGGCCGGTGACCTCGCGATCGCCCGCGGACCCGATCCGTACACCTGCGGCGACGATCCCGGAACGCGGCCGCAGGTGGTCGTCCTGCCGGGGGCGGAGTGCAGCTACCCCGACGGGCGGTCGCTGAACGGCACCATGGACCTGGGCGTGCGCACCTGGGGCACCCGGCCCGACGGCTCGGCCGTCCTGCTCATCGGCACCTACCTGTGGCAGGGCGAGGTCGGCGGACGCCTGCTGGACGCCCTGCCGCCGCTGCTGGCCCTCACCTCCGACATGTGGCCGTGCCCGCTCACGCCGATCCTCATGGAGGAGATCGTCCGCGACGAACCGGGGCAGGAAGTGGTCCTCGACCGGCTCCTCGACCTGCTGGTCATCGCCGCGCTGCGGGCCTGGTTCGGCCGCCCCGAGGCGGCGGCGCCCGCCTGGTACCGGGCGCTGGCCGATCCGGTGGTGGGGCGGGTGCTGCGGCTGGTCCAGGACGACCCGGCGCACCCGTGGACCGTAGCCTCACTGGCCGCCAAGGCCGGGGTGTCCCGCGCGGCCCTCGCCCGCCGCTTCACCCTGCTCGTGGGCGAGCCCGTGATGACGTACCTGACCGGCTGGCGGCTGGCCCTGGCCGCGGACGCGCTGCGCGACACCGGCGACACCCTGGAGACGATCGCCCGCCGCGTCGGCTACGGCAGCGGGTTCGCCCTGTCCAGCGCGTTCAAGCGGGTCTACGGAGTCAGCCCGCAGGAGCACCGGGAGCGGCCGGCGCAGGCGCGCGCGTAGGCTGGCGGGCGTGTACGAGGAGAGGCCCTCCCGGCTCACCGGAGCGGTCGTGTGGCGCAACACCCCGGCCGAGGCCGGCGTGGGGCGGGTGCTGCCCGACGGCTGCATGGACCTGCTCTGGCACGACGGCCGGCTGCTCGTCGCCGGGCCCGACACACGCGCGTACGTCACCGACGGCGCGCCCGGACTGTGGGCGGGCGTCCGGTTCTTCCCCGGCACCGCGCCCTCGATCCTCGGCGTGCCCGCGCACGAACTGCGCGACCGGCGCGTCGAACTCGCCGCGCTGCGGCCCGCCGCGGAGGTCCGCCGCCTCACCGCACTGGTCGCCGCGGCCCCCGAACCGGCCCTGGGCCTGGAGGAGTCGGCGTTGCGGCTGGCCGATGCCGGCGCGTCCCCCGACCCGCTGCTACGACACCTCGTCACGGCCCTCGACGCGGGCCGTCCCGTCGGCCGGGCCGCCGACGAACTGGGGCTCACGGCCCGGCAGTTGCACCGGCGGTCGCTGGTGGCCTTCGGGTACGGGCCCAAGACGCTGGCCCGGGTGCTGCGGCTGCAGCGGGCCGTGGGGATGGCCCGGCAGGGGGTGCGGTTCGCGGAGACGGCCGCCCGGGCCGGGTTCGCCGACCAGGCCCATCTGGCGCGTGATGTCCGGGAGTTGGCGGGGGTGCCGCTCGGCCGGCTACTGCTGGGGTAGCGGCGCGAACAGGTCGACGCCGTTGCCGTCCGGGTCGTGCACGACCGCGTACCGCTGGCCCCAGAAGGCGTCCCACGGCTTGAGCTCGCCGTGGTGGCCGGCGGCGACGAGGTCCTCGTACAGCGCGTCGACCTCGGCGGGCGACGCGCACCGGAAGGCGAGCGCGATCCGGCCGCCGCCGCTCGGCGGCCGCCACCCGGGGTGGAAGGAGCGGATCGTCTCCTCCGTGTCCAGGGCGAGGGTCGCCCCGCCGGGCAGTTCGGCCTCGACGTGCGGCTGGTCCTCGGCACCGTCGGGGAAGACGAGGCCGAGGCGGCGGTAGAAGGCGAGTGAGGCCGCCATGTCCGAGGCGACCAGGCCGATCACGGCGAATCGTGGAGTCATGCGGCCACCGTAGGCAGAGGGCCGGACGACGGTCTTGAAGGAATCGGACGAACCCGACCGGGATCGTGGCACCGACGGGGAGGGTTGGTGACCGACGGGACGGGGCGGGGTGGGCCGGGATCGATGGAACCGGACGGGGTGGGCCGGTGATCGGGGGGACTGGGCGGGGTGGGGCGGTGATCGGTGGGTCCGGGCGGGGTGGGCCGGTGACCGACGGGACGGGGCGGGGCGGGCCGGGATCGATGGGTCCGGGCGGGGCGGGCCGGTGACCGAGGGGTCCGGACGGGGCGGGCCGGTGACCGAGGGGACCGGACGGGGTGGGCCGGTGACCGAGGGGACCGGGCGGGGAGGGCCGGGAATCGAGGGGACCAGGCGGGGAGGGCCGGGGATCGCCGGCACCGGCCGGGGAGCCGGAGGTCGACGGAACCGGCCGACGGGGATCGACGGGTCCGGGCGAGAGGGCCGGAGGTCGACGGAACCGGCCGGGGGGGGATCGACGGGTCCGGGCGGGAGGGCCGGTGATCGATGGAACCGGACGGGGTGGGTCGGTGATCGGTGGGACCGGGCGGGGAGGGTCGGGAATCGAGGGGACCAGGCGGGGGAGGCCGGAGATCGACGGAACCGGGCGGAGAGGGCCGGGGATCGACGGAGTCGACACGGGCGGCCGGAGATCTCGGGAGTCGTCAGGGATGGCCGAGGTTCAGGAGAAGGTGACGGGGCCGCGCGGGGTGTCCACGGTGAAGGTGAGCGCCACCGGGCCCTCGGTCAGGGGGAGTTCGGCGCCCACGGCGGCCAGCAGTGGGCGGATCTGGGCCGGGTCGGGGGCGCTCGCCGACAGCCGGAGCAGCGGGGTGACGGGCAGCCCGGAGGCCGACGGGTGGACGGCGGACCCCCAGTCGATGAGAAAGGGCACCAGACCGGAGGGGTGCTGGGTGTCACCGTCGGTCAACCGCCACCGCAGCAGGCTGCCGTCGGGTCGGCGGCGGCTCATCGGGCGGATGTCGCCGGGATCGTAGCCGCGGGCCCGGGCGGACATGACCGCGGCGTCCAGGTCGGGCGGGCTGAGGGCCCAGGTCACCGTCCGTGCTGACGCCAGCTCGTCGACCGCGAACGGGCGCGGGCCGTCCGGCTCCGTCTGCTCAGGGTCCGGCCCGATGATCTCCAGGTAGCTCGAACCACCCAGCGCCACAAGGAAATTGCGCGTACCGAGGCCGACATGGGCGCCGCCGGGAGCGGGCGGGACGCCGGTGCGCCGCGCGAAGTCGGCGACCGTCGCCGCCAGGTCGGGGGTGGCGAGGACGAGGTGGTCCAGACGCGCGGGGATGACGTTCATCGAAGTCGAGGCTAGAGGGCGAGGGGCCTGCGATGGAACACCTGTGCGGTGGCCTCAGCAGGAGAACCGGGCGTCGATCTCGGCGGCCGTCATGGGCCCCTCCCGCGTCCAGTACTTCCCCGCGGGGACCCGGGCCGCCCTGACCTTCCGGACCTCGAAGACGTCTCCGGTGCCGTCGTCGCCGCCCGCGTAGACGACGGACACGTCGAGCCACTTCGGCAGAGTCGCGGGGGGCGCCTTCGGATGTGCCGTACGGAAGTCGTCCGCCGCCCACAGCGTCACCGCACCGGTCCGGCCCTCGGCCGTCCTCGGACCCCGCGCCCGCCACAGCAGGTCCTCGGAATCGCTGTCGTACACCTCGACCGTCCGCACCGTGTCACCGGCGCAGACGGGCGCCTTGAAGGACACGCGTGAGCCGTCGACGCGCAGGCCCACCAGGATGGTCGTCTCCGGATCGGACATCCGGTACACCATGTACTCGAAGGCGCCCACGGCGCCGAGCACGACGACGAGGATTGCCGACCCCATCAGCACGAAGGGCCACACGGGTCTCTTCCGGTACTCGTTCACCGGCGGGAACACCCCCGGTCCCCGGCTAGGCTCGCGCTCATGGCCCCCCGACTCCTCGTCTACACGCGCACTGCCGACTACCGCCACGACTCCATCCCCGCCGCCGTCGCCGCCGTACGCGCGCTCGATGATCTCGAAGTGGACCATAGCGAAGATCCCGCCGTCTTCGAGAGCCCTCTGCACGGCTATGCCGCCGTCGTCTTCCTCTCCACCAGCGGCGAGGTGCTCACCCCGGCGGGGCGGGAACGGCTGGCCGCCTTCGTGGAGGGCGGCGGTGGGTTCGCCGGGGTGCACGCGGCAGCCTGCACGGAGTACGAGTGGCCGTACTACGGCGAGTTGCTGGGTGCCCGATTCGACCGGCACCCGGCCCACCAGCCGGGACGGGCCGTCGTGGAGGACCGCGCGCATCCGGCCACCCGCCACCTGCCCGCCGTCTGGGACTTCACCGACGAGTGGTACGACTTCCGTACCAACCCCGGTGACCGGGTGCGGGTGTTGGTGAGCGCCGACGAGTCGTCGTACGAAGGCGGCGGCATGGGTGCCGACCATCCTCTGGCCTGGTGTCGGGAGCAGGGCGCGGGCCGGGTGTTCTACACCGCCCTCGGACACGCCGCCGAGGCCTACGAGTCGCCGGAGTTCCGGGAGCATCTGCGCGGCGGCATCGGCTGGGCGGGGCGGACGCTCACCGAACCGTAGCGCCGTCGGCCGGCCGCGCGGGGCGGTTCAGGCGCCAGACGACGTCGATGCCGACGAGCGAGGGGGTCTCCGGCGCGGCCCGCTCGTGGCCGATCTCGGTGAACCCCAGACGGCGTGGGACCGCGCCACTGGCCGTGTTGGCCACGTCGTGGGTGATCTCCACGTACTCCACGCCCGGCAGGGCGAACATCTCGTCGACCAGGGCCGCCGTCGCTCTCGTGGCGATGCCCCGGCCGGTGGCGGCCGGGTGCAGCCAGTACCCCATCCGCCATCTGACGGGCGCGTCCACGCGGTAGGTCTGGCACATGCCGACGAGCGTGCCGCCCTCCGCGATGGCGTAGTTGTAGGCCTCGTCGGCAGCCCACTTCGCCTCGGCCTTCGCGAGGAAGTCGCGGGTGCTCTCCTCGCCGTGCCGGGCGACCCAGCCCATCCACGGGCGCAGGTGGTCCACGGACTCCTCGATCAGCCTGAACGCCGGGGCGAAGTCGTCCTGCGGCCGCCAGCGTCGCAGCACCAGGCCGCCGCATTCGATGAACTGACTCGGTCGCTCCATGACAGCCATGATCGGTTCGCGGCACGCGCCACCGCAACGGGGTGCGAAAACGGGCCGCATCACCGGTTACGACCGTGTCATCGGCGCGCGTGCCGTGCTCGCCCGCTGCACGAGCCGCGTCGACAATTCCGTACGCGTGCCCTCGGGGCGGTCGCCCTCCATCATGCGGACCAGCAGATGCAGGGCCGTCGCCGCCATCTCCGCAAGGGGCTGACGGACGGTGGTGAGCGCGGGACTGGCCCAGCGGGACTCGGGCAGATCGTCGAAACCCACGACACTGACGTCCTCGGGCACCCTCAACCCCCTTTCGGTCAGCGCCTCGTAGACCCCGAGGGCCATGCGGTCCGAACAGACGAAAACCGCCGTCGGGGGCTCACGCAGGTCCAGCAGGTCCAGCATGCGGCGATGGGCGACCGACTCGTCGAAGCCGGCGTGGCGGACGTACTCGGGACGGTGCCGGATGCCCGCCGACGCGAGGGCGGAGCGATAACCGGCGACCCGCGCGCTGCTGCACATCTTGCGCTGGTGGCCGGCGATCACCGCGATGCGCTCGTGACCGAGCGCCAGAAGGTGCTCGGTCGCCGTCACACCGCCCTGCCAGTTCGCCGCGCCCACGGACACGACACCCGGCGGCGGTTCCAGCACCGGATCGATCAGGACGTAGGGAATGCGGTGCTGGTCCAGCCAGGCGTACTGCGAGGGAGTCAGTTCGGACAGGTTGAACAGCACCCCGGAGGAGCCGCGCGCGATCAGCTTGTCCAGCCAGCCGCGCTCGGGCCGCGCACCCCGGGTCCGGGTCAGCCCCGCCGAGACCACGACCTCCAGCCCGGCGTCGTGCGCCGCCCCCTCGACTCCCTGCAGGATCGCGCCCGACCACGAACTGTCGAGCGAGTGCACGACCAGGTCGACCAGGCCGGGCACCTTCGCCGCGTCGAACCGGGGTCTGCGGACGTAACCGAGGCGGTCCAGCGCCTCCGTCACCCGACGGCGGGTCTCAGGAGCCACGTCCTCCCGGCCGTTGACCACCTTGGACGCGGTCGGCACGGAGACCCCCGCCTCGCGGGCCACCACGGCCAGTGTGGGACCGGCGGCCACGCCGGCACTCCCCGTACGGACCATAGGGAACCACCTCTCCGGCCCGCCCGAGGGCCATGAAAAGTTTCGACAGGTGCGCGACAGTAAGCGCTTCCTACCCTAGGTTCACCGGCTGGGGCGGGGAAGAGGTCGGACTTCGCCAGGTCTTCACAGGCCTTGGCTTTCGAAACTTCGAACGTGGTGGGTGGGGGCCGGGTCTCCGGCGGCCACTACCACCGAAGCGGCCTCGGCTACCGGAATGTACGCCAAGTAGCCCTCGTATCGCACTCTGCACCGGAATACCGCCGGGATCTGTGGTGCTCTGTTGTTACCGGTGCAGTAGCGCGGTGAGGAGGCTGGTGGGCACATGACGGCAGCAATCCAGACGGACCCCGTGGTCGCCACCCCGTACGGGGCGGTACGCGGTCGGTTCGAGCAGGGGATCGCGGTGTTCCGGGGCATCCCGTACGCCGCCCCTCCCTTCGGCCCCCGCAGGTTCCGGCCGCCCGTCCCGCCCGAGCCCTGGGACGGCGTGCGCGACGCGGGTTCCTTCGGGCCGACGGCGCCGAAACCGCCGTACTCCGAAGCCTTCGACAAGTACCTCTCCGACCCCGTCGTGCCGGGCGACGACTGCCTGAACCTGAACGTGTGGACTCCGGAACCGGGCCCGGGGGCCGGGCTGCCGGTCCTGGTGTGGCTGCACGGCGGCGCTCTGACCAGGGGTTCGTCCGGCGTGCCCGTGTACGAAGGGCGGACCTTCGCCCGCGACGGCGTCGTCTTCGTCTCGGTGAACTACCGACTCGGAGTCGAGGGCTACGGACTGTTCCCGGACGCCCCCGCCAACCCCGGCCTGCGCGACCAGCTCGCCGCCCTGCGCTGGGTGCACGAGTCGATAGCCGCCTTCGGCGGCGACCCGGACCGCGTCACCCTCGCCGGACAGTCCGCGGGGGCGATCAGCGTCGGCGCCCTCCTGGCCGCCCCGCAGGCGCAGGGGCTCGTGCGGCGGGCGGTCCTGCAGAGCGGGCCGCCCGAGGCGTTCGAACGGGACAAGGTACGGCGCATGGTGCGCCGTATGGCCACACGCCTGAAGATCCCCGCCACCGCCGCCGCCTTCGCCGACGTCGACCGCGAGCTGCTGCTGCGCACCCAGGCCGAGGTGGGCAGACTCAGCAGCCCCGTCCTCGGCGGCCCCTCCTTCGGCATCGTCGTCGACGGCGACCTCGTCCCGCGCGACCCCCTGGACGCCGTCGTCGACGGCGAGGCGGCCAGCGGCGTCGACCTGATGATGGGCTGGACCAGCGAGGAGTACCGCCTCTGGCTCGTCCCCGGCGGCCTCCTGGAACGCGTCGACCGGCTCGGAGCCGTCGCCCTCGCCGGTGCCATGGCCCGCTGCCGCTGCGGTACCGAGGTGCCCCGCGGCTACCGCGCCCTGCACCCGGGGGCCGGCACCGCCGAGATCGTCGGCCAGATGGTCACCGACCACCTGCTGCGTCGCCCCCTGCACCGCCTGGCCGACGCCCGCCCCGGCGGCTCCTGGGTGTACGAGTTCGCCTGGCCCTCGCGCCTGCCCGGTCTCGGCTCCTGCCACGCCCTGGAACTCGGCTTCGTCTTCGACAGCGGCGATGTACCGGAGTCCCGCAAGCTGGCCGGCGACGGGGCGCCGCAGGAACTGGCCGACGCGATGCACGGCGCGTGGGTGGGGTTCGCCGCCGACGGCGACCCCGGCTGGGAGGCCTGGGACCCCCGGCATCCGGTACGGATCTTCGACGCCGGCGAGCCCCGCACGGCGTACGGCCCGCGCGACGCCGAGCTCGCGCTGTGGACGGCGGCCGAAACCACGCCCGACGAGCCGCCCGGCACCGGCGAGCCCGACCCGACACTCGCACGGGCGGCGGAACTGCGCGCGACGATACGACGGCTGCGCCGCTCAACCGGAGTGCGCCGCACCTGAGCCGGTCCCTGAAGTCGCCGTGCAGGACGAGCGCCGGACCGGGGCCGAGGCCATGGGCACGATGGGCGGCCGGACAGCCGCGCTCCCGGTCCTGGGCAGGTGTTCCGTCAGGGCGTCAGCGCCGCCGCGATCCCGGTGATCGCCTCCGGCCCCACCCGGCAGCACCCGCCGATCAGCCGCGCCCCGGACGCACGCCACCCCGTGACCTCCTCGGGCGTGAAGCTGGAGCGCCCGGCCCAGGCGCGGGCCCCGGCGTCCCAGGCCTCCCCGCTGTTGGGGTAGACGACCACCGGCTTGCCCGTGACGCGCGCGGCGATCCGGACCGCGCCGTCGACATCCTCCGGGGCACAGCAGTTCACGCCCACCGCGATCACCTCGTCCACGTCGGCGGCCAGGGCGAACGCCTCCTCCAACGGCTGCCCGGCCCGGGTGTGCTCGCCGTCCGCGGTGTACGACAGCCAGGCCTGCACCCCCAGCCCCCGCACCACCCGCAGCAGCGCCCGCGCCTCGTCGGCGTCCGGGACCGTCTCCAGGGCGAGCACGTCGGGACGGGCCGCGGCCAGTACCTCCAGGCGCGGCCGGTGGAAGTCGGCGAGCTCGTCCACGCTCAGCCCGTACCGGCCCCGGTACTCGGAACCGTCCGCGAGCATCGCCCCGTACGGGCCCACCGAGGCCGCCACCCACAGCGGCCGGGCGACCCCCTTCGCCGCCGCCCGCCGCGCCGCCTCACGCGCCGACTCCACGCTCAGCGCGAGGAGTTCGGCCGCCCTCTCGCGGCCGATCCCGCGCTTGGCGAAGCCCTCGAACGTGGCCTGGTAGCTGGCGGTGATCGCCACGTCCGCGCCGGCCTCGAAGTACGCGAGGTGGGCCTCGGTGATCGCCTCGGGCCGCTCGGCGAGCAGTCGCGCCGACCACAGCTCGTCGCTCAGGTCGTGCCCGGCAAACTCGAGCTGATTGGACATTCCGCCGTCGAGGACGACGGTTCCGGAGGCCAGGGCGGAGGCGAGGGAGGTGTCGCTGGTCATGCCACGAGGCTAGGCGAAGGGCGGACCGCCGGCCGCGATCGTCCACTCAGTGAGCACGGTGACCAATAGGTGGGATGCCTGGCTGCCGCGCCTGCGGGTCACTCCCGTGCCGCATGTCTCCCGCCGCTCCGGCGGTCGCCGTGCCCTCGCCGTCGGACCACCGGTACCACGAGCCCGAAGAGCATGCCCAGTGCGAGTACGTACGGCCACGAGCCCAGGCCGCTGCTCGCCGTGTCGGCGGGGTGCGGACCGGCCGCCGCGGCCGTGCCGGACGGTCCGGAGTGCCCGGCCTTCGGCGTGGGAGATGGTTCGGCGGCCGTCAGGGTCACGTCGTTGCCGTCGCCGCCCCGGTAGCTGATCCGGTAGGTGGTGCCGGCGAGCTTCAGCCGGGCACCTTCCCCCAGGCCGGTGAACGCGCCCTCGGTCCGCGCCCCGCCGCCGTGGTCGAGGACGGTGATCACGCGCGCCGATCCTGCCGCCGCGGCCGAGAAGTCGAGGGCGCCCGCCAGCCGGACGGCACCGGACACCCTCAACGGCCGCTTTCCCAGCACAAGTTCGCCCTTATGGCGCTGCGTGAAGGTACCGGCGATCCTCAGCCCGCCAGCGACCACCCCGTCATTGGTCACCGCGCCCCGCACGGTGCCCTCACCGCTCAGCGAGGTCGCCACCCGCAGCCCCGCCCGCCCCGCGTCCAGCCGCGCCGACGCCGAGGTGAGCCGAATCGCCTTGCTGTGCAGCAGGGTCGCCCCACCGCGCAGCGCCAGCGTGCCCTTGCTGATGGTCGTGTCACCGGTGTACGTCACCTCGCCGCCGGTCAGCGTGGTCGTCGCCGCGCCCGACTGCACCAGGGAACCCGACCCGCCGATCCGCGACAGGGACACGGGAGTCGACGCGTTCCGCACGACGAGCGTGCCGTCGTCCACCACCCGGCGGCGGTCCGTGCCCGTCAGCAGGGAGCCGTCACGGCTGCCGTCGGCCCCCAGTCCGAGCCGCAGCACCGCGCCCTTCTCCACGGTCGTGGAGCCGTCGTAGTACTGCTTGGCCGCGAAGGTCACGTCGTTCCCGGGGGTTCCCGCGATGACGACGTCCCCGGCGCCGGGCGTGGCGAGCGTGTCGTGGTACCGGCCGCCGCCGATCGGAGCGCCCAGGGTGACCGGCCCGTCGTAGTCGAAGGTCAGCTTCGAGCGGCGGCCGCTTGCCTCGTGCAGGTTGATGTAGACGGTGTCCTTGGTGCCCGGCATGAAGATCCGGTGGGTCGTGCCGTCGCCCCACCGCACGTCCGCGCCTTCGATGTTGGTGCCCCGCTTGTTCAACTGGTGGGCGATGGGGCGCCAGTTGAGGCCCGGGTCGCTCAAGGACGGAGCGGTGTCACCGCCCCGGTCGCTGTAGCTGTACTGGCCGGTGAGCACGACCTTGCTGCCTGGGCGGGTGTGGACGTTGACGTCGCTGCCGTACGCGCGCTCGTAGAAGTTCTGCCGAAGCGTGATCGTCCGGTACAGCGGGGTGTCGATGATCCAGGAGCCCTGGTTGAGGATCGCCCGGGCGCGGGGCAGTGCCACCGGGAACTCGGGGCGCCCGGCGGCCGTGCCGGTGCCGTTGTCGATGACGCCGGAGAAGGGCTGGGTGCCGGCCAGGTCGAGGGTGCCCCACATGCTGCGCGGCTGGGTCACCAGGCCGGAACCGCTGATCGTGCCGATGTTGAAGGTGCGGGTCAGCGACAGGCGCAGGGTGCCGTCGACCCGGATGTTGAGCTGGTTCAGCCGGAAACCGGGGGTGGCGTACGGGAAGTGGCCGATCAGGCCGGTGCCGCCGCCGGTGCCGTACTGCAGGGTCGTCCCGCGCTCGACCGTGATCGCGGGCGGGTCGGGGTCGGCGACCGTGGTGTACGGGTGGTTGCCGCCCGGCGTCCGCACGGTCTGCCGCTGCCGGGAGCGCGGCAGTGTGAAGTCGCTGTCCCTGGTGAGGACCAGGGTGCCGCCGCCGCGCACGGTGAGGGTGCCCTCGCCGCGGAAGACGCCGTCGTACGTCGTCGTCCCGGAGGGCACGGTGACCACCGTGTCGCCGGTGAGCGTCACGTCCCGGTCGGCGAGGACGTCGGCGGTCGCGTCACGGACGCCGGCCGCCGCGGCCGGGCCGCCGGTGGCGAGCAGGGCGGCCACCGCCGCGAGGGCGCCCGCGGCGGCTGATGTCTTGTGGATATGGCTGCGCACGCGGGTGGAGACGTCCCGGGGGCGCCGTCGATAACAGAAAACCGGCGCCACGACAGAAACCGGGAAAGCGCTTCCTGCAACTCACGTCAGACCCGTTGACCTCCAGGTTCCACACCCTTACCTTTTCGGCGTTCGTAATGACAGATGCCGTTTGGTATCTCGAACATTCCCCCCGAGAGGCAAGCCGTATGAGCCGCGATGACGACCTGCCCGCAAGTACCCCGCCCCCCACACGCCGCCTGATGCTGAAGGGAGCCGCGCTGGCCGCGGGCGCCCTGGCGGCGACCCCCGGTACGGCCGGCGCCGCGCCGAGAACGAAGACCGCCCCGCTCGTGAACCCGCTCGTCCGGCAGCGCGCCGACCCCTTCATCCACCGTCACGCCGACGGCTTCTACTACTTCACCGCCACCGTCCCCGAGTACGACCGCATCGTCCTGCGCCGCTCCCGCACCCTGAACGGCCTCGCCACCGCCGCGGAGTCGGTCGTCTGGCACAAGCACGCCACCGGGGTCATGGGCGCGCACATCTGGGCGCCGGAGATCCACCGCGTCGGCGGCAAGTGGTACGTCTACTTCGCCTCCGCCCCCGCGGAGAGCGTCTGGGACATCCGCATCTGGGTCCTGGAGAACGCCAACCCCGACCCGTTCAAGGGGACCTGGGTGGAGAAGGGCCAGGTGAGGACCGCCTGGGAGACCTTCTCCCTGGACGCCACCACCTTCAGTCACCGCGGCACCCGCTACCTCGTATGGGCCCAGCACGAGCCCGGCATGGACAACAACACGGCCCTGTGGCTGTCGAGGATGGCGAACCCGTGGACCCTGACGGGACCTCAGGTCCGCCTGTCGACGCCGGAGTTCGACTGGGAGTGCGTCGGCTACAAGGTCAACGAGGGCCCCGCCGTCCTCGCCCGCAACGGCCGCCTGTTCCTGTCCTACTCGGCGTCCGCCACCGACCACCACTACTGCATGGGCCTGCTCACGGTCGACGCGGACGCCGACCTGATGGACCCCGGCAACTGGTCCAAGTCCCCGACCCCCGTCTTCACCAGCAACGACACCACCCAGCAGTACGGCCCCGGCCACAACTGCTTCACGGTCGCCGAGGACGGCCGCAGCGACGTCCTCGTCTACCACGCCCGCCAGTACAAGGAGATCACCGGCGATCCCCTGAACGACCCCAACCGCCACACCCGGGTCCAGAAGCTCGGCTGGAATCCGGACGGCACCCCCGACTTCGGCATCCCCGTGGCCGACACGGCCGCCGACCGCAGCTGAGGAGAGTGTGTGAGATGAGACGTGTCCACGCGGTACTGCTCGCCCTCTGCCTGGGCCTGTTCGGCGCCCTCGCGACCGCGGGCCCGGCCCAGGCGGCCACCCAGACGATCACCAACGGCACGCAGTTCACCGACACTTCGGGCAACCCCGTGCACGCCCACGGCGGCGGGGTCATCAAGGTCGGCTCGTACTACTACTGGTTCGGGGAGGACCGCAACTCCGACAACACCTTCCGGTACGTGGACGCCTACCGCTCCACCGACCTGAAGAACTGGGAGTTCAGGAACCACGTCCTGACCCAGTCCTCCGCCTCCGAGCTGGCCACCGCCTACATCGAGCGCCCGAAAGTCATCTACAACGCTTCCACCGGCAAGTTCGTGATGTGGATGCACAAGGAGAACGGCGTCGACTACAGCCAGGCCCGCGCGGCCGTCGCCGTCTCCGACACCGTCGACGGCGACTACACCTACCAGGGCAGCTTCCAGCCGCTCGGGCAGTACATGTCCCGGGACATCACCACCTTCGTCGACACCGACGGCACCGCGTACATGGTCTCGGCGGCCAACGAGAACTACGACCTGCACATCTACCGCCTCACCGCCGACTACACGGCCATCGCCGGCCTGGTCGCCAACCCCTGGCCGGGCGGCCACCGCGAGGCTCCGGCGCTGTTCAAGCGGGGTGGCGTCTACTTCATGCTCACATCCGGAGCCACGGGCTGGAGCGCAAACCAGCAGCAGTACGCCACCGCGACCTCCCTCTCGGGCCCGTGGACGTCATGGACGAACGTCGGCGACTCGACGGCCTACAACTCCCAGACCGCCTACGTGCTGACGGTCACCGGCACCTCGGGCACCTCCTACCTCTACATGGGCGACCGCTGGGGCAACTCCTTCGGCGGCACGGTCAACGACTCGCGCTACGTCTGGCTGCCGCTGACCTTCCCCGGCTCGACCTCCATGTCCATGTCCTGGTACCCGGAGGTCACGGTCGACACCACCGCGGGCACGGTCGCCGGGACCGGTGCCACGTACAACACGCTCGTCGCCCGCAACAGCGGCAAGTGCGCGGACGTGCCGAACCAGTCCCTGTGGCAGGGCGTCGCCGTCAGTCAGTACACCTGCAACAGCGGCACCAATCAGAAGTGGTGGTTCAAGGACCTCGGAACCGGTTATTACGAGCTGATGGGCCGAGGCAGCTCCCTGTGCCTGCAGGAGAACGCCTCCAGTGTCACCCAGGAGAACTGCACCGGCGCCACCGCCCAGCAGTGGTCGGTGGTCACCTCCGGCTCCTACGTGAACATCAAGGCCCGCGCCACCGGCGAGTGCCTGGACGTGTCCGGCGCGTCCACCGCCAACTCCGCCGCGGTCATCACCTACACCTGCAACGGAGCCACCAACCAGCAGTGGACGCGCGGCACCTGATGTTCCGTCGGGTCAGGCCAGCAGGTCGATCGCGTCGATCGACGTGCCGGCGCTGAGGAAGGACGTCGTCCCCGAACCGCTCACCACGTTGATCTTCAGCACGTTGTACTGGCCGGTGTCCGTGAGCCAGGCACTCGCCGGAACGCTGTAGGTGAACGTGTGGTTGTTGCCCCGGTAGGAGCCCACGGTCAGCGACCGGGTGCTCGGCTGGGAGGGCGGTGAGGGGATCGACGACGTCCAGTCGTTGACCGAGATCTGCGGCCGTCCGTTGGCGTAGGCCGTCGTCACGCCGATCCGCAGGGTGTGCGCGGCGGCGGCCTGGGCGGCCGTCAGCCTGAAGTAGACGATGATGCCGCTGTTGACGTCCTTCCAGAGGTAGCAGGGGAAGGCGGAGGTCTCGGTGCCGCTGCCGACGACGACGTTCCCGGTCCAGGACGCGGCCCGGACGTCGGACGGGTGGGCGTACGTCATCAGGTCCGCGTTCTTGAAGCCGCTCGGCGTGCCGTTCCACTCGCCGATGCGCCAGATCGCGCTCGCGTTGCCCGGGTCGTTGGAGGCCGGGATCGCGATGGTGTTCAGGGTGGTCGTGCCACCGGCCGCGACCGTCACCGAAGCGGTGTGGACGGCCAGTTCGCCCTTGAAGACGGTCAGCGTGTACGTCCCCGGCAGGACGCCCGCGATGGAGAAGTAACCGTCCGACGACCTGGCCGAACCCCAGTACTGCGCAGTTGAGTTGGCCAGCCCCACGGTGTACGGGAACGCCGTGTTGCGGCCGGTGATGCCGACCCCGGCCACCTTGCCGCGCCCGCTCGCGGCCACGTACCCGGAGATGCCGAGCGCATCAGCCCAGGAGGTGGTGAGGTTGGCGTGGTGGAGCGAGGACGACGGCGCGCCGCCGTCGGTGAAGGCGATGACGTACGGGCCCTGGAGGCCGAAGCGCTGCGACTCCGTCTGGTTCTCGCCGTAGTAGAGGATCTCGTACAGGCCGCCACCGTCGGCGCTCTGGTGGCGCAGCAGCGAGCGGTAGAAGGGGCCGCCGGAGGCCTTCTCGTGGTTGGAGCGGACGACGTACAGGCCGACGCTTCCCGTGCTCCAGCCGATGTAGTCGTAGTCGATGACCCTGAGCTTGGAGTAGTGCTTGGAGCGGGTCTGTCCGTCGGACTTGGCGAAGACGTCCGAGGCCTCGATGGTGCTGGTCGTGTACGTGTAGGAGTCGGGCTCGTCGTTGAGGAACAGGCCCGCTTTGACGCGCACGATGTAGCGGGTCGCGGAGACCGAGTCGTCGGCCTTGTTGGTCCACAGGTAGACGTTGTTCTCGCCGCTGCGGGCCGCGTAGTAGTGCTTGAGCGTGCCGTATGCGACGGAGATCAGGATCGTGGAGCCGGACTGCTTGACGCTCACGGCGGAGGTGCCCAGGCCGGATTCGACGTGGGAGTTCTTGCCGCCGTAGCCCTGGTACTCCGTGCCCTTGTAGACCAGGGAGGTCAGGTCGCCGTTGGTCTTGCTGACCTTGAAGACGAGGCTCGCGCCGGTGTCGACGACGTAGTGGGAGCCGTCGTCGCTCCAGCCGAAGCCCGCGGCGGACGCGGACGGGGCGAGGGGTCCGGCGAGCGCCGCGGTGCCGACGGCGGCCGCGGAGCCGAGGACGAAGGTGCGGCGGCCGACCGGTCTGTTCGCGGTGTCGGACATGGGGGTGCCTCCTTCGGAGGGCGTGTGGGGGTTGCGGATGAGTGTGAGGGTGACAGTTGAATCGATTTTGCGAAAGGGCTTTCACTCAGTGGAGGTCGCCCATCTTGTGAAAATGCCCGAAGGGCTAGAAAGCGCTTGCCAGAGGGGGTACGGTCCAGCCGCCAGCCCTGTCGCCCAGTGGCGTCCCGTCGGAGGGATTCGCGAATGAGACGTTTCAGCCTCACCGTGTCCGCCGCGCTGATCCTGAGCGCCTGCCTGACCGCCCTACCCGCCCAGGCGCACGACGGCCCCGGTGCCCTCGGCATCGACGCCTGCACCGCCACCGCCTGCCACTTCGACGTCCCGCCCGGGACCTACGACGTACGGGTCCTGCTCGGCGGCGACGCCGACTCCGGCACCGCCATCGCGGGCGAGACCCGGCGCTCCCTGCTCCCCGAGACGTCCGTCGCGGCCGGCGAGCGCGTCGCCCGCAGCTTCACCGTCGACGTCCGCACACCGGAGGGCGAGCCGACCGGCCCCGACGGAACCCCCGGCCTGGACCTGGCGGTCGGCGGATCGGCGCCCGCCCTCGCGGACGTCCGCGTCACCCCGGCCGCCCGGCACACCCGCCAGATCGTGCTGATCGGCGACTCCACGGTCTGCGACCAGCCCGCCGACCCCTACTCCGGCTGGGGTCAGCAGCTCCCGCAGTTCCTGCGCAGGGGCGTGTCCGTCGCCAACTACGCCGACTCCGGCGAGAGTACGGTCACCTATCTGGGGAACCCGCGGTTGTGGGGCACCGTCCAGCCGCTGATCCGCCCAGGAGACCTGGTGCTCATCCAGCTCGCGCACAACGACAAGACCACGGACGAGACCACCTACAGAGCCAACCTGGAAACGCTGGTGACCGGGGTGAGAGACAAGGGCGGACGGCCCGTCCTGGTGACGCCGATCGTGCGACGGTGGTTCAATGCCGACGGCACCTTGAACAACAACACCGCACTGCTCGTCAATGGTCTCGGTGTGGACCATCCCGCTGTCATCCGGTCGGTCGCGGCGGCGGAGCACGTACCGCTCATCGACCTGACGGCGAAGACGAAGGCACTGGTGGAATCCCTTGGCGTCGAAGGCTCCAAGGCGATCTACCTCTACAACGAGAAGAAGGACAACACCCACACCTCCGTGCACGGCGCCACCGTGTACGCGGGCCTTGTCCGCGACGAACTCCTCGCCCAGCACCTGGTGCCCGGGGGCACGGTGCGGGTGGGATGAGCCCCTGGGGCGTCTCGACCGGAACCGGGGCGCCCCAGGTCCCCCTTCTCCAGTGCCGCCGTGAGCCGTGAAAGAGAGCCGATGCACCTGCCCCCCGCCGACGACGCCCGCAGCCCGTACACCGGTTACACCCGCGCCCACTGGGAGGCGGCCGCCGACGCCCTGCTCGCAGCGGTCGAGCCCTACGCCTCCGAGGGCGGCGCGCTCTACCACCTCCCCGGGGACCGCCAGAGCTGGTCCGGCCGTCTCTCCGACGGTCTGGAGGGCTACGCCCGTACGCTGCTGCTCGCGGCCTTCCGCCGGGACGAGACCGCGCTGCAGCGCTACGCCGAGGGCCTCGCGGCCGGCACCGCGGGCGTGTGGCCCCGCGTCGAGGACCGCGGCCAGCCCCTCGTCGAGGCCGCGTCGGTCGCCCTCGCCCTGCGCCTGACCCGGCCGCTGCTGTGGGACCGCCTGGACGACGGGGTACGGCAGCGGGCGGCGGCCTGGCTGGGCGACGCGCTGACCGCCGATGCGTGGCCCTGCAACTGGGAGCTGTTCCCCGTCACCGTGGGCGGATTCCTCGACGAGATCGGTTACGAGACGGCGGCCTCCCGCAAGGCGATCGACCACGGTCTCGCCCGTATCGAGGACTGGTACCTCGGCGACGGCTGGTACACCGACGGCGACGGCCGCAAGTTCGACTACTACAACGGCTGGGCGATGCACCTGTACCCGGTGCTGCACGCCTGGCTCGCCGACGACCCCCGGCTGCTGGAGCTCTACGGCGGCCGGCTCTCGCGCCATCTGGAGGACTACGCCCGCCTGTTCGGAGGCGACGGCGCGCCGATGCACCAGGGCCGTTCCCTCACCTACCGCTTCGCGACGACGGCCCCGGTGTGGCTGGGCGCCCTGTGCGGCCGTACGCCGCTGTCGCCGGGCGAGACACGGCGGCTGGCGTCCGGCGCGCTGAAGTACTTCCTGGAGCGGGGCGCGGTGGACGAGCGCGGCCTGCTCACCCTCGGCTGGCACGGCCCCGACCCGGCGGTCCTGCAGGGCTATTCGGGCCCCGCCTCGCCCTACTGGGCGAGCAAGGGCTTCGTCGGCCTGCTCCTGCCCCCGGACCACCCGGTGTGGACGGCCCCCGAGGAGCCGGGTCCGGCCGAGCGGGCCGACGCGGTCACGCCGGTCGGCCCGCCCAACTGGCTCCTCCAGTCGACGACTTCGGACGGCCTGGTACGCCTGCACAACCACGGCAGCGAGGACGTCCGCTACGACCCGTACTACACGCGGCTGGCGTACTCGACCGCGACGGCGCCCTCCTCCTCGTACGACAACAGCGTGTTCGTCGGGGACGATCCGAGCCGGACGGGGATCGAGCCGTTGGGCGTCGGGGAGGGCTGGGCGGCCTCCCGGCACACGACGGGCGGAGGAGCGCGGGTGACCAGTGCGGTGCTGGCGCGCGGGGCCGTGGAGGTACGGGCGCACCTGGTCTGCGGGGCCGAGCCGGGTACGACGGTGCGGGTGACCGGCTGGCCGACGGCGGAGCGGGGCCCGCGGGCCGAACTGGCGCCCGCGCTCGGCCTGTCACCGGCGCTGACCGGCACCACCGGCGACGGCGACACGCTCTTCGTCGCGCTGGCCCGCCTCACCGGTGAGGCGGACCCCGTGCCGCTGACCGAGACGGTCGACGTACGGGCCGACGGGCAGCGGGAGTTGAGGGTGCACTGGAGCGAGGGGCCCGAGCTGCGGGTGGTGTTCGGTGCGACGGCGGTCGAGGTCATCGCGGAGTGATCCCCTGGGGGCGGACCACCTCCGAATCTCCGTTGCCCGCGTCGGCCCGGCCGTCCGAGAATCCCTCCCATGACCTCTGCCATCCGCCACACCACCGTCGACTGCGCCGACGCCTACGCCCTCGCCGGCTTCTGGTCGCAGGTCCTCGGCCACCCCCTGCACCCGGATGACAAGCCCGGCGATCCCGAGGCGCTGATCGAGCAGGCGGGCCTGCTGTTCGTCACCGTGCCGGAGGGCAAGACCGTCAAGAACCGCGTGCACTTCGACCTCCAGCCGCAGGACCGCACTCGCGACGAGGAGGTCGACCGCCTGCTCGCGCTCGGCGCCACCCTCGTGGGCGACCACCGCAAGCCGGACGGCACCGGCTGGGCCACGTTCACCGACCCGGAGGGCAACGAGTTCTGCGTGGAGCGCAGTGCGGCGGAGCGCGCCGGCTGAACGCCGTCCATCCGGGGCAGGCGGCCGAACGCGCCCACACTTCGGCGACCGCCGAAACGATCGGGGCCTACCGTTCCCGTATGACCGAGCCCCCCGTCGGTGCGGTGGTGGAGCACCCATGACCGCCTTCGCCGACCTCCACCACGCCGATCAGCCCCTGTTCCTGCCCAACGCCTGGGACCACGCCTCGGCAACGGCCCTCGCCGCGCGCGGATTCCGCGCGATCGGCACGACCAGCCTGGGCGTCGCCGCGGCCGCCGGTCTGCCCGACGGCGCCTCCGCGACCCGCGACGAGACACTCCGGCTGGCCCGTACCCTGGGCGCCGGGCCCTTCCTGCTGTCGGTCGACGCGGAGGACGGGTTCAGCGAAGATCCGGACGCGGTGGGGGAGTTCGCGCGTGAGCTGGCCGCCGCCGGTGCCGTCGGGATCAACCTGGAGGACGCTCTCGGGCCGCTCCAGCGGCACGCCGCCAAGATCGCCGCCGTCAAGGCCGCGGCACCCGGCCTCTTCGTCAACGCCCGCACCGACACGTACTGGCTGGCGCAGGGCAACGAGACCGAGACGCTACGACGACTCGACGCCTACCAACAGGCGGGCGCCGACGGCGTGTTCGTCCCGGGCCTCACCGACCCGGAGACCATCGTCGCCCTCGTGGAGCGTGTCCGAGTCCCCCTCAACGTCCTCTACTCGCCCGCCGGCCCCAGCGTCCCCCACCTCGCCGACCTCGGAGTGCGCCGGATCAGCCTCGGCTCACTGCTGTACCGGCACGCGCTGGGGGCGGCCCTGGAGGCGGCGGCGGACATCGCGACCGGCCGCCGCCCGCTGGGCACGGCACCGTCGTACGCCGAGGTCGACGGCTTGCGGCGCCAGGGGACGCCCCCGAGCACCCTGCGCTAGGGCCTAGGCGGTCCGCGCCCGGCCCTCCGCATCCCGGGTGGCCAGCGTCGCCACGAGCCGCTCGGCGAACGCGACGGGGTGCTCGCCGGCCCCGACGTGCCCTCCGGGGAACTCGGCGAAGCCGGCTCCGGTGCGACCGGCGATGAACTCGGCCGTCCGATGGAGGAGTTGACCACGGGAGTCGGACCCCGCGGCGAGGGTGAGCCGGTCCGAGAGGGTGGCCAGGGCGGCCGGGTCGGGAGCATAAGAGGTGAAGTCCCGCACGACATGGGCGAGGAAGAGCGCCATCGGGTCGGCCAACTCCTCCTCCCTGGACAGCGGTCGATCCGAGACGGTCTCGCCCGGCTCCTGCCCGGTGAGCCCGGCGCCGAGCCGGGCGGCGGCCGCCCGCGGTCCGGCGGCGCGGTAGGTGTCGTACACCTCCCGGAACATGGCCCGGTGCCGCGCCCCGTCGGGCAGCACCCCCACGCAGGGCGGCTCGTGCGCGACGACGTGCCGCAGCCGCTCGGGACGGCGGGCGAGCAGGTCGAGCGCGGCGATCGCGCCGGAGCTGAAGCCGACGACGTACGCCGACTCCCCGTCGTCCAGCACCTCTTCGAGCACCCGGCAGGCGCCGTCGCTCCACTCCTCCACCCGCTGGTCGGCGACCGGCTCGCCGAGCCTGCCGTGCGCCAGCCCGAGCGGGTCGTACGTCACCACGGTGAACCGCTCGGCGAGCACGTCCGTCATCGGGCCGAGTCCCATCGGGTGTCCGGCACCTCCGGGGACGACCAGCAGGACGGGCCCGTCGCCTCGTCGGTCGTAGCGCGGTTCAGTCATCGTCGTGCGTTCCTTCCCGGGGCCAGTGTTCGAGGGCGATGTGCAGTGCGTCGACCGCCTTGTCCCAGGACCTGCGCACATCGCGCGGGGCACCGAAGCCGCCGCTCGCCTCCAGGGCGCAGTAGCCGTGGAAGGTACTGCGCAACAGGCGTACGGCGTCGGTGAGATCGGGTTCCTCCAGGCCGTAGGCGCGGAGCATGCCGTAGGTGATCTCGGCGGTGCGGCGCAACTCGGGGGAGTCGGCGACGAGGGACTGGTCGATGCGGATCTGGGTGGCCGCGTACCGTCCGGGGTGCTCCAGCGCGAACTCCCGGTAGGCGCCCGCGAAGGCGGCCAGCGCGTCCTTCCCGGCCCGGCCGGCCACGGCCGTCGCGATGCGGTCGATCAGCTCGCCGCCGGCCAGGAACGCCATCCGCGTCCGCAGATCCTGAAGGCTTCTGACGTGCGAGTAGAGACTCGCGTCCTTGACGCCGAAGTGCCGGGCCAGAGCGGAGAGCGTGACGTTCTCGAACCCCACCTCGTCGGCGAGATCGGCGGCGGCCGCGGTGACGCGCTCGGGACTGAGACCGGCCCTGACCATGACACCCACCCATTCCTAGAGGTCCTAGGAAAGAGCCTAGCTGTCCGAGTTTGCTGAGGGCCACCGATTAATCGGCGTCCCCGCGGTAGCCGTGCGGCATCCGCGCGGGTCAGCCGTTCACCCCCGTGTAGTGGTCCAGGCTCCACCGCCACAGCAGCCTCGCGGCGAGGTAGGCGAGTACGCCGAGCACGGGGGAGGCGGCCGCCAGCCAGTACGGGACACCCGTGTCGTGGCCGTGCCCGGTGAGGACGGCCGCCGGGAAGTAGGCGACGAACGCCAGCGGGATACCGAAGGTGAGCAAGCCGCCGACCGCCCTGGGCAGGACGTTCAGCGGGTAGCTGCCGAACGTGCCGAGCAGCTCCTCCAGCCAGCGGCTCCAGTAGTCGGCGGTCGGGAAGCGCAGGGACGCGGAGGCCACCGCCGTGAACAGGGCGGCCTCCAGCAGCATGCCGCCGACGAGGCAGACGACGAAATAGGTGATGCGCCCGGCGTTCCAGTCGAGGTGACTGCGGGACAGGGCGCCGATCATCAGCCCTGTGGCCACGGTCAGGTCACCGATCGCGTTGGTGGGGAAGTACTGCAGCTGCACCTGCCGGTGGACCGGCATGGGCCGCAGCAGGTAGACGTCGATCTGCCCCTCCTGGATGAACCGGCCGATGCCGTGCATCCGGCCCAGGACCAGGACGAACAGGCCGTGCGCCAGCATCCGCGTCGCCGGGATCAGCAGCACGTCGGAGCTGTCCCAGCCGCCCATCCCGGTGAACCGGGTCAGCAGCACGGTCGCGAACACGATCACCGACACCTGCCAGATCGCGCCGATCGCGATCATCAGCAGGAACTCGGTGCGGTACTCCAGCTGGGAGCGGAAGTTGAGGCACGTGACGCGCCAGGCGATCCGGACGGCGTTCATGACCTCAGCCTCCCTGGGAGATGACCCGGCGGGCGGCCCGCCGCCACAGGAACCGGGTGAACAGGTGGAGCAGCACGACCCAACCGGCCTGGATCGCCAACTGCAGTGGTGCGTCGGACAATTCGATGCGGCCGACGTACAGCGACAGCGGGACGTTGAGCGTCGCCTGGAAGGGCAGGAAGG
The DNA here is from genome assembly GCF_006715395.1 of Streptomyces sp. SLBN-31. Taxonomy (NCBI): domain Bacteria; kingdom Bacillati; phylum Actinomycetota; class Actinomycetes; order Kitasatosporales; family Streptomycetaceae; genus Streptomyces; species Streptomyces sp. SLBN-31. The sequence goes on from NZ_VFNC01000001.1 coordinate 1,721,091, forward strand.
TGCTCAGGGTCCGGAACCACGCGGGGAAGAACCACAGGGGGGCGTACACCCCGGACATCAGGTTCTGCGCGAAGATCAGGATGAGCATGGCGGCGCTGTTGCGCACGGTCCAGAAGCACATCTGGTCCAGCAGGAGCATGACGTGGTAGAGCACGAGCTGCCCGAGCAGCAGGCTGAGCACGAACACCCCGGCCACGGCGGCCGATCGGGGCGGTTCCACCACCCCGGCGGCGAGGCACACCGCGTATCCGGCCAGCGCCCACGCTGCCCCGTAGACCTGCTCGCCGAGGGCGCGCAGGGCGTGGTAGCGGGCGGGTGACAGCGGCCGCAGGTACCAGTAGACGATGGTGCCGAAGTGCATGTGCTGGATGACCGTGTCCCGGCCCGCGTACTGGTCCAACTCCCGCAGCCGGGAAGCGAGTACGGCCAGGACGGCGTAGGTGACGGCCTGCTCGCGGCTCATCCCGGCCGAGATCGGGGTGCGGTCGTACAGGCCGTTCCACAGAGAGGCGACCAGCACCACCTGGACGGTCAGCCGAACCAGCACGGCCGTCATCCGGTGCGGGGCGTGCAGTTCGCCGAGCGGGGTGACGCGGGCGGCGCGCCAGGCGTGCAGGACGGTCATCTCAGACCCCCTCGGCAACGGGTCCCGCGTGCACGTACGCGGCCCGCATCACGTCCTCCAGGTCCGCCTCGTCGATGGCGATGCCCGTCACCTCGTACCGCTCGATGACCGCCTTGAGCGCCTGGTGGACGGTGGGCGCGTCGGGTCCGTCCGGGCCGAACACGACCTGCGGGCCCTCCTGCCGCAGCAGCGCGATGCCCGGCGGCGGTACGACGTCGGTGTGCGCGTCGGCGAGGGTGGCCCGCACCTGCCAGGTCGAGCCGTACGTGCGGCGGATCTCGTCGAGCGTGCCGTCCATGACCAGCCGCCCGTGGTTGACGAGCACGACCCGCTCGGCGAGCCGCTCCACCTCCGTCATGTCGTGCGTGGTCAACAGGACCGTACGGCCGCGCTGTTCGACCTGGTGCCGCAGGAACTCCCGCACCTGCTCCTTGACCACCACGTCCATGCCGATGGTCGGCTCGTCCAGGAAGACCACCGGCGGGTCGTGCAGCAGCGCGGCGGCCAGGTCGCAGCGCACCCGCTGACCCAGGGAGAGATGGCGCACCCGGGTGTCCCAGAAGGACGACAACTCGAGGATGTCGTCGAACTCCTGCAGACGCGCGGCGTGTTCGGCCTTCGGCACCTCGTAGATGTCCCGCAGGATCGCGAAGGACTCCCGCACCGGCAGGTCCCACCACAGCTGGGTGCGCTGCCCGAACACCGCGCCGATGTTACGGGCGTTGCGCTCCCGGTCCTCGTACGGCACCACGCCCGCCACCCGGGCCTCGCCGGAGGTGGGGGTGAGGATGCCGGTGAGCATCTTGATGGTGGTGGACTTGCCGGCGCCGTTCGGGCCGAGCAGGGCGAGGAGTTCGCCGGGTGCCACGTCGAAGGAGATGTCGGAGACGGCGTGCTTGACGGCCCGCTCCGGGTTGACGAGGGATCTGAGGGCCCCGGCGAAACCGGGCCGGCGGACGGTGGTGTGGAACGAGCGGGACAGGGAGCGGACCTCGATGCTGCCGATCACTCGACGGACCTCCGGGTGAGCTGGATCAACCACACGGTCGCCACGAGCGAGGCGGCGGAGAGCAGCGCGAGCAGCCAGGGGACCGCGTGGATGCCCGAGACCTCGATGCCCGCTCCCAGCAGTGGGGGAGCCGCCACTCCGCCGACCATCGACGCGGCGATGACCCAGGCACCGGCGCGCCTCGCCTGGGGAAGCGCCCTGTTCAGCCAGGGCAGTCCGGTCGGGAAGACCGGCGCGATGAACAACCCGACTCCCGCGTACGCCAGCGGCGCCACTCCCTCCACCAGCGACAGCAGCAGACACGCGGTCATGCCGGCCGCGCACAGGGCGAGGATGCGTTCGGGGGAGTGCCGCAGGGCGATCGGCACGATGAGGAACCGGCCCGCGGTCAGCATCAGCCAGTACACGGACGTCGCCGAGGCGGCCACGGTCGCGCTGTAGCCGACGGTCTCCAGATGGGTGGGCTCCCAGCCGCCGACGCCCGCCTCCACGGCGACGTTGAGGACGTACAGGACGAGGAAGCCGAGCAGGACACGGGACAGGCCCAGCGAGCCCGGTCTCGACTCCACCGGCTCGACGGGGTCCGTGCGCACGCCGCTGGTGCACAGCGCCAGCGCCGCGGCGAGGACGGCACAACCGCCGAAGGCGTACGCGTAGTTCCCGGGCCCGGCCCATGCCACCACCGCCGGCCCCAGGACCGCCCCGATGCCGAAGTGGGCGTTGAGGACGTTCAGCATGGCCGTGGACCGGTCGCCGAAGCCGACCGCGAACAACTGGTTGAGGCCGTAGTCGATGCCGCCGAAGCCGAGACCGCCGAGGAAGGCGGCGGCCAGCGCGAGCGGCCAGGCCGGCGCCAGCGCGAAGCCCGCGCCGCCCAGCGCCATGAGGGCGTAACTCGCCGCCAGCATGGCCCTGTTGCTGATCCGGGAGTGGATCGCGTTGAAGGCCAGGACGCCGGCCACGCCGCCCGCGAAGTGCAGGCTCAGACCGAGGCCCGCGCCCGAGGGGGACAGGCCGAACTCCTCGCGCAGGCCCGGGACGGCGGGCCCGTAGAGCGCCTGGAGGATGCCGATGAGGACGAATCCGACGCAGGACGCGACCGCGGCCGGGCGGCTGAACAGCCGGCCGGCCGCACCGGACCGCACTTCCGTGTCCGCCACCCGATCTCCCCCGAAGAACTTCCGGCCGGGCCACGACGGCCACCGGCGCCGCGCCAGGCTATGACCCGGGCGGGCATTCGACAAGGGGTTAAAAAATGGGCCTTACAAAGCCTCCTCCAGTACGTCACGTACGAACGCGTTGCTGAACTTCCCCGCCGGATCCAGCTCCCGAGCCAGCGCCCGGAAGTCACCGAGCCGCGGGTAACGGCCCCGCAGCACGGCCGCCGGCACGGCGAACACCTTCCCCCAGTGCGGTCGCGCGTCGAAGCCGTCCAGGGCCTCCTCCACCCGCCGCACCACCGGGAGCACGGCCGCCGTGTCCTCGAACCAGGTGAAGTGCAGCGCCATGGTGTCGCGTCCGTACGCGGGGCTCAGCCACTGCGAGTCGGCGGCCACGGTGCGCACCTCGCAGGTCTGCAGCACGGGCGCGACCGTCCCGCGGATCGCGTCCAGGGCGTGCAGCGCGTCCTGGGCGTACTGCCTGGGCAGCAGGTACTCCGACTGCAGCTCGGCCCCGCTGCTCGGCACGAACTCCGCCCGGAAGTGCGGCAGCCGCTCGTGCCACGGCCCCGGCACCCCGAACTGCTCGGTGCAGTTGACCGCCGGCATGCCCGGCACGGGATGCAGCTTCTCGGTGGCGGGAGCCGCCCACGGGAAGCCGGGCAGCGGCTGGTCGGTGCGCCGCTTCAGCCACACCTGGCGGAAGCCCGGCTCGCGCCAGTCGGTGAACAGGCTCACGCTGTACGCGGCCGCCGCGACCTTCTCGAAGTCCAGCCCGGCGAGCGGCAGTTCGGTGAACACGTGCTGCTCGACCTCGTAGGTCGGTTCCAGGTCCAGGGTCAGGGCGGTGACGACGCCCAGGGCGCCCAGCGACGTCACGGCGCCGGCGAACCGCTCGTCGCCCCGCCCGACGGTGACCGTCGACCCGTCCGCCGTGACCAGCTCGACCTCCCGCACGGCCGACGCCAGCGAGCCGTTGCCCACCCCCGAGCCGTGCGTGCCGGTCGCCACCGAGCCGGCCACCGAGATGTGCGGCAGGGACGCCATGTTGGGCAGCGCGAGCCCGTGCGCGTCCACCGCGCGCGCCAGCTCCGCGTATCGGACGCCGCCCGAGACCCGTACCGTACGGGCCGCGGTGTCCACGTCGATCACCGGCGGCAGGGCGGCGATCGAGAGCAGGACACCCTCCGCGCCCGGCTCGGCGATCTCGTTGAAGGAGTGCCCGCTGCCCAGCACGCGCACCTTCGGACTGCCGGCCACGAGCGCGCCGAGCGCGTCGAGCGAGTGGGGGCGGTGCAGCTCCTTCGCCGTGTAGGTGATGTTGCCCGCCCAGTTGGTGACCGTCTGCGTCATCCCTGCCGTCCCTCCCGAGTAAGTGTGTGCACGTTGACCCTCTCATTCGCCGCCGCCTACCGTGGAGAGCGTTTTCTACAACTTCCTCGCGAGGCCGGAGGGCCACTCCCATGTCCGAGCGTCCCCCGGCGCTGTTCGCCATGACCGCCGGCAACCTGCCGCTCGTCTTCCCTCCGGAGGTGCTGGCCCGGCTGCGCGAGGCGGTGGACGTCGACCCGGACCTGATCGCCGAGGACTTCACCGAGGCGCGCGTGCGCGAGGCGCTCGCCCGCACCGAGATCCTGGTCACCGGCTGGGGCTGCCCCCGGCTGGACGCGGCCGTCCTCGACGCGGCGCCCCGGCTGCAGGCCGTCCTGCACTCGGCCGGCTCGGTCAAGGGCTTCACCACGCCCGAGGTCTGGCGGCGGGGCATCGCCGTCTCCTCGGCGGCCGACGCCAACGCCGTCCCGGTCGCCGAGTACACCCTCGCGATGATCCTTCTGGCCGGGAAGGACGTCCTCGCCGCCAGGGAACGCCTGCGCGCCGAACGCGGCCGGCACGGCTGGGGCGTCGTCCCCGGCATCGGCAACCACGGCCGCCGCGTCGGGGTGATCGGCGCCTCCCGCATCGGCCGCCGCGTGATCGCCCTGCTGGCCCCCTTCGACCTGCGCGTCAGCCTCACCGACCCGTACGTCACCGAGGACCGGGCGGCCGAACTCGGGGTGCCGCTCCTGCCGCTCGACGAACTGCTGCGCACCTCGGACGTCGTCACGGTCCACGCCCCCGAGACCCCGCGGACCCGCCACCTCGTCGGCCGCCGGGAACTCGCCCTGATGCCCGACGGGGCGACCCTGATCAACACCGCCCGCGGCAGCCTGGTCGACCACGACGCCCTCGTCGAGGAAGTGCGCGCCGGGCGGCTGAGGGCCGTCCTCGACGTCACCGACCCCGAGCCGCTCCCCGCGGACTCACCCCTCTACGACCTCCCCGGCGCCTTCGTCACCCCTCACCTCGCAGGTTCCCAGGGCAACGAACTCTCCCGGCTCGGCATGACGGTCGCCGAGGAGGCCGCCCGGCTGCTGGCGGGTGAGCAGCTCGCCCATCCGGTGGATCCGGGGGCGTTGGAGCGCGAAGCCTGAGCGAGGCTGGCGAGGCTGCGGATTTCGTGGCGATGTAGCTGTGCGGCAGCGCTATCCGCAAAGATATGGCACTTTGGGTGCGATATCGGTAGCGTCCTGCCGTATGACGCACGCACCGCTCCCGGAGACCGACCTCACCCGGCACCGCCGCCTGCGCGAACAGGGCAGCCTCGACCGTGCCGACCTCGACGCCATCCTCGACGCGGGGTTCGTGTGTCACCTGGGCGTGGTGGTCGACGGCCGGCCACTGGTCGTGCCGACGGTCTACGGGCGCGACGAGCGGCAGCTCTACCTGCACGGTTCGGTAGCCAGCCGCAGCCTCGCGGGCGGCACCCCGGTGTGCGTCACCGTCACGCACGTGGACGGGCTGGTCCTCGCCCGCTCCGTCTTCGAGCACGGCGTCAACTACCGCAGCGCCATGATCCACGGCGAGGCCCGCAAGGTCACCGACCCCGAGGAGAAGCTGGCCGGGCTGCGCCTGCTCACCGAACACGCGGCGCCCGGCCAGTGGTCGTACGCCCGCGGCCCCAACCGCAGGGAGCTCGCCGCCACCACCCTCCTCGCCCTCTCCCTCGAACAGGCCTCCGTGAAGATCCGTACCGGGGCCCCCGACGACGGCGACGGCCCCGACGCCGAGCTGGGCCTGTGGGCCGGCACCCTGCCGCTGACCCGGTCCTGGGGTGCCCCCGAGCCCGACCCGCTTCTGCCGCCCGGTCTGCCGATACCAGGACACATCGCGCGACGTGAGGGGACCCGGCACGGCTGAGCGCCGGGCGGAGGCATACGGTGGGGAGTCGAACGCCTGAGCCGGGAGGAGAGTCGGGATGGGCAGCCGTACCGCACTGGTCGAGGATCTGATGGAGCGGTTTCCGCAGGTACCGCGGGAAGCCGTCTTCAAAGAGGACCTGCTGCGTGGTGGTGTGGCCTTCGACCCCTCCGCGCTGAGCGACAACGAGGGCGGCGAGGTCAAGCCGAAGTCGTACTTCATCTTCTCCTTCGACCACGGGACCCTGCCCGAGCTCGGCGAGGCCGCCCTGCGCCGGCCCCCGGAGGAGATCATCCTCACCGGCGGCCCCTACGACCTGCGCCGCACCGTCGTCTCCGTGCGCGTGAACCCGTCCTCGCCGTACCGCGTCGCCGCGAACGACGAAGGAGTGCTCGGCCTCTACCTCGACGGCCGGCGCATCGCCGACGTCGGCGTGCCGCCCATGCCCGAGTACTACCGGCACACCCTGTCCAACGGGAAGTCGGTCATGGAGGTCGCCCCGACCATCCAGTGGGGCTACCTGATCTACCTCACCGTCTTCCGCGTCTGCCAGTACTTCGGCGCCAAGGAGGAGTGCCAGTACTGCGACATCAACCACAACTGGCGCCAGCACAAGGCGGCCGGGCGCCCGTACACGGGTGTGAAGGACGTCGAGGAGGTGCTGGAGGCCCTCGAGATCATCGACCGGTACGACACAGCCAAGGCCTCCACCGCCTACACGCTCACCGGCGGCGCGATCACCAAGACGGTCTCCGGGCGGGACGAGGCCGACTTCTACGGCCACTACGCCAAGGCCATCGAGGAGCGCTTCCCGGGCCGCTGGATCGGCAAGGTCGTCGCGCAGGCGCTGCCCAAGGACGACGTGCAGCGGTTCAAGGACTACGGCGTGCAGATCTACCACCCCAACTACGAGGTGTGGGACGAGTACCTGTTCAAGATGTACTGCCCGGGCAAGGAGCGGTACGTCGGCCGGGACGAGTGGCACAAGCGCATCCTGGACTCGGCGGACGTCTTCGGCGCGCGCAACGTCATCCCCAACTTCGTCGCGGGCGTGGAGATGGCCGAGCCCTTCGGCTTCAAGACGGTCGACGAGGCCATCGCCTCGACCACCGAGGGTCTGCGCTTCTTCATGTCGAACGGCATCACGCCCCGCTTCACCACCTGGTGCCCCGAGCCCACGACGCCGCTCGGCAAGGCCAACCCGCAGGGCGCCCCGCTGGAGTACCACATCCGGCTGCTCCAGGCCTATCGCCAGACCATGGAGGACTTCGGTCTGTCCTCGCCCCCCGGTTACGGCCCGCCCGGCCCCGGCCGCGCCGTCTTCTCCGTCAGCTCCTTCATGGACAGCCTTCCGGCGCGGGAGACGGAGGGCGAGAGTGCGCAGGAGACGGCGGAGGTGTGAGCGACCTCTGTGCACGGTGAGTCGAAGCGTGGTCTCCTTGCGTACATGAGGCCGGAGTTGTGGCCCGGCGGCGGTTCCACAGGGGTCTGTCAGGACAACTGAACACAGCGCTTGTCAGTTGTGAGAAAAACGTGAAAGGCTCCTGCCCTGCCGCGAGGTTCCCCCCAACTCCTTTGCCGTCATGGTGAGTTGACCTCGCTTTCAATGCAGGAGACCCATGCCCGACCTGCCGACCCCGAAGGACGCCGCCGAGGCCGCGCTGTTCTCCGAGTGCTGGGACGCGGTGCTTTCCTACGCCGACCTGTGCACCGCCGGCGCCACCGCGGCCACGCAACTCGCCTCCGAGGCGTTCGCGCTCGGTATACGCGAGGTCCGCGCCACCGAGACCGGACCCGTCGCCCGAAGCACCGGCCGCCGCTCACCCCGACTCCCCATGATCCCGCTGCTGTTGACCGCCGTGCGCAGCACGGCGGCCGACTGGGAGGAGGCCGGACAGGGCGACGACCTCGACCCCGACCTGCGCCTGTGGCTCAACTCCGAGAAGGCCACGCGCTACACCGGCCCGCCGCTGCAACGCCCGCTCGCCCTGCGCGCCCTGCGCGACCTGCAGGACGCGGACGCGACACTGCTGTGGCTCGCCGAGGTGGAGGCGCTGCCGTACTCCGTGGTGGCCCGCAGGCTCGGCCTCGACCCGGCGCTCGTCGGCGAGGAACTCACCGAGGTGCGCCGCCTGTTCCGCGACCGCTGCCACCGCGCCCACCTCGACATGCCGCTGGACGCGAACTGCCGCAGCTACGCCCGCCTCCTCGACGCGGTCACCCGCTCGCCCGGCGCCGACATCCCCGCCGACCTCTCGCGCCACCTCGCCACCTGCGTGGAGTGCGCCGAGGCCGCCGCCTGTCTGCGCTCGCACGGCGGCGGACTTCCCACGGCCCTCGCCGGCGGCGTGATCGGCTGGGGCGGCCTCGCCTACCTCGAACGCCGCAGGCGGGCCGCCGAGGTGCGGCTCGGCGCCGGGCGCCCCGACCCGGCCGAGAGCGAGCACGGCGAGCCCAGGTCCGGCGCGGACCGGGCGCGCACCGTGCGCAACGGCCTCCTCGTCGCCGCCGTCCTGGTCTCGCTGCTCGCGCTGGCCGTGTCCCTGATGCCGTTCGGCGGCGCGAACGGCGACATCACGGCGGGCGACACCCCGTCCGACAGCAGCCCCGTGGCCGCCCCCCGGCCCTCCCCGCCGCCCGTCACCTCCTCCCCGAGCGGGTCCTCCCGGTCCCCGTCCCCGACCACGACCGTCTCCGGGACGAGGACAGGCGACGACAAGAAGCCCGACCCCGAACCCCAGGGCACCTCGTCGTCCGCCGCGGGTGGCGGCGGTGCCACGGTGAAGGAGGCGGCCACCTGCACGGTCGGCTACGACCTGGTCAACGAGTGGCCCGACGGCTTCCAGGCCACCGTCTCCGTCACCACGACGAAGGCCCTGACCAACTGGAGCGTCGGCTGGTCCTTCGAGGACGGCCAGCAGGTCGGCCAGATGTGGGACGCGAGCGTCGCCCAGACCGGCTCCCGGGTCACTGCCACCGCCGCCGACTACAACAAGGCCGTCCCCGCGCACGGCACGCTCTCCTTCGGTTTCCTCGCCTCCTGGAAGACCAAGAACTCGCCGCCCCACGACTTCACGCTCAACGGGCGGCCCTGCGAGAAAACCGGTTGACGGGACACCGGCGCGGCGGGCTACTGTTGCGCCGGTTCCACAACGAGCCCTGAACAGGTTCCACAAGGAGCCCTGACCGGAGGAAAGAGGAGGTGTCGACCGATGGCTGTCTTTGCGACGAGCGCTGCCCGCATCCAGATCATCAAGTCCACCTCCGTGGCCGCCGGCTGACCACAGCTAACCCGTCGCCGGGGCCGCCCCTGTGAAGGGTCACCCTTGACTTCCAGTTCTGTCTTCTCCGCGCTCGCTCCCTACGGCTGGGACGAGGCATGGGCGGACGTGTTCGCCCCGTACGACACCGAAGGCCTGCTGCCCGGGCGCGTGCTCCGGGTCGACCGCGGTCAGTGCGACGTGGTCACCGCCGACGGGGTGCTGCGGGCCGACACCGCGTTCGTCACCCCGCACGACCCGTTGCGGGTCGTGTGCACCGGCGACTGGGTCGCCGTCGAACCCGGCGGCAACCCCCGCTATGTGCGCGCGTATCTGCCGCGCCGCACCGCCTTCGTGCGCTCCACCTCCTCCAAGCGGTCCGAGGGGCAGATCCTCGCCGCCAACGTCGACCACGCCATCGTCGCGGTGTCGCTGGCGGCCGAGCTCGACCTCGGGCGCATCGAGCGGTTCGTCGCCCTGGCCTGGGAGTCCGGCGCCCAGCCGCTCGTCGTCCTCACCAAGGCCGACCTCGTGCCGGACGCGGTGACGCGGGCCCACCTGGTCCAGGACGTGGAACTGTCGGCGCCCGGCGTGACCGTGCTGCCCGTCAGCGCCGTGGACGGCGGCGGACTCGACGTCCTGCGCGCCGCCGTCGGCGACGGCACCTCCGTGCTGCTCGGGCAGTCCGGCGCGGGCAAGTCGACCCTCGCCAACGCGCTCGTCGGCGCCGACGTGATGGACGTGAAGGCCATCCGGGACGTCGACGGCAAGGGACGCCACACGACCACCACCCGCAACCTCCTCGCCCTGCCCGGCGGGGGCGTCCTGATCGACACTCCCGGACTGCGCGGCGTGGGCCTGTGGGACGCCGAGAGCGGCGTCGGGCAGGTCTTCTCCGAGATCGAGGAACTGGCCCGACGCTGCCGCTTCCACGACTGCGCACACAGCGCCGAACCCGGCTGCGCGGTGCTGGCCGCCGTGGACGCCGGGGAACTCCAGGTACGACGACTGGACAGCTACCGGAAGCTGGTCCGCGAGAACCAGCGGATCGTGGCCAAGACCGACGCCCGGGCCCGCGCGGAACTGCGCCGCGACTGGAAGCGCAAGCACGCGGAGGGCAGGGCGGCAATGGAACTGAAGAGGGGCCGCCGCACCTGAGAGCCGCCGGAGGCCCAGGGCGCCGCTCCTTGGACGCGCTCTGGGCAAGCCGACGGGAGCCCGGCGTCACCGCGCGTCGAGGTCCTCCGACGGGCGGATGGCCGGGCGGATGGCCGGCCGGGGAGCGCCCTCGGGTAGTCGGTGGGCGGTTCGGGGCTGCCCGACGCGCGCTCGGGCCGGCGGCTGTCGGAGGCGTGCGCCTGAGAGCCCCCTCCGACGGGCGGATGCCCCATCGGGGCGCGCCGCTGCGGCGGTTGGTGGGCGGTCCGGGGGCTGCCCCGACGCGCGCTCTGGCGGGCGGAGGCGCTGCCCCGTCAGGGGGCCGATGGCCGGTCAGGGGTGCGCCTCCAAAGGGCGCCCTCGCCCGGCCCGGTGTCGTGTCCGATTTCCGCCAGCCCCCGGGCGGCGCGCGGCGCAGACTGGAGGAGTGATGGACGAGGACACCAGGTATGAGGCCGTGCGCAGTCGGGACGCTCGTTTCGACGGGGAGTTCTTCTTCGCCGTCGAGACGACCGGCATCTACTGCCGTCCCAGCTGCCCGGCCGTGACCCCGAGGCGCCGCAACGTCCGTTTCTTCGCGACGGCCGCCGCGGCGCAGGGCGCGGGCTTCCGGGCGTGCCGTCGCTGTCGTCCGGACGCCGTGCCGGGGTCGGCCGAGTGGAACGCTCGCGCCGACGTGGTGGGGCGCGCCATGCGGCTGATCGCGGACGGCGTCGTCGACCGCGAGGGCGTCGCAGGGCTCGCCGGGCGGCTCGGCTACAGCGCCCGGCAGGTGCAGCGGCAGCTGACCGCCGAGCTCGGGGCCGGGCCGGTCGCCCTGGCCCGGGCCCAGCGCGCGCACACCGCGCGGGTGCTGGTGCAGACGACCGAACTGCCGATCACGGAGATCGCGTTCGCCTCCGGGTTCGCCAGCGTCCGCCAGTTCAACGACACCGTCCGCGAGGTGTACGCCTCTACACCGAGCGAGCTGCGGGCCGCCGCGCCCCGGCAGCGGGGCCGGCGCCCCGCCGCGGGGATCCCGTTGCGGCTCGCGTACCGGGGGCCGTACCAGACCGGTGCCGTCTTCGACCTGCTCGCCGAGGAGGCCGTGCCCGGCGTGGAGGAGGTGGTCGGGGAGCGCGGCCGCCGCACCTACCGCCGTACCCTCCGCCTCCCGCACGGCACCGGAGCCGTCGCCGTCGACGAACGGGCGGGCGCGTCCGCGGCGGCGTCCGCGGCGCATCCCGGCGGCTGGCTGGAGGCCCGGCTGCAGCTGACCGACCCGCGCGACCTCACCACCGCCGTCGGCCGGCTGCGCAGGCTGTTCGACCTCGACGCCGACCCGTACGCGGTCGACGAGCGGCTCGGCGCGGACCCACGGCTCGCACCCCTCGTCACCGCCCGCCGGGGCCTGCGCTCGCCGGGCGCCGCCGACGCGGACGAGGCGGCGGTACGGGCCCTGGTGGGGTCGCGGGCGAGCGAACGGCTGGTACGGCGCTACGGCAAGGCACTGGACTCGCCCTCCGGCAGCCTCACCCACCTCTTCCCGGAGCCGGCGGTCCTCGCCGAGGCCGAACCCGAGGGCACCCTCGGCGCACTCACCGCCGCCCTCGCCGACGGCGCCCTGCGTCTCGACCCGGGCGTCGACCGCGACGAGGCGCGGACCGCACTGCTCGCCCTGCCCGGCATGGACTCCGGCACCGTCGCCGAGATCCGCACCCGCGCCCTGGGCGACCCCGACGTCGCCCCGCCCGGCCTGGACGTCCCCGACGCCTGGCGCCCCTGGCGCTCGTACGCCCTACGACACCTGCGCGCAGCAGGAGAGTTGGACTGAACCGCGATGACCACCCTGTGGACCCGTGTCGACAGCCCCGTCGGCGCCCTGCTGATCACCGCCGACGCCACCGGCGCCCTGACCTCGGTCTCCGTGCCTGGGCAGCGCAACGGGCGTGAGGTGGAGGCGAGTTGGCGGTACGAGCCGGCCCTCTTCCGGGAGGCCGAGGAACAGCTGGACGCCTACTTCGCCGGTGATCTGAAGGACTTCCGGCTGCCGTTCAGCACCGCGGGCAGCGAGTTCCGGGAGCGGGTGTGGGCCGCCCTGGACTCCGTCCCCTACGGCGCCACCACGACCTACGGAGAGATCGCCGCGCGGATCGGGGCACCCCGGGCGGCCGTACGGGCCGTCGGCGGCGCGATCGGCGCCAACCCGCTGCTCATCGTGCGGCCCTGCCACCGGGTGATCGGCGCGAACGGCGCGCTGACGGGGTACGCGGGCGGCCTGGAACGAAAGGTGCGCCTGCTCACCCTGGAGGGCTGCCTGGAGCCCGCCGGTTCCCCCTGACGGTCACCCCCGGATCACCACGCCCAGCCACGTCCCGGCGATCAGCAGACAGGTGAAAAGCTCCGCCAGCACGCTGGAGCCGCCCGAGCGCATCGCGGTGCGCAGGGCCGCCATCGCCTCGCCGTGCCCGCCCAGACGCAGGCGTTCACACAGGTAGATGCCGCCCATGAAGCCGGGGATCGCGCCCAGCACGGGAAACAGCAGGAAACCGAGGAACGCGCCGGCCCCCGCGTACACCCACATCCGCGGGGTCGCCCCGCTCGCCCGCAGCCGTCGGGGCGGCAGCGCCCAGCGCACGACCTGGGAGAGGAACAGCGCGACCGTCGCGCCGACCAGGACCCACCAGGCGACCGGTCGCGGGTCCTTCAGCGCCCACCACAGGATCGCGGCCCACACCAGCCACGACCCCGGCACCCCGGGCACCAGCACCCCGCACAGGCCGAGCAGGAGGACCAGGCCGACCAGCACGAGGTCCCACACTCCCATGAGCCCAGGGTGCCCGACGGGAGCCGAATGTGCAGGTCAGGATCGCTCCCGAGGCACCCAGCGCCGTTCGCACTCCGCCAAGGCGACGGCACGGCCCTGTCGGCCCCGCCCGTCTGCGGCGCAGTCCCGGGCCTGCTCACAGCTCATCTCCACTCCGTCGGCGCACCGTCGGCACGCAGGGGATCCGGGCCCGGGGCACCCCGGTGGTCGCCGGGCGGCTCTCCCGTGGGGGGTGGAGCCGCCCGGCGACGTCCTCCGTACCCCTGTTCGACGACTCACTCGACACGCCGTTCGACACGGCGTGCCGTGCGGGATTTTCCCCATGCCCCGTTTTCATCCGGCCCCCGCGGTGGACAATTAGGGGCATGAGTCAGCAGGGGGGAAGGCCCACCGGGCACGACGACGACTGGTGGGGACAGCTGTACGACGACTCCACCGAGGACACGGGGCCCACCCCCGCGGCCGACACTCTGGACGACCGGTTCGCCTCCGCGGCGGGAGCGGTGCACACCGGGGCGGGGGAGCGGGGCGAGGACACCGATCCCGCGACGGGACCCGGGGTTCCGCAACAGCGCTCCGGGAGCACCGAGACACCGCCTCCCGAACAGCCGCCGTCCAGCAGGACCTCCACGGCAATCGGTACGGCGCTCCCCGCTCCGCCCGGAGCCCCCGCACCACCGCCCCGGCCGCCGGCGGACCCGGCCCCGGGGACCCGGGCCCAGGACATCCCGCCCCCGCCACCGGCCCAGGACGACTCCCCGCACCCGCCCCACGCGGCCACCCACCTGGACCTCCCCGCCTTCCCCCCGCTCCCCGTCGACTACGTGGGCTCCGGCCCCCCGACCTACGACGCCGAACCCACCGCCCTCCCGCCCGCCGACCCCGACGACCTGGACGACCTGGTCGCCGACACCGTCCTCGACGGCGCCCGGTACGGCTCCTGCACCCTGCGCGCCGCCTCCGCCCGCGGCGACTCCGCCCGCTACCGCGGCGAACCCCGCCGCGACTCCCTCCTCACCGCCCGCTTCGGCACCGCCGAGCACGCCCTGGTCCTCGTCGCGATGGCCACCGGCGCCCGGGCCACGCCCGGCGCCCACCGCGCCGCCGCCGAGGCCTGCCACTGGATCGGCAGGGCCGTGGGCCGCAGCCACGCACGGCTCGCCGAGGACATCCGGGCGGGCAGGCGCGGCGACCTGAAGTCCGGCCTGCACCGCCTCACGGACCGCAGCCTCGGCAAACTCCGCGCCAGTGCCGCCGAACAGGGCGTCGACCCCGAGGAGTACGCGGCCACCCTGCGCTGCCTGCTGCTGCCCGCCGACCCGGAGTGCCGTACGCGCGTCTTCTTTGGCGTCGGTGACGGCGGACTGTTCCGCCTCAGGGACGGTGAATGGCAGGACATCGAGCCCCGCGTCACCGACGTCACCGGCGAACCGGTCGTCGGCTTCGGCTCACTGCCGGCCGAGACCCCCGAGGGCGACCGCCTGACGATGGACCTGGGCATCCCTACACCCCCGAGCCCCTACGAACCCGCCCCGGAACCACCCCGGGAACCCTTCCGCTTCCGCGCCTCCATCGCCCACCCGGGTGACACGCTCCTGATGTGCACCAGCGGCTTCGCGGAACCGCTGCGCGGCGAACCGGACCTGTGCCGCCATCTGAAGGGCCGGTGGTCCGCCCCCACCCCGCCGGGGCTCGCCGCGTTCCTCGCCGACACCCAGGTCCGCGTCAAGGGATACGCGGACGACCGTACGGCCGCCGCCGTGTGGGAGGCGTGACGCGGCGCGTTGTGAATTCATGTAACCCGTAGGGACCTGTCGGAGACCGAAGGGGCATGAGAGCACCATGGCCAAGCAGAACGTCGCCGGACAGTTCGTCGACATCCTCGTCCGAGCCGGAGTCAAGCGCCTGTACGGCGTCGTCGGCGACAGCCTCAACCCGGTCGTGGACGCCGTGCGCCGCAACGCCGCCATCGACTGGGTGCACGTCCGCCACGAGGAGACCGCCGCCTTCGCTGCCGGCGCCGAAGCCCAGATCACCGGCAAGCTCACCGCGTGCGCCGGCTCCTGCGGCCCCGGCAACCTGCACCTCATCAACGGCCTGTACGACGCCCACCGGTCCATGGCCCCCGTGCTGGCCCTCGCCTCGCACATCCCCTCCAGTGAGATCGGCCTCGGCTACTTCCAGGAGACCCACCCCGACCAGCTGTTCCGCGAGTGCAGCCACTACAGCGAGCTCATCTCCAGCCCCAAGCAGATGCCGCGCCTGCTGCAGACCGCCATCCAGAACGCGGTCGGGCGGTCGGGCGTCGCCGTCGTCTCCCTGCCCGGCGACATCGCCGACCAGCCCGCCCCCGAACGGGCCGCCGAGAGCGCGCTGGTCACCTCCCGGCCCACCGTCCGGCCGGGCGACGCCGAGATCGAAAAGCTGGCCGACATGATCGACCGCGCCCAGAAGGTCACCCTGTTCTGCGGCAGCGGCACGGCCGGCGCCCACGCCGAGGTCATGGAGTTCGCCGGGAAGATCAAGTCACCCGTCGGCCACGCCCTGCGCGGCAAGGAGTGGATCCAGTACGACAACCCGTACGACGTCGGCATGAGCGGACTGCTCGGCTACGGCGCCGCCTACGAGGCCACCCACGAGTGCGACCTGCTGATTTTGCTCGGCACCGACTTCCCCTACAACGCCTTCCTGCCCGACGACGTGGCGATCGCCCAGATCGACGTCCGGCCGGAACACCTGGGCCGCCGGTCGAAACTCGACCTGGCCGTCTGGGGCGACGTGCGCGAGACCCTGCGCTGTCTGATCCCACGGGTCAAGGAGAAGACCGACCGCCGCTTCCTGGACCGCATGCTGAAGAAGCACGCCGGCGCCCTGGAGGGCGTGGTCAAGGCCTACACCCGCAAGGTCGACAAGCACGTCCCCATCCACCCGGAGTACGTGGCCTCCGTCCTCGACGAACTCGCCGACGACGACGCGGTGTTCACCGTCGACACCGGCATGTGCAACGTCTGGGCCGCCCGCTACATCTCGCCCAACGGCCGCCGCCGGGTCATCGGTTCGTTCTCGCACGGCTCCATGGCGAACGCCCTGCCGATGGCGATCGGCGCGCAGTTCACCGACCGCGGCCGGCAGGTGGTGTCGATGTCGGGCGACGGCGGATTCTCCATGCTGATGGGCGACTTCCTGACGCTCGTGCAGTACGACCTGCCGGTCAAGGTCGTCCTCTTCAACAACTCCTCGCTCGGCATGGTCGAGTTGGAGATGCTGGTCGCCGGGCTGCCCTCCTACGGCACCACCAACAAGAACCCCGACTTCGCGGCCGTGGCCCGCGCGTGCGGTGCCCACGGAGTGCGGGTGGAGAAGCCCAAGGACCTCGCCGGGGCCCTGAAGTCCGCCTTCAAGCACAAGGGCCCCGCTCTCGTCGATATCGTCACCGACCCCAACGCCCTGTCCATCCCACCGAAGATCAGCGCCGAGATGGTGACGGGCTTCGCCCTGTCGGCGTCGAAGATCGTCCTGGACGGCGGTGTGGGCCGGATGCTCCAGATGGCCCGCTCCAACCTCCGCAACGTCCCGCGGCCCTAGCTGTCGTAGGGGACCCAGGCGCGGTCGCCGGAGTCGTTCGTGCCGTACCAGTAGCGCGGCATGTCCGTGATGCCGCTCGTGTGGAACGGGCGGCCGTGGTCGTCGATGCGGATCGTGCCCTTGCGGCCCTGCGAGGACCAGTCGAGTTCCAGGTACCAGCGGGCGTCGTGGGCCCGCGTCGTCGCGTCCACGAGCAGCACCTCGGGGTCCTGGGCGGAGACGCGGTAGGGGAAGTGCACGGCGGGGATGGTGTGTTCGCTGTCGGCGCCGTCCTTCGGCCTGGCGACCGGCCGGTCGGCGTCGAGGTTCACGGTGAAGCTGCGGGGCGTGAGTTCGCCGCCGCAGCCCTGCTCCATGGCGTAGGAGTTGCCGGTCAGGGGCTCCCCCCGGCCGACGATCCGTACCCGCAGGGCCTCCAGGACGACGGCCGTCGACGAGCGCCCCTGCACGGAGACCTGCACCAGGGTCTGCCGCCCGTGCACCGCGCCCTGCGTCGCCGCCCAGGTCCCGGCGTCCTGCTGGACCGGGGGCGGGGGCACCTGGGCGGGCGGCTTGTCGATGACGTAGTCGTGGCCGCAGCCTCCCTGCCACACCTGGGAGTCCACGGTCCAGGCGAGGGGAAGTCCGGTGGGCCGCCCGCCGGTCCCGCCGGTCCCACCGGAACCGCCGCCGGGGGCGGCCGAGGCGGTGGGGTTCTTCCCGGCCTCGGGTGAGGACGAGTTCGGGGCGGTGGTGGGGGAGGAGCCCGCCGACGGCTTCGCCGGGCGCCACGGCGCGCCCGGAGCCGTCGTCCGGGGCGCCGTGCTGCCGTGCGGCGCCCGCGCCTGCGGCGAACGGTCGTCCGAGAGGGCCGACAGACTCCCCAGAGAGGCGAGCAACGCACCCACCACACCGACGGACACCATCACCCGCCGACGCCGATACCCGGAACGCGGGCCCGCCACGGGGGCGGACGCGGGCGCGGGTTCGGGTGCGGGCCCGGCAGCCGCCCCCGCACCCGAACCCGGTTCCTGCGCCGCATCCAGCCCTAACGCCGCGTCCGGTTCCTGCGCCGCATCCAGCCCCAACGCCGCGTCCGGTTCCTGCGCCGCATCCGGCCCCTGCGCCGCAACCGCGCACTCCGTCGCACCCGGCCTGTCCGCCGTAACCCGGTACTCCGTCGCACCCGCCCCGTCCACCGCAACGGCGTCTCCGGTGGCGGGCGGCTCGTCCGTCGGCGTCGGTTCGTTCGCCGCAGGCGCGTTCCCCGGGGCGCCCGGCCCCGTCGTCGCAGGAGGGGTCTCCGGGACACCCGGCCCGATCACCGTAGGCGTGTCCTCGGGGGCGCCCGGCCCATCCGCCGCAGGCGAGCCCTCCGGGGCACCGGGCCCGGCGGTCGCAGCAGTCTCGTCTGCCGGCCCTGGCCTGGTTGCCGCAGCAGTCTCCTCTGCCGCCCCCGGCCCGGTGGCCGCAGCCGTCCCCTTCGCCGCGGTCGTCTCTGCCGCCCCCGGCCCGGTGGCCGCAGCCGTCCCCTTCGCCGCGGTCGTCTCTGCCGCCCCCGGCCCGGTGGCCGCAGCCGTCCCCTTCGCCGCGGTCGTCTCCGCCGCCCCCGGCCAGGTGGCCGCAGCCGTCACCCCCGCCGCCGGCCCGGTGGCCGCAGCCGTCACCCCCGCCGCCCCCGGCCCGGTCACCGCAGCCGTTTCCTCCGGTGTGCCGCCCCCGGTCGGCCGGGGGCGTTGGCGGGCTGCCGCGGCTCGCAGCCACAGGCGGTGCAGTTCCAGGCGTTCCTCCGGTGTCGCCGCGCAGAACGCCGCGAGGCGCTCCACCGGCGCGTACTCCTGCGGTACCGCCTCCCCGGCGCAGTAGCGGTGCAGCGTGGAGGTGTTCATGTGCAGGCGCCGGGCCAGGGAGCCGTAGCTCCGGTCCGTGCGGTCCTTCAGCCGGCGCAGCAGCGCCGCGAACTCCTCGACCTCGTCCCCAGCCGACACCGTTCCCCCGTCGTCGCGTCGCGTCCCCGTATCCCAGGCACTCCATATACCTGCACGTCAGATGGGCTGGGATGGTTCCACCGTCGCCGAAGGGGCGGCGGACGTTGCGCCGGACTCCGCCGACAGCCGATGCTCTTGGTGTCGCACCGACCGGGGCCGGACCGACCTTCCGGCGTCGCGGCGACAGCCCACACCCATGCACTCACTCACGGGGGACACCCATGCCCAAGCGCACCCGAGCAGGTGTGCTCGTCGCACTCGCCGCCGCGGGCCTCGCCGCAGGCACCGCACTCGCCCAGCCGGCGGGCGCCGCCACCAAGGCGCCCGGCTTCCTGGCGGCCGCCGACCTTCCGCCGTACGCCTCGTCGTCCTGGACGGCCGGCAAGGTCACCGCCGGCCTGTCGGAGGCGGTGGAGGTGGACCGCTGCCTGGGCCTGGTGCTGAACGACGACCGGGGCTCCTGGTACCGGGAGTTCCACACCGACCTCGACGCGCACGCCGTCCAGGTCAGCGTCGAGTCGTCGACCACCGGCGCGGCCAAGGCACGGTTCGCGCGGCTGAACAAGGACATCGCGTCCTGCGCGGCACGGACCGAGAAGGCCGACCCGGACCTGAAGGTCACGTTCAAGGACTACGGCACCCTGCCCGTGGAGGAGGGCGCCCACGTCTACGGCCTGCACACGGAGGCCTCCTGGGGCGCGACCGACATCCGCCTCCTCGCGGTCGGCCGGGACGGCAAGACCGTGACGGTCGTCGACTGGGGACGGATGGGCGGCTTCAAGGACGCCCCGGTGAAGGCCTTCAAGAAGACGGCCACCAAGGCCGTCGACAAGCTCCACTGACCGCACGACCCGGGCCGCCCTCCTGCCACGGGGGTCAAGAGGGCGGCCCACCGACCACCCGACACGCACCGCACACTTCGAGCAAACGGGGAAATCACATGAACAGCAAGACCCGCACCGCCCTGTCCGCCGGCGTCCTCGCCGTCGCCCTCGGTCTCGGCGCCACCGCCCAGGCCTCCGCCGGCGCCCCGCGCAGCGTCAGCGGCAAGCCGTCGGACGACATCACCCGCGTCGCCGACTTCTACGGCACCTACATCGACGCGGTGACCGACGAGGACAGCGGCAACCTCGGCCAGGCCCTGCGCGCCCACTACCTCACGCCCGCGTTCCAGAAGCAGCTGGCCGCCTGGGAGGACAGGGAGCACGCCGACGGCGTCCTGCGCGCCCAGAACGTCCCGCTCGCCTGGAAGGTCACCGACAACGGCACCACGAAGAACCACACGGAGGCCGTCGTCACCCTCACCTGGAGCCGCAACAGCACCACCAAGGTGTACGTCGACGTCACCCGCGACACCCACCAGATCTACCGCATCGGCGCGAAGGCGCTCGGAGCGAAGTAGTCACTCCGGTGGCGATCGCACAATGAGGATGCGGAATGGCCGCGGCCCGAAGGAGAACCGACCTTCGGACCGCGGCCGTTCCGGCGTGTGCGTCCGGTCCCGGCTCGGTCACCAGGTCGGAGACAAGCGGATTCAGGCCACTTTCACGAGCCGCAGGCGTTCGGCCGCGGGGGCGAAGAGGTGCGCGCACGGCCCAGGACCGGCTGCCACGGGGTTTCGTCGTGTACGGCGGGCTCGGCAGACGGGAATCGGTAGTTGGGGCGATCCCCGGCGGTCAGGACGCTGCCCGGACGTGCAGGCGCGGAGCCGGACGGCACGGCCGTACCGGCGCCCGCGACGTCGTGCGGCAGGCCCTCGACCTGGGCCTCCGGCCCGCCGCCCAGGACCCCGGGGCAGACGGTTCGACCAGGGCTTTCGGCAGGTCGTGCCGCCCGCGAAGGACTCGCGGGCGGCACGGCGGCGTTCCCTTCCCCGGCACACGGGCGCGGCCGGCGAGACCCGCTCGCCGCGGTGCACGGGACGCGCGAAATGGCTCATGGCAAGTTCCGGACGCCCTTCCCCGCGTGCGCGGTCGCCGCGCGCGGCGGTCCCCTCGTGGCGCGGACGGTCCCGGCGGCTTCCTCCCAAAGGCTCCTCCACCCGGCCGGGAGGGCCCCAACCTTGGCCGAACACCTGGTCGTTGAGGAGACGACATGACTGGCGCGTGTGGCATGGGGCATGGATCCCGTGAACGTGTTCGACAAGGAGGGGACCGACATCGGCACGCGGGCGGGGGTCATGAAGAGGCAGGCACGAGGGGGCGGTCCCATGGCGATCGGGGCCTCCTCGGCTCAGACGGTGGAGGAAAGGTCGGACGGCGTCCCGGCACCGGAGCAGCCGTCGCAGCTACGGCAGAGACTCGGACGGGCGGACCTGAAGGCGGTGCCCGAGGCGCGCAGGGCGCTGCGCGAGTTGTTGCGGCACTGGGGCAGGCCCGGACGGTCGGAGATCGCGGAGCTGCTCACCAGCGAACTCGTCACCAATGCGCTCATCCACACCGACCGGGAAGCGGTGCTCACCGCCACCGTGGGATCGCATGGACTACGGGTGGAGGTACGGGACTTCGTCGCCCGCAGGCCGCGGCTGCGCGTGCCGGTGGCCGACGACGGTACGAACGGCAGGGGCCTGGTACTGGTGCAGTCCCTCGCGGACGCCTGGGGGGTGCGGGCGCACGGGGTGGGGAAGGCCGTGTGGTTCGAACTCGAGGCGGAGGCCGCCTGAACGGGGAGGGGGCGTGGCCCACAGGCCACGCCCCCTCCCCATGACGGCCGTCTCTAGCCGAACTGCTGCTCGAGGTCCTTGAGCTTGCGCTCCAGGGAGTCGAGGCGCGGCAGGGCCATTGTGTCGTCCTCCGCGGTGAGGTCGACGGTCACCGGGTCAGAACCGCCCTTGCGGACGGGCTGCAACGAGGGACGCTGGCGTACGGGCAGCGGCTCCGGCGCGGATATGGCAGGCTCCGCGGTGGCCTGCGCGGAGGCCCGCTCCAGGGCCTGCGGCTCGGGCCGGCCACGGCCGACGAACCCGCGGTGGCCGCGGCTGATCGCCTTGAGCTGGGCGCGCTCGAGGCGGTCCGCCTCGCGCCGGCGCAGCCGGTTCTCGTCCTTCTGCCGCTTGTCCTCGCGGACCTCTTCGACCGCCTCGTCCAGGCTGCGCACACCCTCCAGGAGCATGAGCGACCAGGCCCTGTAGGTCTCACGGGGCGCCCGCAGCCAGCGGACGATACGGATCTGCGGCAGCGGACGCGGCACGAGACCCTGCTCGCGCAGGGCAGCGCGGCGGGTCTGCTTCAGCGCGCGGTCGAACAGGACGGCCGCCGAAAGGGACATGCCGGAGAAGAACTGCGGCGCGCCCGCGTGGTCGATACCCCTGGGCGCGTGCACCCAGTTGAACCAGGCCGCGGCGCCCGCGAACGTCCACACCAGTATCCGGGAGCCGAGGGCCGCGTCACCGTGGCTGGCTTCGCGCACCGCGAGCACGGAGCAGAACATGGCCGCGCCGTCCAGGCCGAACGGCACCAGGTACTCCCAGCCGTCGGTGAGGCCGAGGTTCTGCTGGCCGAAGCCGACCAGGCCGTGGAAGGAGAGTGCCGCGGCGACCGCCGCACAGCAGAACAGCAGAACATAGGAGGCGGTGGCGTACAGAGCCTCCTTGCGCCTGCGGCGCTCCTCGCTGCGCTCCCACGAGTCGTCCTTCGCGTGCTCCCCGCCGGACCGCTTGCTGCGCGCGAGCACCGCCACCGCCGCCAGCATGCCCAGGAGCAGTACGGCGCCCGGAAGCAGCCAGTTCAGCGATATGTCGGTCAGTCTCATCTAGGGGTCCCTTGCATTGGGATAGGGCGTAACGCCCGCCATAGTGGCCCAATCCCACCGGCCCTCAGGGGGTTTCGGGGCAAGAGGCCGCCAAGGAAGTGCAAGGGGATGCCCAGGGCGGCGTTCTGCTCGAACTGCCGCTTGAGGGGCGGGAGTTGAGTTCGAATAAGACTACCCGTACGGATGGTTCTTCGGAAAGTTCCTGCGACAAGTGAGGAAGTTGTGAATCACCTGTAACCGAAGGGGCGGTCTCGTCGCGGCGATCTTACGGGACCGGCGCGGAGGTTGTACCTCCGGGGTCCTCAACTGGCGTCCGCGCCCGACGGCTTGGCCGTCGGCGACGCGACAGGCGGTCCGGCGTGCCGTGCGCGGGGCGATGCCTCTCCGGGCCGGGGTCGGAGCAAGGCAAGCCTTGCCTTATTCAAGATAATCGGGATTTGAACTGACGGCTTGTGCGCTTATGGTGCTTGACGGACGAGTAACAACCCGCCGTAATGACCCCAAGTACCGACACGTCCGGAGGAGGACCCGTGAGGCAGAGCGCACAGGGCTCGGCGCGTACGGGGATCCCGCAGGCCGGCACGGACGTGCCCAGGGTGCCGCCGCAGCCGGCCGCGGCCGACGTCGACCGGGAACGGGGCCTCGCCGCGGGCGGGGGCACGCGCGGCGAGCACACGCACAGTGAGCACCCGATCACCGCGCCGCGCCCGGTCCAGCGCGCCTCCGTGCGGGGGCAGATCCTCACCGCGCTGCGCACCGCTCTGGTGACGGGCGAGCTGCGTCCCGGCGAGGTGTACTCGGCGCCGGCCCTGGGCGAGCGCTTCGGTGTCTCCGCGACACCGGTGCGCGAGGCGATGCAGCAGCTGGCGCTGGAGGGCGCGGTCGAGGTGGTGCCCAACCGCGGCTTCCGGGTGGTGGAGCGCGGGACCCGGGAACTGGCCGAGCTGGCCGAGGTGCGGGCGCTGATCGAGGTGCCGGTGATGCTGCGCCTGGCCCGTACCGTCCCGGTGGAGCGCTGGGCGGAGCTGCGCCCGCTCGCCGAGGCGACGGTCCGTGCCGCGTCCTCGGGCTGCCGGGCGACGTACGGGGAGTCGGACCGCACCTTTCACCGGGCGATGCTGGCCCTGTCCGGCAACGAGCAGCTCGTCCGCATCGCCGACGACCTGCACCGCCGCGCCCAGTGGCCGCTGGTCGGGGCTCCGGCGTCGCGCGGGCGCGCCGACCTGGTGGCCGACGCGGCGGAGCACACGGCACTGCTCGACGCACTGATCGCCCGGGACCTGGACGTCGTGCGGGCGCTGGTGGGGGAGCACTTCGCGGGGGCGGCCCGCCCGCGCTGAACCGGCATGGTGCGTGCGGGAGTTCCCACCGACCGGAACCCCCGCACGGCCCGTTCCGCCGCGGCGGGGATCAGTCGTCCCCGTCGCCCGATCCGGTGGCGGTCTTCGAGTAGCCGTCGTGCCAGGCGGCCTTCGCGCCGGAGTCGCCGATGCGGTACACGTCCACGACCGCGCCCGCCGCCACGGCGACCGACAGCACCGCGGCCGCGATCCGTATCAGCGACGCCGACCGGTTGCCCGTCTGCTCGGACGGCGTCCGCCGCGTCGTCCACCACACCGCCGCCGCCAGCACGAACAGGCCCAGTGCCCAGGGCAGCAGCCCGTCACCGAGCTCCGCGTGCCGCCGTACCAGGGCGTTGCTGCCGACGTGCTCCTCCAGCCACTCGCCGGCGCTCGTGGTCAGCGGCACGCTCGCCAGGGTGACCAGCGCGAGCACCGGCAGGGCCACACCCATGCGGCGCGCGACCGCGGGCCACAGGGCACTCGCCACGACCGCCAGCGCGGTCAGCGGTACGAGGACGACGACGAAGTGCACCAAAAGGACATGTGCGGGCAAGCCATTGACCAGGCTCATCGAGGCGCTCCTATGAGGGGGTTGGGCGCGCCACACTGGCACAGCAACCTCTCAGCTTCCTCTCAGTCACCTCTAGGCCAAGGCGACCGCGCGCGCCTCAGGCCGTCGCCGCGTCCGCCGCGGGAGGTGCCAGTTGGCGGGCCAGCCATGTCGGTACGCCGCCCAGCAGCCGGAACAGCCGCCGGGCCTCCTCCCGCAGCCGTGACGCCTCGGGCTCGGCCTCCGCGTCCGCCAGTGACGCCAGCGCGGGCGCCGTACCGACGAGATAGCCCAGCTCCTCCCGGATGCGCAGCGACTCGGCGAACCCGTGCCGGGCCTCCGCCAATTCCCCTTCCCGCAGGGCCAGGCCCGCGAGATGGCGCCAGGTGAAGGACAGCAGCAGGGGGTCGGAGTGGGCGGTGGCGCCCGCGTGCGCGCGGCGGTACGCGGCCCGCGCGGCCTGTGGGGAGCCGGTCAGGTTCTCCGCCAGCAGCCCGCGCCGGAAGTCCAGCAGCGGCCGCCCCGCCGCGCCCGGCGCGATCAGCGCCGCCGCCCGGCCGAGCGCGGCCCGCGCCTCGTCGGCCCGGTCGCGCACGGAGTGCAGCGTCGCCGCGTACGCCAAGTACCCGCGTTCACAAGCGGCCGCGCCCCGCTCGTCGTCGGTGTGGGCGAGGGCCTCCGCGGTGCGCAGCGCGTCCTCGGCCGCCTCCCAGCCCTGCTCCGTGTACAGGCACTTCTCCACGAGGAGCGCCGCTCTCTGCAGCGCGGAGCCGGCGGTGACCGGCTCCAGCAGCGCGGCCGCGTCGACCCAGCAGGCCCGTGAACGCAGCCGCCATACCGCGGTCTGGAGGGGATCGTCACCTGCGGTCGTTCCGGTACCAGACATGGCGGTATGCGCCACGTTGCCCTCCCCGAGCACGCCATCGAGCCTTGGTTGGTGGCCGCATCTCAGCACGAATCCGGTCGCTCGGCCAAGGGGCTGGGTGAAGGATTTCACAAAGTCGTGGGACCCGGGCGGCACTTGGTGCCATTCGGCGCCCCCGTCGGACGTCTCAACTCATGCGCAATGCCAGGAAGAAATCGAGCTTGTCCTCCAGTCGGGACAGGTCGCGGCCCGTCAACTGCTCGATCCGCCCGACCCGGTAGCGCAGCGTGTTGACGTGCAGGTGCAGCCGGGTCGCACACCGTGTCCAGGAGCCGTCGCAGTCCAGGAACGCCTCCAGGGTGGGGATCAGCTCGGCGCGGTGCCGGCGGTCGTAGTCGCGCAGCGGGTCGAGCAGGCGCGCGGTGAACGCCCGCCGCACGTCGTCCGGCACGAAGGGCAGCAGCAGCACGTGCGAGGCGAGTTCCTGGTGCCCCGCCGCGCACACCCGTCCCGGCCGCGCGGCGGCGACCCTGCGCGCGTGCCGGGCCTCCTCCAGCGCCCCGCGCAGTCCCTCCGCCGAGTGCACGGCCGCGCTCACCCCGAGCGTGACCTGCCCGTCGTCGTCGAGACCGGCCGACAGCGGCTCCCGTACGGACTGCAGGAGCGCGTCGGCGAGGATCCCCGTCTCCGAGCCGTCGTGCTCCGCGGAGACCGCCGGGAGCGGTACGAGGGCGACGGCCTCCTCCCCGGTGTGCGCGACGGCGATCCGGTCCGAGGGCTCGGGGCCCGTCGCCAGCGGGTCGACCAGGATCTCCTCCAGCAGCGACTGGGCGACCGGGCCGGCCTCGACCCCGGCGTCCCGCCACTCGACGCGGGCCACGACCACCTGCCAGTGCGGGGCGGCCCCGAGGCCGGGCAGCAGGACCGGGGCGGCCACCCGGAGGCGGGCGGCGATCTCGGCGGGCGCGGCGCCCGTCTGCACCAGCTCCAGCACCTCCTGGGCGAGGCGGCGCCGGACCGTGCGGGCGGCGTCCCGGCGGTCGCGCTCGACGGAGATCAGCTGGGTGACGCCCTGCAGGAGGTCCAGGCGCTCGGCGGGCCAGTCGCCCGCGTCCGCCTCGACGGCCAGCAGCCAGTCCGACAGGACCGTCTCCCGGACGTCCCGGGCGGCCTGCGGGGAGCGGCCGCTGCTGTGGATGGGGAAGAGCGAGTACGTCGCCTGCCCGACGCTCAGCCGGTGCGGTCCGCGGCGGCCGGTGCGGGTGGCGGCGAGGTGCTCGGCGGCCAGCTCGGCGCAGACGTCGGGGGGCAGGGCGGGCCCGCCCACCTTGGAGCCGGCGATGAGCCGGCCGGTGGGGGAGAGCACCCAGGCTCTGAGGTCCAGGTCGGAGCCGAGCAGGTCCAGGACCACGTCCGGGCCGCCGCCGGCCGGACCGGAGGTCATCATCCGGCGATGCCGGTCGACCACGGCCGCGAGGTCCCCGGCGCGCTCACCGCTGACCTGCCGCACCACGTGCTCGGTGATCGTCGCGAACGCCACCGACTCGTGCACCGCGAACAGCGGCAGCCGGTTGCGGGCGCAGGCCACCACCAGGTCGTCCGGGACGTCCCCGAGCTCCGCCTCACCGGCCGCCAGGGCGGCGACACCGGCCTGAACCAGGATCCGTACGAAAGGCTCCGAGTCGTCGGCGTCGCGCCTCCAGGCCAGCCCCGTGAGGACCAGCTCGCCGCCCGACAGATAGCGGCTCGGGTCCCGCAGGTCGGTGGTCATGACGCCCCGGACGGTGCGGTCCAGCTCGTCCTCGCCACCGAGCAGCCTCAGGCCCAGCGCATCGGTGTCCACAAGTGCGCGCAGCCGCATTCTCGTCGCCGCCGTTCTATGTCTCGAAATCTACGATGAATCCAGAGGGTGGCCGTGGAGAGAAGTCCGCCGGACGGCACGGAAGCCGCACCCTCGATCGCCGGGCCGTCTCCTGCGTTTCTACAGGAAAACAGGGAGGTAACTGAGAGCCTCCGTTCATACGAATCTACAAGATGCCCGCCCTGGCCAGCCAACTCCTTCATGGTTTCCGTGACTGACCCCCATGGAGTACGGCGTTGTGTACTGACCCCACTCCGCGTGAACAGCACATGAACGAGCCGGTCCCGCCGCACCGGAAGTGGCTCAATTCCGTACCACCAACGAGACGAAGAAGAGAGCCGGTCCATGGACTTCCTTCGCCCCGCCAGCTGGGAGGAGGCGCTCGCCGCCAAGGCCGAGCACCCCACCGCTGTGCCCATCGCGGGCGGCACCGATGTGATGGTCGAGATCAACTTCGACCACCGGCGGCCCGAGTACCTGCTCGACCTGAACCGCGTCACCGACCTCACCGAGTGGGAGGTCGGCGAGGACACGGTGCGCCTCGGGGCCTCCGTCCCGTACACGAAGATCATGGAGCACCTGCGCGCCGAGCTGCCGGGTCTCGCCCTCGCCTCGCACACCGTGGCCTCCCCGCAGATCCGCAACCGCGGCGGCGTCGGCGGCAACCTCGGCACCGCATCCCCGGCAGGCGACGCCCACCCCGCCCTGCTCGCGGCCGGTGCCGAGGTCGAGGTCGAGTCGGTGCGCGGCACCCGCCTGATCCCGATCGACGCGTTCTACACCGGCGTGAAGCGGAACGCCCTCGCCGCCGACGAGCTCATCAAGAGCGTGCACATCAAGAAGGCCGACGGCCCGCAGCAGTACTCCAAGGTCGGTACGCGCAACGCGATGGTGATCGCCGTGTGCGCCTTCGGGCTCGCCCTGCACCCGTCGTCGCGCACCGTCCGCACGGGCATCGGTTCCGCGGCGCCCACCCCCGTCCGGGCGAAGGCCGCGGAGGAGTTCCTGAACGCGGCGCTCGAAGAGGGCGGCTTCTGGGACAACGGGAAGATCATCACCCCGTCGGTCGCCAAGCAGTTCGCGGAGCTGTGCTCCGGCGCCTGCAACCCGATCGACGACGTACGCGGCACCGCGAGCTACCGACGCCACGCGGTCGGCGTCATGGCCCGCCGCACGCTGACCTGGACCTGGGAGTCGTACCGCGGCGCCCGCCGCACCACCGAGGGAGCTGCGTGATGCGTGTCA
The DNA here is from genome assembly GCF_006715395.1 of Streptomyces sp. SLBN-31. NCBI lineage: Bacteria > Bacillati > Actinomycetota > Actinomycetes > Kitasatosporales > Streptomycetaceae > Streptomyces > Streptomyces sp. SLBN-31. Next base: position 1,749,512 of record NZ_VFNC01000001.1, read on the forward strand.
ACTTCACCGTCAACGGACGCCCGCAGGAGGCCGACGACGTGTGGGAGGGCGAGTCCCTGCTGTACGTGCTGCGCGAGCGCCTGGGCCTTCCCGGTTCCAAGAACGCCTGCGAGCAGGGCGAGTGCGGTTCCTGCACGGTCCGCCTGGACGGCGTGCCGGTGTGCTCGTGCCTGGTCGCGGCCGGACAGGTCGAGGGCCGTGACGTGGTGACCGTCGAGGGCCTCGCGAACCACGCCAGGCAGCGGTCCTGCGGTTCCTCGTGCGGCACCTCGCCGGACGAGGCCAAGGCCTGGCAGGCCGAGGGCACCGACTCGCAGACCGGCGAGGGCACCGAACTGGCCCCGATCCAGCAGGCGTTCATCGACGCCGGCGCCGTCCAGTGCGGCTTCTGCACACCCGGCCTGCTGGTCGCGGCCGACGAGATGCTGGAGCGCAACCCGAACCCGACCGACGCGGACATCCGCGAGGCACTGTCGGGCAACCTGTGCCGCTGCACGGGCTACGAGAAGATCATGGACGCGGTCCGCCTCGCGGCCGCCCGGCAGGGAGAGGCGGTCTGACCATGGCTTCCCCCAGCGGAACCCCCACGAAGATCACCCAGGGTGCGCAGACCAAGGGCGGCATCGGCGAGTCCACGCTCCGCCCGGACGGCACCCTCAAGGTCACCGGTGAGTTCGCGTACTCCTCCGACATGTGGCACGAGGACATGCTCTGGGGCCAGACCCTGCGCTCCACGGTCGCGCACGCCGAGATCGTCTCCATCGACACCGCTGAGGCGCTCGCCACCCCGGGCGTCTACGCCGTCCTCACCTACGACGACCTGCCGACCGAGGTGAAGAACTACGGCCTGGAGATCCAGGACACCCCGGTCCTCGCGCACGGCAAGGTACGCCACCACGGCGAGCCGGTCGCGCTCGTCGCCGCCGACCACCCCGAGACCGCCCGCCGCGCCGCCGCCAAGATCAGGGTCGACTACCGCGAACTGCCCGTCATCACCGACGAGGCCTCGGCGACCGCGCCCGACGCGATCCTCGTCCACGAGAACCGCGACGACCACCACGTCGGCCACGTCCCGCACCCGAACATCGTCCACCGCCAGCCGATCGTCCGCGGCGACGTGGAGGCCGCCCGCCGGCGGGCCGACGTGATCGTCGAGGGCGAGTACACCTTCGGCATGCAGGACCAGGCCTTCCTCGGCCCCGAGTCCGGTCTCGCGGTGCCGGAGGAGGACGGTGGCGTCCATCTCTACATCGCCACCCAGTGGCTCCACTCCGACCTGCGCCAGATGGCGCCCGTCCTCGGCCTGCCCGAGGACAAGGTGCGGATGACGCTGTCCGGCGTCGGCGGCGCCTTCGGCGGCCGCGAGGACCTGTCGATGCAGATCCACGCCTGTCTGCTGGCCCTGCGCACCGGCAAGCCCGTCAAGATCGTCTACAACCGCTTCGAGTCCTTCTTCGGGCACGTCCACCGCCACCCGGCCAAGCTGTACTACGAGCACGGGGCCACCAAAGACGGCAAGCTCACGCACATGAAGTGCCGGATCGTCCTGGACGGCGGCGCCTACGCCTCCGCCTCCCCGGCGGTCGTCGGCAACGCCTCCTCCCTCTCCGTCGGCCCGTACGTCGTCGACGACGTCGACATCGAGGCCATCGCCCTCTACACCAACAACCCGCCCTGCGGCGCCATGCGCGGCTTCGGCGCGGTCCAGGCGTGCTTCGCGTACGAGGCGCAGATGGACAAGCTGGCGAAGGAACTGGGCATGGACCCGGTGGAGTTCCGCCGGCTCAACGCCATGGAGCAGGGCACGCTCCTGCCGACCGGGCAGCCGGTCGACTCCCCGGCCCCCGTCGCCGAACTCCTGCGTCGTGTCAAGGCGATGCCCATGCCGCCGGAGCGCCAGTGGGAGTCCAGCGAGGGCGCGGACGTACGGCAGCTGCCCGGCGGTCTGTCCAACACCACCCACGGCGAAGGCGTCGTACGCGGGGTCGGCTATGCCGTGGGCATCAAGAACGTCGGCTTCTCCGAGGGCTTCGACGACTACTCCACCGCAAGGGTCCGCATGGAGGTCGTCGGCGGCGAGCCCGTCGCCACCGTGCACACCGCGATGGCCGAGGTCGGCCAGGGCGGTGTCACCGTCCACGCGCAGATCGCCCGCACCGAGCTGGGCGTCGCGCAGGTGACCATCCACCCGGCCGACACCCAGGTCGGCAGCGCCGGCTCGACGTCCGCCTCCCGGCAGACGTACGTCACCGGCGGCGCCGTGAAGAACGCCTGCGAGCTGGTGCGCGAGCGGGTGCTGGAGATCGGCCGCCGCAAGTTCGGCACGTACCACCCCGCCTGGGCGACCGCCGAGCTGCTGCTGGAGGGCGGCAAGGTCGTCACCGACGGCGGCGAGGTCCTCGCCGATCTGGTGGACGTCCTGGAGGGCGAGGTCGTCGAGCTGGAGGAGGAATGGCGGCACCGGCCGACCGAGCCCTTCGACCTGCGCACCGGCCAGGGCAACGGCCACGTCCAGTACTCCTTCGCCGCACACCGCGCCGTCGTCGAGGTCGACACCGAGCTCGGGCTGGTCAAGGTGATCGAGCTGGCCTGCGCCCAGGACGTCGGCAAGGCGCTCAACCCGCTCTCCGTCATCGGCCAGATCCAGGGCGGTACCACCCAGGGTCTCGGGGTCGCGGTGATGGAGGAGATCATCGTCGACCCGAAGACGGCGAAGGTCAGGAACCCCTCCTTCACGGACTACCTGATCCCCACCATCCTCGACACGCCGACCATCCCCGTCGACGTGCTCGAACTCGCCGACGACCACGCCCCGTACGGGCTGCGCGGCGTCGGCGAGGCTCCCACCCTGTCGTCCACCCCGGCCGTCCTCGCGGCGATCCGGAACGCGACCGGTCTGGAGCTGAACAGGACGCCGGTACGGCCCGAACACCTCACGGGCACGGCGTAGGCAAGTCCCTCCGGGCGGCGCGGGAACGTCACATTCCGACGTGCCGCCCGGACCAACCCGTTCGTTCGTCTCGGGCCGTCCCCCGGGTCGTGCGGCCGCAGCACCTTCCCAAATCCCGCACCAGTCACAGCAGTTCGCGGGTGCCCCTTTGAACCTTGGGAGTAGGCCCACATGACCCAGCAGTCACTGGAGCCGCAGACCGTCTCGGAGGACGCGGGCGCAGGAACCCGCGTCCCCGCCGGACGGTCGTGGCTCGACCGGTACTTCCACATATCCCGGCGGGGATCCACGGTCGCGCGCGAGGTCCGCGGCGGCGTCACCACCTTCATGGCGATGGCGTACATCCTGCTGCTCAACCCCCTGATCCTGTCCGGGAAGGACGCGGCGGGGGACACGCTCGGCCAGAAGGCCCTGATCACCGCGACCGCGTTCGCCGCGGCCTTCACCACGCTGCTGATGGGCTTCGCCGGCAAGGTCCCGCTGGCCCTCGCCGCCGGCCTCTCCGTCTCCGGCGTGCTGTCCTCGCAGGTCGCCCCGCAGATGACCTGGCCGCAGGCCATGGGCATGTGCGTGATCTACGGCGTCGTCATCATGCTGCTGGTCGTCACCGGACTGCGCGAGATGATCATGAACGCGATCCCGCTCGCGCTCAAGCACGGCATCACGATGGGCATCGGCCTGTTCATCGCCCTCATCGGCTTCTACAAGTCCGGATTCGTGCACCAGGGCAAGGCCACCCCGGTCACCCTCGGCCCGGCGGGCGAACTCGCGGGCTGGCCGGTGCTGTTGTTCGCCGGCACCCTGCTGCTGATCTTCATGCTGCAGGCCCGCAACTTCCCCGGCGCCATCCTCGTCGGCATCGTCGGCGGCACGATCGTCGCGGCGGTCCTGAACGCGGCCGGCGTCATCGACCCCAGGCAGTGGGCCAACGGCGCCCCCGAACTGCACGGCAGCGCCGTGTCGATGCCCGACTTCTCGCTCATGGGGCACGTCGAGTTCGGCGGCTGGGGCAAGGTCGGCGCGATGACCGTCGGCATGATCGTCTTCACCCTGGTGCTCGCCGGGTTCTTCGACGCCATGGCCACCATCATCGGCGTGGGCACCGAGGCGAAACTGGCCGACGACAAGGGCCGGATGCCGGGGCTGTCGAAGGCGCTGTTCATCGACGGCGCGGGCGGCGCGATCGGCGGCGTGGCCGGCGGCTCCGGCCAGACGGTCTTCATCGAGTCGGCGACCGGCGTCGGCGAGGGCGCCCGCACCGGGCTCGCCTCGGTCATCACCGGAGTGTTCTTCGCGGCCTGCCTCTTCTTCACCCCGCTGACGGCGATCGTCCCGCAGGAGGTCGCGTCCGCCGCCCTGGTGGTCATCGGCTCGATGATGCTGATGAACGCCCGGCACGTGGACTGGGCCGACCGCGCCACCGCGATCCCGGTCTTCCTGACCGTCGTCGTGATGCCGTTCACGTACAGCATCACCGCCGGGGTCGCCGCGGGCGTCATCTCCTACGCCGCCATCAAGGCCGCCCAGGGCAAGGCGCGCGAGATCGGCGCCTTCATGTGGGGCCTGACGGCGATCTTCCTGGTGTACTTCGCGCTCAACCCGATCGAGAGCTGGATGGGCGTGCACTAGACGCCGCCGGAAACCCGCCCTCGCCAACGCCCTCCACCCGACCCCCCGAAGGAGACCGACAGATGCTGGACATCGCCGAGGAGCTGAACCGGTGGGTCGAGCGGGGCCGCGACTTCGCCGTGGCCACCGTGGTGGCCGTCGGCGGCAGCGCCCCGCGCCGGCCGGGTGCCGCCCTCGCGGTGGACACCGACGGCACGGCGATCGGCTCGGTCTCCGGCGGCTGTGTGGAGGGCGCCGTCTACGAGCTGTGCCGACAGGCGCTGGAGGACGGTGAAACCGTCCTGGAGCGCTTCGGCTACAGCGACGAGGACGCCTTCGCCGTGGGCCTGACCTGCGGCGGCGTCATCGACGTCCTCGTCGCCCCGGTGCGGGCCGGCGACCCCGCCCGCCCGGCGATCGTGTCCGCGCTGGCCGCCGCCGCCCGGGGGGAGGCGGCGGCGGTGGCGAGGATCGTGTCCGGGCCGAAGGACCTGCTGGGCCGCGCGCTGGTGGTGCGGTCCGACGGCTCCCACGACGGCGGTTTCGGCGCCCATCCGGAGCTGGACCGCACGGTCGTGGGTGAGACGGCGGCCTTCCTGGACGCCGGCCGGACCGGCACCCTGGAGATCGGAGAGCAGGGCTCTCGTTGCGGAGCACCGCTCACGGTCCTTGTGGAGTCCTCCGTCCCCCCGCCCCGCATGATCGTCTTCGGTGCGATCGACTTCGCGTCGGCGCTGGTCCGCGTCGGCAAGTTCCTGAACTACCACGTCACGGTGTGCGACGCCCGACCGGTGTTCGCCACCCGCACCCGCTTCCCGGAGGCCGACGAGATCGTCGTCGAATGGCCCCACGAGTACCTGGAGCGCACGCCGGTCGACGGCCGTACCGTCCTGTGCGTCCTGACCCACGACGCCAAGTTCGACGTCCCCCTGCTGAAGCTCGCGCTGCGCTTGCCGGTGGCGTACGTCGGCGCGATGGGCTCCCGCCGCACCCACCTCGACCGCAACGAGCGGCTGCGCGAAGTGGGCGTCACGGAACTGGAGCTGGCCCGGCTGCGGTCGCCGATCGGCCTCGACCTCGGCGCCCGTACGCCGGAGGAGACGGCCCTGTCGATCGCCTCCGAGATCGTCGCCGCCCGGCGCGGCGGCAGCGGCGTCTCGCTGACCGGCGCGCACACCCCGATCCACCACGACCCGGCCTCGACACCGCCGCGGCGGATCGACTCGGTGGCCTGAACTCCCGCACCCCGCACGGCCGTCGGGGCCGTCACCGCATTCTCAGCAGCCGGTTCGCCGCGCGTCCGAACATCAGGCGGGCCGATTGTTCCAGGAGCGGGTCGAAGAGGCCGGGCAGCAGCCGGACCGCCAGTTCCTCCCGCCACACCACGTGGGCCCGCCCTCCCGGCCCCGGCCGTACCTCGATCTCCGCCCAGCCCCTCACCACCCGGCCCCGCTTCTCCAGACGGCACATGCCGGGCTCGTCGTGCGTCGGCGGACGCCACACGGTGACCTCCATCCGGTCGTCGAAGGCCAGCGGGCCGAGCCCCGAGCGGGCCACGAAGACCGTGCCCTCGCCCGTCGGTGCAGGCGTGAGCACCGAGACCCGGGTCAGCGGGACCACCTCGCCGTGCCGGGGCCAGTCGGTGAGGCGGCGCCAGGCCTCGGGCGGGGAGAGCGGCGCCGTGCGTTCGAGCAGGAAGTTGACCACGTGCCGATCGTAGGGAATCCGCGCTGCTCACAGCTCCCTTCGGGGGCACGTCACGCACATGGCGCAGCGCGCGCGGTACGACAGGTCGCGGGCCGCTCAGCCGTACACCGGTACGAGCACCCCCACCAGCAGCAGCGACAGCGCGACCTCGACCATTCCGACCACCACCGGCCGGACCCGGCCCAGCGCCGGCACGACCAGGGTCCGCAGGAGACAGACCGCGAAGAAGGCGGCAACCCAGGGGGACAGGAAGCAGGCCACGACCAGCGCCCCCGCGTGGTACGCCCGTGACGCCCACAGGTAGGCCCGGCTGTCGCGCTCGCGGATCATGGTCTTGACGTGGAACACCGTTCCGGCGAAGTAGAGCAGGCACACCAGGGCCGGCTGCCAGGCCTGCCCGGCCGTGCCGCCGCCGAACAGCACGGCCACCACGAGCATTCCGCAGGCCGGCACCACGGCGGCCAGTCCGTTGGCCAGAGCCCGCTCCCGGTTGTGCCGGGCGTACCAGCCGTTGACGGCCAGGAACGGCAGCGCGCAGGCCGCGGCGAGCAGCAGCCAGGGCGCGTGCACGACGAGCGCCAGGCCGAGCGGCAGCAGGGCGGCGGTGAAGACCAGGGCGGGGCGGACATGACGTCGGGCCGCCCTCGGGTTGCGCGAGAGGCGCTTCAGCCGCAGCCACTGCTGGACGTGGTAAGCGGCGAGATAGCCGAGCAGCCACGCGGGCAGCAGGACGGCGTCCCAGGGCGTCGGCGTGGCGATCAGCATGCCCGCGAGGAACGGCACCACCAGCATCGCCCAGGCACCGTGCTGCTGCGGAAGCCAGCGCCGTACGGCACGAGAAGCCATGCTGTCCATCCCCTTCCCGGCCGTACGGACGTGGCTCCCTCAGCCTGTCACCGCCCGGCGGCCGAACCGGGGTGCATTGGTCCCCTTCCGACGGGACCAAGGTCCTTCTCCCGGGCACAGCCGCGGCTCCGTCTCGCCTCCCCGCCCCGTCCGGGCCAGACCCGGCCGGACGGGCGTTCGGGCCGCCCGGGCATACTGGCGCGATGCCGCCCCTCCGAGAGCCCCGGCCTCCGGGTCCCGTCCCGCCGGAACCCGTCACCGCGGACGCGCCGGGCGAGATCCCGCGCCCCCTGCTCACCCAGTCCTGGCTCGACCTGACCTTCCTGCACTGGGCCGCCGACCCGGCCGACGTCGGCGGGCTCCTGCCGCCCGGCACGGTCCCCGACACCCTGGACGGGGTCACCTATGTCGGCCTGGTCGCGTTCCGGATGCACCGCGTGGGCTGGCTGCACCTGCCCGGCGTCCCCTACCTGGGCACCTTCCCGGAGACCAATGTGCGGCTGTACTCGGTGGACGCGCACGGGCGGCGCGGGGTGGTGTTCCGCTCGCTCGACGCCTCCCGGCTGATCCCCGTGGCCGTGGGGCGGCTCGGCTTCCGAATGCCGTACCTGTGGTCCCGCATGACCGTCGAGAGGAACGCGGGCCCGGACGGCGACACCGTCACCTACACCAGCTCCCGCCGTCTGCCCGGACCGCGCGGCGCGCACAGCCGGATCACCGTACGGGTGGGCGAACGGATCGCCCGGCCGACGGAGCTGGAGCACTTCCTGACCGCGCGCTGGGGCATGCACGGGGCGTTCTTCGGCCGCCCCACGTACCTGCACAACGCCCACCCCCGCTGGACCCTGCACCGCGCCGACCTGCTCGAGTGCGAGGAGGACCTGGTGGCCGCCGCCGGCCTTCCCGCGCCGGTGGCCGAGCCGGTGAGCGTCCTGTACTCACCGGGCGTACCGGCCCGCTTCGGCCGCCCCTCCCGCCCGGCCGGCATCCCCACGCCCTAGCGGATTGAGCCCCCGCACCCCCGAGAATCCGGGCGGACGGCGCCCCTGCATCCTCCGACCGGGCGTTGGACAGCACCGGTATCCATGCTGCCGGGATACGGCCCTTGTGTACGAATCGGCGCACTCTGCCTGGCGGTGGGCGTGGCTCCGGCGGACGATGGTGGTGCTGACCGGAACAACTCTCCTAGGGGGCCGACATGGCTGTGGAAATCCCTCCCCTGGTGAAACCCTCCAGGCTCAGAAGTCGAGGGGGCCTGTTGGGCGAATGCCTTTCAGAGTTCCTGGGGACGTTCGTCCTCATCTCCTTCGGATGCGGCGTGGTCGCCATGGCGGTCGCGGCACTGCCCGGATCCGGCCGGACCTCGGGACCCACGACGATCTTCGTCGCGGCGGGGGACTGGCTGCTCATCACCTGGGGCTGGGCCATGGCGGTCGTCTTCGGCGTGTACGTCGCCGGCGGCGTCAGCGGGGCCCACCTCAACCCGGCCGTGACCCTGGCCTTCGCGGTGCGCCGGAAGTTCGCCTGGGCCAAGGTCCTGCCCTACTGGGGGTCCCAGCTCGTCGGGGCGTTCACCGGAGCGGCCCTGGTCTACGGCGTCTACCACAACGCGATCAGCACCTTCGACGGCGCGATGAAGGGCCCGAAGACCAACGGCCACACCTTGGCCTCGTTCTCGATCTTCGGCACCTTCCCGGCGCCCTACTTCCACGGCGGGATCTGGGGGCCCTTGATCGACCAGATCGTCGGTACCGCCTTCCTGGTGATGCTGGTCGTAGCCCTGATCGACCTGCGCAACACGGCGGTGCAGGCGAACCTCGGTCCCCTGCTGATCGGCCTGGCGGTCGCCGCCATCGGCATGTCCTTCGGCGCGAACGCGGGGTACGCCATCAACCCGGCCCGCGACTTCGGCCCCCGCCTGTTCACCTGGTTGGCGGGATGGAAGGAGCTGGCGTTGCCAGGCTCTCTATCGGGTGCCTTCAGCGCCTACTGGTGGATCCCGATCGTCGGGCCGTTGATCGGCGGCGTCATCGGTGTGCTGGTCTACGACCTGTTCATCGGAGACGTCCTGCACCTCCGCGCCAAGATGGGCGAACTGCCCGAGCCGGGCCGGACGCGCCCGGTGGTGGAGGAGTAGGCCGGGGAGACACACGGTCGGGCACCGTGCTCACCGAGCCCGGCGCCCGACCGTCTAGAGCCAGTCCCGGCGCTTGAAGATCACGTACAGGCCGCCGCAGATGACGCCCATCAGGCCGATGGCGAAGGGGTATCCGAAACTCCAGCTCAGTTCGGGCATGTGGCGGAAGTTCATGCCGTAGATCGTGCCGACGAGGGTGGGCGCGAACAGGATCGCAGCCCATGAGGAGATGCGCTTGATCTCCTCGTTCTGCTCGAACCCAGCCTCCGCCAGCGCTCGCATCTCCGCGTTCTGCTGCTGGGTCACCAGGGTCGCGTTGACCGTGAGGATCTCGGTGAGGGCCTGCCGGAAGCCGTCGACGCGCTCGCTGGTGTGGGTGACGTGGTCGGCGACGTCTCGCAGATAGCGCTGGAGTTCCTCGTCGGTCTCGTACTTGGCGAAGCCCGCCATCAGACCGTGCAGCATGCCCACCAGGGGGCGGGTGGCGCGCTGGAACTCGACCATCTCGCGGGAGAGTTCGTAGATGCGGCGCGAGACCTCGGGGTCGCCGCGGAAGACCTCGGTCTCGATCTCGTCGATGTCGTTCTGCACGCCGGCGACGACCGGGGCGTACCCGTCGACCACCGCGTCGAGTATGGCGTACAGCACCGCTTCCGGGCCGAGTTTGAGCAGGTCCGGCGACTCCTCCATGCGGTGGCGCACGGCGGACAGGTCGGGGGCCGCGCCGTGCCGCACGGTGATCACGAAGTCGGGTCCGACGAAGACGTGCAGCTCGCCGAAGTCGACCTCTTCGGGGGCGTCCAGGTAGCGGGCCGCCCGCAGCACGACGAACAGCGTGTCGCCGTAACGTTCCAGTTTCGGCCGCTGGTGGGCCTCCATCGCGTCCTCGACCGACAGCGGATGGAGGTCGAACTCGGCCGCCAGGGACAGGAGTTCACTCTCGGTGGGACGAGCGAGACCGATCCAGGCCATCCCGGACGGGGCCTCGCGCAGTTCCCGGAACGTCTCCGCCAGCGTGCCCGGGGAGGAGACACGGACGCCGTCGCGGTACAGGGCCGCCTGTACGACGCTGGCGACCTCCGGCGCCTCCGCGGCCGCGGACGTGGGCGATGGGGGAGCGGTCTCGGCCGGCGGGGTCTGCGGAGTCGTCAGGGCGCGACGCAAGACGGACTTCACGGAGTTTCTGGGGGCCGGACGGGCGCGTCGCTCGGACATGCGGCTGCCTCCCGGGTCGAACCTGCGGCTGCGCGATCTGAGGCAGGATATACGGGGCAAACGACGCCGGGGTGGCGAGAGCCCGCCGGATTCGGTGAGAGTCGCGGACAGAGCCTGTCCGCAAGCCGGACTAGCGTGCACGACATGACCAGGACGACTCCCGCCCGCACGCGGCGCGCCCCGAGGGCGGGCGCCGCCGACGCCCCCGTACTCGGCCCGCGCGCGCTGAACCGCGCGACCCTCGACCGGCAGCTGCTCCTGCGCCGGGCCCCGGTGTCCGTGGCGGCCGCCGTCGGGCATCTCCTGGGGCTCCAGGCGCAGAACGTGAAGCCGCCGTACTACGCGCTCGCCGCCCGCCTCGACGGCTTCGCCCCCGAGCACCTCTCGGAGCCGATGGCCGCCCGCGAGATCGTCCGTATCGTCACGATGCGCTCGACCATCCACACCCACACCGCCGACGACTGCCTCACTCTGCGTCCTCTGGTGCAGCCCGCCCGTGACCGTGAACTCATCCACTTCCGCAAAGGACTCGTGGGAGTGGACCTCGGCCGCCTCGCCGCCCTGGCCCGGGACCTCGTCGAGGCCGAGCCCCGCACCATGAAGGAGCTGCGCGAGGCCCTGGCCGCCGAGTGGCCCAAGGCCGATCCGCAGGCCCTCGGCACCGCCGCCCGTTGCACCCTGCCCCTCGTCCAGGTCACCCCGCGGGGCCTGTGGGGCAGAAGCGGCCAGGTCGCCCTCACCACCGCGGAGCACTGGCTGGGCCGCCCCGCCGGGGAGGCCCCCACGCCCGACGCCGTCGTTCTGCGCTACCTCGCCGCCTTCGGCCCCGCCTCCGTCAAGGACATGCAGACCTGGGCCGGCCTGACCCGCCTGCGGGACGCTTTCGAACGGCTCCGTCCGGAGCTGCTCACCTTCCGCGACGCCGACGGCACCGAGCTGTTCGACCTCCCCGATGCCCCGCGCCCCGACCCCGAAACTCCTGCCCCGCCCCGGTTCCTGCCCGAGTTCGACAACCTGCTCCTCTCCCACGCCGACCGCACCCGCGTCGTACCGCCCGAGTACCGGGGCCGCAGCTGGGTCGGCAACATGGCCCACCGCACCTTCCTCGTCGACGGCTTCCTCGCCGGCGTGTGGAAGCCGGAGCGGGACGCGCTCGTGATCGAGCCCTTCGGCCGGCTCACCAGGGCACAGCGGGCGGACCTGGCCGAGGAGGGCGGGCGGATGCTGGCGACCATGCACCCGGGGACGTCGTACGACATCCGCTTCGGCACGGTGATCCAGTAGCGCGTGTCCGCTCACGTGAACCAGGCCCCCGGCGTCCCCTCTAGAGTCGGGCCATGGAACTGCGGCAGCTCAGCTACTTCGTCACCGTCGCCGAGGAGCTGCACTTCGGGCGGGCGGCCGAGCGGCTGCACATCGTGCAGTCCGCGGTGAGCATGCAGATACAGCGTCTGGAGCGGGAGTTGGGCGCCGAGCTGTTCGACCGCACCCCGCGCCGGGTGCGGCTGACATCGGCGGGGGAGCGGCTGCTGCCCAGGGCGCGGGAGGTGCTGGCCGCCGCGGACCGGGCCCGCGCGGCCGTCGCCCCGCCTCCCGGTCTGAGGGTCGGCACCAGTACGGGCATGGGCGCGCACCTGGACCGGGTGCTCGCCGCGTTCGCCCGCCGCGCGCCGGAGGTGCCGGTGGAGCTCTTCTCGCTCCCGGCCGCCGAGCGCCTGGCCCGCGTCGCCGGCGGACACCTGCACGCCGCGTTCGTACGGTCCGTCGACCCCGTCCCCGGCGTCCGTGTGCTGCCGCTGTGGCCCGACCCCCTGGTCGCCGCCCTCCCCGCCTCCCATCCGCTCGCCGGCCGAGCGGAGATCGACCTCGGGGAACTCGCCGAGCTGCCGCTGAGCCTGACCGAGCGGCGCAACAACCCCGCGCTGGTCGACCTGGTCGTCGGCGCCTGTCACGAGGCCGGTTTCGAGCCGCTGCCCGGCCCGGCGAACGGCTCCCTGCAGGACACCCTCGCCACCATCGGCAGCCGCCCCGGCTGGACGGTCGTCTACGCCTCCCACGCGCGCGTGCTGCACAGCCCGCGGGTGGCCTTCGTCCCGTTCCGCCCCCCGGGCCTGGCCCTGTCGACGGGCCTGGCCGTCCCCGTCTCCTCGCCCGTCCCGCACCTGGACAATCTGCTCCTGGCCTGCGGCGATCACGAGAGCTGATCGCTGCGGTCGCGGTCTGCCCCTTGGTCGCGCCGGCCCGGCGCGATGGACTGGGCTCACCCGAACCAACAGGGAAAACAAGGGAGTTCAGCCATGCCGATCGTCACCGTCCAGCAGGGCCCGCGCGACGCCGAGCTCAAGCGGGAGCTCGTCCGGCGCGTCACCGACGCCTTCGTCGACGCGTACAGGATCCCGCCGGAGACCGTGCAGGTCTGGATCCACGAGGTCCCGGCGGACAGCTGGGGTGCCGCGGGCACGCTCACCGCGGACAAGTAGCGCGCCCATGGATAGGGGGCGCTGCGAGCTGCTCGTGGTAGCTCGCAACGCCCCCTGGTCACTCACCTGAGGGGTGCTCAGGAGATCTTCTGGGGCTAGGAGTTGACCTGCGCCGTCACCAGGCTGGAGAAGGTGGTCAGCCGGGTGTAGACACCCGGGTAACCCGCCTCGGCGCAGCCGTTGCCCCAAGAAGTGATCCCTGCCAGGACGCCCCCGATGAGCAGGGGACCGCCGCTGTCGCCCTGGCAGGTGTCTGTGCCGCCGGAGGTGTATCCGGCGCAAACCATGTCGGACTGGACGAAGTCCGAACCGTAGGAGCTCTTGCAGCCGGCGTCGGACACGATCGGGACGGTCGCGGTCCGCAGCTGGTTGGACGAGCTGCCGTTCTCCGACGTGGTGCCCCAGCCGAGAATGCGGGCGGTGGTGCCGGCCGCGTACACCGAGGTGTCGGAGGAGGAGACGTACGAGGCCTTGGTGTACGGCATCGACGTCGAGAGCGTGAGGACGGCGACGTCGTCGCCGTTGGTGGCGTCCGTGTAGGACGGGTTGATCCAGATCCTGCTGACCCGGCTGACGGTGCCGTTGGTGCCGTTCAGGTACGTGCGGCCGCCGACGACCCTGACGCTGCTCGTGGTCTCGCCGACCATGCAGTGCGCCGCCGTGACCACCTTGGTCGCGGACACCAGGGTGCCGCCGCAGAACTGGTTCTGCGAGGCGTCCGTGATCTGCATCATGAACGGGTACGCGGTCGTCGTGGTCGTGGTACCGCCGACGATGGGCTGGGGGGCGGCGACAGCGGTGGGGGCGCTGATCAGTGCCGTCGCTGCGGCCGCAGCGGCCGCCGCTACCACGGCGGCGGTCTTTCTTGCGCGGTCGATCCCGAACATGAGTCTCCTCAGTGGGGGTTGCCGGTGGGGGTCGCGCGGGTGGTGTGGGGGTGCTGCACGGGGGTCGCGGGACCGACCCCCGTATGCCCGGGCGAGCGGCACGCCCCAAAAACTAGGACCCGGCACACCCTCGTCCCAATGAGGGAACCCCCTAGGGGGAGTTGGGCAGGGAAAACCCTCGGTCGCCGCTCAGTAAACCCGGACGAACCTCACTTCGTACGGCGCCCCGCCGCCAGTCGGACGATATCCACCCGAGAGCGGATGCCGAGCTTGCGGTAGACCCGGGTGAGGGTCGCCTCGACCGTCTTGACGCTGATGAACAGACGCGCGGCGATCTCGCGGTTGGTCGCGCCCTCCATGACGAGCGCGGCGACCTGACGCTCCATCGAGGCGAGGCCCTCCAGGCCCTCCGACGCGGGAGCGGGGGGATTCGGTTCCACCCGGCCCGCGACCGCGGCGGCCTCGGCCTGGCGCAGCCACGGCAGCGCCCGGCAGCGGCGGAAGAGCCGGGCCGCCTCGTCGTACGACGTCGGGCCGGGCCGGCCCGAGTGCAGCCCGGCGAGCGCGAACGCGGCTCGGGCCTCCTCCAGGCCGTAGCCCAGCTTGGCCAGCCGGTCCTGAGCCGACGTCAGCTGGGCGACGGCGGCCTCCTGGTCGCCGCGCGCGGCGCGCACCAGCGCCTCGGCCCGGTCCAGCACGGCGAGCATGCTCTCCCGGCCCAGCCGCAGCGCGTGCGCGCGGGTCTCGTCGACGACCCGCTGCGCCTCGTCGAGCTCCCCGATGCGCACGAGGGCCTCGGCGAGGTCCCCGTGCCAGCGGCCGCGGGCCGGATCGGTGATGCCGAAACCGTTCTCCAGCTCCCGCACCCGACGCAGGGAGGCCACCGCCCCCTCCGCGTCCCCCGCCACCAACTGGGCCTGCCCGAGCGCGGTCAGGCCCCGCGAGATGTACATCTGGTCCCCGGCCTGCTCGGCGAGTTCCACCGCCTCCCGGCCCAGCTCCAGCGCCCGCTGCACGTCTCCGCCGGCGGCCTCCGCGAGGGAGGCGAGCACGGCGGAGGGCATCTCGCCGATCCCGGAGTCGCGCGCCAGCCGCATGCTCTCGCGGGCCAGGTCGAGCGCCCGCCCGCAGTTCCCGGAGCGCAGTTCGGTGTCGGCGAGCAGGCGCACGAAGTGCACCTCGCTCTCGACCATGCCGCGCCGGCGCACCTCGCGCAGCAGCGCGCTGACGGTGGCCCGGGCGTCGGGCAGCTCGTCACTCATGATCAGCCAGCGGTAGCGGGCCATGCCGGCGCCGTTGTGATGGCAGGTCACCTGCGGGTCCTGCGGCTCCATCAGGGCCCGCTTGATCGTCTCGGGGGCGGCCGGGTGGCCCATCAGGGCCTCGGTCTGCGCCTGGAAGGACAGCGCGAGGAGCTCGGTGCGCCGGTCGCCGGCCCGGGCAGCGAGCTCCGCCGCGTGCGCGGCCTCCTCGCGGCCCTTGGCGAAGTCGCCCTCGACGACCAGGCCCCGCCAGGCCAGCTGGTAGTGGACCAGGGCGAGCAGCCGGGGGTCGTCGCCGGCGTCGGCGAGCACCTGCGGGTAGACGGTGTCGACCTCGCCGAGCGCCTGCCCGGCCGCCTCGATCACCACCATCCAGGCCCGCACCCGGTCCGCGGGCGAGGTGGCCCGGGTCAGCACCTCGCGGGCGATGTCCCGGGCGAGGTCCACCTCACCCGCGGTGATCGCGTCCTCGGCGGCCTGGAGCCGGCGCTGATCCGGTCCGGGCTCGTCGTCGGCCGGGGTGTGCAGGGCGGCGAGCAGCCCCAGCGAGGCGGCCGCCGAGGGGGCGCCGCGGTCCCGGGCGAGGGCGGCGGCCTCGGCGAGCCGGGCCGCGGCCTCCGGATCGGTGCCGGTGGTCGCGAGCGCCAGATGCCGGGCCCGCTCGATCGGGTCGGAGGCGGCCGTGGACAGCGCCGCGTGCACCGCGCGCCGCTCCTGCGCCGGGGCCTCCGCGTACAGCGCGGCCGAGATCAGCGGGTGCGCGAAGCGTACGGCCGGGCCCTCCGGGTCCGTCGCCAGCAGACCCAGCTCGGCCGCCCGGGCCGTCTCGGCCTCGGCGTTCTCACGGCCGGCCGCGTGCAGCAGGGCCAGGGTCGGGCGGGCGCCGGCGCTGGCGACCAGAAGGGTGCGGCGGGCCTCGTCGGACAGGGCCTCCAGCCGGTTGAGGACGAGGGCGCGCAGCGAGGTCGGCACCGGCAGGGGCTCGCCGGGCCGGGGCGCGGTCGGGTTCTCGGCCAGGGCGCGGCCCAGTTCGAGGGCGAAGAGCGGGTTGCCGCCGCTGGTGCGGTGGATGTCGCGCACCGTGGAGCGGGGCAGGCCGGTGTAGCCGCGGTGGTCGAGCAGGGCGGAGACCTGGGCGCGGGAGAGCGCGCCGAGCCGGACGGCGAGGGTGTCCGGCGGCGAGGAGCGCAGGTGGCGGTCGTACTCCTGGCCCTCCGTGCGCACCGCGCTGAGCAGCTGCACGCGGGTGCCGCCGAGGCGGCGGGCGGCGAAGCCGAGGAGTTCGGCGCTCGCGGAGTCCAGCCACTGCAGGTCGTCGGCGACGACCAGGACGGGGCCGTCGGCGGTGAGGGCGCGCAGGGCGGAGAGCACCGCCAGGCGCAGGGCGAGGCCGTCGCGCTGGAGGGTGGACTCGCCGCCGCCCAGCGCCGACTCCAGGGCCGTGCGCTGGGCCGCGGGCAGCTTGTCGGACACGTCGTCGAGGACCAGGCCGAGGAGGTCGGCGAGCGCCAGGAACGGGAGGTGGGATTCGGACTCGGTCGCCGAGCAGCGCAACACGGTGCCGGCCGATGTCCCATATTCGGATGCCAATGCCCGCAGGACGGTGGACTTTCCTATTCCGGCGGGGCCGTGGAGCAGCACGCTGCCGCCGCGCGCGAGCTGCTCACGCGCCGCGGCGACCAGCTCGTCCCGGCCGATGACCAGGTCGGGGCGGCCTCTGGCAGGCTCCTTGAAGTCCCGTCGCAAGGTCACCGCTCCCCTCCGTGTGTCGTGTCCGAGCCAAATTCTAGGCAACGACTGTTTGGAATTCGGACGGACGAGGTGGTGAGGGATATAACAATGGCGCAGCACTGCCGAATTCAAAGCGCCGTCGAATGAATAGCCGGCTGCCCGGGGCACCCCCGGTCCGTGGGAGGGACCCTACGGCAGCAGCCCCGCCCGGCGCGCCGAGGCGACCGCCTCACCCCGCGTGTGAGCGCCCAGTTTGCGCATCGCCGAGCGCAGATAGCTCTTGACCGTCTCCGGCCTGAGCCCCAGCCGCTCCGACGCGTCGGCGTTCGTCGCGCCGGCCGCCAGACAGGTCAGCACGTCCAGCTCGCGCGGTGCCAGGCGCACCTCGGTCCGGACGGGCTCCGGCGTCAGCAGCCGGCAGGCGTCGAGGAGTTCCGTCCGCAGCGCCGGGTCCGCGATCCGCGGCGCCAGCGCCCGCAGGGCCGTGTGCGCCTCCCGCACCTGCTCCCAGACGGCGCCCGACGCACGCTCCCGCACCGGTTCGGCGCCGGCGGCCGCCGCGAGCAGCCCCCTGACCTCGTCCCGGACCACCAGCGCCTGCTCCACGTCCCGCGCCGCCTCCATCGCCGCGCCCAGCGTGCGGTCGCCGAGCGGCTCGGCCGTGCGCAGGGCGCCGTACAGCACACCGCGCACCCGGCGTCGTACCACCACCGGTACCGCCAGGATCGAGCGCAGCCCCTCGGTGGCGACCGGGATGTCGTACTCGTGGCTGATCTGCTTCGCCGAGGAGTAGTCGGTCACCGCGCACGGCCGCGCGAGCGCGACCGCACGGCCGCCGAGGCCGTTGCCCGAGGTCACCGGGAGCCCGCTGAGCGCGGGCGTGCTGTTGCCGCTCAGTTCGCTGATACGCACCCGCCGCCGGCCGGGTTCCACCAGGCCGCCGAAGGCGACCGGCAGTCCGGTCGCGCGCCGCAGTCGTACCAGCGCGTTGCGTATCTCGACCGCCCCGGCCGCGTCTGCTGTCACCTGCTCGCCCTTTCCTGCAGCCTGGGGTCCCTGCCCCGGGGGCCCCGGTCCCACGACGCACCCCCGTTCGGGGGTGGTGAGACCTGCATCACGGATTACACGATGGCAGAGAGCCGCCCGGCAATGGTCCGGTATCGAGGAGGAGCGAGATGACGACCGCGACGGAGGCCTTTCGTAGCGCGCGGGACTTCCTGCTGGAACACCGCGAGGACTACGCGAAGGCGTACGAGGGCTTCGGCTGGCCCCGGCCCGAGCGCTTCAACTGGGCGCTCGACTGGTTCGACGTCATCGCCGAGGGCAACGACCGGACCGCGCTGCACATCGTCGAGGAGGACGGCACCGAGGTGCGCGTCTCCTTCGCGGAGATGTCCGCCCGCTCGGACCGCGTCGCGAACTGGCTGCGCGACCGGGGAGTCCAGCCCGAGGACCGCATCCTCGTCATGCTCGGCAACCAGACCGAGCTGTGGGAGACGGCCCTGGCGGCGATGAAGCTGCGGGCCGTCGTCATCCCGGCCACCCCGCTGCTCGGCCCCGCCGACCTGCGCGACCGCGTCGACCGGGGCCGCGTCAAGCACGTGATCGTCCGGGCCGAGGACACCGCCAAGTTCGACGACGTGGCCGGCGCCTACACCCGCATCTCCGTCGGCGGCCTGCCCGAGGAGGGCTGGGAGCCGTACGAGGACGCCTACGCGGCCCCCGCCGAGTTCCTCCCCGACGGGCCCACCCTCGCCGACGACCCGCTGATGCTGTACTTCACCTCCGGCACCACCGCCCGCCCCAAGCTGGTCGAGCACACCCACACCTCGTACCCGATCGGCCACCTGGCGACCATGTACTGGATCGGGCTCAAGCCGGGCGACGTGCACCTGAACATCTCCTCGCCCGGCTGGGCCAAGCACGCCTGGTCCAACCTCTTCGCGCCCTGGAACGCCGAGGCGACCGTCTTCATCCACAACTACACGCGCTTCGACGCGGCACGGCTGATGGCCGAGATGGACCGCGCGGGCGTGACCACCTTCTGCGCCCCGCCGACCGTCTGGCGCATGCTCATCCAGGCCGACCTCACCCAGCTGCGGAACAGGCCGCGCGAGGCCGTCGCCGCCGGGGAGCCGCTCAACCCCGAGGTCATCGAGCAGGTCCGCCGCTCCTGGGGTGTCACCATCCGCGACGGCTTCGGCCAGACGGAGACGGCCGTGCAGGTCTCCAACAGCCCGGGACAGAAGCTGAAGACCGGCTCCATGGGCCGGCCGAGCCCCGGCTACAAGGTCGAGCTGCTGGACCCGGTGACCGGCGCCCCCGGCGCCGCCGAGGGCGAGATCTGCCTCGACCTGTCGGCCCGGCCCGTCGGCCTGATGACCGGCTACCACGGCGACCCCGACCGTACGGCGGAGGCGATGGCGGGCGGCTACTACCGCACCGGCGACATCGGCTCCCGCGACGCCGACGGCTACATCACCTACGTCGGCCGCGCCGACGACGTCTTCAAGGCCTCCGACTACAAGATCAGCCCCTTCGAGCTGGAGAGCGCCCTGCTGGAGCACGAGGCGGTGGCCGAGGCGGCCGTCGTGCCCGCCCCGGACGAGGTGCGCCTCGCCGTGCCCAAGGCGTACATCGTGCTCGCCGAGGGCTGGCAGCCCGGGCCCGACACCGCGAAAGTGCTGTTCGAGCACTCCCGCGAGGTCCTGGCGCCGTACAAGCGCATCCGCCGCCTGGAGTTCGCGCCGCTGCCCAAGACCGTCTCCGGCAAGATCCGCCGCATCGAGCTGCGCGAGGCCACCGCCGCCGGGTCGGACTCCGAGTACCGCGAGGAGGACTTCCGGTGACAGAGCCGTCGTACAGCCACGGCACGAGCACCACAATGCTGCTCGGCGACACCATCGGGGCCAACCTGGACCGGGCCGTCGCCGCCTGGCCGGACCGCGAGGCCCTCGTCGACGTGCCCTCGGGGCGCCGCTGGACCTACGCGCGGTTCGCCGCGGACGTCGACCGGCTGGCGCAGGCGCTGCTCGCGAGCGGCGTCGCCAAGGGCGACCGGGTCGGGATCTGGGCGGTCAACTGCCCGGAGTGGGTGCTGGTCCAGTACGCCACCGCCCGCATCGGCGCGATCATGGTGAACATCAACCCGGCCTACCGCACCCACGAGGTGGAGTACGTCCTCAAGCAGGCCGGCATCTCCCTGCTCTTCGCCTCCCTCAGCCACAAGAGCAGCGACTACCGGGCGATGGTCGGCGAAGTGCGCGGCCGCTGCCCGGAGTTGCGGGAGGCCGTGTTCATCGGCGACCCGGGCTGGGAGGCGCTGCTCGCCCGCGCGAACCCGGCGCCGGCGCCGTACCCGGAGCTGTCCTGCGACGAACCGATCAACATCCAGTACACCTCGGGCACCACGGGCTTCCCCAAGGGTGCCACCCTCTCCCACCACAACATCCTCAACAACGGTTACTTCGTGGGGGAGATGATCTCCTACAGCGAGCAGGACCGGGTGTGCATCCCCGTGCCCTTCTACCACTGCTTCGGCATGGTCATGGGCAATCTCGCCGCCACCTCGCACGGCGCCTGCATGGTGATCCCGGCCCCTTCCTTCGACCCGAAGGCCACGCTGGAGGCCGTCCAGCGCGAGCGCTGCACCTCGCTGTACGGCGTACCGACCATGTTCATCGCGGAGCTGAACCTTCCCGACTTCGCCTCCTACGACCTCTCCTCGCTGCGCACCGGGATCATGGCGGGCTCGCCCTGCCCGGTGGAGGTGATGAAGCGGGTGGTCACCGAGATGAACATGGCCGAGGTGTCGATCTGCTACGGCATGACGGAGACCTCGCCAGTCTCCACCCAGACCCGGCGCGAGGACGACCTGGAACACCGCACGGGCACCGTCGGCCGCGTCCTGCCGCACCTGGAGGTGAAGGTCGTCGACCCGGCCACCGGGATCACCCGGCCACGGGGCAGCGCGGGCGAGCTGTGCACCCGCGGCTACAGCGTGATGCTCGGTTACTGGAACGAGCCAGAGAAGACCGCCGAGGCCGTCGACCCGGGTCGCTGGATGCACACCGGCGACCTGGCGGTGATGCGCGAGGACGGCTACGTCGAGATCGTCGGCCGCATCAAGGACATGATCATCCGGGGCGGGGAGAACATCTACCCGCGCGAAATCGAGGAGTTCCTCTACGGCCACCCCAGGATCCAGGACGTCCAGGTCGTCGGCATCCCGCACGAGAGGTACGGCGAGGAGGTCCTGGCCTGTGTCATCCCCAAGGACCCGGCCGACCCGCTCACCCTGGAGGAACTGCGCGCCTTCTGCGAGGGCCGGCTGGCGCACTACAAGATCCCCAGCAGGCTCCGGATCCTCGAGTCCTTCCCCATGACGGTCTCGGGCAAGGTCCGCAAGATCGAGCTCAGGGAAACATACGCGGGCGACTGAGGCGCCACGGAAAGGGCGTGGGGAACTGCGCGACCGGCCCCCACCGTCCCGAGGTTCCCCACCGGCCGTGATCTGTCACCGTCCCCCCAGCGGAGCGCCCCGGTCGAGTTCGTCCGCAAGGCCGTTGACCGGCTGCGCGGTCCCGGTGAGGTCCAGGACGAACAGGGGGACGCCCAGGTCGTCGGCGCGGGCGCGGGCGTCGCCCGCGTACCCGGCGAGGGAGAAGTAGACGCAGCCCGCCGACTCCGTCATGGCCGTCAGCCACAGGCACTCCACGTCCCGCAGCGAGGCCGGGCGCACGGTCGGGTCGACCTGGGCCAGCAGCCCGCGGGCGGCGAGGCCGACACCCGACGGCGGCCGCTGGTCGGCGCGGCGGAGATCCCGATAACCGAGCCGGCGCAAGTAGAGCGCGGCCGCCGTCACCGCGTCCCGCGCCGTGCGGATCTCGACGGGCGGGACGCGGGGCCGCTGCTGTCGCGGGCCCGCCGCCTCCGTGCCGCCGGCCCCCGCCGCGGCGTCCGGCGCCGCGCTTCCACCGGTCACCGGGACGCGCAGCACAGTCCCGCACGGGCAGCCCAGTTCCGGGTAAGGCCATTCGTCCCGGCGGCCGCAGGCCCCGCACCGCAGGCTCATCCAGTCCTCCGGGCGCACGGCATGGGTCACGGCCGTCGCCGTCCCGTGCCGGTCCAGCTCCGGAGTGACCGTCGCCCCGCACGGGCACGGGAACGACGGCGCCGTGTAGAGGTGCTCGCGCCGGCACGCCGGGCAGCACACCGAGAGGTTCTCGGTCATGCCTCACATCGTCCTCCCGCGCACCCCCGCTTGTCCGTCCCTTGACTGCCTTCCCGCACCCACTTACATTGCTTCCAGATAGTAGAAGTTAGTTTCCACTATACGGAAGTGACTCACCGCGGGGCGCGACGGGAGTGCTCATTCCGACAGCCGAGGCAGGAGTACTCGATGGCACGTATGACCGCTGCTCGCGCGGCAGTTGAGATCCTCAGGCGCGAGGGCGTCACCGACGCGTTCGGGGTGCCCGGCGCGGCGATCAACCCCTTCTACGCGGCGCTCAAGGCCTCCGGCGGCATCCACCACACCCTCGCCCGCCATGTCGAGGGCGCCTCGCACATGGCCGAGGGGTACACCAGGACCCGCCCCGGCAACATCGGCGTCTGCATCGGCACTTCGGGCCCCGCGGGCACCGACATGATCACCGGCCTGTACTCGGCCATCGGGGACTCCGTTCCGATCCTGTGCATCACCGGCCAGGCCCCGACCGCCGTGATCCACAAGGAGGACTTCCAGGCCGTCGACATCGCCTCCATCGCCAAGCCGGTCACCAAGATGGCGGTGACCGTCCTGGAGGCCGCGCAGGTTCCCGGCGTCTTCCAGCAGGCCTTCCACCTGATGCGCTCCGGCCGCCCCGGCCCTGTCCTGATCGACCTGCCGAACGACGTCCAGTTGACCGAGATCGAGTTCGACCCGGAGACCTACGAACCGCTCCCGGTCTACCGCCCGGTCGCGTCCCGCGCCCAGATCGAGAAGGCGATCGGGCTGCTGAACGCCTCCGAGCGCCCGCTGATCGTCGCCGGCGGCGGGGTCATCAACGCGGACGCCTGTGAACTGCTGGTGCAGTTCGCCGAGTTGACGGGAGTTCCGGTCGTCCCGACGCTGATGGGCTGGGGTGTGCTGCCCGACGACCACGAGCTGAACGCCGGCATGGTGGGCCTGCAGACCTCCCACCGGTACGGCAACGCGACCTTCCTCGAGTCCGACTTCGTCCTCGGCATCGGCAACCGCTGGGCCAACCGCCACACCGGAAGACTGGACGTCTACACGGCCGGCCGGACGTTCGTCCACGTCGACGTCGAGCCCACCCAGATCGGCAGGATCTTCGCCCCGGACTACGGCATCGCCTCCGACGCGAAGGCCGCGCTGGCGCTGTTCGTCGAGGTGGCACGGGAGTTGAAGGCGGAAGGCCGGCTCCCCGACCGCTCGGCGTGGGCGGCCTCGGCCCAGGAGAAGCGGGCGACGCTCCAGCGCCGTACACACTTCGACGACATCCCGATCAAGCCGCAGCGCGTCTACGAGGAGATGAACAGGGCCTTCGGGCCGGAGACCCGGTACGTCTCCACGATCGGCCTCTCGCAGATCGCCGGCGCCCAGATGCTCCACGTCTACCGGCCCCGCCACTGGATCAACTGCGGCCAGGCCGGCCCCCTCGGCTGGACGATCCCGGCCGCGCTGGGCGTCGCCAAGGCCGACCCCGAGGCACAGGTCGTCGCGCTCTCCGGCGACTACGACTTCCAGTTCATGATCGAGGAGCTGGCCGTCGGTGCGCAGCACAAGATCCCGTACGTCCATGTCCTGGTCAACAACTCCTACCTGGGCCTGATCCGCCAGGCGCAGCGGGCGTTCGACATCGACTTCCAGGTGAAGCTGGAGTTCGAGAACGTCAACTCGCCCGAACTGGGCGTCTACGGCGTCGACCACGTCAAGGTCGCCGAGGGCCTGGGCTGCAAGGCGATCCGGGTGACCGACCCGGCCGAGCTGGGCGAGGCCTTCGAGCAGGCGAAGAAGCTCGCGCAGGAGTACCGGGTCCCGGTCGTCGTCGAGGCCATCCTGGAGCGCGTCACCAACATCTCCATGTCGACGACCAACGACATCGGCAACGTCGTGGAGTTCGAGGAGGTCGCGACCGAGCCGGGCCACGCCCCGACCTCGATCAGGACGCTGAAGGTCTGAGTCCCGGGGGCCCGTGCGACCGACGGCCGAAGGGTGGTCCAGCCAACTGGCTGGACCGCCCTTTCGCGTGCCCGGCTCCCCCGAACCGTCCCCCGTTTCCCCCGTACCGGTGCCCGCCGCCCCCGTGCCGGCGGGCCCCGTGTGACGAGAATGTGCCCAAGGCCGGGGGCAGTTGAAGCCCCTTGACCCGTGTTCAGAGCTGAATTTGAGGTTTGCGTAGACGTCCTACGTCCCCACGCGTACGCGCGTAGCGCCCCTCGCGCCCCTCAGGGCTCCCTACTGGTGCTCCGACAGCCCCGGCCAGTCGTCCGGCCCCCCGCTCCACCGGGACACCGCATGACGGCATCGCTGCCCACGGCCGGTCAGGCCGACGGTGGTGTGCCCGCCCGGGCCGGCAACCTGTGTCGGGCCGCCTTCGATGACGCCTCACCGCCACCGCGGCGGCTACCACCGCAAGGTCCCGATTTCCCGGCCGGTGCGTCGCCGACATCGCTCTGCGGGTCCTCCGGCGGCGGCGGTCCCGCACCCGCCGGCCCCCTGCGTGGGACGATCGGGGCGGTGGTCGGTATGGCTTCGGTGCGCGAGGAGACCGCGGTGCGCGTTCTGGTCGTCGGGGATCGTTTCATTCCTGCCGGGAACTACGCCGAGGCCCTGGCGGAGGTGTGCGGCCCCCGCTTCGGCCCGGTCCGCCGCGTCGACTGGCCGGGGACCAAGGCCGAGCAGCACGCGGCGCAGCAGACCATGGAGTGGCACGGGGCCGGGGCAGTGGCGGTGCCCCGCGAGATCGTGGGCGCGGTGGGGAATGCCGAGGTGCTGGCTGTGCACTTCGCGCCGGTGCCCCGGGAGGTGCTCCAGGCTGCCGGTCGGTTGCGCGCCGTCTGCGTGGCCCGTGCGGGCGTGGAGAACGTCGACGTCGCCGCGGCGACCGCCCGCCGCGTGGCCGTCGTCCCGGTGTTCGGGCGCAACGCCACGGCCGTCGCCGAACTCGCCATCGGGCTGATGCTCGCGGAAGCGAGGGACATCGCCCGCGCCGACGCCTCCGTCAAGGCCGGCGGATGGCGGAAGGACTTCGGTGGCCCCGGCCGGGAGATCGGAGCCGGCACCGTCGGCCTGATCGGTCTGGGCCATGTGGGA
Source organism: Streptomyces sp. SLBN-31 (assembly GCF_006715395.1). Taxonomy (NCBI): domain Bacteria; kingdom Bacillati; phylum Actinomycetota; class Actinomycetes; order Kitasatosporales; family Streptomycetaceae; genus Streptomyces; species Streptomyces sp. SLBN-31. Next base: position 1,774,655 of record NZ_VFNC01000001.1, read on the forward strand.
CGAGCGTTCGCCGAGCGGATGCGTGGCTTCGGCGCTCGCCTGATCGCGTACGACCCGTACGTGCCCGACGACGTGCTGGCGCACCACGGTGTCGCGCGGGCAGGTGACCTGGACACCGTCTTCCGCGAATCCGACGTCGTGCAGCTCTTCGCCCGGCTGACCGCGGAGACCGAGCGGTTCATCGGCGCCCGGAGCTTCGCGCTGATGAAGCCGACCGCCTACTTCGTGAACACCGCGCGCAGCCGCCTGGTCGACACCTACGCCCTGTACGAGGCCCTGGCGAACCGCCGTATCGCCGGGGCGGGGCTCGACGTGCACGACCAGGAGCCGCTGCCTGCGGACAGTCCCTGGCGCTCGCTGGACAACGTCACGATCACCACGCACTACGCCGGCGACACGACGACCACAGCGCTGCGTTCGGCGCGGCTCGTCGCCGAGGTGATCGCCGAACTCGCCACGACCGGCCGGTGCGCCGCGGCGGTCAACGCTCGCGAACTGGGGTGGGTGTGAACAGTGGCACGTGAACTGGTGCTCGGCGTCGACGCGGGACACACCGTGACCAAGGCCGTGCTGTTCGACGCCGGCGGCCGAGCGGTGGCGCGGAGCAGCTGCACGCTGCCGCTGAAGACCCCTCGGCCCCGCTGGATCGAGCGGGACATGGACGACGTATGGCGGACGGCGCATCAGGCCATCGCCGCGTGTCTCGCCGAGGCCGGCCCCGAGGCGGGGCGGGCCGTGGCCGCGGTGGGGCTGGCCGGGCACGGCGACGGGCTGTATGCCGTCGACGAACAGGGCCGGCCGGTGCGGGCCGCGATCGTGGCGATGGACACGCGCGCCGAACCGTTGCTGGCGGAGTGGCGGGGCACCCCGGTCTGGTCCCGTGTCCTGGAGCTGTCGGGCACCGTGCCCTTCGCGGGTTCCCCGGCCGCCCTGCTGGCCTGGCTCGCCCGCCATGAGCCCGCGGTGCTCCAGCGGGCCCGTTGGCTGCTGTCCTGCAAGGACTGGCTGCGCCTGAAGCTGACGGGGTCGGTGGCCACCGACCCCACCGACGCCAGCGCCTCCTTCACCGACATGCGGCACGGCGGCTACTCGCCGGAACTCCTCGACCTGTACGGCCTCGGAGCGCTCACCGGCATGCTGCCGCACGTGCTGGACTGCGGCGCGGTGAGCGGAACCGTCACCCGCGAGGCCGCGGCGCTCACCGGCCTCACCGTCGGCACCCCCGTCGCCATGGGAGCCCACGACGTCGATGCCGCGGCGCTCGGGCTCGGCGGCACGACACCGGGTGAACTGTGCCTGATCGCCGGGTCGTTCAGCATCAACCAGGTGATCAGCGAGAGCCCCGTCGTCGATCCGCGCTGGCAGGTCCGTCACTTCGTCCGCCCGGGGCAGTGGATGATCATGTCCACCTCGCCCGCGTCGGTGGTGAACCTGGAGTGGTTCCTGCAGGTCATGGGCCCACCGGCCGAGCACCGGGGTGGTATCCACGAGGCGATCGGCCGGGAGGTCGAGGCGTGCCTGGACGGTCCGTCGGAGGTGTTGTTCCATCCGTTCGTCTACGGCTCCCCGCACCCGCGGCCCACCTCCGGGACGTTCCTCGGTCTGCGCGGCTGGCATGGCCGCGGCCATCTGTTGCGGGCCCTGATGGAAGGCGTCGTTCTCAACCATCGCTGGCACGTCGACGCGCTCTGCTCGAAGCTGCCGGTCACCGGGGCGGCGGCCCGTCTGACCGGCGGCGCCGCGCGCAGCGAGGTGTGGAGCCAGATGTTCGCCGACGCTCTGCGGCGCCCGGTCGTGGTGACCGATGTGGAGGAGAGCGCCGCCAGGGGAGCGGCCCTGCTCGCGGCCACAGCCGTCGGGCTGCTCGATGACGTGACGGACCGTCGCGCCGCTGCCCGCGTGCTCAGGCGCCACGAGCCCCACGCCGGCCGGGCGGCGGTACTCGACGAGGCGTACCGGGTGTACCAGGAGGCGTTGGAGGTGCTCGGACCGGTCTGGGCCCGCCTCGCAGCACCCGGGGCCACGGAGTGAGTGCGGAGCCTCCTTCCCCCACTTCAGTCCGAGCGGTGATATCTTAACATATTTTCTGGGATTTATTGGCTGAAAATATTGAATAATAGCTGGCGTGCGCGTAGAAAGAGCCTCACGACAACGCTCGCGGTCGTCCCGGTCTGTGGCCCCGTTTCACCTGTCACCCGACGTGGCATCACGTTTCCCCAGCTCGAAAGCTCCCGATCATGTCCTCCCATACTGCACTCCCGATCCTTACCGGACCGAGGGCCCCGATCCTGGCCCACCGCCCGAAGGTCCAGTTGACGCTTCCGGCCCAGGAAGCACTTGTCGGCTGCCTGCGTGCCACCGCCGCCGATCTGCTCACCCGCTGGCGACTCTCGGACGACGAGCGGGACGCGGCCGTCCTGATCGTGGGAGAACTGGGTGCGAACGCGGCCACTCATGGACGCAGCGAGATGTCGCTGTGCATGATCCATGGCCCGGAGGCGCTGTGCATCGTCGTCAGCGATCACGGGGAGCCCTCGCCGTCTCGCTCACCGTCCGTGGGCGGTGAGCCGGACGAGTGCGGCCGTGGTCTCGACATCGTCCATGCCCTTGCCGCCTGCGTCGACCTGCGGCACGACAGTCACGGGACCTCGGTCGTGGCCTGGCTGGCCATCCGCACCGCCTCGCGACGGGCTGCCTGACCCGGGCGGCGGTGTGTGCTCGCCGACCCGAAGATCACCGATGCCGTCGCGGCTGAGCCGTCCGGTGTCGTGCGCCGAGGCGAGTGCCCCCGAGGTGAAGGCATCGCCCGCTCCCGCGTCGAGCGGAACCAGGACGCCCCGGCCCTGTGAGTGGCGCCTGGACGATAGATTCGGGAAACTTTTCTCGCAAGATGTGTTAACAACGGGGCAGTACTCTGCTAATAATTCGGTCATCGACATCGCGGCCGACACCCCAGGCCGCAGGCACATCACTCCCCGGCTGATCTCAGTCGACGCCCCGACGCATCCTGCCAAGCGGCCGTCCGGGCGACGAGCGGCGCCGCCAAGGGATCCCCCCACGCCGTATCCCCGACCCACCCGCACGAGAGGTCCCCCTCATGCCATCGACCAGATACGCCCTCATCGCCGGCGCCGCCGCCACCGCCCTGCTAGCCACGGCCTGTTCCGGAGCGGGAGCCGGCGGTTCCTCCGGTGGCGGCGGCAAGCGCATCAACGTCCTGATGGTCGGCAACCCGCAGATGGAGGACATCGCCAAGCTGACCAAGAGCACGTTCACCAAGGACACCGGTATCAAGGTGAACTTCACGGTCCTGCCGGAGAACGAGCTGCGCGACAAGGTCACCCAGGACATCGCCACCCAGGCCGGCCAGTACGACGTCGCCACCATCGGCGCCTATGAGGTACCGATCTGGACCAAGAACGGCTGGCTGCACGAACTGGGCTCCTACGCCGACAAGGACACGGCCTTCGACAAGGCCGACCTGCTCAAGCCCATGGTGCAGTCACTGTCCGGCGCCGACGGCAAGCTGTACGCCCTGCCGTTCTACGGCGAGTCGTCCATGCTCATGTACAACAAGGACGTCATGAAGGCGAAGGGCGTCACGGTGCCCGAGCATCCCACCTGGCAGCAGATCGCCGACATCGCGGCCAAGGTCGACGGCGCCGAGCCCGGCATGCGGGGCATCTGCCTGCGCGGTCTGGCCGGTTGGGGCGAACTCGGCGCGCCGCTGACGTCCGTGGTCAACACCTTCGGCGGCACCTGGTTCACCAAGGACTGGAAGGCGCAGGTCGACAGCCCCGCGTTCAGGAAGGCCACCAACTTCTACGTGGACCTGGTCAAGAAGCACGGTGAGGCCGGTGCGGCGCAGTCCGGCTTCACCGAGTGCCTCAACGCCATGAGCCAGAAGAAGGTCGCCATGTGGTACGACGCGACCAGCGCCGCCGGTTCGCTGGAAGACCCCGCCTCCAGCAAGATCGCCGGTCACGTGGGTTACGCCTATGCTCCGACCGTTCAGACCAAGAGCAGTGGCTGGCTGTGGGCCTGGGCGTGGGCGATGCCCAAGACCACCAAGAACGCGGATGCCGCGGCGAAGTTCATGCTGTGGGCATCCAGCAAGAAGTACGAGAGCCTGGTCGGCGACAAGCTCGGCTGGGCCCGGGTCCCCTCCGGCAAGCGGGCCAGCACGTACGCCATTCCGCAGTACCAGAAGGCCGCCGGGTCGTTCGGTGACATCACGCTGAAGTCGATCGAGGGTGCCGACCCGGCCAACCCGGGCACCCAGCCGCGCCCGACGGTCGGCGTCCAGTACGTGGCCATCCCGGAGTTCCAGGACCTGGGCACGAAGGTCACCCAGGAGATCTCCGCCGCCATCGCCGGCAAGACCAGCGTGGACAAGGCCCTGAACGACGGCCAGAAGCTCGCCGCGGACGTCGCCAAGAACTACCAGAAGTGACCTTCATCGCCCGGCCGGCCCTCGCGTCGGCCGGGCACCGCTTCCCCCACCCCGGCCGTCATCGGCGGAGGAACCATCCATGACCACGCTCACCGCCCCACCCAAGACAGCATCGCCACCCGTCCGCCCACGCACATCCCCGCGTGCCGGCGCGTGGAAGCGCCGCATCCCGCTGCTGCCGGCGCTGATCTTCACGATCATCGTGACCCAACTGCCCTTCGTGGCCACGCTGGTGATCTCCACCCTTCAGTGGAACATCCTCAAGCCGGGCGAGAGGCACTTCGTCGGCCTGTCCAACTTCAAGTTCGTCTTCACCGACGAGCGGCTGCGCACCGCGGTCCTCAACACCGTCGTCCTCACCGCGTCGGTGGTGCTCATCAGCGTCGTCCTGGGCCTCGGTCTGGCCATGCTGCTGGACCGGCGGTTCCTCGGCCGGGGCCTGGCGCGGACGATGCTCATCGCTCCGTTCCTGGTCATGCCGGTCGCGGCGGCACTGCTGTGGAAGCACGCGATCTACAACCCCGACTACGGCCTGCTCAACGGCACCCTGAACGCCGTATGGCGACTGTTCGGAGCCGCCAACGGCCCCACGGTCGACTGGGTTTCGTCGTATCCCATGCCCGCCGTCGTCATCTCCCTGGTCTGGCAGTGGACACCGTTCATGATGCTGATCCTGCTGGCGGGTCTGCAGGCCCAACCCGGTGACGTGCTCGAAGCGGCCCGCATGGACGGGGCGTCGGCGCTGCAGACCTTCCGCCACATCACGCTGCCGCACCTGCGCCAGTACATCGAACTGGGCGTCCTGCTCGGCACCATCTACGTCGTGCAGACCTTCGACGCGGTCTACACGATCACCCAGGGCGGCCCCGGTTCCCAGACCACCAACCTGCCCTACGAGATCTACCTGACCATGTTCCGCAAGTACGAGTACGGCCAGGCGGCCGCCGCCGGCGTGGTCGTCGTCCTCGGCTCGATCGTGATCGCGACCTTCGCGCTGCGCACCATCGCGTCGCTGTTCCGCGAGGAGGTGTCCCGATGACCGCTCACACGGCAGTCGCCGCCCCCGGGGCGAGGTTCAAGAAGATCCTGCGCCGCAAGGACGACCATGGCGGCGCCCCCCGGCTCTCCCCGCTGTGGACGTTCGTCGCCTGGCTGGCCACGCTGGCGTTCTTCGCACCGGTGGCCTGGATGGTGCTCACCTCCTTCCACCGGGAGGCGGACGCGGCGACCAACCCGCCGACTCCGTTCGCGCCGCTCACCTTGGACCAGTACAAGCTGCTGTTCAGCCGGGACATCACGCCGTTCCTGCTCAACTCGGCCATGGCCAGCATCATCTCCACGATCCTGGTGCTCGCCCTGGCGGTGCCGACGGCCTACGCGCTGTCCATCAAGCCGGTGCGCAAGTGGACGGACGTGATGTTCTTCTTTCTGTCCACCAAGTTCCTGCCGGCCATCGCGGCCCTGCTGCCGGTGTACCTGATCGTCAAGGACGCCGGGATGCTCGACAACGTCTGGACACTGATCGTCCTCTACACCGCCATGAACCTCCCCATCGCGGTGTGGATGATGCGCTCCTTCCTCGCCGAGGTCCCCAAGGAGATCCTGGAGGCCGCCGAAGTCGACGGCGCCAACCTGCTCACCGTGCTGTGGCGGATCGTCGCCCCCGTCGCCATGCCCGGACTCGCCGCCACCGCGCTGATCTGCTTCATCTTCAGCTGGAACGAGTTCATGTTCGCGGTCAACCTCACCGCGACCAACGCCTCCACCGCACCGGTCTTCCTGGTCGGCTTCATCACCAGCGAAGGCCTCTTCCTCGCCCGGCTCTGCGCCGCCGCCACCCTCGTCTCCCTGCCCGTGCTCATCGCCGGTTTCGCCGCCCAGGACAAGCTCGTCCGCGGCCTGTCCCTGGGAGCCGTGAAGTGAAAGCAGCCGTCATCACCCGGCCCGGGGCGGGCATCGGCCGCAAGATCCAGGTCCGGCCCGGCCTCGTCGCGTCGTGAACGCCCCCCACCGAACGGAACCCGCCACCATGACCGAGCAGATCCGCCGCGTTCTCGTCCGCTCCCTCGACGACATCACCCTCGAGCTGGTGCCCGCCCCCGTCCCCGGGGACGGCGAACTCCTCGTACGCACCACGGTCGTCGGCGTGTGCGGCTCCGACACCCATGCGGCGGCCGGCCACCATCCCTTCATCGACCTGCCCTACCGCCCCGGTCACGAGGCGGTCGGCGTCGTTGCCGCGGCAGGCAAGGGTGCAGAGGACTTCGCGCCCGGCGACCGGGTGCTCATCGAACCCAACCTGTACTGCGGCCGGTGCGCCCAGTGCCGTTCCGGCCGCTACAACATCTGCCAGGAGCTGAAGGTGTTCGGCTGCCAGACGGCCGGCGCCATGACCGACCTCTTCACCATCCCGGCCGACCGCGTCCACCGCGTCCCCGACGGCATGACCGACATCGAGGCCGCTCTCGTCGAGCCCCTGGCCACACCGGTGCACGCCGTCGCCAAGGCCGGTGACCTCACCGGCCGCACGGTCGTCGTCCTCGGCGCCGGCCCTATCGGCCTGCTGGTCCTCGCCGCCGCCCGGCACGCGGGCGCCGCCAAGATCGCCGTCACCGATCTGCTGCCGGGCAAGCGGGATCGCGCCCTGCGCCTCGGCGCCGACGTGGTCCTGCCCGCCGACTCCGCCGATCTCGCCGACCAGGCCTGTCATGTACTCGGTGGACCGGTCGACGTGGTCTTCGACTGCGTGGCGCGCGAGCAGTCCATCGCCCAGGCCACCGACCTGGTCACCAAGGGCGGCGCGATCATCGTCGTCGGAGTCGGAGCCGCAGGGACCACCCCCGTGCGCCTCGACCTGATCCAGGACCGGGAGATCCGCATCGAAGGCACCCTGATGTACACCGGCGAGGACTACCGCACCGCCATGTCCCTGATCACCTCCGGTGCCATCGACACCGCCGAGATCGTCACCGCCACCTACCCCATGGAGGAGGCCGCCAAGGCCTTCGCCGCGTCCGTCGACCCCGAGCAGGTCAAGGTGCTGGTCACCGTGGGAGGTGTGTAGGTCCGGAGGACGGACGGTCGGGCCTTCACCGGCCCTTGTGGGAAACTGCGAGACCGGAGCGAAACGGGAGGAGGGGCGCCGTGACCGCCAGAACGCGACTGTCACAGGCCGCCGTCGAGGAGCGGCGACAAGCCGTGCTGGGGTACGTCGCCGACCACGGCGAGACCCGCATCGACGACCTGGCCCGGCACTTCGACGTCAGCCTGATGACCATGCACCGGGATCTGGACGACCTCGCCGGGCGCCATCTGCTGCGCAAGGAACGCGGCAGGGCCGTCGCCTTCCCCGCCCTCACCATGGAGACCGCCACCCGCTTCCGTGAGAACAGCGCCCTCGCCGCCAAGAACGCGCTGTGCGCCGCCGTGACTGCCCGGATCAGGTCGGGCAGCACGGTGCTCATGGACGACTCGACCACCCTGTTCCCCCTGGTCCCGGCACTGGCCCGGCTGGACCAGCTGCACGTGGTCACCAATTCCGTCGGCCTCGCGCAGCGCCTCGGGTCCGCGCCCGGCGTGAGGGTCACCCTGCTGGGGGGCCACTACCGCGGCGACTTCAACTCCTGCACCGGTCCCACCGTCACCCGCGCCCTGTCCCAACTCCGCGCCGACCTCGCCCTGATGTCCGCCACCGCCGTCCTGGAGGGGCGGCTGTTCCACCCCCTGAGCGACTACGTCGAGGTGAAGCTGGCCATGCTCGCCTCAGCCGAACAGGCGCTGCTCCTGGCCGACCATTCCAAGTTCGGCAAGACCGCCACGTACGCGTACGGCACCGTCGCCGACTACCACACCGTCGTCACCGACACCGGCACTCCCGACGCGGAGATCGCGGCCATACGCGATCTCGGAGTCCCCGTCGAGAGGGTCGAAGTCGCCTCGATCGAACCCGAAGAGTCCACCCCGTGAACCACACGCTGTTCGAAACTCCGAGCGTCCACCGCCTCACCGAGGCCGAGATGGCCGCTCCCGTGCCTCCGGTCCAGGCCGTCCTGCTCGACTTCAGCAACACGATCTTCCAGATGATCGACCTGGAGACGTGGCTGCGCCGGGTCGGTGCCGCCACGGGCCGCCTCGCCGTACTCGACGAGCCCGGCGCGGTGGCCGAGATCTCCGATCGGTTGCGCACCGCCTTCCGGCTGCCCTCCGTCGTCGCCCTGCAGGAAGGCCGCGACCTCTCCGCGGAGCGGCACCGAGGCGCCATGCGGGGATGGTGGGAGCAGGTCGCCTTCTTGCGCGGCGCGGAGGAGGCGGCCTACCGGGAACTCACCGCGCCGGACGCCTGGCTCCCCTATCCCGACACCGAACCGGTCCTGCGCGCCCTGCGCGGACGCGGCCTGCGCGTCGGCATCGTCAGCGACTTCGCCTGGGACCTGCGCACCCACCTCGCCCACTACGGGCTCGACGCCTTGATCGACACCTGCGTCATCTCCTACGAGCAGGGCCGCGAAAAACCCGACCCGGAGCTGTTCCTCAAGGCCTGCGCCGACCTCGGGGTCGACCCCCGCGCCACCCTCATGGTCGGCGACAACCCGGTCCGCGACGGCAGTGCCGCCGCCTGCGGTCTGCGCACCTACATACTCCCGGCGGAACACCGCACCGGCGAGCGCGGCCTGGCGGACGTGCTGAGACTCGCGACCTGACGGCCCCGCCGCGTCTCCCGCCCGGCTCGGGCACCTGCTCTGCACGGTGCCTGGAAATGGTCGGCGCGGAACCGGCGGAGGTGGGCGGGGGCCCACGGCGGCCCGCAAGGCGCCGCTCCGCACCCGGAAAGCCGGGAGGCGCCGGATGCGGGACGTCCCGCATCCGGCGCCTCCCGGCCGGTGAGGTATTCGCTTGTGGCCGTCCGGGGGCGCGAGGCTGAGCGCGACAGAACGTTCGCGCCGCCGGACGGAGTCCGGTTCCACCAGAAAAGGGCAGGGACCGCGGCGGAGGCGACGGAACCGGGCGCTCCTCCCCTCAGGTCGAAGAAGGAGGCCCCGGGACCTTCACCACCGCACTGGCTCGCACACCGCCGCGGTCCTTGCCTCGCCCGCGCGCCGCCGGCCGGCCACCCCTCATCCGGGCCGTCCGGCGGTCGCGGGCTGTCTGTCGCCGGTCCTCGCGCAGGGCGTGGACCCGCTTCCTGCATTGGTGGATTCCGGGCGGCGCCCCCGCCTGGGCGCGACAGGACAGATGTCGGCGGCGGCGCCGCCCGGAAGCTTCGGTGACGCCCTGGGTCAGACCTGGGCGCCGGAGAGCCGCTCGACGGCCCGCAGGAGCGAGGAGTGGTCCAGGCCGCCGTCGCCCTGCGCACGCAGGGAGGCGACCAGCTGGGCGACCACGGCACCGACGGGCAGGGCGGCGCCGACGTTGCGGGCGGCGTCGGTGACGATGCCCATGTCCTTGTGGTGCAGGTCGATGCGGAAACCGGGCCTGAAGTCGCGCTGGAGGAAGTTGTCCTTCTTGCGCGTCAGTACGGTCGAGCCCGCCAGGCCCCCGTTGAGCACGTCCAGCGCGGCCTTCAGGTCCACCCCGGACTTCTCCAGGAACACGACGGCCTCGGCGCACGCCTGGATGTTCACGGCGACGATCAGCTGGTTGGCCGCCTTCACGGTCTGGCCCGAGCCGTGCGGACCGCACAGCATGATCGTCCTGCCCAGCGCCTCGAAGATCGGCTTCGCCTGTTCGAAGTCGGCCTGCTCGCCGCCGACCATGATGGACAGCACGGCCTCGACGGCGCCGGCCTCGCCGCCCGACACGGGGGCGTCCAGCACGCGGACACCCTTGTCCGCGGCGGCCTTCACCAGGTCCACGGAGGTCTGCGGGGTGATGGACGACATGTCGATCAGCAGCGCGCCGGAGCGGGCGTTGTCCAGGATGCCGTCGGGGCCGTATGAGATGGCCTCGACCTGCGGCGAGGCGGGAACCATCGTGATGATCACGTCGGCGTCGCGGACCGCCTCGGCGATCGAGCCGGCTGCGGTGCCGCCGGCCGCGGCCAGCCGGTCCAGCTTGTCCTGCTCCAGGGTGAAGCCGGTGACGTCGTAACCCGCCTTGATCAGGTTCTCGGACATGGGGGAGCCCATGATGCCGAGGCCTATCCAGGCGATCTTGGGAAGCGTGTTGCTCATGGGGAACTGCCTTTCGGTGCGGGGGTCAGCGGGGCAGCCAGTCGAAGGCCTCGGCGCTCGGGCGGTCGCCCGGCTTGTACTCGAGGCCGACCCAGCCGTCGTAGCCCGCCTTCTTCAGCCGGTCGAGGAGGTCTTCGAGGGGCAGTGAGCCCGTGCCCGGGGCGCCGCGGCCCGGGTTGTCGGCGATCTGCACATGGCCGGTCTTCGCGGCGTACCGCTCGATCACCGCCGGCAGGTCCTCGCCGTTCATGGACAGGTGGTAGAGGTCCATGAGGAACTTTGCGTTGCCGAGCCCCGTCGCCGCGTTGACCTTGTCGACGACGCCGACCGCGGCCGGGGCGCTCACCAGTGGATACAGCGGCGATTCAGGCGCGTTGAGGGCCTCGATCAGCAGGATCGCGCCGATGCGGTCGGCCGCGCGGGCCGCGAGCACCAGGTTCTCCAGGGCCAGCGCGTCCTGCTCGGCCGGGTCGACGCCCTCGACGCGGTTGCCGTACAGCGCGTTGAGCGCCCGGCAGCCCAGTGAGGCGGCGAAGGAGGCGGCCACGTCGATGTTGGCGCGGAACCGCTCCGACTCCTCGCCCGGGACCGACAGGGCGCCGCGGTCGGGCCCCGGCAGCTGTCCGGCGTAGAAGTTCAGGCCCGTGAGCTTCACGCCCGCGTCCTCGATCGCCCCCTTCAGGGCGTCGAGCCCGGGCTGCTCGGGGGTGGGGGAGTCGACCCAGGGCCACCACAGCTCGACCGCGGTGAAGCCGGCCGCGGCGGCGGCCGCGGGGCGCTCCAGGAGCGGGAGTTCCGTGAAGAGGATCGACAGGTTGACGTTGAAGCGCTGCTCTGCGAATCCCATGCGGGTCGGCGCTCCCTTCCGTGTCGAGTGATTCCGTAATGCGGAAGTTTGTTTCTGCTCAACGGAAGACTGCCTGTGGCGGGGGAGGGCTGTCAAGTACTCTGGGGGTGTGGCCCGGTCCAACGACGAGGTCGCCGCGCTGCTCCAGGAGTACGCCGACCTGATCTCGATCACCGGCGGAGACGCGTTCAGGGCACGCGTCTACGAGAAGGCCGCGCGGGCGGTCGGCGGCCACCACGCGGACGTCGCCACCCTCGACCTCAAGGGCCTGCAGCAGATCCCGAACGTCGGGAAGTCCATCGCCCTGAAGGTCCGCGAGTACTTCGACCACGGCAGCGTCACGGCGGTGGAGGAACTGCGGGCGAAGATCCCCGCCGGGGTCCGCCGGCTGACCGCCATCCCCACGCTCGGCCCGAAGAAGGCGATGGCGGTCTACGAGGAGCTGGGGATCTCCTCGGTCGACGAACTGGCCGACGCCATCCACCGGGAGCGGCTGCGCGACCTCAAGGGCTTCGGGCCGAAGACCGAGGAGAACATCCTCCACGGCATCGAGCTCCTGCGGTCCGCCGGCGGCCGCGTCCGGCTCGACGTCGCCACGGGCCTCGCCGCCGACATCGTCGCAGCGCTGTCCGCCGTGGAAGGCTGCCTGCGCTGCGCGTACGCCGGATCGCTGCGCCGCTGCCGGGAGACCATCGGCGACATCGACGTCCTCGCGGCCGCGCTCCGGCCCCTGCCGGTCATGCGGGCGTTCACCGCGCTGCCGTACGTCAGCGAGGTCATCGGCACGGGCGAGAAGAAGACGTCCGTGCGCACCACGCAGGGGCTCAACGTCGACCTGCGCGTCGTGCCGCCGGACTCCTGGGGCGCCGCCCTGCAGTACTTCACCGGCTCCAAGGCCCACAACATCCGCACCCGCGAGCGGGCCGTGCACCACAGGCTCAAGCTCTCCGAGTACGGGCTGTTCGACGTCGAGACCGGCGAGAAGATCGTCTCCGAGGCCGAGGAGGAGGTGTATGCCAGGCTCGGCCTGCCGTGGATCCCGCCGACCCTGCGCGAGGACCGCGGCGAGATCGAGGCCGGGCTGCGCGGCGAGCTGCCGGACCTCGTCACCGAGGCCGACCTCCGCGGCGACCTGCACAGCCACACCGACCTCACCGACGGGCTCGCCCCGCTGGAGGAGATGGTCGAGGCGGCCGCCGCGCGCGGCTACGCCTACTACGCGATCACCGACCACGGCCCCGACATGGCCATGCAGCGCATGACCGACGAGCGGATGCTGGCCCAGCGCGAGCGGGTGCGCGCGCTGGACCGCGCCCACGGCGGGATGCGGCTGCTGCACGGCACCGAGCTGAACATCGGGCCGGACGGCGGGGTGGACTGGCCCGCGGACTTCCTCGCCGGCTTCGACCTGTGCGTGGCCTCCGTCCACTCGCACTTCAACCAGGACCCGGACACCCTGACCCGGCGGCTCGTGCGCGCCTGCGAGAACCCGTACGTCGACGTCATCGGCCACCCCACCACCCGCCTCATCGGCAGACGGCCAGGCATCGACGCCGACCTCGACGCGGTCTTCGCCGCCTGCGCCCGCACCGGCACGGTCCTGGAGATCAACGCCCACCCGGACCGCCTCGACCTGCGCGACGAGGACATCCTGCGGGCCAGGCGGTACGGGGTGAAGTTCGCCGTGAACAGCGACGCCCACGCCGTGCCGCACCTGGCCAACATGCGCTACGGCATCGGCACCGCCCAGCGCGGCTGGCTCACCGCCGACGACGTGATCAACACCTGGCCGGAGCGCCGGCTGCGGGCCTTTCTGCGTGGGGGGCGGCGGTGACCGGGAGGGCTGCCCGAAAGGTCGTGCGGCGCGTTAGGTTGAGCCCGTGCGATTGAAAGTGGAGTTCACGACCGAGCCCTTCGACCTCGACGAGGCCCCCGCGCACGCCGTCGTCGCCCGAGAGGTCGTCGAGGCCGCCGAGCTGGACGCGGTGGACGTCGGCCCCTTCGGCAACACGGCGGAAGGCGGCGCCGACGCGGTACTGACGGCCGTGGACGCCCTGCTGCGCAAGACCCTCGAGGCCGGCGCCACCCGTGTCACCCTGCAGCTCAACGTGATCGGGGAGGGCGGGGAGTGACCGGCACCGGGGACGAACCGTTCATCACGGCCGTGAAACCGCTGGTCGACGCCATGGGCGGGGAGATGCTGCCGCCCGACGAGGCCGGCCCGGACGACGTCGTCCTCGCTTGGGAGGGCGCCGACGCGGTCGCCGTACGCCTGCCGCAGCTCGCGGACTCCCTCGATCACATCCTGGCCGCCATGGAGCGCAAGCAGGGCAAGCCCCTGGCGGACCTGGACCGCAAGGCCAAGCAAGAGGTCGTACGGATACTCGAGGCGCGCGGCGCCTTCTCCGTGCGGCACGGCGTGGAGACCGTGGCGAGCGCGCTCGGCGTCAGCCGGTTCACGGTCTACAACTACCTCAACCGCGACAAGCAGGGCTGAGCATCGGCTTCACGGGTTTGTCACCCCGAATTTTCAACAAAGTGTTGACGGCTTGTCGCCGCAAGGCGTTAGCTGTTCCGCAGCCCGTTCAGCACGAAGGCCCTTCGCGGCCACGGAGGCTCCCGTGACTTCGACTTCCACGCCCCCGGGCCTGGCCCGGTTCAACGCACTTCAGGAGCCCGCGGCCCACGCCGCCCTCCACGAGGTGTGTGCCTCCACCGCCTGGGCGAAGCGGGTGCTGGCCGCCCGCCCCTACACCACCGCGGAGGACCTGTACGCCGCCGGCGACGCCGCCATGGCCGAGCTGACCACGGCCGACCTGGAAGAGGCCATGGCCGGCCACCCACCCATCGGCCGGCCCAGGCCCGGCGACGCGACCTCCGCCCGCGAACAGCGCGGCATGGCCGGAGCCTCCGAGGAACTCCGGGCGCGGATGCTCGAACTGAACCCCGCCTACCAGGAGAAGTTCGGTCATGTCTTCCTGATCTGCGCCACCGGCCGCACCGCCGAGCAGATGCGCGACGCGATCGAGGAGCGGCTCGGCAACCCGCCCGAGCGGGAGCGGGAGATCGTCCGTACCGAGCTCGGCAAGATCAACCGCATCCGACTGGCACGACTCGTCGAAGAGGACGCCTGACCCATGAGCACCAGCACCACCGCTTCCGTGTCCACCCACATCCTGGACACCAGCGTCGGCCGCCCCGCCGAGGCGGTCGCCGTCCATCTCTCCGCCCGCAGCGGGCGCGAGGCGGACTGGCGGGACCTCGGCGGCTCGGCGACCGACGCGGACGGCCGGTGCAAGGACCTGCCGGCGCTGCCGGAGGGGACCACCCACGTACGACTCGACTTCGCCGTGGAGCCGTACTTCGAGAAGAAGCAAGCCGATGCGCAGCAGGACGCCCCCGCGAATCGGGACAGCGGACCCGGTGTGTTCTTCCCCGAGGTGGCGATCACGTTCGCCGTCGTGCCGGGCGAGCATTACCACGTACCGCTGCTGCTCAACCCGTTCGGCTACTCCGTTTACCGAGGGAGCTAGCTAAATGACCGTCAATTCCCGCCCTGCCCACCCGGTGATGCTGGGACAGAACCAGTACGGCAAGGCCGAGAACCGAGTCGTGAAGATCACGCGGGACGGCGCCACCCACCACATCAAGGACCTCAACGTCTCCGTCGCCCTCTCCGGCGAAATGGACGAGGTCCACTACTCCGGCTCCAACGCCAACGTCCTGCCGACCGACACCACCAAGAACACGGTGTTCGCGTTCGCCAAGGAGCACGGCATCGAGTCGGCCGAGCAGTTCGGCATCCACCTCGCCCGGCACTTCGTGACCTCGCAGGCGCCCATCCACCGGGCCCGCATCCGCATCGAGGAGTACGCCTGGGAGCGGATCGCGGCCTCCGAGGCCGACTCGCAGTTCATCGGCGCCGACGAGGTCAAGCACTCGTTCGTCAGGAAGGGCCAGGAGACACGGCTGACGCAGATCACCTACGACGGCTCGTCGTGGGAGGTCATATCCGGGCTGAAGGACCTGACGGTGATGAACTCGACCAACTCCGAGTTCTGGGGCTACGTCAAGGACAAGTACACGACACTGAAGGAGGCCTACGACCGCATCCTGGCCACCTCGGTCTCGGCGCGCTGGCGGTTCAACTGGACCGACGACCAGCAGAAGGCGCCCAACTGGGAGAAGTCCTACGAGCAGACCAGGAAGCACATGCTCCAGGCCTTCGCCGAGACCTACTCCCTGTCGCTGCAGCAGACGCTCTACCAGATGGGCTCGCGGATCATCAACAACCGCAGCGAGATCGACGAGGTCCGCTTCTCGCTGCCGAACAAGCACCACTTCCTCGTCGACCTGGAGCCCTTCGGGCTGAAGAACGACAACGAGGTGTACTTCGCCGCCGACCGGCCCTACGGCCTGATCGAGGGGACGGTCCTCCGGGACGGCTGCGAGCCGAAGATCCCGGTGGACCTCACCAACCTGTAAGAACTGCACCATGCGGCACCCGCGGCCGGTGCGTCGCCCGAACCGGCCGCGGCACTCAAATCTCCGGGGTCCTGCCGTGCCCTCTCCACCGAAGCGCAAAGGACGAACCATGGCAGCAGACCGGCGCATCGTCATCGAGAACTGTGCGATCGCGACCGTCGACGCCGACGACACCGAGTACGCGCACGGCCACGTCGTCATCGCCGGCAACCGCATCGAGACGCTCGGCGCGGGCAGGGCCCCCGAGGGCCTGGAGAACGTCGACCGCCGTATCGACGCCACCGGCCACCTGGTCACCCCCGGACTGGTCAACACCCACCACCACTTCTACCAGTGGATCACCCGGGGCCTGGCCACCGACCACAACCTCTTCGACTGGCTCGTCGCCCTTTACCCGACGTGGGCGCGCATCGACGAGCGGATGTGTTACTCGGCGGCCCAGGGCTCCCTCGCGATGATGGCCCGCGGCGGCGTCACCACCGCCATGGACCACCACTACGTCTTCCCCAAGGACTCCGGCGACCTGTCCGGCGCCATCATCCGCGCCGCCCGCGAGACCGGCGTCCGCTTCACCCTCGCCCGCGGCTCCATGGACCGCAGCGAGAAGGACGGCGGCCTGCCCCCGGACTTCGCCGTCGAGACCCTCGAAGGCGCCCTCGCCGCCACCGAGGCGACCGTCAAGGAGCACCACGACTCCTCCTTCGACGCGATGACCCAGGTGGCCGTGGCCCCCTGCTCGCCCTTCTCCGTCTCCACCGAACTCCTGCGCGAGGGAGCCGAGTTGGCCCGCCGCCTCGGCGTGCGCCTGCACACCCACGGCTCGGAGACCGTCGAGGAGGAGAAGTTCTGCCACGAACTGTTCGGCATGGGCCCGACCGACTACTTCGAGTCCACCGGCTGGCTCGGCGAGGACGTGTGGATGGCGCACTGCGTCCACATGAACGACTCCGACATCGCCGCCTTCGCCCGCACGAAGACCGGTGTCGCCCACTGTCCCTCGTCGAACGCCCGCCTGGCGGCCGGCATCGCCCGCGTCCCGGACATGCTGGCGGCCGGCGTCCCCGTCGGCCTCGGCGTCGACGGCACCGCCTCCAACGAGTCCGGCGAACTGCACACCGAACTGCGCAACGCCCTGCTCATCAACCGCCTCGGCGCCCACCGCGAGGCCGCCCTCAACGCCCGCCAGGCCCTTCGCCTCGGCACTTACGGCGGCGCCCAGGTGCTGGGCCGCGCCACGGAGACCGGCTCGCTGGAACCCGGCAAGCTGGCCGACCTGGTGCTGTGGCGGATGGACACCCTCGCCCACGCCTCCATCGCCGACCCGGTCGCCGCGCTGGTCCTCGGCGCGGCGGCCCCGGTGACCGCCTCCTTCGTGGGCGGCCGGCAGATCGTGGAGGAGGGCCGCCTGCTGCACTTGGACGAGGACGCGATCGCCCGCTCCACCCGCGAGCAGGCCCGGCGTCTGGCGCGGATCGCCGCGCAGGGCTGAACCAGCCGAAGATCTCCGGTCGAGGGGGACGGCCCTCGACCGGTGGCCGTGGACCCAGCGGGTTCCGCGGCGGCCGTCTCCGGGGCGCACGTGGACGCGTGCGCCCCGGGCGGTCACCGTCCCCGGCCCACCAGGGCCCCCGGTCCCGCACGACCGTGCACCACCTCCATGAAACCCACGTCGGAGCCGACGTGTTACCCGCCCGGAGGAGCCGCCCGTGTCCGCCACCTGCCCTGTCGACGGGACCCACCCCGTCGACGAGAAACTCCCCGCCCTGAAGATGGCGACCACCGGTCTGCAGCACGTGGCCGCCATGTACGCGGGAGTCGTCGCCCCGCCCCTGATCGTCGGCGCGGCCATCGGCCTCTCCGCCACCGACCTCACCTTCCTCACCGGCGCCTGCCTGTTCACCGCCGGCCTGGCCACCTTCCTGCAGACGCTGGGGGTATGGAAGATCGGCGCCCGGCTGCCCTTCGTCAACGGTGTCACCTTCGCCGGGGTGGCCCCGATGACGGCGGTCGTCGCCTCCACCAAGGACAAGACCGAGGCCCTGCCCATCATCTACGGTGCGGTGATCGTCGCCGGACTCCTCGGATTCCTGGCCGCCCCCGTCTTCTGCAAGGCGGTCCGCTTCTTCCCGCCCGTCGTCACCGGCACCGTCATCACGCTGATAGGCGTGTCCCTGCTGCCGGTCGCCTTCGGCTGGGCACAGGGGCCCAACCCCGGTGCCGAGGACTACGGTTCGGGCAAGTACCTGACCCTGGCCGCCGTGACGCTCCTGCTCGTACTGCTCCTGCGCCGCTTCACCCGGGGCTTCGTCAAGCAGATCGCCGTCCTGCTCGGCATGGTCGCGGGCACTTTGGTCGCGATCCCCTTCGGCGTCACGGGCTTCGGCCCGGTGGCGGACGCGGACGTGATCGGCTTCCCGACGCCCTTCCACTTCGGCGCCCCGCAGTTCCACCTCGCCGCGATCCTGTCCCTGTGCGTGGTGATGGTGGTGTCGATGACCGAGTCGACCGCCGACATGCTGGCGCTCGGCGAGATCGTCGAACGCCCCGCGGACGAGCGGACCATCGCCGCCGGCCTGCGCGCCGACACCCTCGGCTCGGCCCTCAGCCCCCTGTTCAACGGCTTCATGTGCAGCGCCTTCGCCCAGAACATCGGCCTGGTCGCCATGACCCGCATCCGCAGCCGCTACGTCGTCGCCACCGGCGGAGGCTTCCTGGTCCTGATGGGGCTGTGCCCGATGGCCGCCTCGCTGATCGCCGTCGTACCGCGCCCGGTGCTCGGCGGCGCGGGCGTGGTCCTCTTCGGGTCGGTCGCGGCCAGCGGCATCCAGACCCTTGTCAAGGCGGGCCTGGACAAGGACAACAACGTCCTGATCGTCGCCGTCTCGCTCGCCGTCGGCATCATCCCGATCACCGCGCCGGAGTTCTACCATGCCTTCCCCGAGACGGCGCGGATCGTGCTGGACTCGGGCATCTCGACGGGCTGTGTGGCCGCGGTGGCGCTGAACCTGGTCTTCAACCACCTCGGCAGGGGCCGTGACGCACAGGAGGTGACACACCCGATGGAGGCGCCCGCGATGGTGCACGCTGTCCCCCATGAATGAGTCCGGCCGCGTCGAGGCCTTCAGCGACGGCGTCTTCGCCATCGCCATCACCCTGCTCATCCTGGAGATCAAGGTTCCGGAGGTCGGCGAGGACGGCGGGCTGTGGCACGCCCTCGGCGCGCAGTGGCCGTCCTACGCCGCCTACGTGGTGAGCTTCCTGGTGATCGGCATCATGTGGATCAACCACCACCAGCTGTTCGGATACGTCGCCCACGTCGACCGCACGCTGATGTTCCTGAACCTGCTGGTGCTGATGGTGGTGGCCGCGGTGCCCTGGCCGACCGCGATGCTCGCGCGGTACCTGCGCGAGGACACGCCCTCGCACGTCGCCGCGGCCGTCTACAGCCTGGTCATGGTGGCGATGGCGCTCGCCTTCCAGGCCCTGTGGTGGCACCTGACCCGTACCGGGCACCTCTTCGACGACCGCGTCGACGTCGCGGCGGCCCGCGCCACCCGGGCCCGCTTCGCCCTCGGCTCCCTCGGCTACCCGGTCACGGTGGGCCTCGCCTTCGTCTCGGCACCGCTCACCCTGGCCGCGCACGGCCTGCTCGCCCTGTACTACGCCTTCAACCAGCTGCCGGTGCCGACCCGGACGGACCCGGCCAGTTCATGAGGTTGGCCAGCAACTCGGCCTGCTCGATCGCGCCGTCCAGGGCGTGGTGCGTGTGCCGCCGGCGCGAGAGCAGCTGCCGGGGCATCGTCCCCTTGGCGACCGCCCGCAGCGGCAGCCCGGCCTTCGTCGCGTACAAGGTCTTCATGTCCAGGCAGCCCGAGTGCCCGACGGCGCTCGCGCCGGTGAACCGGATCAGGTACCAGTACAGGAACGTCCAGTCGTACGGGGCCGGGTAGCCGCACATCACGGGCTGCGCCCCGGCGCACACCTCACGCACCCAGTCGCCGAACTCGGCGAGAGCGACGGCCGGTTCGGCTCCCTCGGTCCTCAGCCGCTCCCGGTCGAGCCCGCTCACGGCGAGCGCCTCCGGCACGAACTCCTCGCTGATCGGCCGCAGTTCGCGGTAGAAGGTCAGCTCCTCGGGGTCGGCGGCGGCGAAGCCGTCGGCGTCCTGCGTCCCGGCGACCGCGGCACCGAGGCTCAGCATCGAGTACGGCCCCGGGATGGGGCCGTCGGCCTCGATGTCGACGGAGATGTAACGGCTGGGCCTGACGCGACGTGCGGACATGACCGCGGATCATCGCAGGCGAACACGGCCGGCCGCATCCGATTTCGGCCCCCGGGCGCCCCTCGCCCCGACCGGGCCGTCGTAGGCTCCCCGCATGGAGAGGATCACCGCACTGCTGACGGCGCCCGCCACTTCCTCGGCTCCGGCGCTGACGCTGCGCCCCTGGGAAGCGGCCGACGCCCCCGCGCTGCTCGGGCTTCGGGGCGACGAAGCCCTGCGGCGCTGGACGAATTTCGCCGTCGAGGACGAGGACGGCGCGGCGAGCTGGGTGCGGGAGCAGCGGCGTGGCTGGGAGACGGGCGAGCGGTTCGCCTTCGCCGTCGCGGAGGCCGCCGCCGACGGCACGGACGGGGACGCGCCCGTCGGCCACGTGGTCCTCAAACGCCCTGCCCCCGGCGCCCCTTCGGCGGAGGTCGGCTACTGGACCGCCGCCCGCGCCCGCGGCCGTGCTGTCGCGCCGCGGGCCCTGGAGGCGCTGACGGACTGGGCGTTCGCCGTGTTCGCCGCCGACGGTCTCGCCCGCCTCGAACTCGTGCACCAGACCGACAACACGGCGTCCTGCGCGGTCGCGCGCAAATGCCGCTACGAACTCACCGCGGTGCTCCCTGCGGAGCCGCCCGCCTTCCCCCGCGACGGGCATGTGCACGTGCGGACCAGGGAGGCTTGGGTCAGAGGCCGAACAGCTCCGGCCGGTCCGTCAACGCCCGGAGGTACCCCCGGGGATCGGCGATCAGTCTGCGCTCCTTGAGGTCCAGCAGGCCGCCGACCGACAGCAGCTCGGCGGAGACCGTGCCGTCCGTCTTGGTGATGGTCTGCGCGATCCGGAACGTCTTGCCCTCGCCCCATTCGAAGCCGCAGGTCACCGACACCTCGTCGCCCGCGCGCAGCTCGCGCAGGTAGTCGACGGTCGTCCGCAGGGCAACCGGCCCGACCCCCTTTGCCAGCAGTTCGGCGGGGCCCACTCCGGCGGCCTGGAGTATGGACCAACGGGCGTGCTCCGCGTACTGCAGGTACACGCTCTGGTTGAGGTGGCCCAGTGCGTCTGTCTCGTATCCGCGGACGGTCACCGGGACGGAAAACGGCTCGCTCACTGCGTTCCCTTCGCGTACTGACTCTCGTGCCGGGTGTGACGATCACCTGATCTTGGCATGTTCATCACGCCCGGCGCGGGGAGGCCAGTAGATACCGTCTTCCTGTGCGCGGCTCCGCGTACTCGCCCACCTGCCAGCCCGCCCGCTCCAGCGTCGCCGCACAGGCCCGCCGGGCCTCCTCCGCCGGCTCGTACACGGCGACCGCCTCCGGCTGCGGTGTCGCGCGCACCCGGTAGCCCTCCGGGCCCGCTCCGGCCGGACGGTGCCCGGCCGCCTCCAGGGCAAGCGCGGCCGCCCGCACCAGATGCGTGCGCTCCCAGCCGCAGGGCCGGTCCGTGGCGCCGTCCCGGTTGGTCATCCGGCGCAGCTCCAGCAGCCCCTGCCAGGCGCTGTGCACCTCGCGGACCCGGGCCGGTCCGGACTGCGGCGCCTCCTCCTCGCCCCCGACCCGCGCGGCGAACCCGCCGCCCGCGGGCGCCTCGGGCTCGGGTTCGGCAGGCGCGTCGGCCTCCCCGGCCTCCCCGGCCGCCCGTATCCGGTGCCCGGCCGGCGTCAGGAAGTGGTCGTGCGGCGGCCGCGGGTGCCGGAACGCGAGCCCCCGCTTCACCAGCGCCGCCAGCTGCGTCTCGGTGCCCCGCAACCGGCCGGTGACGGGATCGGCGGCGTCGATGACACGCCGCTGCGCGGCGGTCGGCGGTCGTGTCACGGCGTGCTCCTCCCGGCCTCGGGCCCTTGTTCCCACCTGCTTCGAAGGCTACGACGGGGGTCTGACAACCGGCGCGCGGGGGCGTTGGCGGGGCGGTGCCGTTACTGCCGATAACCGCTGAGGAACCGCCCGATCCGGCCGATCGCCGCCTCCAGCTCGTCGGCGTGGGGCAGGGTGAGGATGCGGAAGTGGTCGGGGGCGGGCCAGTTGAAGCCCGTGCCCTGCACGACCTGGATCTTCTCCCGGAGCAACAGGTCCAGGACGAACTTCTCGTCGTCGTGGATCTTGTGCGCCTTGGGGTCGATGCGCGGGAACGCGTACAGCGCGCCCTTCGGCTTCACGCAGGACACCCCGGGGATCTCGTTGAGCTTCTCCCAGGCCACGTTGCGCTGTTCGTACAGCCGGCCGCCCGGTGTGGTCAGCTCGCGGATGGACTGGCGGCCGCCGAGCGCGGCCTGGATGGCGTACTGGGCCGGCGCGTTGGCGCACAGGCGCATGGAGGCCAGCATGGTCAGGCCCTCCAGGTAGTTCTTCGCGTGCTGCTTCGGGCCGGTCACCACCAGCCAGCCCGAGCGGAAGCCGGCCACCCGGTAGGTCTTCGACAGGCCGCAGAAGGTGAGGACGACCAGGTCGGGGGCGAGGGCCGCGGCGGAGTGGTGGACGGCGTCGTCGTAGAGGATCTGGTCGTAGATCTCGTCCGCGAACACCATCAGGCCGTGTCGGCGGGCCAGGTCGAGGATGCCCTCGACGACCTCCTTCGGGTAGACCGCGCCGGTGGGGTTGTTGGGGTTGATGATGACCACGGCCTTGGTGCGGTCCGTGATCTTCGACTCCATGTCGGCCAGGTCCGGGTTCCAGTCGGACTGTTCGTCGCAGAGGTAGTGCACCGCCTTGCCGCCGGCGAGGGTGGTGACCGCCGTCCACAGGGGGAAGTCCGGGGCGGGGATGAGGATCTCGTCGCCGTCCTCGACCAGCGCCTGTACGGCCATCGACACCAGCTCCGAGACGCCGTTGCCGAGGAAGACGTCGTCGACGTCGACCTCCAGGCCGAGGGTCTGGTAGCGCTGGGCGACCGCCCGGCGCGCGGACAGGACGCCGCGCGAGTCGGTGTAGCCGTGTGCCTGGGGGAGCATCCGGATCATGTCCTGGAGGATCTCCTCCGGCGCCTCGAAGCCGAACACCGCCGGGTTGCCGGTGTTCAGGCGCAGCACGCTGTGGCCCGCCTCCTCGAGTGCGTTGGCGTGCTCGATCACCGGGCCGCGGATCTCGTAACAGACCTCGCTGAGCTTGTTCGACTGCCGGAACTCCATGCGCCCCTCCGGTATCTGGTGTTGCTTGGTTTTACCAAGTGTGTGCTTGGAAAGTCCAATGACATGTCTAGACTGCGTCGCATGTCACGACGCCGAAGCTACGACCAGTACTGTTCCGCCGCCCGCGCGCTCGATGCCGTCGGCGACCGCTGGACCCTGCTGATCGTCCGGGAGCTGCTGGCCGGACCCCGCCGCTACACCGACCTGCACGCGGACCTGCCGGGCGTGAGCACGGACGTACTCGCCTCACGGCTGAAGGACATGGAGCGCGACGGGCTGACGACCAGGCGCCGGCTGCCGCCGCCCGGCGCCGCCTACGTCTACGAACTCACCCCGCGTGGGCGGGAGTTGCTGCCCGTGCTGCAGGCCCTCAGCGTGTGGGGGCAGCGGGAGCTGGGGGAGCGGCGGCCCACGGACGCGCTGCGCGCCCACTGGTTCGCGCTGCCCCTGCTGCGGGCGCTGGAGGGCGAAGGTCTCGTCGAAGTCGGCCTGGACGAGGGCGACTTCCACCTCTTCGTCGGCGCCGAGGTAGGCCCCGTGTACGGCGACGGCCGCGCTCCCGGTGAGCCCGACGCGCGGCTCGTCCTGGACGCCGGGACGTGTGCGGCCATCGCGCGCGGGGAGTTGAGCCTGCCGGACGCGGTACGGGACGGACGCGTCACGGTCACCGGCGACGGCACCCTCGCCAAGTCCCTGCGGGACGCATGAGAAGAGCCCGCCGTACCGGAAGTACGGCGGGCTCCCCGACGGGCCGTCAGGCCCCGGGCGGCACCCGCGAGGGCCGTCCCGAACCGCGGGTCAGCGTGTAGCCGCCGATCCCGGCGAGCGCGGCCAGCACCGCGCCGATCCCGGTCCACACCCAGCGGTCCGACCACCAGCCGGACGTCCAGCCGCCGTCCGGCTCGATGCTGGACAGCACCGCCGCCTTCGACGAATCGCCGTCCTCCGAGTCGGACGTGGACGCCACCGCGATGCCCGGCACCAGCGGCTTCGCCAGTGAGCCGTCCACCGCCGCCGAGCCGCCGATGTCCTTGGAGCCGACCCGCACGGAGGCGTTCACCGGTTGGCCGAGGTCGCCCGTCGTCAGGTTCAGGGCCGTCAGCCGGATGTAGTAGGTGCCCGGCAGCGGGTCATTGGCCCACGGCTCCGACCAGGCGCGGACCGTGCGCAGCACGCAGGCCAACTCGACCGTGGTGGTGCCCTGTTCGGCGGTGCGCGTCTGCGCACCGTACTGGCAGGACTGGCGGCGGCGCAGGCCGTCGTAGACGTCGACCTGCCAGGTCTGGGCAGCGTGCGAGGCCGGCAGCTTCACCGTCGCCTCGACCGTGGGCCGTTGTCCGGCGTCCGCGGGGAACGACCAGTACAGGTAGTCACCCGTGGAGGCACTCGCCGTGGCCCGCTGCCCCTGGTCGACCTCGGCCGCCGTGCGGAACGACGTGCCCGCCGACGTCGGCGCCGAGTCGTCGCCCGAGGCGCTCGGGGAGGGGGAGGAGTCCGCGACGGCCGGGGCGACCGTCAGCCCGAACAGCAGCGCAGCCGCGCCCAGCATCCTTGTGATCCGCATCAGTTGGTCCTCCAGACCGCGACCCGCCAGCGCGACAGCCAGCCCCACAGCAGACCGGCGACGAAACCGACCAGCACCAGCACTCCCAGCAGCCACCAGCCGCGCCCGAGACCGAAGGAGGCCACGTCGCTCGCCTTCGAGGGGCCGTCGACGACGTCCACCGTCAGCTCCAGCGGCATACCGGGCGTGGCCTTCACGCCCGAGGCCGCCGAGAAGGAGTTGGTCACCTGAAGGCACACCGTCTCGGCGGGGGCGTCGTCCGCGTCGCTCTCCGCCTTCGGATAGCGCAGGCCCGTCGAGATCACGTCCGTACGGCCGTTGCCCGCCGACTCGCCCCGCACGATCTCCCGGCCGTGCACCGTGACCGCCCGCAGCAGCACACCGTAGGACGGGTTCACGGCCCGGTCCGCCGCCACGCTCACCGAGGCGCGCAGCTCCTTGCCCGGGTCGACGTCCACCTTGTACCAGCGCTGCTGCCCGAACTCCTCGCGGTCGGTGTACAGACCCGACTTCAGCGTCGGGGCGCTCGTGCACTGCGCGGCGCCCTCGGTCGCCACCGGCGTCACCACGGGGTCGGCCGCCCGGTCGACCAACTGGTTCACCTTGTCGGTGAGTTCGTCGGTGTGCTCGACCGAGGTGTACGTGCCCCCGGTGGCCTCCGCGATACAGCTGAGCTGCTTGTTCAGCTTGGTGCTGGGGACCAGGCCGAGGGTGTCGATGGTCATGCCGATGCCCTTGGCCGCTATCTCGCGGGCCACCTCGCACGGGTCGAGCGGGGCGCAGGTGTCCTCGCCGTCGGTGATCAGCACGATCCGCTTGGAGCCGTCCCCGTCG
Source organism: Streptomyces sp. SLBN-31 (assembly GCF_006715395.1). NCBI lineage: Bacteria > Bacillati > Actinomycetota > Actinomycetes > Kitasatosporales > Streptomycetaceae > Streptomyces > Streptomyces sp. SLBN-31. The sequence goes on from NZ_VFNC01000001.1 coordinate 1,800,397, forward strand.
GCCAGGTCGCCCGCGGCCTTCAGCAGCGCCGGGCCGATCGGCGTCCAGCCGGTCGGCGAGAGGGTCGCCACCGCCGTCTTGGCCTCGGTGCGGTCCAGCGTGCTGACCGGGTACAGCTGCGCGGTGTCCTTGCAGCCCGTCTGTCGGTCGTTGCCCGCGTAGTCCGCCCCCAGCGTGCGGATGCCGAGCTGGACGTCCTCGGGCGTGGCGTCGAGGACCTCGTTGAACGCCTGCTTCGCCGCCGCCATCCGGGTGCCGCCGTCGATGTCCCGGGTCCGCATGGAGCCGCTGACATCGAGGACGAGGTCGACCTTCGCGTTCGCCCCGCTCGTGGGTTCGCCGGCCTCCGCCGCGGCCGGGAAGGCGAGCCCGGCCGCCAAGGTGGCGAGCAGGGCGCACACTCCCGCCGCCAGCCGTTGTGTTCTGATCATCGGCGGATCCTATTGATCAGGTGGGCCGTGATCCAAAACGACCGGTCAGCGCAGGGGGTTGGGCAGCACGGTCCACTGGTCCCCGGGTGTCCCCGGCGACATCCGCATCAGCGTCAACGCCTTCGCCGGGACGGGCTCTTCGAGCAGGGCCACGGTGTCGGGCGTGCGCGGCAGATCGCGGACGGCCGTCTCGAGTGCCGCGCCTAGCCTGGCCGCCGATCCCGCCGTACCGGCCAGGGCGCCCGCCACCAGGGAGCCGAACAGCTTGCGCCGCAGGGCAATCTCGTCGTCCGTGACGATCCGTCCGCTCAACTCCGGGACCGGGACACCATGCCGGGCGAGCCGTGCCGGGCTGACGCGGATGTCGGCGAGATCGCGGTAGACCAGCCGCAGCGGGGCACCCGTGTCGGAGAGGACGACCAGCAGGTTCTGACCGTGCGCCTCCAGAGCCACACCGAGTTCCAGCAGGCGCAGGCCGACGGTGAGGGCGAGGCGGGTGAACTCGGCGAGCCAGGACGGCGACGACGGCAGTGCAGTGGTGGCCAGCGCCGCCACCGGCACCACCCGCTCACCCCTGTCCGTCGCCGCGTACGTCTGCGGCGACTCCCGCAGCACGGCCGCGAGATCGGGCGAGTCCGCCGTCGCCGCGCCCAGCGTCCGGGTGACGTGCAACAAGCCGCCCGAACGGGCCGCCAGCGACTCCCCGAACGCCGACAACGTCGCCGACAGGCCCACCGAGTAGCCCGAGATGTCCCGCACCGAGGACGTCAGCCGGGCGGTGAGAGCGGTCTTGACGTGCGGCCCGCCCGGCACGGCGAGCGTGCGCAGCGACATCAGCGGGTGCGCGGCGAACCCGCCCTCGCAGCTCCGCTTGAGCACATGCGCCGCCTGCCACGGATGCACCGGAAGCAACAGCCGCCCTGCGTCCCGCAGTTCCTCCGGCCAGACCCCCGTCACCAGGCACTCGTCCGGGCGCACCGGTACCGTCCCCAGCTTCACCACCGGCCGGTGCTCGGGCCCGTACGCCAGCTGCTCGGCGACCGAGAAGCCGGGCCGGGAACGGCAGTTGGGGTGGTACGGATGCCCGTCCACCACCCGCTGCTCCCACTCCCAGCCGGTCGTCGGCCACTCTTGCGCGAGCGGCATCCGGTCGGCCCGCGACAGCGCCGTCGAGGCCACGCTGTGCCCCAGCTCCGCCGCGAAGCCGGTGCCGTGCGGCACGGCGAGGTCGGTCATCAGCCGCGCCGGATCGTCGTACGCCGTCCCGTCCAGTCGTACGACGGTGACGTACGCGTCCGTCGTGTACGGGTCCGCGGCCGGCCCGTGCAGCCGGCGGCCGTCGCCGAGGCGCAGGGTGAGGCCCTCCCGGCCGGTTTCCCGTCCCGCGATCCAGGGCAGCGGCTCGTGCGCGAGCGCCCGCCACAGCCGGGTCAGCACGGCCGCCCGGGCACCGGGCAGCTCTGCCGCGTACCGTGACAGCAGGCCGGGGCGTACGACGGCCAGCTCGTCGGCGACCTCGGTCTCCGCGGGACGGGGACGGTCCACGGGCGTGCTCCTCGGGTACGAATAGGGCGTCACGGGCAGGTGGCGACGGCGTACATACTGATCATCTTCTCCCGAACGGACCTTCAGGGAACGAGTGGATCGCGTGGATCTCATCCCCCCTCATGCCGGCCACGACGCCGACCGCGCCGACGCGTACGCGGCCGTGCCGCTCCTCAACTGTCTGCTGCGTGAGGTGGCGGAGCCCGTGTCCGGCACACCGGCCCCGGACGCCCGGGCGCCCCGCACATACCGGCTGCCCGGCACCGGCCGTCTGCTGCGGGTACGCGGCGAGCGGCGTCCGGCCGGTCCAGAGGTGTTCGCGACGGGACACTGGCACCGCATCGGCCACACCGAGCTCGTCAAGCTCGTCGGCGAGGAACTGCGCCGGCACACCGGCCTGTCCAACCACGAACTGCCCGCCGAGATGATCGACAGCCGCGACGCCGTGGCCGCGCTGCTCGCCGCCCGCGCCCGGGCGACGGTGCCCGAGGACCCGTACCTGCGCTCCGAGCAGTCCCTCATCACCGGCCACCCCCACCACCCGGCGCCCAAGGCGCGCGGCGGCGGTCCGGTCGCCGGCTGGCTGCCGTACGCCCCCGAGGCGCACGCCCGCTTCCCGCTGGTCCTGCTCGGCGTGCGCGAGGACACGGTCGTCGAGGAGGGCGACACCTCGGCCCTGGACGCGCTCGGCGAGGCGCCGCCCGGCTACCGGATGCTGCCGGCCCACCCCTGGCAGCTGGACCTCGTGGACCTCGCGCCCGCCTTCGCCGACGGCCGCCTGCTCCGGCTGGGCACGACCGGCTTCGACGCCTGGCCGACGGCCGCGATCCGCACGCTGTACGCCCCCGCGCACGACCTGTTCCTGAAGTTCAGCCTCGACGTCCGCATCACCAACGACATCCGCCGGCTGTGGCGCCACGACCTGCTGAGACTGCGCCGGACCGACACGGCCGTCACGGCCGCGTTCGCCGCGATGGGCGGCCCGGCCGCCTGGCTGGGCGACCGCGGCTACCGCACCGCCGGATTCGCCTTCGAGGAACTCGCCGTCCTGGTGCGCGACGGACTGCGCGGTCATCTGCTGCCCGGCGCGACCCCGCTGCTCGCCGCCGGCCTGGTGGAGGGCTTCGCGGGCAGCCCGCTGGACACGGCCGAGCATCCGGCGGCCTGGTGGGAGGCATACCTGAGCGCCGTCGTGCCACCGGCCCTGACCGCCTTCTCGGAGCACGGCGTCGTCCTGGAGGCCCACCTGCAGAACACGCTGGTCGCCGTCGACGCGGACGGCACCCCGGTGCAGGCCCTCTTCCGGGACGCGGAGGGCGTCAAGCTGCTACCGGAGGTGTCCCGGGCGGCCGGCTGGGAGCGGCTGGTGTACTGCCTGGTCGTCAACCACCTCACCGAGGTCGCGGGCGCCCTGGCCGAACGCCGGCCCGGCCTCGACCCCTGGCCCGCAGCCCGCCGCGAACTCGCCCGCCACGACCTGCCCGAGGTCACCGGTCTCCTCGCAGCCCCGACCCTGCCCGGCAAGACCAACCTGCTGCTGCGCTGGACGGGCGCGGACGGCGCGGACGCCCGCTACCTGCCGCTGCCGAATCCGCTGGTCGGGTGAGCGCTGGCATACCCTGGCGGGTGTGCTGCGCGACGTGACTGCTGTTCGATACGTGACCCCGCTGCGGTCCGGCGGCTCCGTGCCCGGAGTCGTCGAGGCCGACGACCTGGGCACGTACGTCGTGAAGTTCACCGGCTCCGCGCAGGGGCGCAAGGCGCTGGTCGCCGAGGTGATCGTCGGTGAGCTGGCCCGCGCGCTGGGGCTGCGCTTCCCCGAACTGGTCCTCGTGCACTTCGACCCGGCGATCGCCGACGGCGAGCCGCACCAGGAGGTCCGCGACCTGCATGCCGCGAGCAACGGCCTCAACCTCGGCATGGACTACCTGCCGGGCGCCAAGGACTTCACCCCCGACCTCGCCAAGGTCTTTCCGGTGGACCCCCTGGAGGCGGGCCGGATCGTCTGGCTCGACGCGCTGACCGTCAACGTCGACCGCACGGTCCACAGCTCCAACCTGATGGTCTGGCCGACCCTGGGCACCGTGCCCCCGCGCCTGTGGCTCATCGACCACGGCGCCGCCCTCGTCTTCCACCACCGCTGGGACGGCACCGACCCCGCCAAGGCCTACGACTTCCGCCACCACGCCCTCGGCCACTACGGCCCGGACGTGCGCGCCGCCGACGCCGAGCTCGCGCCCAGGGTGACCGAGGAACTGCTGCGCGAGGTCGTCGCGGAGGTCCCCGACGCATGGCTCACCGACCACGCCTCGCCCGCCGAGGCCCGCGAGGCCTACGTGGGCTACCTGCACGCGCGCGTGCGGGCCTCACGGCAGTGGCTGCCCACCGACTTCCCCAGCCGGGACGAACTCGCCGCTGAGGAGGCCCTGCGGGCGGCCAAGAACCAGCAGGGACGCCCCGCGTGGCTCCGCCAGGTCCCCGACCTGCACGGCAAGCCCGCGGCCGAACAGGATTGGTCGGTGCACCTCGGATGAGTGGCCGGGTCGAGATCGAGTACTGCACCCAGTGCCGCTGGCTGCCGCGTGCCGCCTGGCTGGCGCAGGAACTGCTGACGACCTTCGAGGCGGAGCTGACGGAGCTGGCGCTGAGGCCGGGCAAGGGCGGGGTGTTCGTCGTGCGCGTGGACGACGAGGTCGTCTGGGACCGCCGCGAACACGGCTTTCCCGAGCCGACGGCGGTGAAGCGGGCCGTACGCGACCGAGTGGCCCCGGGGAAGTCCCTGGGCCACTCGGACACGGTCCCGCAGGAGGACGTCAGCCCTTGAGCTGCTGGTACGCGGGCAGGGTGAGGAAGTCCGCGTAGTCCTCGTCGAGGGAGACCGTCAGCAGCAGGTCGTGGGCCTGCTGCCAGTGGCCGGCCGCGAAGGCCTCCTCGCCGATCTCGCCGCGGATGTTGTCCAGTTCCTCGGCGGCGACCTTGCGGGCCAGCTCGGGGGTGGCCTTCTCGCCGTTCTCGAACTCGACGCCCGCGTTGATCCACTGCCAGATCTGCGAGCGGGAGATCTCGGCCGTGGCCGCGTCCTCCATCAGGTTGAAGATGGCGACCGCGCCGAGACCGCGCAGCCAGGCCTCGATGTAACGGATGCCCACCTGGACGGCGTTGACCAGACCGGCGTACGTCGGCTTCGCCTCCAGCGAGTCGATCGCGATCAGGTCGGCCGCCTCGACGTGCACGTCCTCGCGCAGCCGGTCCTTCTGGTTGGGCCTGTCGCCGAGGACCTTGTCGAAGGACTCCATGGCGATCGGGACCAGGTCGGGGTGGGCGACCCAGGAGCCGTCGAAACCGTCGTTCGCCTCGCGGTCCTTGTCGGCGCGGACCTTTTCGAAGGCCACCTTGTTCACCTCGGCGTCCCGGCGCGAGGGGATGAAGGCCGCCATGCCGCCGATGGCGTGCGCGCCGCGCTTGTGGCAGGTGCGGACGAGGAGTTCGGTGTACGCCCGCATGAACGGGGCCGTCATCGTGACCGCGTTGCGGTCCGGCAGGACGAACTTGGCGCCGCCGTCACGGAAGTTCTTGACGATGGAGAACAGGTAGTCCCAGCGGCCGGCGTTCAACCCGGAGGCGTGGTCGCGCAGTTCGTAGAGGATCTCCTCCATCTCGTACGCGGCCGTGATCGTCTCGATCAGGACGGTGGCGCGGATGGTGCCCTGGGGGATGCCGACGTAGTCCTGTGCGAAGACGAACACCTCGTTCCACAGCCGGGCCTCGAGGTGCGACTCGGTCTTCGGGAGGTAGAAGTACGGGCCCTTGCCGAGGTCGAGCAGGCGCTGGGCGTTGTGGAAGAAGTACACGCCGAAGTCGACGAGGGCGCCGGGGACCTGGGTGCCGTCGGCGTCGACGAGGTGCCGCTCGTTCAGGTGCCAGCCGCGCGGGCGCATGACGACCGTCGCCAGCTCCTCGTTCGGGCGCAGGGCGTACGACTTGCCGGACGTCTCGTCCGTGAAGTCGATGTTGCGGGTGTAGGCGTCGGCGAGGTTGACCTGGCCGAGGACCACGTTCTCCCAGGTCGGTGCGGAGGCGTCCTCGAAGTCGGCGAGCCAGATCCGCGCGCCCGAGTTGAGGGCGTTGATGGTCATCTTCCGGTCGGTGGGACCGGTGATCTCCACGCGGCGGTCCTCGAGTGCCGCGGGGCAGGGGGCGACCTTCCAGGAGTCGGCGGCGCGGATCGCCGCGGTCTCCGGCAGGAAGTCGAGGGTGGAGGTGCGGGCGATCTCGGCGCGGCGCTCGGCGCGGCGGGCGAGGAGTTCGTCACGGCGCGGCGTGAACCGCCGGTGCAGCTCGGCCACGAAGGCGAGCGCCGCCTCGGTGAGGACCTCCTCCTGCCGGGGCAGGGGCCCGGCGTCGACGATGGCCAGCGGGGACGGCGCTGGTGTGGACATGAGCTGTCACTTCCTTCAGCGGTGGCACCGGGTGCCAGTCGTTCCGGGTACGGCGAGCAACACCCCGGGAGCAGCAGGGCGCTTCTGAGCAGTGGATACTAGTTTCCTCATCGTGGAACTTCAATGATTTGTTGATGTCGAGATTCTCCGGGTCGAGCAAAGGTGGCGCAGGGTGCCACCCCGCTCACTCAAGGTGGATCAGATCGGCCTCCGTGTCGATGTCGTACGGCCGTGCCACGTCCCCGCACTCGACGAGCGTGATCGCCTCCTGATGCGCCCGCAGGTAGGCGCGGGCCCCTCGGTCCCCGCCGGCGCTCTCGGCGATCCCGGCCCAGTGCGAGGCGCCGAGCAGGACCGGATGCCCGCGCACCCCGTCGTACGCGGCGGACACGAGCGAACCGTCGTCCTCCTGGGCGGCGAGTACCCGCCGCACCGCCTCCACGCCGATCCCCGGTTGGTCGACGAGGAGGACGAGGGCGGCCGAGGCGTCCGTCCCGGCGAGCGAATCCAGCCCGGCCCGCAGCGAGGACCCCATGCCCTCCTCCCACGCCGGGTTCTCCACGACCACGCACCCGCCCAGCTCCGCCCGCCGGCGCACGTCGTCGGCCCGCGCCCCGAGGACCACGTGGACGCGGGCGCAGCCGGCCGCGCGCAGCACGCCGACCGCGTACTCGACGAGCGGCCGACCGCGGTGTTCCAGCAGCGCCTTGGGCCGTCCGCCGAGCCGTCGGCCGCCCCCGGCGGCGAGGAGCAGCCCGGCCGCTTCGCGCTCTTTCTCCGTCATGCGTCCTGCATACCTGACGCACGGGCGAGTGCCCGGTTTCCAGGGGCTGAATTTCGGTCCGCACTGTGGCGCGCCCCGCACCGGGTGGCGTTTACTGACCCGCGTCCCCCGGCGCCCGACCAGGGCCACGGGACCGCTCGGCGGGAGCACCATCACACGACGGCGTACCAGGGCGTGCGAGGGGGGAGAGCTGTGTTGCGGAGCTTGGGGCAGAGACCGGTGACCGGCAGCGACGAGGATCCGATGGTGGCGGGACTGCGGTCCGCCGTGTCCAGGCTGCGCCGCGAACTCGCCGCGCATCCGGCGGAGTTCCCCGACCGCTGCATCGCCGAGGACGAACTGGCCGCCCTCGCGGCCATGACGATCGACGGCGCCCCGGAGATCCCCCGGCTGCGCCGCTCGTTGCTGCTGCTCGCCGGCGCCATCGGATCGGTCAGCGCACTCTCGCCCGGCCTGTCGGAGGTCCGCGACGCCGTGGAACTCTTCGGGGAGCCGCCCCGGCGGTGACGGGACGTCACGTCCCGTCCGCCGAGGACTTCTTGGTCCGGGTCAGCCGCCGGTGCTCGCCAGCGCCTGCGACAGCTCCACCGCCACCTGCTGCAGCACCGGCACGATGCGTTCCGTCGCCGCCTCCGTCACCCGGCCCGCCGGACCGGAGATGGAGATCGCGGCGGAGGTGGGGGAGTCGGGCACGGACACCGCGAGGCACCGCACCCCGACCTCCTGTTCGTTGTCGTCGATCGCGTACCCCTGGCGCCGTACGTCCTCCAGGGCCGCCAGGAAGCCCTCCGGCGTGGTGATCGTCCTGTCGGTCGCGGCCGGCATGCCGGTGCGGGCGAGCAGCGCGCGGACCTCCGCGTCCGGGGTGTTCGCCAGGAGGGCCTTGCCCACGCCCGTGGAGTGCGGCAGCACCCGGCGCCCGACCTCGGTGAACATGCGCATCGAGTGCTTGGAGGGCACCTGGGCGACGTAGACGATCTCGTCGCCGTCGAGCAGGGCCATGTTCGCCGTCTCGCCGGTCTCCTCGACCAGGCGGGCCAGGTAGGGGCGGGCCCAGGTGCCGAGCAGGCGGGAGGCCGACTCGCCGAGGCGGATCAGACGGGGGCCGAGCGCGTACCGGCGATTCGGCTGCTGGCGGACGTACCCGCAGACCACGAGGGTGCGCATCAGGCGGTGGATGGTGGGCAGCGGCAGCCCGCTGCTCGCGGACAGCTCGCTGAGGCCCACCTCGCCGCCCGCGTCGGCCATCCGCTCGAGCAGATCGAAGGCGCGCTCGAGGGACTGGACCCCGCCACCGTTGGACTTGGCGGAGTCGGTGGTGCTGGCGCTGGACGTCGGCACGGCGCGTTCCTTTCGGGACTGGCGGGAGGGGCCAAAGCCTACCCGGCAGTCGGTTGACTCCCCGCTCGTACGTAGCTACGTTCTGCTTGCTGGAATTCTAATTCCGCTTTATGGAAACGTCCAGAGTGTGGGCGTCGGGAGTCCTCCGGGGAAGTGTGTCCTTGACGGCGTCGGGGCGGGAGTGAAGACTCCTTCAACAGAAAGTTGAATTCCGTTACGTGGAAGTAAATCCCGTTTCCTGGACGTAACGGCGGCGGCAGAAAGGGGTCCGGGTGTCCGACGTGGAACTGGTGCTGCGCTCGACACGCGTCATCACGCCCGAGGGGACGCGCGCCGCCTGCGTCGCGGTCGCCGGCGGCACGATCACGGCCGTACTGCCGTACGACGCCGAAGTGCCGTCCAACGCCCGCCTGGAGGACCTCGGCGACCACGTCCTGCTGCCCGGTCTGGTCGACACCCACGTGCACGTCAACGACCCCGGGCGCACCGAGTGGGAGGGCTTCTGGACCGCCACGCGCGCGGCGGCGGCCGGCGGCATCACCACCCTCGTCGACATGCCGCTCAACTCCCTGCCGCCCACCACGACGGTCGCCCACCTCCGCACGAAGCAGGCGGTCGCCGCCGACAAGGCGCACATCGACGTCGGCTTCTGGGGCGGCGCCCTGCCCGACAACGTCAAGGACCTGCGCCCGCTGCACGAGGCCGGCGTCTTCGGCTTCAAGGCGTTCCTGTCCCCCTCCGGCGTGGACGAGTTCCCGCACCTCGACCAGGACGGGCTCGCCCGGTCGCTGGCCGAGATCGCCTCCTTCGGCGGCCTGTTGATCGTGCACGCCGAGGACCCGCACCACCTGGACGCCGCCCCGCAGCACGGCGGCCCCCGCTACGCCGACTTCCTCGCCTCCCGGCCGCGCGACGCCGAGGACACCGCCATCGCCCAGCTGATCGACCAGGCCAGACGCCTCGACGCGCGCGTGCACGTGCTGCACCTGTCGTCGAGCGACGCGCTGCCGCTGATCGCCGCCGCGAAGGCGGACGGCGTCCGCGTCACCGTCGAGACCTGCCCCCACTACCTCACCCTGACCGCCGAGGAAGTCCCGGACGGCGCCAGCGAGTTCAAGTGCTGCCCGCCCATCCGGGAGTCCGCCAACCAGGACGTGCTGTGGCAGGCGCTGGCCGACGGCACCATCGACTGCGTGGTCACCGACCACTCCCCGTCCACGGCCGACCTGAAGACCGACGACTTCGCCACCGCCTGGGGCGGCATCTCCGGCCTCCAGCTGAGCCTGTCCGCCGTGTGGACGGCGGCCCGGGGGCGCGGCCACACCCTGGAGGACGTGGTCCGCTGGATGTCCTCGCGGACGGCCCGACTGGTCGGCCTCGACACCCGCAAGGGCGCCATCGCCCCCGGCCGCGACGCCGACTTCGCGGTCCTCGCCCCCGACGAGACCTTCACCGTGGACCCGGCGGCCCTCCAGCACCGCAACCGCGTCACCGCGTACGCCGGCAGGACCCTGTACGGCGTCGTGAAGTCGACCTGGCTGCGCGGCGAACGCATCGTCGCCGACGGCCAGTTCACCGACCCGAAGGGCCGCCTGCTGACCCGTGTCCCCTGAACCGCCCGCACCCGCGGCGGCCGACTCCCGAAAGGACCCCCTGATCACCGTGACGGCGATTCCGAGTTTCACCGGCGACGCGAACCCCTACGGAGGCGGTGACCCGTACGCGGACTACCGCACCGCCGACTTCCCCTTCACCCGGTACGCCGACCTCGCCGACCGCCGCCTCGGCGCCGGTGTCATCGCCGCCAACGACGAGTTCTTCGCCCAGCGGGAGAACCTGCTGGTGCCCGGGCGCGCCGAGTTCGACCCCGAGCACTTCGGGCACAAGGGCAAGGTCATGGACGGCTGGGAGACCCGCCGCCGACGCGGCGCGGACGCCGGGCACCCGTGGCCCACGGCCGAGGACCACGACTGGGCGCTGGTCCGCCTCGGCGCGCCCGGCGTCGTCCGGGGCATCGTCGTCGACACGGCCCACTTCCGCGGCAACTACCCGCAGGCGGTGTCCGTCGAGGGGACCTCGGTGCCGGGCTCCCCGTCGCCGGAGGAACTCCTCGGGGACGACGTGAAGTGGACGACCCTCGTGCCGCGCACACCCGTCGGCGGCCACGCGGCGAACGGTTTCGCCGTCTCCGTCGAACAGCGCTTCACCCACCTGCGCGTCAACCAGCACCCCGACGGCGGCATCGCGCGGCTGCGCGTGTACGGCGAGGTCGTACCGGACCCCGCGTGGCTGACGACGCTCGGCACGTTCGACGTCGTCGCCCTGGAGAACGGCGGCCGGGTCGAGGACGCCTCCGACCGCTTCTACTCACCGGCCACCAACACCATCCAGCCGGGCCGCTCCCGCAAGATGGACGACGGCTGGGAGACCCGCCGGCGCCGCGACCGGGGCAACGACTGGATCCGCTACCGGCTCGCCGCGCAGTCGCAGATCCGCGCGATCGAGATCGACACGGCGTACCTGAAGGGCAACAGCGCGGGCTGGGCGTCGGTGTCGGTGCGCGACGGCGAGGACGGCGACTGGACCGAGATCCTCCCGCGCACCCGCCTCCAGCCCGACACCAACCACCGCTTCGTCCTGCCGTCCCGGGCCGTCGGCACGCACGCGCGCGTGGACATCTTCCCGGACGGCGGCATCTCCCGCCTGCGGCTGCACGGCTCCCTCACCGAGGACGGCGCCACCCGCCTGACGACCCGCCACCAGCAACTCGGCACCTGACCGACACCAGCGCCCACCGACCGGCCTTCCCGGGCGCACCGGGGTTCCGGTTCCGGTGCACCGTGCCCGTGTCGGGTGGCGGTGGCCGCCGTGGACGGTGAGCCGGAACAGCCCGGGGTGGCGGCGGCTGACGCGTCCCGGGCGCACCCGTCCCGTCGGCCCCGGGCACGCGTGTGTCACGCGGGGCGGTGTTCGGCGGCGGCGTCGACGTGTCCCGCGCGCTTCACGCCGCGTGGCCGCCGTCGACCGCGAACTCCGCTCCGGTGACGTACTGCGCGGTGGCCAGGTGGGCGACCGTCGATGCCACCTCGTCGGGTGTGCCGAACCGCCCGACCGCGGTCATCGCCGCCTGTGCGGCGGCGTACGGGCCGTCCGCCGGGTTCATGTCCGTGTCGGTCGGGCCGGGGTGCACGATGTTCGCCGTGATCCCCCGCGCACCCAGCTCGCGGGCGAGTGCCTTCGTCAGACCGACGAGGGCCGCCTTGCTCGTCGCGTAGAGGGTTCCACCGGGACCCGGCACGCGCTGCGTCATGCACGTACCGATCGTGATGATCCGGCCGCCCGGGCGCATCCGCGCTGCCGCCGCCTGGGAGGTCAGGAACACCCCGCGCACGTTCACGGCCAGCACCCGGTCCACGTCCGCGAGCGAGAGGTCCTCCAGCGGCCCGAGCACCCCCACGCCGGCGTTGTTCACCAGCACGTCCAGCCCGGCGAGCAGCTCCTCGGCGCGCTCCACCGCCCCGGCCGCCTCCGCCGCGTCCCCGGAGTCCGCACGCAGGGCCACGGCCCGCCTCCCCAGGGCCTCCACACGCCGGACGACGTCCTCGGCGGCCTCCTTGCCGTTCACATAGGTCACCGCCACGTCCGCGCCCTCCCGGGCCAGCCGCACCGCCGTCGCCGCGCCGATGCCGCGGCCGCCCCCGGTGACCAGGGCGACCTTGCCGTTCAGAGTGCCGTGGGTCTTCGCATGAGTCGTCATGGGTCCATCCCAGCGGCCGCCGCACGCGCTCGCTGGCGGCCCCCGGACACCTACCTCGGACGGCCGAAGCCGCGGAACTCCGCGCGCCCCCTCCGACGTTCTCCGGGTGTGACACTTCAGCAAGAGATCGTCGGCAACGCCATGCAGATGGCGGTGGTCGGCCTGCAGCCGGGCCAGACCGTGTACTGCGAGGCCGGCAAGTTCCTGTTCAAGACGACCAACGTGACCATGGAGACCCGCCTCTCCGGGCCGTCCGGCGGGGGCGGGCAGCAGCAGGGCGGCGGCATGGGCGGCATGCTGCGCCAGGCCATGGGCACCGCCATGCAGGCCGGCCAGCGCATGCTCGCGGGCGAGTCGCTGGCGTTCCAGTACTTCACCTCGCAGGGCGGCGAGGGCACCGTCGGCTTCGCGGGCGTCCTCCCCGGCGAGATGCGCGCCCTGGAGCTGGACGGCACGCGCGCGTGGTTCGCCGAGAAGGACGCCTTCGTGGCCGCCGAGTCCACCGTCGAGTTCGGCATCGCCTTCCAGGGCGGCCGCACCGGCATGAGCGGCGGCGAGGGCTTCGTCCTGGAGAAGTTCACCGGCCGCGGCACGGTCATCATCGCGGGCGCCGGTAACTTCATCGACCTGAACCCGGCCGACTTCGGCGGCCGCATCGAGGTCGACACGGGCTGCGTCGTCGCCTTCGAGGAGGGCATCCGCTACGGCGTCCAGCGCATCGGCGGCCTCAACCGCCAGGGCATGATGAACGCCGTCTTCGGCGGCGAGGGCCTCTCGCTGGCCACCCTGGAGGGCAGCGGCCGCGTCATCCTGCAGTCACTCACCATCGAGAGCCTGGCCAACGCCCTGAAGAAGGCCCAGGGCGGCGACAAGCAGGGCCCGACCGGAGGACTGTTCTCCACGCACGCCGGATGAGCCCCGGCCGCTCCACGCGCGCGATGAGCCACGGCCGCCGGCGAGCGATGAGTTGCGGGCGCCGACGGGGTCTGAGGTGATGACAACAGACCCATCACCAGGAAGCAGGCACCCGTCATGGGCAAGCTCGTCTCCACGATCTTCGTCACGCTCGACGGCGTCTACCAGGCGCCCGGCGGTCCGCAGGAGGACACCCGGGGCGGCTTCGAGCACGGCGGCTGGAGTTTCGTCTTCGGCGACGAGGACTTCGGCCGGTTCGTCACCGAGGTCTTCGACCGCTCCGCCGCCTTCCTCCTCGGCCGCCGTACGTACGACATCTTCGCGGGCCACTGGCCGAAGGTGACCGACCCGGCCGACCCCATCGCGGCGAGGCTCAACGCACTGCCGAAGTACGTCCCCTCGTCCACCCTCACCGACCCCTCCTGGGCCGGCACCACCGTGCTGAGCGGCGACCTGGCCAAGGAGGTCACCGCCCTCAAGGAGCGCACCGACAGCGAGCTCCAGGTGCACGGCAGCGGCGCCCTCGTCCGCTCCCTGCTCGCGCTCGACCTCGTCGACACCCTCCACCTGCTGACCTTCCCCGTGGTGCTCGGCTCCGGCCTGCGCCTGTTCGAGGAGGGCGCGCTTCCGACGACGTTCCGGCACACGGCCGGCCGCATCACCTCCACCGGGGTCTCCCTGCAGACGTACGAGCCGGCCGGACGGCCCGAGTACGGCTCCTACGCGTTGCCGGAGAACGGCTGACCGACGCGTTGTGAGGGCCGTGTGGCGGCACGCGACCCCGCGTTAACTCGCGGAAAACACATCGGACTTGACGGGAAAATCCACTGAGTTGTCATTGACATGCCACTGTCTACGCGCGTCATCATGTCGGCATGAGATTCCCCCCACGCGCCACCCGTGTCGGCGCCGCGGCCGCCCTTCTGTCCGCCCTGCTCGTGGGCGGCACGGTCGCGGCGACTCCGGCGTCCGCCGCGGTCGGCACCATCTGCTACGGCGACCTGCCCTCCCAGGCGTACGACACGCTCGACCTGATCGCGTCGGGCGGCCCCTACCCGTACTCGCAGGACGGCACCGTCTTCCGCAACTCGGAGGGCGTCCTGCCCGGCCAGTCGTCCGGCTACTACCACGAGTACACGGTCAAGACGCCCGGCTCGTCCACACGCGGCGCCCGCCGCATCGTCACCGGTGAGGAGTACCAGGAGGACTACTACACCTCGGACCACTACGCCACGTTCGACCTGATCGACTTCGGCTGCTGACGACGTCCGCGCGCCGGGCCGGGCGCCCGGCCCGGCGCGCGGCCCTCGCTCAGCCGGACTTACGGCTCTCCGCCGCTGCGAACAGAGCGAAGGCCAGCACGACCAGGGCGAGGCTCGCGTAGACCCCGTGGCGGTCGAGGAAGCCGACCCTCTGCACGAGACCCACATGCCAGTGGGTGAACTCGTGCACCAGACCCAGCACGCCCTGGACCAGGGCGAGGAAACCGAGTAGCTCCAGCAACTGCTTCATGGCACGACCCTCGCCCCGCGGACCCCCCACGCACATCGGCCGCGGGGCGGGCCGTGACCGACGCGGGTACGGCCTCCGCGCGGCCGTCCGCGCCGAAAGTCTGCGGTGCCGCGACTTTGGTCGGCGATCGCCCGTGAAGGGAGGTGCCGGGGGCCGCGGCTGCGTAGATTTGAAGACCGTGAGGGACGACAGACCGACGCCGGCCGTGGCGGGCGTCGCAGTGCGGCGCAGATGGCTCTTCCCGTCCGCCCTGCTCCATGAGATCGACCCCGACGCCGGGCGGTCGGGGCGGCCCCGGCGCACCGCCCGCGACTGGATCGTCGACTTCACCTGCTTCCTGCTCGCCGCGGCCATCGGCCTCGCCGCCGCCGACACCCTGAACGGCGACCCGCACACCGCGCACTCCCTCGCCGTCCTCGACCAGGTGCTCGGCGCGCTGGCCTGCGCGGCGGTGTGGCTGCGCCGACGGTGGCCGCTGAGTCTGGCCGTCGCGATGATCCCAGTCGGCCTGCTGTCGGACACCGCGGGCGGCGCGGCCATGATCGCTCTCTTCACCCTCGCCGTGCACCGGCCCTTCCGGTACGTCGCCTGGATCGGCGGTGTCCAGCTCGCGCTGGTCCCGCTGTTCTACTGGATGCGCCCGGACCCCGACCTGCCGTACGCGGGAGCGGTCGCCTTCGCCGAGCTGCTCAGCGTCACCGTCATCGGCTGGGGCATGTTCGTACGGTCCAAGCGGCAGCTCATGCTGAGCCTGCGGGACCGCGCCCGGCGCGCCGAGACAGAGGCGCGGCTGCGGGCGGAGCAGGCGCAGCGACTGGCCCGCGAGGCCATCGCCCGGGAGATGCACGACGTACTCGCCCACCGGCTGACGCTGTTGAGCGTGCACGCGGGCGCCCTGGAGTTCCGGCCCGACGCACCCCGGGAGGAGGTCGCCCGGGCGGCCGGTGTCATCCGGGAGAGCGCGCACGAGGCGCTGCAGGACCTGCGCGAGATCATCGGCGTACTGCGCGCGGGCGAGCCCGACGAGACGGGGCGCCCCCAGCCGACGCTCGCAGCGCTGGACACGCTGGTCGCCGAGTCCCGCGAGGCCGGCATGAAGGTCACCCTCGACAGCCGCGTCACCGACCCCGCGGCCGTCCCGGCCTCCGTCGGCCGCACCGCCTACCGCATCGCCCAGGAGGCCCTGACCAACGCCCGCAAGCACGCTCCCGGCACGGAGGTCACGGTGACGGTGACGGGCGCCCCCGGCGAGGGCCTGACGGTGACCGTGCGCAACCCCGCGCCCGAGGGCGCGGTGCCCCCCGTCCCCGGCTCCGGGCAGGGCCTCATCGGGCTGACGGAGCGGGCCACCCTGACCGGGGGACGCCTGGAACACGGCGCGGACGCGCACGGCGGCTTCCGGGTACGGGCATGGCTGCCCTGGGGATGAGGGCGTCGAGACGATCGTCACGCAAGGGCGCCAACACCCATGACCGCGACCGTGATTACGTAAGCCCATGACTGCGATCAGACTGCTCCTCGTCGACGACGACCCCCTGGTGCGGGCCGGCCTGTCACTGATGATGGGCGGTGCGGACGACATCGAGATCGTCGGCGAGGCCGCCGACGGCTCCGAGGTCGAGGCGCTCGTCGACCGCACCCGGCCCGACGTCGTCCTCATGGACATCCGGATGCCGTCGGTGGACGGTCTCACGGCCACGGAGCGGCTGCGCGCCCGCAAGGACGCCCCGCAGGTCGTCGTCCTGACCACCTTCCACGCCGACGAACAGGTCCTGCGCGCCCTGCGCGCGGGGGCCGCCGGGTTCGTCCTGAAGGACACCCCGCCCGCCGAGATCGTCGACGCCGTGCGCCGGGTCGCGACCGGCGACCCCGTGCTGTCGCCCACCGTCACCCGCCAGCTGGTGGAGCACGCCGTGGGCAACGCCGCCGACACGCGACGCGCACGCGCGCGTGAACGCGTCGCACTGCTCAACGACCGCGAACGCGAGGTCGCCGTCGCGGTCGGCCGGGGTCTGTCCAACGCGGAGATCGCCGCGGACCTCTTCATGAGCGTCGCCACCGTCAAGACCCACGTCTCCCGCATCCTCGCCAAGCTGGACCTCAACAACCGGGTGCAGATCGCCCTGCTGGCCTACGACGCCGGCCTCCTGGAGGAACCGGGGGACAACGGGCACTAGAGCCGGCCGTCGCGCGTTGTCCCGGTACCGGGGACCACCGGCGGGGGACGGGGGAGGGCGGGTTTGAGCCACATGGTGGAAGTGATCGACCTTGGGGAGTTCGGTGACGGCTTCCGCACCGATCCGCATCCGGTCTACGCGCGACTGCGGGAGCGCGGGCCGGTGCACCGGGTGCGTCTGCCGGGGGTCGACGCCCACTACGAGACCTGGCTCGTCGTCGGCTACGAGGAGGCCCGCGCGGCGCTCGGCGACCCGCGCCTGGCCAAGGACGCCGGCAGGATCGGCACGGAGTTCCTCGACGAGGAGCTCATCGGCAAGCACCTGCTGGTCACCGACCCGCCCCAGCACACCCGGCTGCGCTCCCTGGTCTCCCGCGCCTTCACCGCGCGCCGCGTGGCCGAACTGCGGCCGCGGATACGGCAGATCACCGACGAACTGCTCGACGCGATGCTGCCGCGGGGCCGGGCCGACCTGGTGGACTCCTTCGCGTACCCGCTGCCGATCACGGTGATCTGCGAGCTGCTGGGCGTGCCGGAGATGGACCGCGGGGAGTTCCGCCGCATGTCCACGGAGGCGGTGGCGCCGAGCAGTCCGGAGGCCGAGTACGACGCCTTCGCGCGGCTCGCCGCCTATCTCACCGAGCTGATCGAGGACAAGCGGTGCGCGGGCCCGACCGGCGACCTGCTGAGCGACCTCGTCCGCACGACGGCCGAGGACGGCGACCGGCTCTCCCCCGGCGAACTGCGGGGCATGGCCTTCGTCCTGCTGATCGCGGGCCACGAGACGACGGTCAACCTGATCAGCGGAGCCGTGCACACCCTGCTCAACCACCCCGACCAACTCGCCGCCCTGCGTGCCGACATGAGTCTTGTCGACGCGGCGGTGGAGGAGACCCTGCGGTACGAGGGCCCGGTGGAGAACGCCACGTTCCGGTTCGCCGCCGAGACCCTGGAGATCGGCGGCACGAAGATCATGCGGGGCGACGCCGTGATGATCGGCCTGAGCGCCGCCGACCGCGACGCCTCGCGCTACCCCGTCCCGGACCGCTTCGACCTCCGCCGCGACGCCCGCGGCCACCTGGCCTTCGGCCACGGCATCCACTACTGCCTGGGCGCCCCGCTGGCCCGCCTCGAAGCCCGCACGGCGATCCGGACCCTGCTGGAGCGCGCCCCCGATCTCGCCCTCGACGGCCCACCCGGCGACTGGCTGCCCGGCATGCTGATGCGCGGGGTCCGCAGCCTCCCGGTGCGCTGGTAGCCGCGGTCACCGCCGGGCGGGGAGCCCGGTCGCCGCTACCCCGCGCCAGACAGGCCGCCCGAGGCACCGCCCCGCGGGCTTGGCGGACCTGGGGCGCCCTCGGTGCTGGGTGGTTCAGCGGCCCTGGGGTCGAGTCGCGCCGGGCGGGATGTCCGTGGTGCTGACTCGTGCGGGGCGGTTTGGCGGGGTTGGGGCGCCCTCTGTGCTGGGCGGTTTGGCGGGGTTGGGGCCCCCTCGGTGCTGGGTGGTTCAGCGGCCCTGGGGTCGAGTCGCGCCGGGCGGGATGTCCGTGGTGCCGACCCGCGCCGGGCGGTTTGGCGGGCTTGGGGCCCTTCCGCGCCGGGCGGCCGACCGCGCTCGGCGGCTCACCAGGCTGGGCGGCTTACCACGCCACGCTGCTTACCGCGCCCGGCGGCTTCGCGGGCCTGGGGCCCTTCCGTGCCGGGTGGTTCAGCGGGCCTGGGGCCGACCCGCACCGGACGGGATGCCCGTGGCGCCGACGTGCGCCGGGCGGGTTCGCGAGCCTGGGGCCTCACCGCCCCGGGCAGCTCACCGCACCAACCTGCCCACCGCACCAAGCTGCCCACCGCCCCGGGCGGCTCACCGCACCAAGCCGCTTACCGCCCCAAGCTGCCCACCGTGCCCGGCCGCTCACCGGAACGCCGACTCCACCCGGCCCGGGATTTCCGCGAGTACCACCGGTCTGCGTTCTCGTCGGGAGATCTCGCAGGCCTCGGCGATCCTGAGGGCCTGCAGTGCCTCGCGTCCGTCGCACGGGTTCGCCCGTTGCCCGAGCACGACCTCGACGAAGGCGCCCAGCTCGGCCTCGTAGGCGGGTCCGAAGCGCTCCAGGAACCCCGACCACGGTTTGTCCGCGGCGGGCGGGCCGGTCGGCTCCGTCGAGGCGATCGGCGTGCGGTCGTCCAGGCCGACGACGATCTGGTCCAGCTCCCCGGCCAGCTCCATGCGGACGTCGTACCCGGCGCCGTTCAACCGCGTCGCCGTGACCGTCGCGAGCGTGCCGTCGTCGAGGGTCAGCAGCGCCGCGCCCGTGTCGACGTCGCCCGCCTCCCGGAACATGGGCGGCCCGGCGTCCGACCCGGCCGCGTACACGTCGACGACCTCGCGCCCCGTCACCCAGCGCAGCATGTCGAAGTCGTGGATCAGGGTGTCCCGGTACAGCCCGCCGGACAGCGGCAGCCACGACGGCGGGGGAGGGGCCTGGTCGGACGTGAGGGCGCGGACGGTGTGCAGCCGCCCGAGCCGGCCCGAGCGCACCGCGTCCCGCGCGCCCTTGTACCCGGTGTCGAAGCGGCGCTGGAACCCCATCTGAAGAATCGTCCCGGCGGTCTCGACCTCGGAGATCGCGTTGAGCGTGCCCGGCAGATCCAGGGCGATGGGCTTCTCGCAGAAGACCGGGAGCCCCGAGCGTGCTGCCCGACCGATCAGTTCGGCGTGGGCGGCGGTCGAGGCGGTGATCACCACGGCGTCGACGCCCCATTTGAAGATCTCGTCCACGCCCGGCGCCGCCGTCTCCCCCAGGCGGAGCGCGAGCTCCTGGGCCCGCGCGGGATCCGCGTCCGTGAGGATCAGGGACCCCACCTCGCGATTGCGGCTCAGCGTGTTCGCATGGATGGTGCCGATCCGCCCCGTACCGATGACCCCGATGCGCATGAAAACAAAGTGAGGGTTT